>NZ_JACSNQ010000038.1 GCF_016900315.1 Olsenella profusa
GATCAGCGAGTCCTACGGGAGGCTGCAGTGAGGAATATTGGTCAATGGGCGCGAGCCTGAACCAGCCAAGTAGCGTGAAGGATGAAGGCCCTATGGGTTGTAAACTTCTTTTATAAGGGAATAAAGTCACCCACGTGTGGGTTTTTGTATGTACCTTATGAATAAGCATCGGCTAACTCCGTGCCAGCAGCCGCGGTAATACGGAGGATGCGAGCGTTATCCGGATTTATTGGGTTTAAAGGGAGCGTAGACGGGTCGTTAAGTCAGCTGTGAAAGTTTGAGGCTCAACCTTAAAATTGCAGTTGATACTGGCGTCCTTGAGTACGGTTGAGGCAGGCGGAATTCGTGGTGTAGCGGTGAAATGCTTAGATATCACGAAGAACTCCGATTGCGAAGGCAGCTCACTGGACCGCAACTGACGCTGATGCTCGAAAGTGTGGGTATCAAACAGGATTAGATACCCCAGTAGTCACTAGCTGA
>NZ_JACSNQ010000039.1 GCF_016900315.1 Olsenella profusa
CCCCTAGACCACACCACGATCCTCCTCGACGAGGGGCCCCGAGTCGCTCCGAAATGCGCTCTTGGAGATCGTGTGGTCAATTCCTAACTCAACAGGTTGACTAAACCGTATTAGTCACTACACTTCACACTGAAACTATCCGTTGTCAATGTCGCAACCGCCAGGGACTCCAATGCATGATCACGCCCCCATTCTTGACGACAGGGTGCATCGCCATCTCGCTGAGAAGATTCGCCCCGCCGAGACCACCACGGTGTGCCACCTAAACGTCGAGTGGGCCCCCGTCACCGACACCGTCGAGGGGTTGAACAGCCGGCCCGGGGTCGTCGGCCAGGGTGAACCCATCTCGATCAGTGCGGGCCTAGCCCTGGCATATGAGCCCTTCCGGATAGGCGACACATGGGGACCGCCATGGGGAACAACGTGGTTTCACCTCACCGCGACTGTACCGCCAGAGCACCGCGACGACCACCTTGAGA
>NZ_JACSNQ010000040.1 GCF_016900315.1 Olsenella profusa
TCACCTGGTTCACGTCGTACACTTGTCCTTTCACCGTATGATGCGCGAGGAAGTCGATGTAACCTCGGGTGTAGCTGCTTTGAAGGTTGTACATGAAATCCAGGTCGACCTTGGGAGATGTATAGGCCAGTGTGACGCCTCCGTTACCCCCGGCTTCCTTCTGCTGTTTGTATTCACCGCGGATTTCTCCTTGCAGCCCTCCTTCCCCGGGCTTGTATCCTTTCAGCACGAGGTTGATGGCCGCACCGCGCACGTGGTACTGTGGAGGAGCGCTGTACATCACTTCCGCTTTTTCCACACGCGAGGCCGGCATACCTTTTAAGAGTGTGATGAGTTGTTCGTAGGTCATGGACGAGGGACGACCGTTCAGCAGCAGACTGACGCTGCCTGCTCCGGCC
>NZ_JACSNQ010000041.1 GCF_016900315.1 Olsenella profusa
CTGCACAGAAGGCGGAAGGGAAGATCCGTGACCCCCGCCATAGGTGCCAGGATAATGCCATGCTTTAAGACCGTATCTCCGATTGTCAGGCTCATGAATGACCATCCCCCATGAAAAATGTCCGGTAATACAGCTCCAGGGATTCCAGGAGCTCCCGCTTCTCTGTCTGATACTGTTTTATTTTGAGCTCACTCCCGATCTCGTCAAAAAGGTAATCCCCAGGGTCGGAAACCACCTTAAAAGAAAGATTTCCCTCCTCATCAAACTCCAGCAGCAGGATTCCTCCGATATCCTCCGTATAGAGGACGCACATGATCCGCAGCTCATCCTTTACCTCCTGGGGAAGAGAATCAAAGGCCTGATTAAAGTAATACTTTTCCTCGTAGGAATTTGCTCCGCAGAGTACGGTATTTTCCACTTCGCTGTCTCCTCCTTCCATATCCAGCTCATAAAAGGGGGTGGCGCAGAC
>NZ_JACSNQ010000042.1 GCF_016900315.1 Olsenella profusa
AGATGCTGTGACTACCGGGGTATCTAATCCTGTTTGCTACCCACGCTTTCGCGCTTTAGCGTCAGTATCTGTCCAGTGGGCTGGCTTCCCCATCGGCATTCCTACAAATATCTACGAATTTCACCTCTACACTTGTAGTTCCGCCCACCTCTCCAGTACTCTAGTTTGGCAGTTTCCAACGCAATACGGAGTTGAGCCCCGCATTTTCACATCAGACTTACCAAACCGCCTAGACGCGCTTTACGCCCAATAAATCCGGATAACGCTTGCGACATACGTATTACCGCGGCTGCTGGCACGTATTTAGCCGTCGCTTCTTCTGTTGGTACCGTCACTTTCTTCGTCCCAACTGAAAGCACTTTACATTCCGAAAAACTTCATCGTGCACACAGAATTGCTGGATCAGACTTTTGGTCCATTGTCCAATATTCCCCACTGCAGCCACCCGTAGGACTAGTGGTCA
>NZ_JACSNQ010000043.1 GCF_016900315.1 Olsenella profusa
GTGTAATCTTTGTACCTGAACAATCCAAACTCTCCAATTCTGAATTACTGCTGACATCTAGTTCATCGATTTCTGTCTCCCATGCAGATAATATTTTTAAACTTTTGTTGCTTTTGAGGTTTAAATCTTTAATGCCTGTAACATTTAAATTCAAAATTTCCAATTCTTCAAGCCCCATTATATTTAATGTGATAAGATTTTGATTAACCGCACAGTTGATCAATGTGAGTCTCTTATTGCTCGTTAAATCAAGACTTTCTATGCTTGTTTCCCAGCAATACAATGTCTCAAGATATGTGAAATACTCGATTCCTTTTACACTTTTTATCTGTGTATTTCCAGTAATAACTATTCTTGTTGCTACTTCAAGTTCGGCTACAGACAGCACATCATTATTATCTGTATCAAATGTCCTTCTAACATATTCTCTGAATGCTGAATCTGGGAAGTTTTTTACATTAA
>NZ_JACSNQ010000044.1 GCF_016900315.1 Olsenella profusa
CTTCAGCGGCAACCCAAATTCATTCATCAGATAGCCCATCCGCATGATGTACTCGTTGTGGTGATGCGGGGCATACACCACCCCCTGACGCTCCAATTCCTCCCGGATACGGGCTACCACCCGCTCCACCCGCCCGTTGCGCGGAGAAGCCCTCAACAACCGATTCGGATGGAAGCGGAAAAGTTCGGCCTCCGGGCAGAAATATACCTGCACGTCGTATGCCAGCCCGCTCAGCCGGGTGGAATTTTTACAGGCAGGGTCAAAACTACAGCCTGTCAGCTGCCCGTAGTGCGTGTTCACCTCATTGAAGACCCGTGTATAGCAGGTCCCCCTATCGGTATCGCTCGTCTCCTTCTCTAACTCGTAGCCACACACCACCCTCACTCCTTCCCCACTGATGGTGGTATAGGCCAACAGCGTATGCGGTTCGCCACAGACCCGGTTGAACACTTCCCCTACC
>NZ_JACSNQ010000045.1 GCF_016900315.1 Olsenella profusa
CAGATCTGAGTCCTACGGGAGGCAGCAGTGGGGAATATTGCACAATGGGCGAAACCCTGATGCAGCAACGCCGCGTGAGCGATGAAGGCCTTCGGGTCGTAAAGCTCTGTCCTCAAGGAAGATAATGACGGTACTTGAGGAGGAAGCCCCGGCTAACTACGTGCCAGCAGCCGCGGTAATACGTAGGGGGCTAGCGTTATCCGGAATTACTGGGCGTAAAGGGTGCGTAGGTGGTTTCTTAAGTCAGAGGTGAAAGGCTACGGCTCAACCGTAGTAAGCCTTTGAAACTGGGAAACTTGAGTGCAGGAGAGGAGAGTGGAATTCCTAGTGTAGCGGTGAAATGCGTAGATATTAGGAGGAACACCAGTGGCGAAGGCGGCTCTCTGGACTGTAACTGACGCTGAGGCACGAAAGCGTGGGGAGCAAACAGGATTAGATACCCCAGTAGTCACTGCTCTA
>NZ_JACSNQ010000046.1 GCF_016900315.1 Olsenella profusa
AACCAGTGACTACAAGGGTATCTAATCCTGTTTGCTCCCCACGCTTTCGCGCCTCAGCGTCAGTTGCTGTCCAGCAACCCGCCTTCGCCACTGGTGTTCCTCCTAATATCTACGCATTTCACCGCTACACTAGGAATTCCGTCTGCCTCTCCAGTACTCAAGAACTACAGTTTCAAATGCAGGCCACAGGTTGAGCCCGTAGTTTTCACATCTGACTTGCAATCCCGCCTACACGCCCTTTACACCCAGTAAATCCGGATAACGCTTGCCACCTACGTATTACCGCGGCTGCTGGCACGTAGTTAGCCGTGGCTTATTCGTCAGGTACCGTCATTTGTTTCGTCCCTGACAAAAGAAGTTTACAACCCGAAAGCCTTCTTCCTTCACGCGGCGTTGCTGGGTCAGGCTTGCGCCCATTGCCCAATATTCCCCACTGCTGCCACCCGTAGGACTGCTCTA
>NZ_JACSNQ010000047.1 GCF_016900315.1 Olsenella profusa
TTCATACTAATATCCCTTTTCTTCAAATTTTATCATTGCATCAAATAACAATTTCTTATTTGCTTCTGTTGTTTTAATAAGTGGTCTTCTTACCATTTCACCACATACTCCTAATTTTGCTAAAGCAACTTTTGGCATAATCGGATTAACATCAACAAATAAATATTTGCTTACATCATTCAAATCATATGCCATTGCTTTTGCAAGCTCCATATCACCTTTTAAGACAGCCTGGGCAAATTTTTCCGTTTCTCTAGGATAAACGTTAGACAAAACTGAAATCACACCCTTACCACCAGCTGCAATAAATGGAAGAATATTATCATCACATCCACTATACATATCAAAATCCAAATCTCTCGTTTTTGATAGTACATCCATTGCATAAGCAATATTATCAGTAGCATCTTTCATAGCCTTAATATTCCTATGCTTTGCTAACTCAACAACAG
>NZ_JACSNQ010000004.1 GCF_016900315.1 Olsenella profusa
GGGAGGGGGAGGCGCGCCGCTGGCCCCGGCGCCCGTGGGCACGCCGCCCGCCGGGCCGCCCAGGCAAGGGCGCGGGGCGCCGCTGCGACCGCGGCCCGCTCCGCGGCGAAGAAGGGGGCGGCGGCGAAGCTGGTCGCCGCCGTCGCGCCCGGGGCGCTGCCCGCGGGGGCGTGCGTCGCCGCGGCGCTCTCCTTCGTCGTGTGCGTCCTAGCCGTCGCACAGCTCGTGTCGGCGCTCTTCGGGTTCTGGAGCCACGAGGAGTCGGCGGCGCGGGCGAGCGGGCTGCCGCCCTACGTGACCAGGGAGATGGTCGTCACCGCCCTTGAGTGCCAGGAGGAGTACGGCCACCCGGCCGGCTGCACGATCGCCCAGATCATCTGCGAGTCGGGCGTCGGCGACTCGCTGTCGGGCCTCGCCGAGCGCGACCGCAACCTCTTCGGCATCAAGTGGGCGGACTCCTTCGCGGGCTGCCCCGAGGTCGAGGGGTGGTCGAGCTGGCAGACCGGCGAGGAGCTCGGCGGCCAGGACGTCCAGGTGCAGGCGCGCTTCACAGTCTTCTCGAGCCACCGGGACTGCATCGTCTTCCGCTCCCGTGTGCTCCTGCAAGCCGAGCGCTACGCCGGCAACGCCCTCATACGCCGCGCCATCGAGGAGTGCGACTCGGACCTCATGGCGGAGGGCCTCAAGGACGCCGGCTACGCGACCGACTCGTCCTACGTCGAGGCGCTCAAGTCCGCGATGGACGCCTACGGCCTCAGGCGCTTCGACGGCATGACGGTCGAGGAGTACGAGAGCGGGGAGGCCGCCATGGCGGCGGTCCTCGAGGCCGCCCGCTCGCAGCTGGGGGTGCCCTACGTGTGGGGCGGCTCCACGCCGGGCGAGGCGCTCGACTGCTCGGGCCTCACCCAGTGGTGCTACTCGCAGGCGGGGATCGCGATCCCGCGCACCGCGAACGAGCAGCACGAGGGGGGCGAGGAGGTGCCCCTCTCCGAGGCGAGGCCGGGCGACATCCTATGGCGCGACGGCCACGTCGCCATCTACGTCGGCGGCGACTCCTACATCCACGCGCCCAAGCCGGGCGACGTGGTCCGGGAGGCGACCGGCGTCGCCTACTTCACCTGCGCGGTCAGGTACCGATAAGAGGGGGAACCATGGAAACCGGAACCGGGGCCGCCCGCGACGCGCGACGCGCCCCCGCCGCCGCGGCGGCGGGGCTGCTCGCGCTCGCGCTCTGCCTGCTCCTGCCGACGCCCGCCTACGCGGACATCGCCGGCGACATCAACTCGTGGCTCTGCGGCCTGCTGCGCGACCTGTGCAACTGGATCTTCGCCGCCCAGGTGGACGTGCTGTCGGGGATCGGCTACGACGGGGTGCTCTCGAGCGCCTTCGACTCGATGCTCGGCACCGCGGGCGACGTCACCATGCACGACGTGGCGCGCGGCGTCTGGGAGGCGGCGATACTGCCCATCGGCTGCGGGGTGCTCTCGCTGTCGTTCACGGTGCAGCTCATCCACGTCTCCCAGCGCATGGAGGGCGACGCCCGCGTCCCGGGCGTGCGCGAGGTGGTGTTCCTGCTCGTGTTCTTCGCCGTCTTCCTGTTCCTCGTCCAGCACAGCTTCGACCTCATGGGCTCGGTCTACGAGGTGGTCAGGCTCGCGATCCGCCGCGTCACGGACCTGTTCGGCGCGGGCGGCTCGCTCGACCTGACCGAGGTGAGCATCGTGACCACGGAGGACGACGTCGCGTCGCTCCTCGCCATGGTGGTCGTCGCGCTCGTGAGCTGGGTCGTCGTCATCGCCGCCTACGTCGTGGCGCTCGTGGTGTCGTGGGCGCGGGCCCTGCAGATCTACGTCATGGCGGCCGCGGCGCCGATACCGCTGTCGGTGATGGCCCTCGAGGAGGGTCGCCAGGTGGGCGTCGGGTACCTGCGAAACTTCGCCGCGGTGTGCCTGGCCGGCCTCGTCATCCTGGTCGTCCTGGTGTCGTTCCCCATCGTGCTCGGCGGCCTCAACGCCGCCTCCGCCGGAACCGGCACGCCCGTCGACTCGGTCGTGGGCGGCCTCTCCTACGCCCTCCAGTACCTCGCCATGTGCGTGCTGCTCATCCTCGCGCTCGTGAAGAGCGGGTCGTGGGCGCGCGACATCGTGGGCGGGTGACGCGCGTGGGCGGCCGCGGGCGGGGCCCGCCCCGGGCGGGCGGCGAAGGAAGGAACCGAGCGATAGGAGGCAGATTGGCCGAGAACGAGAGGCCCGAGGGGGCCCAGGGCGAGCGCAGGAACGTCTACATCACGCTCCACCGCAACTTCGTGCGAGAGGGCATCGAGTACACCGACCGCAGGACCGGCGAGACGCGCACCTTCAACCAGGTGACGCTGCCGGCCGGGACCGTGATCGACGGCAGGGACGTCGGGGGCTACGAGTTCAGTCCCCTGTTCGTGAACCCCGCGCGGTTCCGCGACCCGGAGGCGTGGCGGGACATCCCGCTGCTCGCCGACCGCGAGGTGCGGCTCTCGCGCTCCGTGCTCGACGAGGAGGGCAACCCCGTCCTCGGCGCCGACGGGAGGCGCGAGAAGAACGTCGTCACGGTCACCCCGCAGCAGATCAAGGACGCCCTCAAGGAGGCGCGGCGCGCCTACGCGGAGCGCATGCGCGAGCGCGAGGGGCTCGGCGAGCGCGCCGCCTCGGCGCGGGCGTGCTCGGAGGCCCTCGCCGGCAGGGAGGCGCCCGCCGCCGGCAGGGACGCCAGATAGGAGGAGAGATGGGGAATGAGGCGAAGGAATCACGCGGCCGCGCCCTGCGCGCGGCCCTCGTCGCGGCGCTCGCGCTCGCGGTGCTGGTCCAGGCACTCGTCGCGCCCGGCCAGGCGCAGGCCGCCGAGCGCGCGCCCGCGCTGTCCTCGGTCAGCTGGGCCGAGGCGAAGCCCAAGATCGAGTCGTACCTGGGGACGCCCTACGTGTGGGGCGGCAAGGACGACTCGGGGTGGGACTGCTCGGGGTTCGTCGGCTGGGTGATGGTCCACGTCTACGGGACCGAGTGGCCCGGCGGCTCGCCCGGCTACTGCGGCACCGACGCCATCAGGGAGTACGTCTCGGACGGCTGGGTGTACCACGGCGACTCGGCGCAGGGGTTCGACTCGGCCTTCGACGCCGGCACCGTGCGGCCCGGCGACGTCGTGGTGTTCTGCAACGCCTCGGGGTCGACCGTGCACACCGCGATCGTCGGCGAGGACCGCACGCTCTACCACGCCCTGAACGAGCGGATGGGCACCTGCCACCAGGCGTTCGACGACGTGTGGGGCGTGAACGGCGGCCACGGCAAGGTCTACGCGAGCTTCGACGTGTACCGCGGGCTCGAGGACGCGGGGCGCATCCGGCTCCAGAAGTCCTCCGCGCAGCCCGCCGCCACGGAGGGCAACCCGAGCTACAGCCTCGCCGGGGCGAAGTACGCGGTCTATGACGACGCCGGCGCGCTGGTGGCCACGCTCGTCACCGACGAGTCCGGCGCGGCGGGCCCCACGGCGGACCTGCCCAGCGGCACCTACACCGTGAGGGAGACCAAGGCGCCCAAGGGCTTCTCGCTCGACCCGGGCACCTACACGGTCGAGCTCGGCAGCGGGACGTGGGACGAGAGCCGCGAGGTCCTCGTGACGCCCGACCCCGAGGCGCCGCTCATGGCGGCCTCCGTCGAGGTGCGGAAGCACGACTCCGAGACCGGGGAGGGCTTGCCCCAGGGCGGCGCCTCGCTCGCCGGCGCGGAGCTCCTCGTCGAGCACTACGCCGTCGACCCCGCGTCCGTGGACGGCCCCGAGGACCTCGAGGGCCTCGAGCCCGACATGAGCGCCGTGGCGGTCACGGGCGAGGACGGCCGCGCGGAGGTCTCCTCCATGACGGCGGCCGACGGGGCCGAGGTGCCGGGCGTGCCGCTCGGCGTCCTGCTCGTGACGGAGCGGAAGGCCCCGGAGGGCTACCTCGCCTCCGGCGAGGAGTTCCTGCTCAAGGTGTCGTTCGAGGGCAACGCGTCGGCTGAGGTCTCCAATGAGGCCGACTTCGCCGAGGACGTCGTGCGCGGAGGGGTGCGCATCGAGAAGAACGACCTCGAGACCGGCGAGAACGCGCCCCAGGGCGGGGCGTCGGTGGACGGCGCGGTCTTCGAGGTCGTGAACGCGTCCGCGAACCCCGTGCTCGTCGGCGGGGAGGAGGTCGCGCCCGGGGAGGTGGCGCTCACGCTCGAGACCGAGGGCGGGGCCGCGGAGTCCGCGCCCGACGCCCTGCCCTACGGCGACTACCTCGTGCGCGAGGTGGAGGCCCCGGAGGGCTACCTCGGCACCGACGCCGAGGTGCCGTTCTCGATCGAGAAGGACGGCGAGGTCGTGGAGCTCACGGGCGAGCGCGCGGTGGCCAACCAGGTCAGGCGCGGCGACCTCGAGCTCGTGAAGGTCTCCGACGGCGACCTCTCCCGCATGGCGGGCGTGCCGTTCCGCATCACCAGCGCGACCACCGGCGAGTCCCACGTCGTCGTGACCGACGGCAACGGGTACGCCAGTACGGCGGCCTCGTGGAACCCGCACACAACGTCGACCAACGCCAACGACCAGGCGGCCGACGGCTCCTGGGACCCCTCCGCCGGAGTGT
Organism: Olsenella profusa; assembly: GCF_016900315.1. Taxonomy (GTDB): domain Bacteria; phylum Actinomycetota; class Coriobacteriia; order Coriobacteriales; family Atopobiaceae; genus Thermophilibacter; species Thermophilibacter profusus_A. The sequence continues at coordinate 4,631 of NZ_JACSNQ010000004.1, forward strand.
GGTTCGGGTCCTCCGGGCCCGACGACTCCAAGGGGGCGCTGCCCTACGACACCTACGAGCTTACCGAGCTCCCCTGCTCGGCGAACGAGGGCAAGGAGCTCCTCGGCCCCATCGAGGTGAGGGTCTACCGCGACGGCGTGACCGTGGGCCTGGGAACGCTCACGAACGACGACCTGCCCCGCACCGTGGTCTCCAAGAAGTCGGTGACGGGCGAGGACGAGCTGCCCGGGGCGACCCTGCGCGTCTACGACGCGGACGGCGAGCTCGTGGAGGAGTGGGTCTCCGGCGAGGAGCCCCACGAGCTCACGTTGCTCCCGGGCACCTACACGCTCCACGAGGAGGCGGCGCCCGAGGGCTACCTCGTCGCTAATGATGTGGCGTTCGAGGTCGCCGAGGGCGTCCCGGTGACGAAGGTCGAGATGGTCGACGAGCCCACCAGGGTGGAGGCCGGGAAGGTCGACGCGGCCACGGGCGAGCCCCTCGCGGGCGCCACCATACAGGTCGTGGACGCAGAGGGGGAGGTCGTCGAGGAGTGGGTCTCCGACGGCGAGCCCCACCTCATCGAGGCGCTCGCCCCGGGCGACTACCTCCTCCGCGAGACCGAGGCTCCCGAGGGGTACGCGCTGGCCGAGGACGTCCCCTTCACCGTGGAGGGGACCGCCGACGTCCAGGCCGTGACCATGGCCGACGAGGCGCTGCCGGGGACCGCCCCGGGGACGACGCCCGGCGGCCTGCCCCAGACGGGCGACTGGTCCTGGCTCGTCCCCGCGGCGTGCGCGGCAGGCGCGGCCGCCTGCATCGGGGGCGCCATCGCCCTCGGCTCCCGCCGCCGCGCCAAGGCGGCCCCGGCCGCTCCCGGATTCCGGCTCGGCGCCAGGGCCAGCGCGAAGGGAGGCAAGCGATGGAGATCGTGATCGCCTGCGCCGTCACCGCGGTCCTCTCCTCGACGGTCACGCTCGTCGCCTACGCGTGCTGCGTGGCGGCGGGCAACGCGGATCGGATTGATGGGGAAGGCGAATAGACACATGCCATGACCAGACGTCATGGCTTGAAGCCCCGCGGAGGCGAAGTTGTCTCGGCGGGGCTCCTTCGTATGCTGGCAAGCCGGGCCCGTGGGGATTAACGGTTGGGGCCCGATTTATGTTATGTGGCCCTATTCAAGTGGCGCGGCGCTTACGATTTCGCTGCCGAAGTGCGAAACCGTCGTCGGGGAGGTGCCAGGCCTGTTGGACGCAAGGTGCCGTCCGGGCCTCGCCCGCCCATGTTTCAGCGTGAGGTATAGGGATGCGTCTCGGCTGCTTACTCGCTGAGACGGGAAGGCTGTCGTCTCGAGATGACAGCCTTTCTCTGCTCTTGTCACCCTGAGATGTCAATTCCCTCCGCGCTTCCGATTGAGCGTTTTCCCGTAGACAGAATGATTGCGTACTTGAAATCGACTGGAAAGGAGAACCGGAATGTCAGACAACGTTAAATATCCTGCCGAACGGCTGAGTGTTGCGCTCAAGTCTCGGCAGGAGAGTCACGGGTCTTGCGAGCCCATGACTCAGGCATCGATGGGACATTGTGCTGTGCGCATGGCGGTGACCACGACTGGGCTCAGCAAGCGCTACGGCGACACGCGCGTGGTCGACAGCGTGGACCTCGCCGTGCCCGAGCACACGGTCTATGGCTTCCTCGGGCCCAACGGGGCCGGCAAGTCGACCACGATGAAGATGCTCCTCGGCCTCGTGCACCCCACGGAGGGCTCGGCCACGGTCCTGGGCACGCCCCTCACGCCGGAGAACCGCCTCGAGGTGCTGCGGCACGTGGGATCGCTCATCGAGAGCCCGAGCTGCTACCCGCATCTCACGGCGCGCGAGAACCTCGAAATCGTGCGGCAGCTGCGCGGACTGCCCAAGTCCGAGATCGACGAGGTGCTGAAGATCGTCCGCCTCGACGACCCGTCCGTGCGCCGCAAGCGAGTCGGGAACTTCTCGCTCGGCATGAAGCAGCGCCTCGGCATCGCCGCCGCGCTCATGGGCAGGCCGCCCTTGCTCCTGCTCGATGAGCCGACCAACGGCCTCGACCCGGCGGGCATACACGAGATCCGTGCCCTCGTGCGCGAGCTGCCGCGCATGTTCGACATGACGGTCGTCGTGTCGAGCCACCTGCTCTCCGAGGTCGACCAGATGGCCGACCACGTCGGGATCATCCGCAAGGGCCGGATGGTGTGGCAGGGCCCGCTCGCGGCACTCCACGCGCGCGGCCGGCACTGGATCGGCCTCAAGACCACGGACAACGCGCGGGCGCTCGAGCTCCTGCCCGGTGCGCAGACGGACCCGGACGATGCCGCCTACCTGCGCATCAAGGCGGTGGACGACGCCACGGCGGCGCGCCTCAGCCTGGGCCTCGCCGAGCGCGGCGTCGGCGTCGTCCGCATGGAGGAGCACGAGGACTCGCTCGAGGACATCTTCCTCGCGCTCACGGGGATGGAGGAGACGCTATGACAGCCAACGGGAAGGGGGCGACGGCCCCCGCGCGGCACCTCGGCATCGCGCGCCAGGTCGTCCTCGAGATCCAGAAGGGTAAGCGCAAGCACCTCTGGCTCATCTGCGCCGCCATGCTCGGCGTGCTCCTGCTGTGGTTCGGGTACCAGTCGGCGCGCCAGGTGGAGGTCACGTCGGACTACCGCGTTCTGCTCTACAGCCTGCCCACGGTCAACGCGGTCTTCCTCCCGCTGCTCTCCGCCGTGGTCGCCTCGACCGTCTGCGACGTCGAGAACCGGGCGAACATGTGGAAGCAGCTCCTCACGATGGAGCGGGCGGAGGACCTGTTCTGCTCGAAGTGGCTCACCTGCGCGCTCGTGCTCGCGGCGGTGGTGACCGTCGAGGTCGCGGGCGCCTCCGCCATCGGCGGCGCCCTCGGCTTCCAGTCGGTTCCCGCGTCCGAGAGCCTCGTGCTCTGGGTCTCGACGCTTGCCGTGTGCCTGTTCGTGGCGACGGTCGTTGAGTGTCTCTGCCTGTTCATCGCCAACCAGTTCGTGCCGCTCGTCGTGGGCGTGGCGCTGTCTTTCCTGGGGCTCTTCTCCATGTACCTGCCGGCGTATGTCTCCGTCTTCGTGCCGAGCTCCTACTTCGGGCTCCTGTCCACGGTGGGGATGAGCTACGACTACGCCACGGAGGTCATCACCTGGAGCACCGTCGCCTGGCCCGTGGGCTACTTCGCCGTCATCGTCCTCGTCACCGTCGCCGCGTTCGCGCTCTCCCTGCGCGCCTTCGCGAGAAAGGAGCTCTAGCATGCTCGCCTCATGTGTCCGAGCGGAGCTGGTGAAGCTCCGCCGCTCTCCGATCTGGCTGGTGTTCGTGGCGCTGCCCGGCATCTCCGCCCTCATCGGCTGCGCGAACTACCAGGGGAACCTCGGGGTCATCACGCCCGGCTGGTCGAACCTGTGGACCCAGCAGACGCTCTTCGTCTGTTACTTCTTCCTCCCGGCGCTCCTCGGCGCGGGGTGCTCGTTCCTGTGGCGCCAGGAGCACCAGGGCTCCAACTGGAACGAGCTCATGGTGCAGCCGGTCCCCATCCGCGACCTCGTGCTCGCCAAGTTCTGCGTGGGCGCGCTGATGTCCGCCCTCGCCTTCGCATCGATCCTGGCGTTCTACGTCGCGAGCGGCGTAGCCCTCGGGGTGCCCGGCGAGTTCCCGGCGGCGCGCATCGCCGAGTACGTGACGCTCGGGGTCCTGGGCTCGCTCGTGGTCGTGGCGATCCAGCTCGACATATCCATGGTGGTGCGCAACTTCGCCGCGCCGGTGGGCATAGCGCTCGCGGGAGGCGTGTCGGGCGTCATCGCCACCGTCGCCGGGTTCGGGAACGTCTGGCCCTACTCCCTGCTCCAGACCGGCATGAACTCGAACGAGCTCGTCGACCTGTCCGCCACCGGCGTCATCCAAGTCGTGGTCTTCTCGGTCGTGTACGCATCGCTCGCCATCGCGTGGGCGTGCCGATGGCTCTCGCGACGGGACGTCGTCGCGACGATGTGAGCTAGCCTGAGAACGGAGTCGGCCTGCACGGGTAGCACCGGTTTTCGCAGCTAACCGCTTTGCCACGCCCGATAGTGAAAGGATGGCGCTTGAGATGAAGAGGACCGTAGCCATGGTCATCGCGGCTATCGCCCTGTTTGCCGCCGCGTTCCTGGTCGTGCTCGCAGGGCCCCTCGGCGAGCTGGGCAGCAGGTTCGGCTGGAACTTCGGAACCTATTATGTCCAGGTTGACAACGACAAATGCGAGCCGACCAGCGAGGATGCCCGTCAGAGGTTCGGCGAGGAGATGACCTTCGAGTACAGGCTTGAGGGGGCGAGGGACGACGGCTCGACTGCGGACCTGAGTTTCCTCACCTCGCGCGAACTGCGTGACGGGGCGTACATCAAGTGCGACGTGTGGCCCCTCTTGGGCGTCAGAAGCTGGGAGGAGGTCGCTTGGGAGGCCATTCCCGAACCGGCGCGGGAGAACCTCCCCGAGGCGTTGCCAGTTGCCAGCTGATACGCCGGCGCTGCCGTGTGGCTCCCCGGATAGCGGCGCTGCCTCGTCATCTTGAGGGAGGTATGGGAAAATGAAAAGAAGGAGGTGGCGGCCATGAGGGATGCGGGCGAGCCGATGCGATCCGTCATTGGCCGGGCTATCGGGCGGTGGGATGATTCGAGGGAGCTGGCGCTCGTCGCGCCTGCCGCCTGCGTGATCCTCGAGGCGGTCTTCCTCACAAGGTACATCTCCTTCCTGCCCCCCGAATACGACGCGGCATCCGTGTGGCTTCTCGTGGGATGCGTCGCGGCGATCCTCGCGTGCGTCTTCCTCCGGAGGCGCTATCCCCTCGCCGCGACGCTCGCGGCATGCGCCTGCGCGGCGGTGTCGTCCCCTGTCGACGAGGGCGCCTACACGGGCGTCCCGCTCCTGGTGCTGATGTACGGCCTGGTCGCTCGTCGGGACCACCTCAAGGCGGCCGCGTCGGTGCTCGCCGTCATCGCCGCGTTCTGGGTGCCCGTCCACCTTGCGGGGGATGAGAACCTCGCCCTCGTGCACCTCGAGTGGATTTTGGCCGTGGTCGTGGCGGCGCTCGTGTCCCGCGCCCTGTGGACCAGGCGCCGTGCAGATCAGGAGCTTGAAGATGAGCGCACTGCACGTGAGCAGATTGCCCGCGAGCGTGACGAGGCCGAGGCGCGCAGCCGCATCGCCGGAGAGCTGCACGATTCGGTGGGCCATGACCTCACGGCCATCATCGCGCTTTCCGAGGGGCTCATGGGGGCGACCGGGGACGAGACGCTCGACGCAGCGGTAGCGAGCATCAACGATCTCGCGCGCGCGGGCCTCTCCGACACCCGACGTGCGGTCCGGCAGCTCTCGGCCCTTCACGGGGATGCCGCGGATGCGGGTCGCTCCGGCCTGCATACGTGGGACGACACCCGGCCCGTGCTCGAGCACGCGCGTTCCGCCGGCCTTGCGGTCGCGTTCACGGAGACCGGTTCCCGGTCGTCAGACCGCGCGCAGGCCGAGCTGGCTTTCTCCGTGACGCGCGAGGCGGTGACGAACGTCCTGCGCCACGCGTGCGGTGCGCGGCGCGTAACGGTGGCGTGGGACCATGCGGGAGACGGCTCCTGCATGGTCACCGTCCGCGACGATGGCTCTCCGGTCGAGGGGACCGGTGATGCGGGGACGGGGCTCGCGCGCCTGGGCCGGCGCGTTGAGGAGGCCGGTGGCGACCTGAGCGCCGGACCGTCTCCCGACGGAGGCTGGGAGGTCCGGGCATCCATCCCGCACCTCGATCCAGCTCCAGATGCAGAGGAGGCCGAGAGCCTATGAGCGACCACTTTAACGTGATGATCGTGGACGACCAGGCCGAGACCCGCCTGGGTTTTGCCCTGGTGCTCCGCCGTGATCCCTCGCTGCGCCTTTGGGGTCAGGCGGGCGACGGCAAGCAGGCGGTGGATGCCGTCGATCGGGCAGCCGAGGCAGGGCGGACGCTCCCGGACGTTGTGCTCATGGACGTGCGAATGCCCGTCATGGACGGCATCGACGCCTGCGCGCGCATCTGCGAGCGCCACCCCGAGGTTCGCGTGCTCATCCTCACAACGTACGACGAGGACGACTACGCCTTCGGCGGGCTCGAGGCGGGCGCCTCCGGGTTTCTGCTCAAGGACGTCCGCTCCCGCGAGCTCATCGACGCGGTCCACGCCGTCGCGGAAGGGGACGCCGTGCTCACCCCGCGCATCACCCGGGCGGTTCTCGAGGTCAATGTCCCCAAGGTCGTCTCGGGTTCCGAGCGCGAGCGCCTGCGCCGCGCCTTCCGCCAGCTCACCGACCACGAGCGTGAGATCTGCTCGCTCATCGCCGACGGCCTCTCCAACGGCGAGATCGCCGAACGCCTGGTCATCCAGCCCGCCAGCGCGAAGCGTGCTGTGTCGCGGATCCTCTCCAAGTTGGGCATGCGCGACCGGACGCAGATAGCCGTCTCCTGGTACCGGGCGGGGCTTTAGGGCAGCGGCTCAAATCACATTGTCTCTTTCAAACGATTACGGGAGGGGCCGCCCAACCGATCAATCCCCACGGACGGCCCCTCCCACCAGCTAATCATACCGTGGCGGAGGCGTGTTCACTACATCCAGCGGAATGCGGCGCGGAACAGCCAGCGCGCCGCCCTAAGCAAGATTCTCATAGTCCTCCTCCCCGAGCACCTCGGCGGCGAGCGTCGAGGGGGTGCGCGACGAGAGCGCGAGCGTGAGGCACGAAAAGCCCAGGCACGCGGCGTACATGAGCCCCACGCACGCGAGCGCGGCCTGCCCCGCCGTGAGCGGGTAGGGCGAGGAGAGCGCCATGCTCTGGACCGAGAGCCCGAAGCCCTCCGCCCCGTAGAAGGCGAGCGAGACCCCGACGACGATGGCGGCGCAGAGGACGAAGTAGGCGGTGGCGTAGGCGAGCGCGGCCACGACCTTGGCCGCCACGAGCGTCGAGCGGCCGCGCCGGGTGGCGAGCACCACCGCGTCCGCGCCGGACTGGTACTCGAAGGAGAACGCGGGCGCAAGCGTCACGCATACCGCCAGGATCGCGAAGACGAGGAAGGCCGCGCGGTCGCCCGCCGCGGGCTCCTGGGCCCCGGCTGGGGCGAGTGACGCCGGGCGAGGGGCCGCCACGAGAAGTCCCCACGGCGGCCCCTCCCCGGCACCTCCCGCCGCCGGCTCCTACCTCACGAAGAGGCCCCCACTCGTCACCCCGTAGGCCACCACCAGGGCGAAGAGCGCCAGGACGACGCAGCCGAAGCGCTTGGTGAGCCCGCGCGTCTCGAGCATGTAGCCCATGGGTTCGTCCCTTCTCTCCCGGGCGCGCGGACCGAGTCGCCGTGCCCGCGCGCCTCACCTTTCGGGTTCACCATCCATGGTGGGGCGCGTTTCTAACGAAGCCGTAACGGCCGATGGCGAAAGTTTTTTCAATCCGACCGCTCATCCGGGGCCGCCGCTGCGTTAATAGGGATAGAGGGAGGTGGCGCCGTGGGCGAGAGGAACGGGCGGGCGGAAGAGGCGGAGCGCCTGGTCGGCGAGCACTACGCCGACGTGCTGCGGTACTGCCGCAGGCACGCGCCGGCGGGGCTCGCCGAGGACGCCGCCCAGGAGACGTTCCTGCGCTTCGTCCGCGCCCGATCGCGCTACCGGGAGCGGGGCCGCGCCCGCGCCTACCTCGTCACAATAGCCCGCAACGTCTGCGCCGACATGGCGCGCGACCGCGCCTCCTCGTGGGCCGATCTCCCGGAGGCGCTCCCCGGCGGGGGCGACCCGGGCGAGGCGGACGACCGCCGCGACCTGGCATCGGCCCTCGCGCGCCTGCCCCGCGCCCAGCGCGAGGCGCTCGAGCTCAGGTACGGGGAGGGCCTCACGGTCGGCGAGGTGGGCGCCGCGCTGGGCATGAGCAGGTTCGCCGCGGCGCGCGCCCTGTCGTCGGCGCTCGATGCGCTGCGGGCGGACCTGGACGTTTCGACGGACGAGTGGGGAGGCACACGATGAGAAGGCGAGAAGAGCGTGCCCTCGAGGACGCGCTGCGAGAGCACTACCGGGCGGTGCCCGGCACCGACGCCGCCGCGCCCCGCGCGCTCGTGGAGGCGGTCGCGGCCGAGATGGCACGGCCCGCCCGGCCGCGCGCCGCGGAGGTCGTCGCCGGGCAGGCCCGTCGCGTCGGGGCGGGGGCGTGGGCGCTGCACGCGGCGCTCGCCCTCCTCGCCGTGCCGTGCGCCCTTTCCGGGGTCGGCGTCGGTACGGTCGCGGCGGCTCTCGGGGCGGCGCTCGCGCTCGCCTCGCTCGCGGGCGTCACGCGCTCGCGCTCCTGCGGCATGGCCGAGCTCGAGGCCGCGTGCCCCGTGAACGCCCAGGCCGCGGCGTGCGCCCGGGGGCTCGTGCTCTGCTGCGCGGACGCCCTCGCGATCGCCCTCCTCGCCGCCCTCTCCGGCCCGGCGGGGGGCGCGCCCTGGGCCGTGCTCGCCCAGGGGCTCGCGCCCTACCTCGCCGCCCTCGGGGCGGGGCTCCTCGCCGCCCGCCGCGTGGCGAGCCCGGACGCGACCGTCGCCGCCGTCGCCGCAGCGGCCGGGGTGTGCGCCGCCTGCGTCCTCGCGCGCACCGTCTGCCCGGCGGCCTTCGGCCCCGCGGCGGCGCTCGCCTGGTGGGCGGCCGCGGCGGCGGCCCTCGCCTTCGCCGCGGCGCAGGCCCGCGCGTGGCTGCGCGCGGCGGCGTCCGGCTTCGCCGACGCGCCCGCGTCCGCAGGCGCGCTCTAGCGACCCCACCGTAAGACCGACTACCAGAGAGGAAATCCAGCATGGAACTGACGCTCGACCGGCTGACCCGGGAGTTCGGGTCCAAGATCGCCGTGGACCGCGTGAGCGCGACGCTCGCCCCCGGCGTCTACGGCCTGCTCGGCGCCAACGGCGCCGGCAAGACCACGCTCATGAGGATGGTGTGCGGGGTGCTGCGCCCCACCTCGGGCGAGGTGCGCTACGACGGCGCGCCCGTCGCGCGCATGGGCGACGCCTACCGCGCCCTCCTCGGCTACCTGCCGCAGGACTTCGGCTACTACCCCGAGTTCACGGCGCTCGACTTCATGGAGTACATGGCCGCCCTCAAGGGCCTCGGCCGGCGCGACGCGCGCGACCGCTCGCTCGCCCTCCTCGAGCGCGTGGGGCTCGGCGGCGAGGAGCGCCGCCGCATCCGGACCTTCTCCGGCGGCATGCGCCAGCGCCTGGGCATCGCGCAGGCCGTCCTCAACGACCCGGAGGTCCTCGTGCTCGACGAGCCCACGGCCGGGCTCGACCCCAAGGAGCGCGTGCGGTTCCGCAACCTCATCGCCGGCCTCGCGCGCGACAAGATCGTCCTTCTCTCCACGCACATCGTCTCGGACGTGGAGCACATCGCGGACGAGATCCTCGTGATGCGGGCGGGGTCCGTGGTGCTCTCGGGGAGGCCCGAGGAGCTCGTCTCCAAGGCCGAGGGCAGGGTCTGGGAGGCCGCCGTCCCCGCCGGGCGTGCCGAGGCGCTCGAGGCCGCGCTCACGGTGGGCAACGTCCGCCACCTCGAGGGCGGGCGGGCGCTCCTGCGCTACGTTGCCGACGAGCCCAGGGTGCCGGGCTCCGCCCCCGCCGAGCCCACGCTCGAGGACCTGTACCTGTACGTGTTCCGCGACGGCGCGACCGGGGCGGGATCGCCCCGCGCCGCCCGCGGGTCCCACTTCGAGGAGGGACGCCATGCCTAGGCTCATCCTGTTCGAGCTCAAGAAGATGCTCTCCCGCCGCGTGGCGCTCGCGGCCAACGTCGGCGTCGTCGTATTCCTCGTCGCCATCATGGCGCTCAACGTGGTCCAGACCAAGACGGCGAACGCCCGGGGCGAGATCGTCTCCGGCACCGAGGCTATCGCGCAGATGCGCGCCGACGCCGAGGAGCACGCGGGCACGATAACCGCCGAGCGCGCGGCTGCGGACATAGCCGCCTACCAGGAGACGGTCTTCTCGCGCATCGACCGCGACGCCGTGACCCAGATGACGGGCTCGGCCGTCTACGACCTCATGTTCCAGAGCTTCTCCGACGAGGAGGTCTACGAGCTCTACAACCCCTACTGGAGCTGGCTGCTGCGCCCCTGGCGGATCTCGGGCGAGGAGCCCGCGCAGACGGCCGCCCGCGTGACGCCCGAGATGGCGGCCGACTGGTACGGCGCCGCCGACGACCTGACCCAGGCGGCCCTCGACGACGGCCAGGGCGGCATGTGGGAGTACTCCGAGGCGGAGCGCGCGTACTGGACGGAGATGCGCTCCTCCGTGCCCGAGCCCATCGAATACGGCTACTCGGGCGGCTGGGGCAACGTGGTCGACTGCGCGGCCTTCCTCGTCTTCGCGATCCTGGCGGTATGCGTGACGCTTGCGCCCGCGTTCTCCTTCGAGTACCAGTCCGGCGCGGACGCGGTGGTGCTCGCCACCCGGCGCGGCCGCTCGACGCTCGTGGCGGCCAAGGTCGTGGCCGCGCTCGCCTACGCCACCGCCTACTTCGTCCTCTGCGCCGCCATCGTCGTCGGGGTCTCGCTCGCCTTCTACGGGGCGGAGGGCTTCGGGCTCTCGGTCCAGAGCATGGCGCTCTCCTCGCCCTACCCGCTCACGGCGGGGCAGGCCGCGCTCGCGTGCGTGGGGCTCATGTACGCCGCGTGCCTGGGCTTTTCGTGCCTCACGCTCGCGCTCTCGTCGCGCACCCCCTCGACGCTCGCGGTCTTCCTGACGGACGTGGTGCTCGTGCTGCTCACGGGGCTCGTCCCCTCGGCCGGCGTGGGCGCGCTCGAGCGCGTGCTTGCGCTCTTCCCGATCAACTTCGCCAACTTCAGCGTGCTCTACACGGCGCTCGAGTCCTACCCGCTCGGCCCGTTCGTGCTCGACCTCATCGGCATGGTGCTCCTCGTCTACGCAGCGCTTGCGCTCGTCTCGACCCCCGTGGCGGTGGTCTCCTTCAGGAGGCGCCAGGTGGCGTAGCCGCCCCGCCCGACTCGCCGGGGCCGCCCAGAAGACAGTCCCCACGGGCGGCCCCGGCGGCGGGGCTCACATCCAGCGGAACACCGCGCGGAACAGCCACCTGATTGCCCTCATGAGGACCCTCATCGCTCACACCCCCTCCCCGGCCGCCGAGACCGCCTCGGCGGCCTCCTCGCGCGCCGCGAGCGTGAACCCGTAGAGCGCGCACGCCTCCTCCGCGCCGAGGTCGGGCCTCGCCCGCGACACCGCGCCGTCGAGCCACAGCGCCCGCCGCAGGAGGCAGGCCCCGGGGTCGCCCTCGTAGAGGCGCTGCTCGGCGGCCGACAGCCGCCGGTCGTCGACGAGCGAGCCGCCGAGCCGCCAGTACCTGAGCCTCCCGTCCCTGCTCACGGACTCTATCGAGCGGACCTCCTCCGGCGAGGCGAGCATGAGCCGCCAGCCGCGCCTGCGCTCGGCGACGCCCCCATCGCCCGGGCCGTAGCTGTTCGCCTCGACCCAGAGCCCGTCGCTCTCCATGCGGTCGAACCTCAGGCGGTACTCCGTGGCGAGCGGCTGGCCGCGCCCCTCGCAGAGCCGCTCGAGGTCGAAGACGTCCTCGCGCCCGTCGGCGTAGCTCACCTCGACGACCATCGGCTCCCCCTCTCGCCCCTCTCTCCTCTCTCCGCGCGCCCGCGCCGGCCCGCGTCGCGCCCGCCGCCGGGCGCTGCGCCTGCCCGTCCGCCGCGCCCCGCGGGGCCCCGGCCGGGGGCGGGCTGCCGCGGGGGCCGCGGCGCGGCCTCCGGGAGGGCCACCCCCTTGCGCTCGAAGAGCTCGTGCGCGCCCCTCAGGGCCGCCGCGCCCGCGGCGTCCCCGCGGGCCTCCAGCGCCCCGGCCCGCCGCTCCAGGTCCGCCGCGCCGCGGACGCGGTATCGCTCCAGCGCGCCCACGGCCCGGGCGAGCTCGTCGAGCTCGGCGAGGTCCCCGACCTCCAGCGCGGAGCGCGCGACGCGCTCCACCTCCTCGCGGGGCAGCGCGGGCGGGGCCGACCCCGCCCAGCGGGCCTCGATGGCGGCGCGGCCGTACTCGAGCCCGAGCCCCTCTCCGCGCACCCTGCGCGAGGGCGTCCCGGCGAGCGAGTACACCCAGTCGCGCCTGCCGCCGCGCGGCGAGGCGTCTGAGAGCTCGACGCCCATGGCGGCGAGGGCCGAGCGGAACTCCCCCTCGCGGCGCGACACGGCGCGCGCCGCCTCCACCCTGCCGCGGATGTCGGCCACCCAGGAGCGCCCGCCCCTGGCGGCTATCTCGCGCTCCGCGCGCCTGACGTGGACGCGCTGAGCCGTGCGCGGCCTCCCGCGCCCCGACCCCGCGCGCTCGTTGGAGTAGCGGTGGGCGAAGCCCCGCTCCGCCTCCATGCGCTGCAGTGAGCGGTTGAGCTCGAGGGGGTCGGGCACCTGGAGGCGCCTGCCCGTCGAGAGAACGGTGTTGTTCACGACGACGTGCGCGTGGGGTATGCGCCCGGCGTTGTCGTCGTGGTAGACGACGGCCACCTCGCAGTCGGTGAACCAGCGCCTGGCCCACGCCGTCGCGAGCTCCCTGAGCTCGTCGAGCGACACGCCGTTGCGGGGGTCGGGCGAGATCACGTAGTGCTTCCAGGTCCTCGCCGCGCGCCCGCGCCAGGGCAGGTCGTTGCCCGCCGCCGCGCGCGTGGCGTCCATGGCGGCGGCCCAGTCGTAGGGGCCGTGCTCGGGCAGGCCGCCGGGGCCCTCTCCCGCGACGGGCGGGGCGAGGTTCAGGAAGTCGCGGGCGAGAGCGCGCCCGCCCCGCTCGAGGTAGCGCATGACGCCGCGCGCCGAGGTGTGGCCGGTTATCGCCTTGAGGTTCGCCACGGCCGCCCCCTAGAGGAAGAGCGCGGCGCGCCCGGTGAGCGACGCCATCTCGCGGCAGAGGCCCCCGGCCGCCCCGTTCACCGCGGAGAGCTCCGCGCGGGCGTCGCGCAGGGCCTCGGTCATGTCGCCGTAGTCGCGCGAGCCGTGCCGCAGGTGGAACGCGACGGAGTTGAGCGCGTGGACGCCCTGGTTGTAGTGGTAACCCCAGCGCCTGAGCTCCCGCGCGATGCGCAGGCACGTCGCGGTGTCCAGCACGATCGGCCCGCCCTCCGAGGCCGCGCGGGCGGCGAGCCCCGGGTCCGCCGCGGCGAGGCGCACCATGAGGCGGACGAGGTCCGACAGGTTCAGCCCCATCGCCACGGCGACCTCCTGCGCGCGCTCCTTGTCCTCCCTCGCGAGCCTGACGTACAGGCGCTCGGGGTACCTCTCCATGGGCTCCCTCCCTCTCCGTCCCAGGGGCGCGGGGGCTCCCCCGCTGCGCGCCGCGAGCGCGGCGGCGATCGCGAAGCCATCGCCGCCGGGCCCCGGCCCGATCCCGATCCGCAGCCATCGGAATCGGGCCGGGGGGCGCCCGCACGGCGCCGCGGCGCGCTGCTCCGGGCGCCGTGCGCACGGAGCAGGCTACTTGCTGACCTGGGCGCCCCGTGCGCGCGAACCCAGCGTACTTCGCGCCGCCCCGGCGCGGTACCTGACGCGATGTCAGGGGGCGGCGGGCGCGCCCGCCGCCCCCTCGCCCCCTACGCGCTGCGCCACGGGTCGCGCACGCGCCGGACCGTCTCCTCCCTCAGGAAGTTGTTGCAGTTCTCCTGCCACCCGCCGTTCCAGAAGCGCGCGACGTAGGGGACGCCCCCGACGCTGACGCCGTTCACCACGCGGCCCTCGTCCCCGAGGCCCACGACCGGGTAGGGGCGGAGCGACCCGCCGACCTCGCGCACGAACACGGTGTCGCCGGGGCGCACCTCGCCGACGGGCACCTCCTCGGCGTCGAGGTAGGCCCCGAGCCTCTGCACCTCGGGCTGCGCCCGGTTGATCTCGCGCAGCATCCCGTCGAGGTCGTACTCCCGCTGCTCCTCGAAGCCCTCCCACGGGAGGACGCGCCCGACGACGCGCCAGCCCTCGGTCACGTAGACGCCGTTGTCGTCGCCCGCGGAGAGCGCCGCCTCGTCGGTGGTGTAGGGCCACACCCCGACGCTCAGCCCCTCGCCGCCCATGTAGTTGCAGACGACCTGGCAGAGCCTCGCCCAGCCGTAGTCGTCGGTCTCGGGGGCGCGGAAGCCGCGCAGCCTGCAGTACTCGAGGAACGCCTCGACCGAGTCCCGCCCGCCGTTCCAGTGGAGGTAGACGCCTAGGTCGCGCTTCCTCGTGGTGATGACCGCCCTGTTTCCCATCTCTCGTCCCTTCTCTCGGGTTCGCGCCGGCCGAACGCAAGCGCGCTTGCCTTCGGCTTGCCTGCCGCGTGCCCGGCGCCGAGGGCGGGTCAACGAGCTGCGGGAAGGCCTCCGGCCGGTCCCTGCACCGATGCCGCGCAGCGGGATCTGTGGAGGGATCCTGCGGCGACATTGACGCGGGCGAGGCGCCGGGCACAGCCCCCGCGGCGCCTGAGCGGGCGTGGCCGTGCGGGAGACGGGGGTTCAGGGGGACCGGTCCCCCTGGCGCGGGGCGCGGGGGCGCGCAGCCCCCGCCGGGGCCCGGGCCGGACGGGCCCGGGCGGCGCCTCACCCGGCGGAGAAGGCGCACTCGGCGGTCTCGCAGTTCACCTCCTCGAGGTCGCCCTCGCCCACGAACACCGACGCCCAGCCCCCGCCCTCGGCGAGCGAGGCGGCCTCCTCGGACGCCCGCGCGACGGCGGCGGCGAGCTCGGCCGAGCCCGCGGGCGCCCTGCCCTCCTCGGACGCCCCGCCGCCCTCGCCGTCGTCCCACTCGAGCACGACGGTGAGCACGGGGAGGGCCGCCGCCCGCGCGCTCACTCGAACTCCCTCGCGGGGCGCGGCGCGAAGTGGAGGTCGCGCTCGACGAGCGAGGCGCCCCTCGAGCGGTTGAGCCCCTCCATCTCGCTCACCGAGAAGTAGCCCCACTCGGTCTCGATGCCGCGCACGAGCCCGAACGCCTCGCCGGTCTCGGGGTCGTACTCGGTCAGGTACCAGTCCCAGCCGCCCGCCGGGGTGAACAGGTGGACGGCGGCGAGCGGCGCCTCGCACTCCTCCGTCGCGCCCAGCGCGGGGATGGTCGCCGCCACCTCGTCGGGGATGAGCCTCTCCTGCATCTCGCTCTCCTCTCTCGCGTCCGCGCCCGCCGGATGCAAGCGCGCTTGCCTCCGGCCTTCCTGCCGCCGGGCCCGCGCGACCGCCGGCGTCAGCGGCCTGCGGGAAGGCCCCGGCCGGTCCCTGCACCGATGCCGCGCAGCGGGATCTGTGGAGGGATCCTGCGGGCCGTTTACGGCGGCGGGGGCGCGGGCCACAGCCCCCGCGGCGCGTGAGCGGGCGTGGCGGTGCCGGTACGGGGGTGCAGGGGGACCGGTCCCCCTGGCGCGGGGCGCGGGGGCGCGCAGCCCCCGCGGGCGAGGGCGGGCCCCGGTCGCCCGGGGCCCCACCGCTAGATGTGGCAGTCGACCACCGTCGCGGTCCAGTCGGGGTCCGCCGTGTCGAGGAACCTCCCCCTGAAGCCGCGCAGCCAGCCGAGGGCCTCCTCGTCGGTCTCGGAGCTCAGGCCCCACCAGCCCATCTCGCCCTGCTCGTGCCACTCGCCGTCCGGCGTCACGACCGCCCACGTGCTGAACGCCGACTCGAGCTCGGCGAACGTGGCGGCGTCGCCGTACCTGCGCAGGTAGAACTCCGGAGAGCGGAGGGTGAGCGGCGCCCCGTCGCCCGCGCCCTCGACCGCCTGCGCCCAGAACTCCTCCGCGGCGGCGCGGGCCGCCTCGTCGGTGCCGAAGTCGCAGTCCCCCACGCGGGCGGAGTCGTAGCGCCCCTCGGGGTAGCGCCCGCCCAGCTGCTCGGGCACCGCGCGCGAGCCGCGGGACGCCCTGAGCATGCCGCGGAACCTGCCGCCGACCTCGTACCAGTCCCAGCGGGCGTTGGGGTTCTGCCAGTAGCCGCGGCGCCCGGTCTCCTCGTCCACCTCGCACTCCTCGTCCTCGAAGAACTCCATGTACTCGCGCGGCGGCTCGCCGCAGCAGTTCTCCATGTACGGGAGCAGGAGCCCCTCGACGTCCTGCCCCTCCCCCGTCAGCACCAGAACTGAGAAGTGGCTCATGATTGCCTTCCCTTCCTCGGGTCCGCGCCCGCCGGATGCAAGCGCGCTTGCCTCCGGCCTGCCTGCCGGGAGAGCGCCGAGGAGGGGCGCGTCAAGGAGCCTGCGAAAAGGCCCCGGCCGCTCCCTCCACCGGCCCCGCGCGCGGGGGCTGTGGAGGGATTTTGCGGGCCCTTTACGCGCCGCCGACCGGCGCGACAGCCCCCGCGGCGCCTGAGCGGGCATGGGGACGCGATTGGACGGACTTCGCACGTGGAATAATCGGGCTAACACCTTTGATCGGAGGCTCAGGATGCTCTACCTCGGCGACACGAACTACAAGGGCACCGACTTCTCGTACGGCTTCGACGGGGAGCGGCTCGAGCTCGTTCCCCGGCCCGGCGAATGGGACAAGGCCCAGGCGCTCGAGCCCGGATTTCGCCAGAATGGCGTCCGGTATTTCACGGGGGAGGGGGCGCCCATCGAGTCCGACTACTTCGAGCTGAGCCCGAGCAACGCCCCCGAGAAGCTCGTCGTCTTCCCTGAGTCGGACGCCTTCGCCCCGGAACCCATTCTCTTCAGGTCCCTTCGCGTCGGGGCGAGGGCGTTTTTCGAGCTCGACCGTCGCCTCCCGGTCGTCGGCCTTCGGTTCCACTCCCCCCACCTCTCGAAGTGCTACGACGACAAGGCCGCCCTCGACATGCGGTGTGAAAGAGAGGCGGCGAGATTCTCCGTGAGCACGAAGAGGCCCAAGCCCCTCTCCTGCGACTTCACGTTCGAGGGGAGGCCGGTCAGGGCCACCCTCTTCTACATCGAGAAGATGAAGCACGGTTCCGGGGAACCTCCCCTCACCGTGGAGTCGGCCCTCGACCTCAGCTTCGGCGCCGAGGACGACTTCTCCTTCGTCTTCGACCTCGCGATGGTTGCCCGCGACTTTCTGGCCTTCTGCCTCCAGGCCTCCGGCGCGGAGTTCGACGCGGTCGAGGTCCTCGTGGAGAAGCCGGCGAACGGCTGGTACCGGGAGCGCACAGGGAAGGACCGCGTCGTCTCCCCCGGGGGGAGCCTCACGCTGAGCAAACGCCCGGTTGGGTGTGCCGGGGAGGTCAAGTATCACATCCCCCTCGGGATCGTTGACGGATTCGAGGGCGCGCTCTTCCAGAAGATCGCCGACGGGAAGCTGTCGCTCAGGCACCTCCCGTCCCCCGGCCGCGTCGGCGTCTGGGACGACGCCCGCATAATCCTCCTCGCGGCGTCGTTCGACCAGGAGGCGACCCTGCTCTACCCCGAGGGCATCCCCCACAAGGAGTCGACCATGGAGGCCCGGTCGATCGTCGTCGGCACCCTGGGGAAAGCCGAGGGGGAGGCCCGGAATAAGAAGATCAGGAAGAAGGTCATAAAGCTGGTGAAGCGGCTCACCAGGGTCGCGGAAGAGGGCGAGCCCTTCTCCTCTAGGATGGTTCAGGTCTACAAGGATCATTCCAGCTTAATCGAGGGTCTTTGCCCCTGCCTCGACTCAAGGGAGTCGTTCACCGAGCTCGCTGAGAGGATCCAGGCCCTCCGCAACTCCCTCGCGCACGGCCATCTCGAGGTCGCCTACGGCGACAGCATCGTGGA
This sequence comes from Olsenella profusa, assembly GCF_016900315.1. GTDB lineage: Bacteria > Actinomycetota > Coriobacteriia > Coriobacteriales > Atopobiaceae > Thermophilibacter > Thermophilibacter profusus_A. The sequence goes on from NZ_JACSNQ010000004.1 coordinate 22,349, forward strand.
CGACGTGCTGGCCCTCGAGAAGGTCGTTCTCGCCATCCAGATGCTCCGGCTCGGGCTGAAGGACGAGGACGTCGCCCGAATGGTCGATATTGCACAGAGGGGATAGCCCGCCCCTCCAGCAGGGGCCGACGGCGACCGCTGGTATCATGTCCTCAGAACAACCGCGGCCGCCGCGCCGCAGAGCAGCCGGGGGGTGGACGGATGCAGAGCCCCGTCGTCACGAACAACATAGAGACGCTCTCCTCCACGCGGGAGAACCACTACTTCGACCGCAAGAGCGCGAGGATCAAGCCGGAGGACCTCGCCCGGCACGTCGTGGCCCTCGCCAACGCGTCGGGCGGGAAGGTCGTCGTGGGCATAGAGGACGACGGGACCGTGACCGGCTTCGCCCGCCAGGGCGCCCGCGACCCCGAGCGCTTCGAGCAGTGCGCCATCACCGACTGCTCCCCGGCGCCCGACGTCTCCTGCACGCGCGTGCCCGCCACCAACGCCTCCGGCGAGGAAGACTTCGTGCTCGTCATGGACGTCGAGCCGTCGACCAACCGCGTCATCACGCGGCGCAAGGACGGCGCGGTGTTCCTGCGGCAGGGCGACCAGAGCAAGACGCTCGGCTACGAGCAGATACGCGCCCTCGAGTACGACAAGAACCAGCGCGTCTTCGAGGACGAGCTCGTCGAGGACTCCGGGATCGGGGACGTGGACCGCGAGGTCCTCGCCCGCTACAAGGAGATCCTCGGCACGGACGCCCCCGACGAGCAGGTCCTCCGCGCGAGGCGCTTCATGCGCGACGGGCGCCTCACCGTGGCGGGGCTCCTGCTCTTCGGCGAGTGCCCGGCCGCCTTCCTCCCGCAGGCGCGCGTGCGCGTGCTCCGCTTCGACGGGACCAAGATGGAGACCGGCGAGCGGCTGAACACGACCAAGGACGTCACGTTCGACGGGCCCATCCCCAAGGTCGTCGACGGGGCCTTCTCCCTCATCTCCGGGATGCTGAGGGAGTTCCAGTTCCTCGGGGACGACGGCAGGTTCCAGACCGTGCCGGAGTACCCCGAGTTCGCCTGGTTCGAGGGCCTGGTCAACGCCGTCACCCACCGCGACTACGCCTACGCGGGGGACTACATCCGGGTCTCCATGTACGACGACAGGCTCGAGATCCTGAGCCCGGGCAGGCTCCCCAACACGGTCACGCTCGACAACATGCGCGAGACGCGCTACTCGAGGAACCCCAGGATCGCACGCACCCTCGTGGAGTTCGGCTGGGTCCGGGAGCTCAACGAGGGCGTGAAGCGCATCTACACCGAGATGCAGAGGCTCCTGCTCAACGACCCGGTCTTCAGCGAGCCGGACGGGACGAAGGTCCAGCTCACGCTGGAGAACAACATCGTCGCGAGGACCCTCAGGCAGCGGGACGCCCTCGAGGACAGGATCTCACGGGAGGTCCTGGACGGCCTCGGCGAGTACGAGATCGTCGCGGTCCAGGCAGCCTACGCGAGGGGCCGCGTGACCCCGAGGGAGCTCTCCTCGCTCATCAACAGGAGCCAGCGCTCCGCCACGCGCGTGCTCAAGGGGCTCTCGAACCGAGGGGTCCTTGAATGGCACGGGACTTCGACCAACGACCCCATGCAGTACTACACAGTCGCGTAGCTTGCCCCCGGCTCTGTCGGACCTCTGTCGGACCTCCGTCGGACCTCGGCCGCCGGGGCGCCCCCTGCACGCGCCCCTCCCGGCTCGAGATCTTGTCGGACCTCTGTCGGACCTTGTCGGACCTCGGCCGCCGGCGTGCCCCACAAGTGCGCCTCCCGGCTCGAGATCTTGTCGGACCTCTGTCGGACCTTGTCGGACCTCGGGTGCCGGGGTCACCAGAGAGGCTCGTCTTGGTCCTCAGGGCTGTCGAACCTCTGTCGGACCTTGTCAGACCCGGGCGACCAGTCACACGGAGCTTGAATTCGAAGCCTTCCCAACAGATTGCATAGTCTCCCCGAGCGGCGAGCCGCGCCGGGGAGACTACGCAATATCATTCACGCGCCCTCCGCCATCACCGTGAGGCGTCCGCCCTCGAGCAGGACGGGCGCGCCGAGGCCGCTCTGGAGCTCGAGGAGCTCGCCGACCGAGGAGAGCGTGACCCTCCACTCCTCTACCCAGACGGTGCGCCCGTCGCGGACGACCTCGCGCTCGACGAGCCTCGCCCCCGGGCACGGCCGGGAGTCGGGGTCGGGGCCGACGACGGTGAGCCTCACCGGCTCGGCCCCGGCGGCAGCGGGCGCGGCGGGCGCCCCCTCGGGCTCCCCGGCGTCGTCCGCCTCCCCCGGGGCGTCGCCGGCGCCCTCGCCGCCCGTCATCAGCAGCCTGCCCATGAGGTCGGCGGCCTCGCGGTCGTTCCCGCCGATGGTGTGGGCGTAGACGTCCATCGTCATGCTCGACACCTCGTGGCCGAGGCGCCCCTGCACGCTCTTGGGGTCGATGCCGTTGCCGATCAGGAAGGTCGCCTGCGTGTGCCTCAGCTCGTGGAAGTCGTAGCCCACGTAGCGCCTCCGCTTGCGCCCGCCCTCCTCGGGCTCCTCGATCCTGCCGAGACCGTGCTCGACGAAGTAGCCGCGCTGCCACGCCGAGAAGTTGTCCGGGTCGTGGAGCCCGAAGGCGTCGTCGGAGCACACCGGGGTGTCGGGCGCCTGGGCGAGCCCCTGGACCTGCATCCTGCGGGCCTGCACCGCCCTCCAGGTCCTCAGGTAGGCGACCGTCCCGTCGTCGACGGCGATCCACCTCGACCGCTTGTTCTTGGTCTCGCGCAGCTTCTTGTCGCGCGTGTACTGGTACTTGATGTAGATGCGGCGGTTCTCGAAGTCGACGTAGCGCCACGTGAGGCCGAGCGCCTCGCCGCGCCTCACCCCGGTCGCGAGCGCGAGCCACACGGCGACGCGGCGGCCGTCGAAGCCCTCGGACCTGAGCGCCTGGCACAGCGCTATGGCCTCGTCGAGCGTGAGGGGAGTGCGCTCGGCGGAGCGCGGGCGCGACGCGTCCACGTCGCGGCACGGGTTGTGCTTGACGAGGCGCTCCTTCACGGCGAGGTCCATGACCTGGCTGAGGACGGCGTTGAGCTTGTGGACGCCGCGCTGCGACACGCCGTGGTCCTCGCGCATGCTCGAGTAGACCATGTTGAGCAGCGAGAGCGAGAGGTCCGAGACGAGGATCCCGCCGAACCAGCGCTCCACCTTCCTGAGCTCGCACTCGTCGGTCGCGTGCGTGAGGGGCGAGAGGTCCTTGAGGAGCTTGCGCTGCTCGTGCCACCTCCACCCGAGCTCGGGCACCGTCAGGTTCTCGGGGTTCGCGAACCCCTCCTCGAGCTCGCGCCGGTACTCCTCGAGCGCCCTCCTCGCGTCCGACTTCGTTCCGTGCACCGTCCTCTTGGGGGACCTCAGGTACCTCCCGGTCTCGGGGTCCCTCCCGAGGTGGTGCCTGATGCGGTAGACCTTGCCGCGCTCGATCTCCTCGATCTCGCCGCAGCCCGTCACCTTCGGCATGGCCGCCTCCCTTGTGCTCTCGGCGGCCCATGGTGTGGAAGAGGGGCCGCCTGGTTCGTCCGGAGACGCGGAGCGCCCCCTCGAGGGAGGGACGAGTCGCCCGCCCTCCCTCGCGGCGAATTCTAGCAAGGGGGGAATATGTTAGATGTAGCTAACTGATTTGGGGGGAATCGGGGGGAATCGAGCAAGGTACGCCGTTTTTCGCCGTTGCGCGAGAGATAACGAGATTGACTCAAAACCGCAGGTAGACGGTACAAAAGAAACACAATCCGATAACATGGTTATACGTCGTTGAGAGCTCGGTCTTGGGCTCATAACCCGAAGGTCGTAGGTTCAAATCCTGCCCCCGCGACCATACATGCTCAGGTCGGAGGCCTCAGGGCCTCCGACCTTTTTTGTTACGCACCGGTGGCGCGAGCGCGGCTTCGGCGCAAGCGCGGTTTCGGCGCGAACGCAGCAGTCCGCAGACCCTAGCCCTCAAACGGGACGACGCCCTCCACGGCGTCAGCCGCGGTGATGCGCGCCCCGCCGTTGTCCAGGTCGAGCAGGGCGTAGCGCCAGTTGCCCATCCCGAGCTCGCGCATGTAGGTGAGCTGCCTGAGGCCGTGGCGCGTCTCGATGCGCTCCACGAGGTCGTGGTGGTCCTGCTCGCCCATGGCGTAGACGGCGTCGATGCACGCCTGGTCAAGGGCGAGGATGTCCGTCGAGGCCATGATGCCCACGTTCGGCGTCACCACGGGAGCGGCGGCCGTGCCCTCGCAGTCGCACGACACGCTCATATTGCGCATCACGTTCACGAAGGTGATCTTCCTGCCAAAGTGGTCGCACACCGCCTTGGCGCTCTCCATCATGCGCTCCATGAACTCCTCGCGCGCGATGTCCCACATGTCCTCCGAGCCCGGCGTGGTGTGGATCTCCTTCTTCCCCACGCGCCCGTCCGCGCAGCCGATGCCGATGTTCTTGGCCGAGCCGCCAAAGCCGCCCTGCGTGTGGCCCTTGAAGTGCGTGAGCACCACGAGCGAGTCGTAGTCGGCCAGGTGGGAGCCCATGTGGACCGCGTCGAACCACTTGCCGCCCGCCACGGGGAAGGGCGTGCAGCCGTCCTCGTCCATGATGTCGACCGGCGCGAAGGTCCAGCCGTTGACGCGCAGGGTCTCGCGGTGCTGCCCGGTGGTGTAGCGGTCGCCCTCGTAGTAGGTGTTGGTCTCCACGATGGCGGCGCCGGGCAGGTCGGCGGCCATGAGCTCGGCCACCCAGTCGCGCGGGAGGATGTTGGGGCCGTGCTGCTCGCCAGTATGGAGCTTCACGCCCACCTTGCCGGAGATGTTGCCGCTCACCTGCTCGTAGGCGCGGCGCAGGCCGGCCGCGGAGAGGTCGCGCGTGAAGTAGACGATCGACTCGTTGCCGTCACGGTCCTCGTAGGGAACGTACACGTCTCCGCCGGTTCCGGGAACGGGGTTCTTCTCGGCCATGCTGCCTCCTTGTCCGCGGGCTTTCCCTGTGCTCATTGTACCCTTTAGAGACGCGACGTCACTTGTTTTTCTTGTCCCGGCGGCGGTCGTGGCGTACCATTGATAACTCGAAATTCTTGCGAATCGGCAGGAGAAGCGCCATGGCAGACGATACCCTCAACGCCTCGAACGACACCCAGCGAGAAGACCCCGTCTTCCAGGCGGAGCAGGCTCACCTCAGCGAGCTCTACGCCAAGCTGAGGGAGATCCGCGACGACCTCACGTCCACGCTTGACGCCATGCACGTCACCTCGGTCAAGGACCTCATCGAGATGAGCGAGGAGGTCAACGTCGACGTCCTGGACGTGGACGACCCCAACTACGACGACCTCGCCGAGGCGGCCGCCTCCATCGAGGCCCTGAACTCCATCATCGACGCCTACAACCAGCACCATGACGCCAACGTGGACAAGCTGCGCCGCGTGATGATGCTCCTGCTGCAGCCCTACTTCGCCAAGGTCACGCTTGAGATGCGCCCCGGCCGGCCGCCGCGCGACGTCTACATCGGTACCGCCGGCATGACCGACGAGCACAGCCGCCCGCTCGTGGTGGACTGGCGCAGCCCCGTGGCCGAGACCTACTACAACCAGGAGATGGGCCCCACCAGCTACGAGGCCGCGGGTAAGCGGCGCACCGTCAACCTCCTGCTGCGCCGCCAGTTCGACATCGTGGGCGACCGGCTCAACTCCTACTTCGACACCACGGTGGCGATCCAGGACTCGCTGCTGCTCGGCGCGCTCAAGAAGCACCACTCGGAGAAGCTCAAGGCCATCACGGCCACCATCCAGCGCGAGCAGAACGAGGTGGTCCGCCACGAGGACGTCCCCGTGCTGCTGGTGAACGGCATCGCGGGCTCGGGCAAGACGAGCGTGCTGCTGCAGCGCATCGCGTACCTGCTCTACCGCGAGCGCAAGACCCTGCGCCCGGACCAGGTGTGGCTCTTCACGCCCAACAGCGTCTTTGAGAGCTACATCGACACCGTGCTGCCCTCGATGGGCGAGGCCAACCCGCAGACGTTCACGTGGCGCGCCTTTGTGAGCGAGCAGGGCGCCGGCGAGAGGGACCTCGGCCTGTCCACCTCCCCCGAGACGCTGCGCCGTATGGAGCGCGCGGCCCACGGGCTCGTAATCGAGCCGGACGACCTGCGCGAGATTCGTTTTGACGGCGAGGTGCTGCTCAAGCAGGGGCAGGTCAAGGGCGCCGTAGAGAAGTACGCCGACTTCGAGGTGGGCCCGCGCTTCACGGCGCTCGTCAAGGAGGAGCTGCACGACCGGCTCAACCGCCGCCTCGCCCAGATGGCCAAGAGCGAGGAGCTCCAGGAGGAGCTGCTCGAGATGGACGTGGAGCAGCAGGTGGAGGTCTTCGGCGAGACGATCTCCCCGGACGACGACAATGAGACGCTCGAGTACGCACGGCGCTACGTGGAGGCGCGCTATGCCGGCGCCCACGACGAGATCGAGCGCCTGGCGTGGCTGCGACTCGACCGCATCGGCATGCGCCTCCTCGGCCAGGGCGCGCTCTCGGCCACCGAGTGGCTGTGGCTGCGGCTGCTCTTCACCGGCGTGGGCAGCCGTGACGCGCGCTACGTCATGGTCGACGAGGTGCAGGACTACACCGAGGCCCAGCTCATGGTACTTGCACGGTTCTTCTCGCGCGCTCACTTCCTGCTGCTGGGAGACGAGCACCAGGCCATCTACGAGGGGACGGCGAGCTTTGCGCAGATCGCCGACATCTTCCGCACCACGCACGGCAGCGTGGACGAGTGCCGCCTGCTCACGAGCTACCGCTCCTCCCCGGAGATCACGGCGCTCTTCACCGGGCTCCTGGATCCGGACGAGCAGCTGCGCCTGACCTCGGTGCAGCGCGCCGGCGTGGAGCCCGTGATCCGCTCATTCGACGACCGCGACGACTACCTCACGGCGCTGCGGGCGGCCGTGGCCGACCCGGGCGAGGGCCTCACGGCCGTGGTGGCCGAGAGCGACGCACGCGTGAACTGGCTCTCCAAGCAGCTCGGCGACGCGGCCCCCGTGGTGCGCGGCGACAAGAACCTACCGGCCAGCGGCGTGATCCTGCTGCCGCTGCGCACGGCCAAGGGCCTCGAGTTCGACCACGTGATCGTGCCCGACGCCCAGGCCGAGGTCTACCCGGACACCCCGCTCGCGCGCCGGCGCCTCTACACCGCGCTCTCCCGCGCCATGCACCGCGTGACCGTCCTCGCGCAGGGCGAGCTCACCCCGCTGCTGGCGGAGCGGTAGCGAGGGCGGGGAGCCGGGGCAGGAGGTTCTTCTCGCCGGCGTTGTTGTGCGAGACTTGTTGCGGGTGCGCCCTGGATTGCCTTGCGTCCCGCGGCGGCCCGTCACGACCGGCTCCGCGGGTATACTGCGGGAAAGGGAGACGACCGAGGGGAGACCCGCATGTTCAGCCCCTTCCACGACGAGCAGGGCACGCCCAAGACGCTTGCGGACGTCGCGTTTGCCGACCTCGCCCAGCTGCGCGAGCTCGAGGAGGGCTTTGCCCTCGAGTTCAAGCAGACCTTCTCGGCCAGCGTGAGGCGCAAGATCCCCAAGATCGTGGCGTCGTTTGCCAACTCGCGCGGCGGCTGGCTCGTGATCGGTCTGTCCGATGCCGAGAAGGACGTCTGCCCGGTGCCGCGCCCCGTCGCCGACGTGAGTCAGACCATCGGCGAGCTCTGCCGGCGCCACGTCTCCCCCGCCCCGCGCTTCGACGCGCGCTTCCTTTCCGACCCCACCACACCTGAACAGGGCGTCATTCTGGTTCAGGTCTACGAGGGGGACTTCCCGCCCTACGTGGCGGACGGCGTGGTGGAGATTCGCGAGGGCTCCACGTCCGGCCCCGCGGCGGGGACCGCCCTCGTCGACCTCTACGACAAGGCCACGCGCCGCCGGCTTGAGGTGCGCGCCTTCTGCCGGCGCACCGTCCACTACCCGATGGCCGCGGCCTCCCCCGGCGAGCTGCCGCTCTTCAACCTCTACCTCTTCCGCATGGGTCGCGAGGCCGAGGACGCCCATGCCCGCGAGCACACCAACGCCTGCGCGGCGGCCATGCGCGAGGCGTTCTCCCAGCAGGGGCTTTCCTGCCGCGTGCAGCACGCCCACGACAGCCTGGTCTTCCGCATGCCCGCGCGCAACGAGACGGTGGTGCCGCACTCGGCCATCGAGCTCTTTGACGACGAGTCCATGAAGCTCTCCGTGCCCGCCGTCCTGCTTGAGGGGGACGAGCGCGACCGCGCGCTGGACACGATGACGCAGCGCGCGCTCTTTCCGCCAGCCGAGGGCGCGCGCCTCATCGACGCGCCGGCCACGATGCGCCGCGTGACGCGGATGGCCTCCCTGCTCGACCGCTATGTGCGCGTCCGGGGGATCCCGTGGACGGAGTACGCCGTTGCCTACGAGCTGGAGAACATGGCCGGCGTGACCCTCTGGTCAGACGACGAGACCTACCTCGCCTACGCCGAGCGCCACGGGGTCCTCTACTGCGCCACCACCGACTGCCTCTCGCGCGTGCGCTACCTCGACGACGGCGCGCACGACACGTTCCGCGCGCGGCAGTTTGCCGGCAGCCACTTCTTCGAGGCCTGCGGGCTGCCCCTCGGCTCGCCCGATCCAGAGGACAATCGCCTCGTCGACGCCCTGCTGCACACGTAGGGGCCGTCGCCGGCAACGCGGCCGGGCTTCGGTGCAGGCTTCAGGTGCACCCTGCTGGTGCGCTCCGCTGGCGCGCTCTGCTGGCGCGCCATATCAGCCGCCCCCGGTCAGCCCGGTCGGCCCCGGCTGACCCCGGCCGACCCCGGCCGGCCCACAAGTGCACCCGCTACGTGCACCGCTTGGCACGACCCGCAGCCACATCTCGTAGGTGCACCAGCTAAGTGCACCGCCGACGCGTCTTTCGGGTACACCTGACGGCCATTCGCCAAGTGCACCCGCTAAGTGCACTGCGAGGTCAGTGCACTTGAAGGTATTTCTCGCCAAATCGGTGCACTTGAGCGATAAATCGCCTCCTCCCGGGTGCACTTGAGGAGTGCACCTGACAGATGGGTGCACTTGATGAGTGCACCCAGCGGACAGGCGCGCACGAGGAGTGCACTTGGTGAGTGCGCATGGCAGATGGGTGCACCTGACGGGTACACCCAACGTACGGGCGTGCCCGGCGGGTGCACTTGATAGAGGCGCACGGCGAGCGGGTGCACTTGACGGAGGCACCTCGGCCCGGGAGCACTTGATGGGACGTCACGGCAGCCGAACGCACGCCGCAAAAGACCTGGCGAGAAGAACCTGCGGCCCGCCACCCCGCGCACAAAGAAACCGGCCCGCGCGCGGCGGGCCGGTCCCGGGAGGAAGGTCAGCGTCGTAGCGCGCAGCTTCCGGCGCGTTACTTCTTGTCAGCGGCCTGGCCCTTCTTGGCCTCGGCGGCATCGATCTCCTTGTTGCGACGCGACCCGAGGTAGCAGCGCGCGCCGAGCGCGGCGGCGCCCACGAGCATGACGGCGCTCGCGCCCCAGACACCGTACTGCCACGGCGACGGCGAGGTGCTGATGGTGGAGCCGGGGGCCATGCCCTGCATCGCGTTGGAGTTCACCACGGTGTAGAGCACGCGGTGGGACGCCTCGCGCAGGCGCGCGACGACGCTCGCCTCGTTGGTGCCCTGGAACGCGGGCGTCATGGCAGCGTAGGTGAGGTGCATGTCCGTGCCGCCGTCGAGGCCCCAGTTCTTGTCCATGTAGCCGTAGAGGTTGAAGTCCGTGATGATGCAGCCCGTGAAGCCCCACTCGCCGCGCGGGATCTCCGTGCAGAGGGCGTGGTTGCCGCCGGACCACTGGGAGCCCACGTAGTTGAAGGAGCTCATGAGCGCGGTGCAGCCCGGCATGGTGACCGTCTCGACGGTGCCCTGGTCGTCGGCGATGTACTTCATCTCGTTCGAGGACTCCTTGATGGTGATCTCGAACGGGCGCAGGTAGATCTCGCGCGCGGTCTGCTCGGTCGCCCAGGTGCAGAGGTGCTGGACGCGGTAGGACTCCTGGTCGTTGAGCGCGTAGTGCTTGACCATCGCGTAGACGCCGTTGCTCGCCGCGCCGGAGACCACCGCGGCGCCGATCTTACCGGCGAGCAGCGGGTCCTCGGAGTAGTACTCGAAGTTGCGGCCGGCAAACGGGCTGCGGTGCGTGTTCATGGCAGGCGCGTACCAGCCGTTGTAGCCGGACGCGAGCGCCTCCTGACCAACCATCTGGCCGGTGCGGTACATGAGCTCGGTGTTCCAGGTCTGGGCCATGATGAACTCGGAGCAGTACGCGCAGTTGCCGGTGGCGCCGGTGAGCGAGGTGAAGCCGGCCGGGCCGTCAGGCTCGGAGGTGGCGGGCTTGCCGATGTGCGCGATGGCGGGCGTGTTGTAGGCGCAGTCGTTAAGCATCGTGGTCATGTCGTCCACGGTCAGCTCGTCGAGCAGCTGATCCCACATCTCGTCGTCAAAGGCCTTGCCGCGCAGGTCGATGAGGGAGATCCCGTTATCGGCGCCGGTGGTGGGCATGGGCTCGTCGCCAAGGTGGTCGGCGTAGTTGTACTCTGCGAGCGTGATGCCGCAGTCGGCCGTGGTCTTGTCCTCGGCCGGCTCGGGCCAGCTGCCCGCGAAGTTCTCGCGCGTGAAGTGCCCGCAGTTGGCCTCCATGTACTCGTCCATGTCCGCGAAGCGCGCGGCAAGCTCGTTGCCGGTGGCGGAGTCGGTGGTGTAGACCTGCTCCTCCAGGGTCACGGCCTGCTCGGCAATGACGTTGTGGGAGTCGGAGCGCAGGGAGATCACGTAGTCGCCCGCGTCGAGGACGTAGCCGCCCTGCTCGGAGCTCCAGGACGCCATCTCGCGCACGGGGAAGGAGAGCTCGACGGTCTCGGAGGCACCCGGCTCAAGCAGCTGCGTCTTGCCGAAGGCGCCCAGGACCACGGCGCTCTTCTCGATGCCGCCCGGGGTGTAGGGCGCGGAGTAGTAGAGCTCCACGACGCACTTGCCGGCCACGGAGCCGGTGTTGGTCACGGTGACCGAGGCATTCACGGAGTCGTCCACGACCTCGCAGGAGTCAAGCGTCTGGTCGAAGGTGGTATAGCTGAGGCCGTAGCCAAACGGGTAGACGACCGCCTCGTCGTAGTTGAAGCCGGAGTAGTTGCCCGCCTCGGCCTCGGCCGCCGCCGTCTCGTAGAAGCGGTAGCCGTAGTAGATGCCCTCCTTGTACTCCACGAAGTACGCCGTACCGTTGGAGGGGGTGCTGGTGTAGTTGGTGGGATAGTAGTCGGAGACGTCGGTGTACTGCTTGCCGCCAAAGTTGCCGAACGTGGGGTCGGCCGTGAAGTCTGCGGCCCAGATGTCGGTGGTCTTGCCGGACGGGTTGACGGCACCGGTGAGGACCTGGCCCACGGCGGCCGCACCGGAGGCGCCGAGCGAGCCGATGCTCAGGATGGCGTCGACCGCGAGGTCACCGGACATGAGCGGGCCCATCTCCATCGGCGTGGAGCCGTTGTAGAGCACGATGACCTTGTCGCAGGCCGCCTTGGCAGCTGAGATGAGGTCGCGCTCCTCCTTGGAGAGCTCGAGCTCGTGCTGGCCCTCGACGTAGTTGGCGGTCTCGTCGTTGGCCGTGAAGTTCTCAGACACGCCCGAGTTCACGTCGCCGATGAGGTCACGGCTGAGGTCGCCGCCCTCGCCGCCGCCACGCCCGATGACCACGAGGGCCGTGGTGCCCGAGATCGAGTTCTTGGCCTCGTCGCTGTAGGCGTCCCAGGGAATCTCGCCGATGTAGTAGCTTGCCGTGGAGGGGCTGTCCATCGTGATGTTGGCCTTGGGGTAGTTGGAGTAGTTCTCCGCGATCCAGTTGTAGGCCGTGTCGTTGACCACAAGGCCGGCTCCCGCGACGCCGTCATAGAGCGTGGTGCAGTCGTTGGGGTCGACGGTGCCGGAGCCCGCGCCGCCGTAGACGGGGTCTGCGGCATAGCGGCCGATTAGCGAGACCTCGGTGCCCGAGGCCAGCGGCAGGGCGTTGTTGTCGTTCTTGAGCAGGACGATGCCCTCGCCCTCGATCTCGATGACGATGTTCTTGGCGTCCTCGGCCGCGGCTCCCTTGCCTCGATACTGCCGGTCATAGTAGGCCGTGTCCCAGTTCTCGGAACCAGGCGCGTTGGTGATGGTGGTCGTGCCGGCACCGACGTAGTGGTCCAGGGCGGACTTGAACATGTTGGTGCCCACGTTGGCGGCAACGGTCACGCCCACGAGCGCGCCGGCCCCCACGCCGCTTGCCACGAAGGCGCGCCGCGACATCTTCTTGGGCTGCTTCTTTGGCTTCTTATCAGCCATACTGACTCCTTCTGGTTGGTGCTTCGACCCTCTCATCTAACGAGAAGGACCGTGTGTGAGGAGCGCTTTTCTCGCAACCTGTCGGTTTGGCGACGCGAAGCGCATGCGAGGCATGCGGGCGGCCACGGACAAAAGTGCCCCTCTAGCAAGAAGGGCGCGCCGCCCTCGGGGTGGGACGGCGCGCCCGCTGGGAGGCGAATGCTACTCGCTTACAGTTACCTCGGTCTCCGGCTCGGTGAGCGGGTTGGCCTTGTAGGTCTGGGTGCGCTCGTCGTCGATGACGCCGGACCAGTTGAGGCCGTAGGCGAAGTCGTAGGTGTTGCCCTCGGAGTCGGTGTAGCACTCCATGTCGCGCGGGACGTCCTCCTCGTTGGCCTCGACGGTGTCCATGTCCTTGGGCATCTGGAACGGAAGAAGGCCGGAGGGCTCAACCGAACCGGTGATGATGTGGGCGAACGCCTCGTCGATGATGCCGTTGAAGCCCATAAGAATCGCGTCGGCAGAGGGCTCGATCTCGGAGAAGACCATCGGGCGGTCAGCGTCGACGATGAGGATGAGCTTGGCACCCTCCGGGAGCCTGGACTTGACGTCGAGGACCAGGTCAAGGTCGCTCTCGTTGGTGGCGTAGGTGGACTCGCCGTAGTAGGCACGGTTGATGTACTCGCCGTACTCGTCCTCGGGGTTCAGAGACTCCTTGCGGACGTTGGGGCCGTCCGCAGTGTACGGACGATACTGGAGCGAGATGGGCTTCCAGTAGGGGCCGGGCTCGGGCTCGGTGCCCATGATGATGGAGGCGAAGCTCGGGCCACCCTGAACGCCCTGGTAGGCATCCTGCGGGTTGTTCACCTTCACGATGGCGTACTGGACGTCGGCGAGCTCCTCCGCGGTGAGGCGCGTGATATCGCCCTCGGCCGGGTTCTCGGAATCGGCAGAGTTGACCGCATCAGTCACGACGTCGAGACCCTCGAAGATGGCGGGGTCGATGACCGGGGCGATCGTGGCCGGAGAGGTCCCGAAGGCGCTCGCGGAACCAGCTGTGAACTTCTGGGGGATGTACACCTTTCCGCTCAGGCCAGACTCGGAGATGACGTTGCCGGCGTTCTTGAGCATGATGACGCACTTCTCGGAAGCCTCCATGCCGAACTGGGCGGGAGCCTCGTTGTCAAAGACGGCCTTGGCCACGGTGCGGTCCGAGTAGGGCTGGTCGAAGAGCTCGACGTCGACCATGAGCTTAAAGATGCGGCGGGCGTTCTCGCGGAGCGTGGAGAGGGCCTCATCCTCTCCGAGCTGCTCGACCATGAGGTCGTAGGCAGACTTGGCAACGTCAGGCTCGAAGGTGCCACCGTGCTGGGAGATCGTGTTCTCCATGAGCTTCGCGTAGCGCTCCTCGGTGGTGAGGTCGGTGCAGCCGTGGGCGATGGCGTCGAGAATCATCCAGTCGGTGCAGAGCATGCCGTCCCAGCCGGCGTTGCGCAGAATCGAGATGTTGTGCTTGGAATAGGCGCTGCCAACGTGCTCGCCGAGGCCCTCGGGGTCGTTGGGGTCGTAGGCGATGCCATAGCACGGCATCATGGCCGCCACCTGCTCGGTCGAGGAGTCGAGGTGCATGCCGCCGTCGAGGAACGGAACGAGGTGGGCGTTGAAGTTGGAGCCCGGGAAGACGTTCCACTTGCCGGAGTCGGAGTGGTCGTCACGGCCGCCCTCGTTGGAACCCTCGCCCACGAAGTGCTTGAGCATGACGCCGCAGGACTCGGAGCCCCAGCCCTGGTCGTCAGTGGCCTCGTCGTCGCCCCACGTGGACTGCATGCCGCCGCCAAATGCCCTGGCAAAGTCACGGTTCAGAGCGGGGTCCTCGGACACGGAACCGGACAGACGCGTGCCGCGCGGCTGAGAGTAGACGTCGATCTGAGGACCAAGCTCGCAACGCACACCCGTGGCGCGCCAGGCACGAGCCTGCCACATGCCGGCCTTACGCCAGAGGTCCTTGTCCATAGCCGCGGCAAGGCCGTTGCTCGACGGAACGTTGAAGAGAACGTAGGGATCGGAGTAGTTCAGGTACGGGATGCCGTTGGCACCCTCCTCGCAGATCTGCTGAATCGTGTTGATCCAGCTGACGGCGGAGGCGTAGGACTCCTCGTTTGCGGAGAGACGGGAGACGCCCGCACGCGAACCGGCCTCGATCCAGTCGTTAGACTCGGAGTCGCCGCCCGGCACGGCGGATCCGGAGGTGTTTCCGCCCGCCCACAGCAGCGGGAAGATGTCCTCAGCGCTCAGGGAGTCGGCAAGGGCCTTGGCGCGATCGTCAGCAGTCTGACGCCAGTCCTCCCACATATCGAGCTTGCCGTTACCGTTCATGTCACGGAAGGCGTAGCCGTTGACCTGAATGATCTTGTCAGGGTTCATGGTACCAATCTCGGCACCACCCTCCTGGGTGACCTTGGTCCAACCGTCACGCACCTCCTCAGAGGTCCACTTGGCCTCGACGTCGTCACCGTCAGGGTCGATGGGATAGGCATCGGCCGCGGGAGCGGCGAGGGCGTCGTCGCCACCGGAGGGCGTGGTGGTAGCGCTGTTATCGCAGCCGGCAAGGCCCACCAAGCCAGCCGTCACCGCAGAAGCCGCGAGGAAGTTCCTGCGCGAGATGTTGCTCATCTTGTCTCCTCTGTGCGTTTTCTACCAATACGTCCCAGCTCAGCTGGGTTGCTTCCTGATGGTTTAGCCGTAGAAGTCGAAGTTGATGGTGTCGAAGTCGGCGATGCCGAAGGCGTGGGCGTCGCCCTCGCAGGTGACGTCGTCGACGACGGTGAGCGTCACGTCGCCGGCGGTATCCAGGTGCAGCGTGATCTCGCTCTCGGTGCCGTCCCAGGTGCCGGAGTCGGTCGGCAGGTCGGCGTGGGCCTCGAGCGGCGTCACCTCGCAGGTGCCGTCCTCGTTGAGCTGGAGGTCGAGCATCTGCTCGGAGCCGCCCGCGGTGCCGTAGACGGTGGTGCCGGTGATCTCCACCGAGCCCCTCCACTGGCCCCAGTAGGTGGCGTGGGCGTCGAAGTCGCCGCCCTGCTCGGCGGCCGGGGCGTCGCCGGAGCCGCCGTCGCCCGTGGTGGCGGCGGGCTGGCTGCCGCAGGCCGCCAGCGGCAGCGCGAGCGTGGCCGCGAGGGCGCCTGCCAGAAGCACGTTCTTCTTCATGGGTTCTCCTCCCTTGTTTGCCGTCAGGCGCCTTCCCTTCCCTTTGTCAGACGCGCCTGACGTTTCCTTAACGTTTCAGTCCCATTCAAATCCGAGCCAGCTCACAAAAAGTGCTTCTGGCATGAACCGCGCGTTTTCTGGCGTGTCGGTCGCGCAGACCCGTCAAACGGCAACGTAATTCGCCGTTCACGCCAGGCAAGCGGTACCATTTTGTCGATGAACGTAAAACGGTATGCTTTAACAGGGACGGATATGACATCGTTCATATCCGGGGAAAGGGAGCACATGTATAGAACGCTCATCGTCGAGGATGAGCCGGACGAGGCGAGCCGGCTCACCGAATACGTGCATCGCTACGGCAAGGCCCATGGCGAGCAGTTCCAGATTACCTGGCTCAAGTCGGCCATGGACATGCTCTCCGACAAGAGCCACTACGACCTCGTTCTTCTCGACATTGACCTGCCGGGGATCAACGGCATGGAGGCGGCGCAGCTCATGCGCGTCTACGACGAGGAGACACCTATCATCTTTGTGACCAACCTCGCCAAGTACGCCGTCAAGGGCTACGAGGTGGGCGCCACGGGCTTCATCATCAAGCCCGTCAACTGGGGCAACCTCTCCATGAACCTGGACCGTGCCCTTCGCGCCATCAAGAAGAGCTCCGGTCGCTCCGTAATCGTGCCCACCGAGGAGGGAATGCGCGTGGTGCCGCTGAGCGCCATCGTCTACGTGGAGGTCACGGGGCACCGACTCTCCTACCACCTGGAGAGCGGGGAGGTCATCGAGACGCGCGGCTCGCTTTCGCAGGTGGAGGAGGAGCTCGCCGGCGCGCCCGTCATCCGCATCGCAAAGAGCTGCCTGGCGAACATGGACAAGATCCAGATCCTGCGCCCGCAGTCGCTCCAGATGGTGACCGGCGAGCAGCTGAGCATCTCGCGCACCCGCAAGTGCGAGGTGACCGACGCGGTGACCGACTACCTCGGCGGGCGTCGATGAGGGAGTTCCTTGACACCTGGTGGTCCCTTGAGCCGCTCGCGCAGCTCTTCGTGCCCGTGTTCCTGATGGCGTTTCATCTGCCAAGACGGTCGCATGGCGTGCTGCGAGGGGCAGCTGTGGTCGCAGCGCTCCTGTGCCTGGCCATCGTCCCCTTGGCCACGGGGACCGTCCGAGGGCTCGACGTCACGCAGTCGTTCGTGGTGTTCAGCGCGCTTCTCGCCGTGTTTGTGGTGGCGGTCCTCGCGGTCTATGACGTGAGCCCGTGGACGGCCCTCTTCTGCGCGACGGCCGGCTACACGCTGCAGAACATCTCGAGCGGCCTCTCGCTGCTGGTCCAGATGCTCGTCACGGGGCGCACGAGCGCCCAGCTGCCCGACGTCCCCGACGCCCTGGTCTCCCTGGGCGTCCCTATAGCCGTGTACGTGGTCGGCTACCTACTGTTCATCCGGCGCGTCAACATGAAGGGCCTCATGGAGGTCCAGAACAGCCTCATGCTGCTGATGTTTGCCATCGTGGTGATCACCGTCATCGGACTTGACCTCATCATCAAGGGGCTGAGCATCGTCGGCGCACCCTTCCGCTACCTCGTGCTGCTGAGGCTCATCCACCCGCTGGTCTGCGTGTTCGTGCTCTTTGCCGAGTACGAGCTGCTCTACGCCAAGCGCGCCGACGAGGAGCGCGCCGAGACCGAGCGCCTGCTTGCCGAGCGCGAGCGCCAGTACCGCCTCAGCAGGGAGAACATCGAGGCCATCAACATCAAGTGCCACGACATCCGCCACCAGATCCGCCACCTCGCCGACAGCGGCGTCGTGGTGGACGGCTCCGCCCTCGCGGACATCGCGCGCGAGGTCAACGTCTACGACTCCGTGGTGGAGACCGGCAACGAGGCCCTGGACACCATCCTCACCGAGAAGAGCCTCACCTGCTCCGGCGAGGGCATCGTGCTCACGGTCATGGCCGAGGGCTCGGCGCTCGACTTCATGGCGCCCGCGGACATCTACTCCCTCTTCGGCAACGCGCTCGACAACGCCATCGAGGCGGTGCGCGCCGTGGAGGGCGCCGAGCGCCGCGCGATCACCGTCTCCGTCCAGCGCAGACGGCGCATGGTCGCGGTGAGCGTCGAGAACTGCTGTGCCTCCACGCCGCGCTTCGCCACAGACGGCCTCCCCCTCACCACCAAGCACGACAGCACCAACCACGGCTTCGGCATGCGCTCCATGCGCGCGATCGCAGAGCGCTACGGCGGCTCGCTCCACGCCGGCTTCGAGGGCGGGGTCTTCTACCTCAACGTCCTTCTCGCCATGCCGGAGGCATAGGCGGGGCTGGCAGGACGGGGCAACGCCCTGGCGAGAAGAACCACGAGGCTGGCACGACACAAAAAGCGGCGGGGCGCCGGGTGAGGTGACCACCCGACGCCCCGCGTTCTTATAACCTGAGGGGAGCTCTGAGAGGGCTGAGCTAGAGCTCGATGTTCTCCGGAGTCGTGAGCGGCTCGGCGGAGTAGGTCTGCACGCGCTCGTCGTCGATGACACCGGACCAGTTGAGACCGTAGGCGAAGTCGTACTCGTTGCCCTCGGAGTCGACGTAGCACTCCAGGTCGCGCGGGACGTCCTCCTGGTTGGCCTCGACGGTGTCCATGTTGGCCGGCATCTGGAGCGGCAGCAGGGCGGTCGGCTCGACGGCGCCCGCTAGGACGTTGAGGTAGTCGTCGCCGGGGGCGTTGAAGCCCATCAGGATGGCGTCGGCAAGCGGCTCGACCTCGGAGAAGACCATCGGACGGTCGGCGTTGACGCACAGGACCAGCGGCACGTCGCCGGAGAGGTCGGCCATCTCCTGGACGAAGGTGGCCTCGGAGGCGTTGGCGGCCGTCGTAGACTTGCCCACGTAGCTGCGGTTCTCCTTGACGCCGTCAACCACGTCGCCGGCGATGGAGGTCTCGCGGACGTTGGGGCCGTCGGCCACGTACTCGCCGTACTGCAGCGTGATGGGCACGTAGGTCTGCGCCTCGTCGTCAAAGCCCATGCCGGCGGTCGGGTTCTTGATGAAAGCGGCGACCAGGTCGCAGCCGGCGACCTCGTCGGCCGTGGCGCGGGTGAGGTCGCTCTCGAGGTAGGTGGGGTTGCCGTCCTCGTCCGCAGGGCCGGTGGGTTCGCCCAGGGTGTCGGTCACGATGTCGATGACCTCGGAGGCCGTCTCCTCGGTTACGGGCAGCGTCCAGGCGCTCGCCTCGAACTTCATCGGGACGTAGACCTTGGGCTTGGAGCCGGAGCGGTCCTTGATCGCGCCGCCCGCGTTCTTGAGCATGACGATGGACTTGTCGACGGCCTCGGTGGCAAGGGAGGTGAGCTCGTCGCTCTCGACGATCTTGTCCGCCTGAGAGGAGTCGACGTAGGGGCAGTCGGCGAGGCCGATGACGTAGAAGGTGCGCAGCGCGCGGCGGGCGGAGGTGCGGGCACGCGCAAGGGCCTCGTCCTCGCTCGTCTCGGAGGCAATCTTGTCGTAGGCAGCCTTGAGGGTCACAAGGTCGAAGCCGCCGCCGATCTGGTCGACGCCCGCCTCGACGATCTTCTTGAAGCGGTCGACCTTCGGCGCGTCCTCCATGCCCCACGGCGTGGAGACCATGGCGCCGGGGTCGTCGGTGACGCCCCAGTCGGAGCAGATGAGCCCGTCATAGCCGCACTTCTCGCGCAGCAGGTCGTTCTTCCACTTTGAGAACGCGGAGCCCACGAGCTCGCCGTACTCCTCGTCGTCCGAGTAGGCGATGGAGTAGGAGTCCATGTAGGCGGCCGTCTGCTCGGTCTTGGTGTCGAGGTGCAGGCCGCCGTCGACAAACGGGATGAGGTGGGCGGCAAAGTTGCTGCCCGGGTAGACGCAGAACTTGCCGTAGTTGTTGTGCGCCTCGCGACCCTGCTCGCCGCAGCCGTCTCCGGGGAAGTGCTTGAGCATGTTGATGACCGACTCGCTGCCCCAGCCCTGGTCCTCGCCGTCGGCGAAGGTCGACTGCAGGCCGCCGGCAAAGGCACGGGACATGTCGCGCGTGAGGGCGGGGTCCTCGCCGAAGGTGTCGGGGATGCGGCTCCAGCGCGGCTCGCTCGTGACGTCCATCTGGACGCCGAGCAGGGTGGAGACGCCCTCGGCGCGGTAGGCGCGCGCCTCCTCGTTGGCGACGCGCTGCACGAAGGCGGGGTCGAAGCTCGCGGCGAGGCCGAGCGTGCTCGGGAAGCCGTAGTCCTTGGGGTTGTTGGAGATGTTCACCGGGATGCCGTAGGTCTGGCCCTCGGCGTACTCCTGGAGGGCGTTGGTCCAGCGGGCGAGGACGGGCGCGCCGTTGGCGTTGCCGAAGTTGAGCATCGTACGGATGCCGTGGTCGAGGACCTCCTGCATCGTGGGGTCGGTGTTGTCGCCCTCGACGGGGCCGACGCCGGGGAGCACGTCGGTGATCTCGCCGGCGTTGAAGACCGAGCCGTGCAGCATCAGCGCGAGCGCCTCGTCGGCCGTGAGCTGCTCGGCAAGGGCGGCGGCGCGGTCCTCGGCGCTCTGGCGCCAGTCCTCCCAGAGGTCGAGCTTGCCGTTGCCGTTGAGGTCCTTGAAGGCGAAGCCGCCCACCTGGATGAGCTTGCCAGTGTCGGCCACGCCCAGCGTGACGCCGCCCTCGTTGGTGACGCGCGTCCAGCCGTCGCGGGTCTCTTCCTCGCTGTGCTTGGGCGTGCCGGAGCCCCACTCCTCGGCGTCGATGGGATAGGCGTCGGCGGCCGGGACCTCAGAGGTCTGCCCGGCACCTTCGGTAGCGTTGTCGCAGCCGGCGAGCGTCACGGCAGCGCCCGCGACCGCCGCGGCGCGCAGGAAGTTGCGACGAGTCAGGTTGTCTTTCACAGTCTCCTCCTTCGTTCGTGCGGGCGGCACCCCGCCCGCGGCTGCCCGGCCCCCTGGGCCCGGCCCCCTTTGTATGCATGGCTCACTATCCGTGCGCGGGTCCTCGGCCCCACGGTGAGGTCGAGAACGGTACCTCTCGCGTCGCGTAATGCACGCTCGCACGCACGAACGGCACGCCGGTCGATGCCCGGCCCGTCCGCAGGTGCGGCACTACTATCCTGAAAACGGGGCGTGGTTCTGGAGCGCTGGGGCCACGGCGAAGGAGGGCAATGTACCGGGTTCTTATCGTTGAGGACGAGGCTGACGCCGCCGAGACGCTGCGCGGTCACCTCGAGCGCTTTGGCGCGGCGCACGGCGTCGAGTTCTCCGTGCGCTGGCTCAAGACCGCCTTTGACTTCATCTCGGAGGGCGGCAAGTTTGACCTGGTGTTTCTCGACATTGACCTGCCCGGCATCAACGGGATGGAAGCCGCCCAGCTCATGCGCACCTACGACGAGGTGACGCCGATCATCTTTGTCACCAACCTGGCACAGTACGCGGTGCGCGGCTACGAGGTAGACGCCCTTGACTTCATGGTCAAGCCGGTCGGCTACTACGACTTCTCCCTGCGCATGGAGAAGGCCCTGCGCAAGCTCAGGGCAAACGTGGGCAGGACCATCCCCGTCTCCACGGCCGACGGCGTGCGCGTGGTGCCGCTTGCCCGGCTCGACTACGTCGAGGTACGCAACCACGAGCTCATCTTCCACATAGCCGACGAGGAGCCGCTGCGCGTCCGCGGCAACCTGAGCGCCTTCGAGCGCGAGAACGCCGGCGGGCCGCTGCTGCGCATCTCCAAGAGCGTGCTCGTCAACATGGAGCGCATCGACTGGGTCCGCGGCTATGACCTGCGCACCCTCTCCGGGGACATGCTGCGCATCAGCCGGTCGCTCAAGCGCAGCGCCACCGACCAAATCACCACCTACCTCGGGGGCAGCCGGTGAGCGGGGCCTGGGGCAGCTGGCCCGTCCTGCTGGCAATCCAGCTCGTGGTAGCGACGCTCATGTGGGGCTCGCGCCTGGAGGCGCGCGAGCACTTTGCCCGGCGGCTCGCGCTCGTCCTGGTGCTCGTCGCCGCTGTGGCGCTCCTCCCCAGCGTCACCGGGCTCCTTGCGCAGCTGAGCGACACGGAGGACTACCTCAACCAGTTCCTCATGTTCAGCTGCATACTCGCAGTGCTGGTCATGGCCGTGCGCTACCTCTTCGAGGCGAACCCGTGGGCCTCGCTGTTCTGCGCGACGGCCGCCTACGCCACGCAGAACCTCGGGAGCAGCGCCGAGCAGCTCGCGCGCATGCTCTTCCTGGGGCGGCCCGCGGAGCTTGGCGCGCCCGAGGCCAACGCGGCAGGGCTGCTTGCCGTCGTTGTCGCCTACGTGCTCTGCTACGTCGTCCTTGTCAGGAGGATCGAGCGCTCCTCCCTCGAGCGCATGCGCAGCCGTGCCATGATCGCCGTCTTTGTGATCGTGGCCTTTGCGGTCATCGGCTTTGACCTGGTGGTCAAGAGCGCGTGCAACGACGGCCTCTCGCTCGGCAACGCGCTGCTGCTCCGCGTGACCCACATCCTCGTATGCGTCTTCGTGCTGCTCTCCGAGTACGAAATCCTCTACGTCCAGCAGCTGCGCGTGGAGAAGGCCACCGCCGACCAGCTCCTCGCCGCGCGCGAGCGCCAGTACGAGCTCGCTCGCGGCAACATCGAGGCCATCAACGTCAAGTGCCACGACCTGCGCCACCAGATCCGCGCGCTCGCCGGGGGCGGGGCGGCCGTGGACCGGGGCGCCCTCGACGACCTGGCGCGCGAGGTCTCCATCTACGACTCGGCGGTCAAGACGGGAAACGACGCCCTCGACACGATCCTCACCGAGAAGAGCCTCGTGTGCGAGCGGCGCGGGATCACGCTCTCCCGCATCGTGGACGGGGCGTCGCTCGACTTCGTGGCGCCAAGCGACCTCTACGCGTTCTTCGGCAACCTGCTCGACAACGCGATCGAGGCGGTCTCGAGCCTCGACGACCTCGACCGCCGCAGCATCTCCCTCGTCGTGAAGCGCCACGGCACCATGGTGACGATCCACGAGGAGAACTACTACGAGGGAGAGCTCTCCTTCCTGGACGGCCTGCCCCGCACCACCAAGGGCGACGAGCTCAACCACGGCTTCGGCACCCGCTCGATGCGCCTCATCGCCGAGAAGTACGAGGGCTCGCTCGTCATCGGGGCGCAGCGTCACATCTTCCGTCTCGACGCCGTGATCCCGCTGCCGGCGTAGGGCGGCGAGCGGCCGGCTGCGAGGCGCGGCCGCGGGTTCTTCTCGCCGGGCGTAGGAACCAGGCGACGGTTCTTCTCGCCGGGGCGTGGGCTGCGCCTGGCATGCGGCCACGTCTATAATGGGTGGCCCCGGACGCACGCGCGAGAAAGGCCCCGCCTTGGACATCACCCCGCAGGAAGTTGCCGAGACCCTCTCGATGGTCTCCGAGCAGAACCTCGACCTCCGCACCATCACGATGGGCATCTCACTGGCGGGCTGCGCCGACGAGGACATGGGCCGCCTGTGCGACAAGGTCTACGACCGCATCACGCGCACGGCCGAGCACCTGGTGGAGACCGCCGACGACCTCCAGAGCGAGTACGGCATCCCCATCGCCAACAAGCGCGTCTCGGTGACGCCGGTGGCCCAGATCGCAGCCGGCTGCCCCGACGAGGACCTCTCCCCCATCGCCCACGCCATGAACCGCGCGGCGGAGACCCTGGGCATCGACTTCATGGGCGGCTTCTCGGCGCTGGTGCAGAAGGGCATGGGCGCCACCGACCGCCGCCTCATCGCGAGCATCCCCGAGGCGCTGGCCACCACCGAGCGTGTGTGCTCCTCGCTCAACATCGCGTCCACGCGCGCGGGCATCAACATGGACGCCGTGCTGCTCTCCGCCCAGACCATCCTGGAGTGCGCGCGCCGCACGGTAGACATCGACTGCTACGGCGCCGCTAAGTTCGTGGTGTTTGCCAACATGGTGGAGGACTCGCCGTTCATGGCGGGCGCGGTGCACGGCTCCGGCGAGGCCGACGCGGTCATCAACGTGGGCGTCTCCGGCCCCGGCGTCATGGCGGCGGCGCTTGAGGAGCTGCCGGACTCCGCGAGCCTCATGGAGGTGGCCGAGAAGATCAAGCAGACCGCCTTCAAGATCACGCGCGCGGGCGAGCTCATGAGCCGCGAGGCGTCGCGGCGTCTGGGCGTCGAGAAGGGCATCGTGGACCTGTCGCTGGCGCCGACGCCGGCCGCGGGCGACTCCGTGGCGCGCATCCTGGAGATCATCGGCGTGGGCGAGTGCGGCGGCCCGGGCACCACGTGCGCCCTGGCGCTGCTGAACGACGCCGTCAAGAAGGGCGGCGTGATGGCGTCGAGCTCGGTGGGCGGGCTCTCCGGCGCGTTCATCCCCGTCTCAGAGGACGCCGGCATGATCCGCGCCGCCATGGACGGCGCGCTCACGATCGAGAAGCTCGAGGCCATGACCTGCGTGTGCTCGGTAGGGCTGGACATGATCGCCGTGCCCGGGGACACCTCGGTGGAGGCCATCGCGGGCATCATCGCGGACGAGATGGCCATCGGCGTGATCAACACCAAGACCACGGCGGTGAGGCTGATCCCGGCGATCGGCAAGTCCGAGGGCGACATGCTCGAGTTTGGCGGGCTCTTCGGCTCCGCGCCGGTCATGCCGGTCAACCGGTTTGCCGGCAGCGTGCTCGCACACCGCGGCGGGCGCTTCCCGGCGCCGCTCAACTCGCTGAAGAACTAGGGGCGGGGGATTCTCGCTCGCGAGGTTCTTCTCGCCGGGGCGGCTTCTGCGCGCTGGCTGCGCGTTGCCGTATGATTGACGCTACGTCAGCGTCACCGCGTTTCTGTTGGAGGTCCCATGGACATCCTGTCTATCGTGCTCGGAGTCCTCTCGCTTGCCACGGCGTTCACGCCGTTCATCTGGCTGCAGGTCGTGGGCGGCTTCGTGGGCATCGCGGGCATCGTGCTGGCGCGGCGGGCCAAGAGGGCCGACTACCGCAAGAGCCTCACCACCGCCATCGGGATGCTCTGCTCGGTCACGGGGACGCTTCTGTGCTTCGTGGCGCCGGTGCTGTCCCTGCTCAGCAACATCGCGCTGTTCTTCATGACGTAAGGCAAGAGGACGGCTATCCCGCCAGTGCGCGCAGACTGTCGGCGGCACCCTCGGCGGCATCAAGGTTGAGGCTGAGGCCGATGGGGCTCACCTCGAGCGTCACGACGGAAGAGCCCCGGTAGGTGGTGAGCTCGAGCACCTTGACCTCGTCGGTGCTGCCCTCGCCCTGCCCGAGCTTCACCGTCTCCGGCTGCCATACTTCGAAGGCATACTCGGCTGGGGCGTCCGGCGCCCCGGCGAGCCCGTTGGCCCCTGAGAGCGTGGAGATGGCTTGCTCGATCTCCGCCTGGTCGGTCAGCTCCCGCAGCGCCTCTCCTGTTGCGGCGTCCTTCACGATGAGACGGCTCTCCTTGGTGAAGTCAATGCTTGAGAGCGCGTCGGCTGCGTCCTGCGCGCTGCTTGCGAGGCTCTCCGCCTGGTCGACCACGTCGCTTACGACGGGCAGACCGAAGCATCCCGGCAGCGTGAGCGAGGCCGCGAGGGCGGCGAGAAGGGCGGCTGCTTTCAGGTTCCTCATGCGGGGCTCCTTTGGCTCGGCAGTCTGCTGCTTGGGATACTACCAGAGCGGGTTGCGGGGCTTGGGCGGGGGCGCGAGCGCTTCGGTAAGGCCGGGGAGCGGCGTCTGAGAGAACGGACCGAGAAACGCCTCTTGTCAAATCAGAACATATGTTCTATACTTTGACATACATTGACAGTAATAACGTAAGGCGTTACTATGATACGGTCATTTAGAGACGAGGATACGGAGCGGTTGGCCACAGGGTTTCGCGTTGCTCGTTTTGTGTCCTTCGAGCGTGTTGCCCTGCGCAAGCTGCGGCAGCTGCAGGTGGCTGCGACGCTGGATGACCTACGCGTTCCGCCGGGAAACCGGCTTGAGGCGCTTAAAGGGGATCGGGTCGGAACGTATAGCATCCGCATCAATGACCAGTTCCGTCTCTGTTTTCGCTGGGTTGAGGAAGGTGCCGAGGATGTCGAAATCGTCGACTATCACTGAGACGGCCGACCGTACAAACCTGGTTGACCCTGTAACGCCAGGGGAGTTGCTCAAGGAGGAGTTTCTTGAGCCGCTGGGAATCTCTCAGTACCGCTTGGCCAAGGAGACGGGCATTCCCGCTCAGCGCATCGGACAGATTGTGCTGGGTCGTCGTTCGGTCACGGCGGATACCGATCTGAGGCTCTGTCGGTTCTTCGGCCTTTCCGATGGCTACTGGCTGCGTACTCAGGCGGCCTATGACATTGAGGTGGCCCGCCGCAAGCTGGAGCCAGAGCTCAAGAAGATTACGCCGCTTGCCAGGATTGCCGCGGCGCTGTAACGCTGTTCCGTAGGTGACTGTCCCCGCGCTCGCACGTGCGACATGCCTGCTCGTTGGGGTCGGACCATATGGTTTCGCCTAACTATTGACCAATGTTCAATACTGCGATACCCTCATCACGAGGAGGTGGTACCCATGCCCAGAACCGTGAAGGACCCCGAGGAGCGCCGCCGCGAGCTCCTGGCCTGCGCCATGCGGCTCTTTGCCGAGGAGGGCTACGACAACGTTTCCGTGCGCGCCGTCGCGCGCGCGGCGGGCGTGGCGCCGGGCCTGGCCTATCACTACTTCGACTCCAAGGAGCGCATGTTCTCCGAGGCCATCTCGGACTACGCCCGTCGCTGCGCCGAGGGCATCAACGCCGCGCTCGACGAGAGGGGCGTGCCGCTTGACCAGAAGCTCGAGCGTGCCGTGGCCGTGGCGACCGACCACGACTCCTTCCCGTACGCCGCCTACTTTCACGCCGAGGAGACGGGCGCCCTGCACGACCGGCTCTCCCTCGCCCTGTGCGAGGCCGTGCGCCCCCACCTCCGCACGGCGCTCGAGCAGGATGCCGCCGAGCGAGGGGAATCCGCGTCAGACGCCGACGAGCTCGCCGCGATCATGACCTACGGCTGCGCGGGCCTCGCCTCCGGCCCGGGCATGCCGGACGAGGCGGCGGTCTCCGCAGCCCGCCGCTACCTCCGCGTTCTTCTCGCCGAGTTCCGCGCGGGAGGATCCCCCAGATAGGAGACTCGCCCCGGCCGTGGCCGGGGCTTTTCTCGACGCCTTGTATTGAACAATGCTCAACAGAAAGGAAGGTTCATGGACGAGAAGAACGCGGAGCTGCTCAAGGCTCGCTCTCGCGCCGCCTTTGACGCGCAGGCGGCGACCTACGACGAGGGCAGGGAGGGCGCGCGCACGCGGCTGCTCTACCCCTACGTTGTGCGAGAGGTGGCCCGCGCCGTCGCCGGCAGGGACGCCCCGCGCCTGCTCGACCTGGGATGCGGGACAGGCGCGCTTGCGGAGCGGGTGTTCGCCGAGGTCCCGGGCGCCCGGGTCACGGGCATCGACCTGGCGCCCGGGATGGTCGGGGCGGCGCGGTCCCGTCTGGGGGACCGGGCCGAGATCCGGCTTGGCGACGCGGAGCGGCTGCCCTTCCACGAGGCGAGCTTTGATGCCGTCTGGTGCAACGACTCCTTCCATCACTACCCGGACCCCGACCGTGCCGCCTTCCAGGCGTGGCGCGTGCTCGCGCCGGGCGGCGTGCTGGTGATCGGGGACACGTGGCAGCCGGCGCCGGCCCGCGCGGTCATGAACGCATGGATGGCGCGCTCGCGGGAGGGGGACGTTCACATGTATTCCGAGTCCGAGCTCAGGGGGATTCTCGGGGCGTGGTTCGACGAGGTCTCGTGGCGGCGGGTCGGAACGACCGCGTGCGTTGCCGTGGCCCGGAAGGGACGTTAAAGCTGAACCGCTAGTCAGCCGGACGTGACCATGCGGTCACCTTCCGACAAGCTCCCGTTGCACGCGTTTGGGCAACCGGGCAAAGACGAGCTCGTAGCTCAGGTCGCAGAGGGAGAGCAGCAGCTCCTCGGGGAGGTCACCATCGAGGTCGACGGAGATCCACGTGCGACCGTCGGAGTAGTAGCCTGGCAGCACCGTGTCCGGCCACTCGGCACGCAGCTCCAGGATGCGGTCGGGGTCGCACTTGAGCGAAAGCAGGTGCCGTCCCGCATAGGGCGCCTTGGCACCTGGCCCGGCAACAAGCTCGCAGGCGAACTGCCGGCCGCCCACCCACCAGACCATCCAGCCCCACGTCTCGTGGAGTGCCCTCGTGGTGCCGGGGTGCGCGAGCAGCCGGGCGTCTATGGCCGAGAAGTCCATGGTGCTGCCGCCGTTCTCTTGCCGCGGGCATTGCTGTTTCGGTAATTGTCGTTCTTCTCGCCGAGGTGTGCTGGGGTGGGGACGGAGAATCGGCCACTGGTGCGTTACGGGGGGCTGCTGGGGGCTGCGCGGGGCCGCGCGCTTAGGGAATCGCGGCTGTTGCGGCTTCTGCGGTGCTGCGTGCTTAGGAAATGATGACCGTTGCAGTTCCGTCTTGTCGTGCGCTTAGAGAATGAGAGCTGTTGCGGCTTGCGGCCGTCTGGTTGCTTTGAAAACGGAGGTTGTTGCGCTTGTCGGGTGCCTGTGAGGCGTGCCAGCCGCGTGTTTCTAAGCACGCGGCTGGCACGGGGCTGCAACGGCCGCGGTTTCGCAAGCGGCCGACAACACGAGAGTGTAACAGCCGCGGTTTCGCAAGCGGCCACCCAAGCCGGGAGTGCAACAGCCGCGGTTTCGTAAGCGGCCACCCGAGTCGGGGCTGCAACTGCCGCGATTCCCTAAGCCGCGCCCCGTCGCCGCTCGCAACAACCGCGGTTTTGTAAGCGTCCCTGCTCCGCCCCCGCGCCGCTCGCACTCCACATCCAAAAAACCTCTTGCACTGTGTATATGTGAGTATATACTGTGCTTATCGGGTATACACGCTATACTCGGCGGAGAGGCGCGAAGACGTCCGCGGCTCCCCGGTCGCCCAGGGGGACGCCCCGAGGCGGCACACCCCGCGGGGACGCCCAAGGGGCCGGCAGGAAGGACTCGAACTTGGACATCATCATCTCAAGCTCTAGCGGCAAGCCCATCTACGAGCAGATCACCGACCAGATCAAGGCGGCGATTGTGCGCGGCGAGCTTGCGGAGGGCGAGCAGCTCCCCAGCATCAGAGCCCTGGCCAACAGCCTGCGCGTGAGCGCGATCACCACCAAGCGCGCCTACGCGGACCTGGAGGCGGCCGGCCTCATCGAGACGGTGCAGGGCAAGGGCAGCTTCGTCGCCGGCGGAAACGCCGAGCTCATCCGCGAGGAGCAGCTGCGCGAGGTCGAGGCCCTCATGGCCAAGGCCGTCGAGAGGGGCCGCTCGGTCGGCCTCACCAACGACGAGCTCGCGGAGATGCTTGCCCTGGTACTGGAGTAGTGCGCGAGAAGAACCTCGCGCAGAAAGGACGTCAGCATGAGCGCAGACATCGCCGGCGGCACCCTCGTCGAGGCCCGCGGGCTCACCAAGCACTACGACGGCTTCTCCCTGCAGGGCGTTGACCTCGCCGTGAGCGAGGGCGAGGTCGTGGGGTTTGTCGGGCAGAACGGCGCCGGCAAGTCAACCACCATCAAGGCACTGCTCGGCCTCTTTCCCACCGACGGCGGCACCTCCAGCGTGCTCGGGACCCCGAGCGAGGAGCTCTCCCGCCCCTCGGGGGCGGCGGTCAAGGAGCAGATCGGCGTGGTCTTTGACGCGATCTCCCTGCCCGAGCACCTCAGGGTGGCGGACGTGGGCCGCATCTACGCCCGCTCATACGCCACGTGGGACGCCCACCGCTTCGTGCGCCTCACGGCCGAACTTGGCCTGGACGCAAAAAAGACGGTCAAGGAGCTCTCCCGCGGCATGGGCATGAAGCTCAGCCTGGCCTGCGCGTTCTCGCACGACGCACGGCTGCTCATCCTCGACGAGGCCACGGCCGGGCTCGACCCGATGGCGCGTGACGAGGTGCTGGACCGTCTGCGGGACTTCGTGGCCGAGCCGGGCCGCGCCATCCTCATGAGCAGCCACATCACGAGCGACCTCGAGCGCATCGCCGACCGCATCGTGTGCATCGACGCAGGGCGCATCGTCTTCGACCTGCCCAAGGACGTCATCACCGACGAGATGGGCATCGCGCGCTGCCGGGTGGCCGACCTCGAGCGTGTGGCGGCCTCAGGTGTCATCCCGGACGCCGAGCTGCGCTACCTGCGCCACGACTACGGCATCGACGTGCTCGTGCCCGACCGCTTTGCCTTTGCGGAGAACTTCCCCGAGATTCCCTGCGACCACATGACCATCGACGACTACCTGGCTCTCACCCTGAAGGGCGGTGTCCGATAATGAAGCGCGCCTACCTGATTGAGATGACGATCTTCCGCGACTACGCACGGCAGCTCCTGGGCCTGGGGCTTCTGGTGAGTCTATGCATAGGCCTCGGCATGCAGACCCCACTTGCCATGCCCGCAACGCTGACCTGCATGTTCTTTATGATGGGCTCCATGGGCCTTGCTGCCTACGACGAGCTCAACCACTGGGGGCTCTTTAGGCTCACCCTCCCGCTCTCCCGGCGCGACGTGGTGCTCGGCCGCTACGGGGCCATCGTGACGCTGGGGCTCATGGGCATGGTCGTGGGCCTGGCCGGCGCGCTCGTCGCCGTGGCCGTGGTCTCAGCGCTGGGCATCGGCGGCGAAGTGGGCGAGGCGTTCTCCTTTGGAGCGGACCTGCTGGGGCCGATGGCCTTCGTGACCAGCTTCTGCCTGCTCATCGGTGCCGTGGTGGCAAGCGTGGTCACGCCGATCTACTTCCGCCTGGGCCAGACCCGCGCCACGCAGATCCTGCCCACCGTGATTGTGCTGCTCTTCGTGGTGCCGGTGGCGGTGCTCGGCAACAGCGGCATGCTCGACGGCGGCATCCCCGGCCTCGACCTGGTGTCGGGCGTGCTCGCAGCGCTGGAGACGCCGGGCGGGATGGTGGCCGGCGTGGCGGCGTGCGTGGCGCTGTCCGCCGCGGCGCTGGCCGTCTCCGCCGCAATCTCCCTCAAGCTCTACGAGCGGCGCGAGCTGTAGGGGGCGGGCGCCGGCGAGCAGAACGTGCGGGGTGCGGCTTAGCGCGGCGCGCGGGATGCGGCTTACGATAGCGCGCCCCCTCCCCGTGCTTCTCCGTCGTCGATTACAAATTCGAGCCCGTTGCGTCCCGTGCTGCCGACGGCGCTTGCAAATTCGAGCCCGTTGCGCTCCGCTCCGCCGTTGCTGCTTACAAAACCAAGCCCGTTGTACCTCTCACCCCGACGCCGCTTACATAATCGCAGCTATTGCAGGCGCTCGACCCCGATTTGCTTACGAATCGACAACCGTTGCAGGCGAGAAGAACCTGACTGGTGCAACGACCGGCAAAGCCTAAGCGCCAAGGTTCTTCTCACCCGAAAGGGGCTCGATTTTGTAAGCGCGCAGAGAACGCAAGATGCACTACCCGTACTTCTGTAAGCGCACGGAGACCGCAGCGCTGCACTACCCGCGATTTCGTAAGCGCAGAGGAGGCCAGCTTGCAGCGTCCGAGCTTTCGTAAGCCCGCCCTGCGCCCCGCCCCGCGCCCCGCCCTGCGCCCACCGGCCCCGGACAACCGGAGTTGAGGGTTTGTTGACATCGCCCGGATAGCATGGGCAGGATTGGCTTCTTTGACGGAAGGGGGCAGGCCGTGCCCGCACGCCACGACCAGCCGCTCGTCCTGATCGTGGACGACGAGCGCGACATCGCCGACATGCTCGAGTCGTACTTCGGGCTCGAGGGCTACCGCACCCTCGTGGCGCGCGACGCCGCGGGTGCCCTTGTCGCCGCACACCGGGCCCCTGACGTCATCCTGCTTGACGTGAACCTGCCCGACGCCGACGGCTTCTCCGTCTGCCGCCAGATTCGCGACCTCGTGACCTGTCCCATCGTCTTCCTCACCGCACGGGTAGAGGACGCGGGCGCGCTCGAGGGCTTCGCCGCGGGAGGGGACGACTACGTGACCAAGCCCTTCTCGCTGGAGGTGCTCGGCGCCCGGGTGCGCGCCCAGCTCGCACGTGACCGTCGCTCGCTCGACCGGGCGACGGTCCGCTTTGCGGGCGACGTCTCCGTGGACTTTGCCCGCCGCGAGGTCCGCGTGGGCGAGAAGGACGTGCGGCTTGCGCGGAAGGACTTCGACATCGTGGCGCTTCTCGCCGGCCGGCCCGGCCAGGTCTACGGGCGCGACATGATCTACGAGCGCGTGTGGGGCGAGCCCGGGGACTCCTCCGTGGTGACCGAGCACGTGCGTCGCATCCGTCGCGCCCTCGCCGAGGCGGGGTGCACGACGGAACCGCTCGTTACCGTGTGGGGCGTGGGGTACTCGTGGCGCGCGTGAGGGCGGCGCTGCGGAAGCTACGCGGGCGGGTTGCCGACTGCTCGCTCAAGGCGGCCTTCGCCCTCTACGCCTCCGTCGCCCTTCTCGCCGCGCTCGTGCTGTCGTTTGTCTCCACCGGGCTCCTGGGGCTTCTTGCCGAGTCGACGCTGCCCGAGGACCCCTACGCGCACTCTGGCACCTACGTCTACGACGCGCGGGAGGACGCGCTGGTGCCGGCTGAGGCGCTCTCGTGGTACGAGGCCCCCGCCTACGAGGTGGTCGCCGAGGAGGGTGCGGCGGAGGGGGCCGTCGTCCTCTACGTGGAGTCGGCCGAGCCTGCCGACAGGCTGCCGGTCTCCCTGGACGACCCGCCCGCTGACGTGACCGACGACGAGATGAGCGACCTCGCGTGGTCCCTCTCTGACGAGACGGCCGCCTCCGGACGCCCGCTCACCCTTGCCGACCTTGCCGCCTACGACGCGGAGGCATCCTCGGCGCGTCCCGGCGCCAGGGAGGCCGCCGAGCTTGCGGCCGCGCTGCCCGCCAACGCGGACGGAGAGCGGCCCGTCGTCTCAAACGTGGGCTACTACCTCCCGTACCCGGGCAATCCGCAGCCCTACCGCGCCACCGCGTGGCTGGCTATAGCCTCAGTGCCGGCGATCTTCGTCGCCAGCCTCGTGGTGGCGGGACGGCGCTTCTACCGCGACCGTCTCTGCGGCCCGCTGGCAGACATGGACGAGGCGGCGCGGCGCATCGCGGCTAACGACCTCGACTTCCACGTGGAGCCCCGGCGCGCCGACGAGCTGGGGCGGCTCTGCGGGCAGCTCGAGGCCATGCGCCTTGAGCTCGAGCGGACCGAGGGGGAGCTCTGGCGCGCGGCGGAGGGTCGCCGGCAGGTGAACGCCGCCTTCGCGCACGACCTGCGGACGCCGCTCACCGTGGTGCGCGGCCAGGCGGAGCTCATCGGGCGGGTGGCCGAGAAGGACGACGTGCGTGCCGCCTCCGCGGTAATCGTCCGCCAGGCCGAGCGGCTCTCCGACCTCGCCGAATCCATGAGCGGGCTCGACGCGCTCGAGGTGGCGGAGGTGAGCCCGGGGCCGCTTGACCCGGGAGCGTGGCTTGACGGAGCGCTTCTCGACGCCCGCGAGGTGGCGCGTTCGTGCGACGTGGACGTGCGCGCCACGCACGGAGAGCTGCCCGCGCTCGTCCGTGCGGACGCCCGGGCGCTCTCGCGTATTGCGGACAACCTCGTGGCCAACGCGGCCCGCTACGCGCGAGCCGAGATAAGCCTGGCGCTCTCGTGGGCGGACGGGACGCTCGAGCTCGACGTTGCCGACGACGGCCCGGGGTTTGCCGAGGCCGCCCTCGACCGCGCGGCCGAGCCGTTCTGGGGGGAGTCTAAGGGCACGGGCGGACACATGGGGCTGGGACTCTACGTTGCGCGAACCCTCGCCGAGCGGCACGGCGGCTCGCTCGAGCTGGCAAACGGACCGCACGGTGGCGCGGTTGTGAGCGTGCGCGTGGCGGCACCCGGGGTCGGCGAGGCGTGACAAAGTGCGGTGCCCACCGTTGAGGGTTTCTTGACCTTCGTCCCCTAGGCTTGCGAGACAGGAAAGCGAGACAGGAGGCCGCATGGCTGGCATGGAGAACACGGCGCAGGGCGCACCGGCGAGAAGGACCTCGGGCGTGAGGGGCCGCCGCGAGCACCGTGTGGTGCGCCCGATCTACGTTGCCGTGGCGGCGGCCGTGGTTCTTCTCGCCGCCTTGGGGGTCGCCGCGTTTGGGCCGCGGCTGTGGTCGTTCTTCACGGACGGTGAGGCCGTGCGGGCGTGGGTCGACGCACAGGGGGCGCTCGCTCCCGTTGCCATGGGGGCGCTCGTGGTTGCGCAGGTCGTGGTTGCGGTGCTTCCCGGAGAGCCGATCGAGCTTGCCGCGGGATACCTGTTTGGGTTCTGGGAGGGAACGGTCATCTGCCTTGCGGGAGGCCTCGTGGGGACGCTCGCGGTGACGGCGGTGGTGCGCGCGCTGGGCATGCGCGTCGTGCGGGCGCTCTTCACGGCCGAGCAGATCGAGGATGTCTCGTGGCTGCGCGACTCGGCGCGCTTCGAGCTGCTCATGTTCGTGGTGTTTCTCGTCCCGGGCACGCCGAAGGACGCCCTCACCTACGTGGCTGGGCTCACCGACTGCCCTTGGTGGCGCATCGCCCTGATTGCTACGGTCGGGCGGATTCCCTCCGTCGTGACCTCGACCCTTGCCGCGGGCTTTGCGTCCACGGGCGACTGGGTCGCCGCCGGCGTCACGGTTGCCGTCACCCTTGCGCTCGTGGCGGTGGGGGCGGGCGCCTATGCCCTCGCACGCCGGAGGCAGGTTGCCTGACGACACAGAGCCGGCTCACATCCTCTTCAAAATCGTTTGTATACTAACTATTGCTATCCAAACAATCGGACCGCGGAGGCGCGTGTGGAGGCAGACACGATCCACCACCTGCTGCTCGTGACGTTTGGCCGCTCCAACCACGCAATGACGTCGCGAACGCGCAGGTACGGCCTCATGCCCGGACAGCCCAAGGTGCTCGAGTTCGTGGCGGACAACGAGGGCTGCCTGCAGCGCGACATCGCCAACGCGTGCGCGATGGACCGGGCCACGGTGACCGGGGTGCTCGGGCGCATGGAGGAGGCGGGCCTCATCGAGCGTCGCCCCAAGGAGGGCGACCGGCGCGCGCTGGAGGTTCGCCTCACCGACGCCGGCTGGGAGGCCGCGGAGCACGTGGCCATCTGCGGGGCCGAAGTCGACGAGATAGCGTGCGCGGACATGACCGCCGACGAGCGCGACGAGCTCGCACGGCTGCTGGCCCGCGTGAACGAGAACTTTGAGCAGGAGGAAGGAAAGGGCACGCATGAGTGAGCTGGTTGCCAAGCTGCGCTGGTCGGGAGTCTTTGGGGAGAGCGTCCGCACGGGCAACATCGTCCCGCGCTATCTCTGCTTTGTGGCGGGTCTGCTCATCAACTCCTTCGGCGTGGCCTTCATCACCAAGGCGGCGCTCGGCACCTCCCCCATCTCCAGCATCCCCTACGTGCTTGACCTCGAGTTCTGGCCCACGTTTGGCGAGACCACCTTCGTGATCAACATGCTCTACATCATCGCCCAGATCGTGCTGCTGCGCCGCGACTTCAAGCCGGTGCAGTTCCTGCAGATCGTGGCGAACCTCATCTTCAGCGCGTTCATCGACGTGAGCATGGGCCTGCTCTGGTGGCTGAGCCCGCATGGGCTCCCTGCGGAGATCCTCTCCCTTGCCGTCGGCTGCTGCATCCTCGCGTTCGGAATCGCCGTCGAGGTGGCGCCGGACGTCATCGTGGTTCCGGGCGAGGGCATCGTGCGCGCGATCGCCGGCAAGCTCGGCCGCCCGTTCGGCACCTGCAAGCTCTGCTTTGACACCACGCTCGTCGTCATCGCGTGTTGCCTCTCCATCGCGTTCTTCGGCTACCTCAACGGCCTCGGCGCCGGCACGATCGCGTCCGCACTCGTCGTGGGCCCCATCTGCAACGTCATCAACGCGCACGTGCCGCTCATCGAGAAGATCCGCGGCCTCGTGCCGGAAGGCGCGGAGGAGTAGCCCTTCTCGCCTCTTCACGAGTCACGAAACCAAGGGTACGTACACCGATGTTTCTGGTACGTACACTGCTGCGGCTTTAACGTCCTTCTCGCCAGCCTCTCTACCTGCAGAAACGTCAGATAAGCTGGCGAGAAGGACACAGCGGAGTGTACGTACCCTATTGCGGGGGTGTACGTACCCTGACGCGAGACGAGGCTCCGCGAGGCCAGGCCGCGCCGCCGCGCGGGCCCGCTACCAGATGCCGAGCACGTGCTGCATCCCCAGGCTCACGCACGCGATGGCAACCCAGCAGC
Organism: Olsenella profusa; assembly: GCF_016900315.1. GTDB lineage: Bacteria > Actinomycetota > Coriobacteriia > Coriobacteriales > Atopobiaceae > Thermophilibacter > Thermophilibacter profusus_A. Next base: position 58,132 of record NZ_JACSNQ010000004.1, read on the forward strand.
AGAACCCCATGAGGATGGGCTTTCCGCCCGTGCGCACCAGCTTCACGACGTCCGTGTTGAGGCCGATGGCCGCCATCGCCATGACGATGAGGAACTTGGAGAGCTCCTTGACGGGCGCCGTGACCGTCGCGGGCAGGGCAAGGACCGTGGTCATCACGCTTGCCAGCACAAAGAACAGGATGAAGGCGGGAAACGCGCGGCGCAGGCTGAACGTGCTCTGGCCCTCGCCGCCGGCGCGGCGCTCCTTGCGGACGCCCCACAGCGCAAGCGCCAGCGTGATGGGGATGATGGCCAGCGTGCGCGTGAGCTTCACGATGGTGGCCGCGTCGAGCGTGTTGGCGCCCGGGTGCATGCCGTCCCAGGCAGCGGCGGCCGCCGTGACGGAGGACGTGTCGTTGACCGCCGTCCCCGCGAAGAGGCCAAAGCCCTCGTTGGAGAGGCCGAGCACGCCGCCGAGCGTGGGGAACACGAGCGCGGCGATCACGTTGAAGAGGAAGATGACGCTGATGGCCTGGGCCACCTCCTCGTCGTCCGCCTTGATGACGGGCGCGGTGGCCGCAATGGCAGAGCCGCCGCAGATCGAGGAGCCCACGCCCACCAGCGTGGAGATCTTGCCGGGAATCTTGAGCGCACGGCACAGGACGAACGCCACCACGAGCGACGTGGTGATCGTCGCCACGATGATCGGCAGCGAGGTGGCACCCACCTGCGCGATCTGCGCGAGGTTGAGGCCAAAGCCCAGAAGGACGACCGCCCACTGGAGCACCTTCTTGGAGGTGAACCGCACACCCGGCTCGATCGCGGAGGTGTCGCGCCCCCGCAGCGCCACGGCGAGAGCCATGCCGATGAGGATGGCAAAGACCGGGCCGCCCACCACCTCGAGCTGCCTGCCCAGCAGCCAGGCCGGCACCGCAATGACCAGCGCCAGCAGCACGCCCCTCCACGTCTTGTCAAAGTCCCTGATGAGCTCCACGTCCCCGCCCTTCTCCACGTCGACCCAGCAAGCTGAGTAGCCTACCGCATATGGAGAGAGATTGCGAGCGCGGTCCCGCAACAGCCCCGAAACATTTGGGTTTACCTACACTAACCCCACACCTAGTTTGTCTTTCTCGGCGCATTTGGAAGAAATCCCCAGATGCGCAAGATAAAAGACAGCCTAGGTGTGGGATTAGTTCGGGCTAACTTGCAAGAAGCAAGGGGCAGCGCCGGCGAGAAGAACGCCCTCCTCGCCCGCACCGACGCCCGCGGACTGCAGGCCACCGAGGTCCTCGCCGCCATGCCGAGGGCGGTGACGGACGGGCAGGCAGCCCTAGGCCAGCTCGATGAAGGTCACGCTCTCCGTGGGAACGCGCAGGACGCCGCCCGACAGCTCCGCCTCGCCACCGAGCGCATAGAGCGTGCGCCCGGGCACGCACTCGCACGGAACCTCGGTCGCACGGCCGGAGGGGTTGAGCGCGCACAGCACGCGTTGCCCGCCCTTCTCGCGAACGGAGCGCAGGTAGACCAGCGGGTACGCGTTCTTCTCGCAGTACAGGAACTCGATCGCGGCGCCCGTCCCAAGGGCCGGCGTCGCACGGCGCAGCGCGATGAGCCGCTGGACCTCGCGCCAGAGCGAGGCGTCGTCCGCCATCTCCGCCGCCACCGTGGGCGCGTCGTCGCTCGCGTCCTGGGGGATGTAGAGCCGCTCGGCGGGCGCGTCCGAGAAGCCGTAGTTGGGCAGCGCCGCGTCCCACTGCATCGGGGAGCGCGCGCCCGTGCGCCGGTAGCCGCCCTCGACCGAGGTCACGTCCAGGTTCCGCATGCCGATTTCGTCGCCCGCGTAGACGAAGGGGCACCCCGGCATGGACATGATGAAGGCAAAGGCCAGCCTCATCTCCCCCGGGTCCAGGAAGGCGCGCAGACGGTCCATGTCGTGGTTGCCCGAGGGGATGCACATGAGGCCGCGGCCGTCCGTGAGCTCCAGGTTGCGGCGGTACGTGGCCACGAACTCGCTCGCGTCGCCCACGCCCTCGCGGCCGAACCACGGGTGCTCGCAGCGGAAGAGGTCCATGTAGTGCGAGGTGCCAAACTGCAGCAGGAAGTCCATGTGGAAGCCCGCGCGGATGGTCTTGTCCGGCTCGCCCCACTCCGAGATCAGGACGGCCTCGGGGAAGCGCTCGTCCAGAAAGGCGCGCATGTCCTGCCAGAGGGCGATCGTGCCCTCCTGGTCGGGGTCGTCCTTCACGAGCGAGCCGGCCATGTCCACACGGAAGCCGTCGCAGCCATGCTCGAGCCAGAACGCCATGACGTCCTTCATGGCCTGGCGCGTGGCCAGGGCCTCGGGCGAGTCCATCGGGCTCTGCCAGGGCTCCGTCACGCGATAGAAGCCGTAGTTGAGCGCCGGCTGGAAGGCGAAGAAGTTGACGGCCACCGCGCCGTTGCGCTCGGCGATGCCCCGCAGCACGCCGTTCACGCCCGGGACGTCGCCCACGGGCGTCCAGACGTCGTCGGTCCAGACGTAGCGCCCGGTGAACTGGTTGGGTTCGGCGCGGCAGGACTCCTTGAACCAGGGGTGCTCGATCGAGGTGTGCCCCGGCACGAGGTCGAGAAGGACGTGCATGCCGCGGGCGTGCGCCTCGGCGAAGAGTCGCTCGAGGTCGGCGTTGGTCCCGTAGCGCGGGGCCACCCGGCAGTAGTCGGCCACGTCGTAGCCCGCGTCACCGAAGGGCGAGACGAAGCACGGGTTGAGCCAGAGCGCGTTGCACCCCAGCTCGCGCACGTAGTCGAGCTTCTCGATGACGCCGGGCAGGTCACCGATGCCGTCGGCGTTGGTGTCGTTGAAGCTCTGGGGGTAGACCTCGTAGAAGACGGCGTCTCCGAGCCACGCGCTCATGGGCGCTCCTCTCTTGCCCCCGGTTGCCCCGGGGCCGCGTCGGGGGCCGCCTGCCTCGGGGGCGGCACGATGACATCATAGCGGACGGCCTTGCCGGTGAACTCGTAGGACGGCTTGACCCCTGCGAGGTGCGGACCCTTGGGCGGGCGCTTGACCACCACCTTGCGCGGGTGCGCCGCGAGCGCCGCGTCCAGCAGCGCGGCCTCGTCCTCGCACGGGCGCTCCAGGTGGTGCAGGAGCTGAAACTTCTTCTTCACCGCCGCGCTCTTGCGGCGCTCGGGGAACATGGGGTCGAGAAACACCACGTCGGGAGCGACGCCTAGGGCACGCAGGGCCTCGGTGCTGTCCCCCTCCACGAGCTCCATGCGCGCGACCGGGCCGGCAAGCGCCGGCACGTCCGCGGCGCGGGCGAGGGCGTCGCGCAGCAGCGCGGCGATCACCGGGTCCCTCTCGTACAGCGTGACGGTGAAGCCGGCGGCGGCCAGCAGCAGCGCGTCCTCCCCCAGGCCCGCCGTGGCGTCGACCGCCGTGGGGGACTCGACGCCCCGCACGCGCGCGGCGCGCACGAGCAGCTCGCGGCCGAGGCGGTCGGGACGGAGACGCGGCAGCATCCGCGTGAGGTCGGCCATGAGCTCCATGCCGTCCCCCACGAGCGCAAGGCCGTCCGCGCGCCGTACGAGCTCGACGTCCCCCGCCCGGGGCGCTCCCGTCCGTTTTCCTTCTGTGCCCATCGACGGCCCCTAGGCGCCAAGCAGCTGGTAGCAGACGGAGATGATGATGGGGACAAGCGCCGAGCAGATGGCCCCGTTGACCACCGAGAGCACCACGTTCTCCTCGCCGGCATACTTGACCATCATCGGAAGCGTGGTGTCCTCGCTCGTGGCGCCCGCGGCGGCGATGCACGCCGCCGGGTTGAGGTGCCGCGACAGGAAGGGGATGCAGAAGAACGAGAGAATCTCACGCATGAGGCTGCTCAGAAAGGCAACGCCTCCGTACGCGCCTCCGGAAAGCGCGCCGATTGTGGCGCCGCCCAGGCTGTACCACCCCATGCAGCCCGCGATAGAGACGCCCTCGGTGAACGGGTAGCCCGTCACGATCGAGCAGACCACGCCGCCCGCAAGCGACCCCACGGTCACGCCCACGGGAATGACGAGCGCATGGGCTCGATGCTCGCGGAGCCGGCCCAGGATTCCCCGCTGAAGGCCGATGCTGATGCCCACCGAGATCATGAGCAGGTTGAGGATGAGGTCGCTCGAGGAGAGCAGTGCGTCAAGCGCCGGCAGGCCGGCTCCCAGCCGACCGAAGAGGACGCCCACGAGCAGGGCGACGAGGGCAATCACCACCACGGCTACTCCCCCTCCCGCCGAGACGCCGACCCTCGCGTGAGCGCGTAGACAAGGGCCACGGACAGCGCCGTCGGGACCAGGCAGAACAGCGCGCTCTCCAGCCCAAAGCTCCCCAGGTTGCCGAGAAGCTCGTCGTTGGAGCCGATGGTGACGCCCATCGTGAAGATGAGCAGCGCGGTCAGAACCGTCTGCGTCCGAGCGTTCGCGCGCGCCCACCCACGCGGGAAGGCCCACCGCCCCACGACGGCGCCCACGCACATCAGTGCAATCGTCAGCATCCCTCGTTCCCTTCGATCGTCGTTCCCACAGAGGTTTACCGGGTTACGGCACGTGGCGCAAGTCGCGGGCAGGGGATGACCCCTTCTCCACACCCGGGCCCGCCTGTACTAGGATTGCACCCGACCATTACGGGAAAGAGGGGGGACATACGATGGGACAGGCTCAGCGGACAAAAACGAAGGTCCCCGTGAGGCTCGGCCTCACGGTGATCTGCGCAGGCGGCCTCATGGACGCCTACTCGTACCTGGTGCACGGCCACGTCTTCGCCACGGGACAGACCGGCAACATCGTGCTGCTCACCGTGCGCTCCGCCGGGGGCGACTGGCTCGGGGCGCTGGGGTGTCTGGTGTCGGTGCTCTCGTGCGCGCTTGGCATCTTCTTCTCGATGCACCTGCTGCACGGCGTGCACGGAGGCAACCGCTACCGCACGCAGCGCTGGGTCGCGGCGCTGGAGGCCGTGGTGTTCGCCGCACTGGCCCTCGTGCCCGACGGCGTGCCCGACCTGCCCGTCAACTGCGTCATCTCGTTCTGCGCGGCCCTGGCCTTCGAGAACTTCCGTTCCTTCGGCACCAAGTCCACCTACGCGAGCGTCTTCTGCACCGGCAACCTACGCTCCTTTGCCGAGACCCTCTACCAGGGCCTCGTTGGCGGCGACCGGCACGAGCTGCACCGCGCGGAGCGCTACGCGGCGCTGATCGGGGCCTTCGTGGTGGGCGCGCTCGCCGGCGTGCTGCTCATCGGCGCGGTGGGGCGGCTCGCCTGCCTGGCCATCAGCGCGCTGTTCGTGGCGGTCTCGATTCACCTGGCCCTGCTGGACGAGGACCCCGACCGCGGCGGCGTCGTGATTCTCGACGACTAGGGCTCGGACGGCTCGGCTCGCGCATGAGACAAATGAACCTGTCCCCATTGTCTCCCGGGTACCCGCTGGCGACCATTTATCCCCCGTCCGCCTACCTGACGCGCCATCTACCGAATTTTGAGCTCCATTTCAGCTACAACGGCTCCAACTTCCCCACGCGCGCCTGCGGCCCCGCCGCCGACGAGAAGGGAGCGGCCCCATGTGCACCGCCATCCGCTTCACCGACAAGACCGGCGCCATGTTCTTCGGACGAAACCTGGACTGGACCCAGGGCTACGGGGAGAAGGTGGTCGCGACGCCCCCGGCGGCCCAGGTCCCGGCGGCCTTCGAGCGCCCCGGGGACCCCGCGCGCGGGCACGCCGTGATTGGCATGGGCATCGTCGTGGCGGGCGTCCCGCTCTACTTCGACTGCGGCAACGACGCGGGGCTCGCCGTCGCGGGACTCAACTTCCCGCAGAGCGCGCGCTACGCCGCCGCGGCCGTGGACGGCACCACCAACGTAGCGGCCTACGAGTTCCCCTATTGGGTCGCGCGGAACTTCTCGACGCTCGCGGAGCTGCACGCCGCGCTCGCGCGCGTGACCGTGGTGGCCAAGCCGGTTAACGAGCAGCTGCCCGTGGCCAACCTCCACTGGATCGTGGGCGACGGAACCGGCAGTATCGTCGTGGAGTGCCTGGAGGGGGGCCTGCGCGTCTGGGAGGATGACGTCGACGTGCTCACCAACGAGCCCGACTTCGGCTGGCACCGCCAGAACCTGCGCAACTATCTCACGCTCACCGACGACCTGCCCGCGGCGGCCGGCTGGGACCGCGCGGAGCTCAGGCCCTTTGGCTCGGGCGTGGGCGTCCAGGGCCTGCCCGGCGACTACGGCGGCCCGGCCCGCTTCGTGCGCGCGGCGTTCGTCAACGCGCACTATCCCGCGCAGGACGGCGAGAAGGCCAACGTGACGCGCCTCTTCCGCACGCTCGGCGCGGCCGCGGTGCCCGACGGCGTGGCCAGGATGGGCGACGGCGCCTACGAGAAGACCCTCTACACCAGCTGCTTCTCGGCGGGCTCGCTCACCTACTACCACGCCACCTACGACGACCCCGCCATCCGCGCCTACCCGCTCGCGGCCTGCGACCTGACCGGCACCGCCCCGCTCATCGCGACCGCCGCGGCCTAGTTCGACCGCACGTCCGCACAACCAACCTGCCAAGCCCCCGGGTCCCGAACCCGGGCGAAGGGAGTGCCCATGAAGCGCACTGTCCCTGCGGCCCCGCCCAACCGGTCGGCGGCCCCCTCCGCCGACCCGACGGCCAAGCCCGCACCTAGCACGCGCGGCGAGAAGTTCCTCGTGCTGCCGATCGTCATCCTCATCCTGGCCCAGATGGGCGCCACCGGCGACAACGGCGCCCTCTCGCTCGCCGCGACGGCGCTGACGAGCGACCTCGGGGCCACCACCTCCGACATCCAGCTCGCCAACATGATCTACCCGCTGGTGGGCGGCTCGTTCATGATCGCGGGCGGGCTCGCCGGCACGCTCGTCGGCTGGCGGAAGACCTTCCGCATAGGGGCGTCGCTCGCGACGGTCGGGGAGGTGGCGCTGGCCCTCTCCCCCAACATGACCGTGTTCATCTGGGTCGGGCGCGTGCTCGTGGGGCTGGGGGCGAGCTTCCTCATCCCCTCCCTTCTCGGCATCATCCCCTTCATCTATCACGGGTCCAACCGCACCGTCGCCTTCGGCTGCATCGGCGCCGCGTCCGGTCTCTCGGCCATATTGCCGCTGGCCCTGGGCGTCGTCATGGAGGCGGCGGGGATGCGCGTCACCTTCCTCGTGCTCGCCGCCTACTTCGTCGGCGTGACAGCGCTCTCGCTGGGCCTTCCCAAGATCGACCAGCCGCACGAGAGGTCCCACTTCGACGCCGTCGGCGTGGCGCTGGCGGCCTCGGGGTTCTTCCTCGTGCTCATCGGCCTCTCGAGCATCTCGACGTGGGGGCTCGTCGAGCCGCTGCGCACCGCGCCCTTCACCCTCCTCGGCATCTCCCCGGCGCTCCCGCTCATCGCGCTCGGCGTCGTGGTGCTCGTCCTGCTCGTGGTGGTGGAGGGGCGTGCCGAGAAGCGCTACGGGCTGGTGGTGCTCCCGCGCTCGTTCATCACCACACCACAGGTGCTCGCCGGGCTCGTGACCAACGCGCTCATGTTCTTCTTCATGGGGGCGCAGTCGATCCTCATGGCTCCCTACCTACAGCTTGTTGCCGACTGGACGCCCATCGAGGTCGGGACCATCTCCATCGCGACCGGCGTGCCCACCTTCGCTCTGGCGCTCGGCATCCCCAAGCTCTTTCCCAGGGCCAACCCGCGCCACGTGATCCAGTTGGGCTACGTGGCCATGGCGGTGGCGCTGGGCATCATGGCCCTCTCGGTGACCATGGACGGCGCGGTGCGCGCGGGCGTCTACCTCGGCGCGTTCATGGCCGGCGTGGGCGCGGGCACCGTGTCCTCGCACGCGAGCAACGTGGTCGCGCTCGCGGTGAGCGACCGCGACGCGTCGCAGTCGGGCGGCATCCAGAGCACGATGCGCAACGTGGGCCAGGCCCTGGGCGTGGCGCTGCTCGGCGCGATCCTCATCTTCAACATCAGCTCCACCCTGCGCGGCGAGATGGCCGCCGACTCCTCGATCTCCGACGACGTGGCCCAGCAGGTCTCCAACCTCACGATCAACCTCGGCAGCAACACGGCCTTCGAGGACGAGATTGCCGACATCAAGATGAGCGACACCGAGCGCGCCACGCTGGTGGACCTGGAGGCCAGGGCCCGCTTTGACTCCACGCGCCTGGCCTACGGCGTGGGCGCGGTCATCGTGCTGCTCGGACTTCTCACGACGCCCGCGATCAAGACCCTCTCGAGGGACGACGGCACCGCGGGATCGGGCGCACCGGTACCCACGCCAGCCTCGCGGGCCAAGCATCGTCGCGGCTAGGCTGCCGCGCCCAGACCAACCTCCCTCCCCCGTGACGGGCGGGACGTGGCCCCGGCCCCGGGGCCCGTTCCGCCCACTCGTGAGACGGGAAGGGGCGGCACGCTGGCCTCAGAGGTCGCGCGCGTCCAACTCCCGCACCAGGCCGCTGTTGAGCGCGCGATACAGGTAGCGCACCGCCGTCGACGCGTACGGGTGCCAGAGGTCGCAGACCACCGTGCGCACGGCCTCGTCGGTGACCGGGGCACCGTAGAGCCACTGGAACGCCTGGCGGAAGGCACCGTCCTCCACCGGCAGGATGTCGGGGCGCCCCAGGTAGAAGAGCAGGAACATGTCGGCGGTCCACTTCCCCACGCCCGGGAGCGCGCAGAGCCGCTCGCGCACCACGTCGTCGGACAGCTCTCGGAGCACCTCGAGATCGTGCTCGCACGCATAGGCCGCCAAACCGACCAGGCTGCGCGCCTTGCGACCGGACATCCCGCACGCGCGCAGGTCGCCCTCACCGAGCGCGGCCACGGTCTCGGGCCGGAAGTCGTCGTCGCAGAGGGAGCAAACACGCCGCTCAATGGTGGCTGCTGCCCTGATGGAGAGCATCTGCTCGATAATCGAGTGCGCCAGGCTGTGAAACGCCGAGGCGGGGACGCCATGCTCGAGCGGGCCTATTCGCCCGATGAGACGCGAGAGCCGCCAGTCGCGCTCGCGCAGGTGGAGAACCTCCGGGCTGTCGAGCGATATCGTCGGCATCGAAGGCCTCCTCCCTCATCGCGCGCATGAGACAAATGAACCTGTCCCCATTGTCTCACCGCACCATGGTGAGCGAGATACGGCCGTGGTCTCGGTCGACCTTCTCCACCCAGACCTTGACGGTGTCGCCGACGCTCACCACGTCGCTCGGGTGCTTGACGAAGCGACGTGCGAGCTTGGAGATGTGCACGAGCCCGTCCTGGTGCACGCCGACGTCGACGAACGCTCCGAAGTCCACCACGTTGCGCACGGTGCCCGCGAGCTCCATGCCCGGCTGAAGGTCGTCGATGGAGAGCGCGGAGCGGCTGAAGACGGGCGCCGGGGCGTCGTCACGCGGGTCACGGCCAGGCTTCTCCAACTCGGACATGATGTCGAGAAGGGTCATGAGGCCGCATCCCAGCTCGCCGGCGAGCGTGGCCGGGTTGCCCACGCGCTGCCGTATGTCGGGGACGCCGCCGCGTGCAAGGTCCTTCTCGCCCACGCCGGCGCGTCGGAGCAGCTCGCGCGCCACGGCATAGCTCTCCGGGTGCACGGCCGTGGCGTCGAGCGGATTTGCGCCGCCCGGGACGCGCAGGAAGCCGGCGCACTGCTCAAAGGCCTTGGGGCCGAGCTTGGGCACGTCCCTGAGCTGACGGCGGTCCGCGAAGGCGCCGTGCTCCTCGCGCCAGGCCACGATGTTGCGCGCCACCGTAGGCGTGATGCCGGAGACGTAGCCCAGCAGGCTGGCGCTCGCGGTGTTGACGTTCACGCCCACGCGGTTGACCACGTCCTCGACCACGTTGCCCAGGGCGCGGGCGAGCTCGGCCTGGTCGAGGTCGTGCTGGTACTGGCCCACGCCGATGGACTGTGGCGGAATCTTGACGAGCTCGGCGAGCGGGTCCTGCAGGCGGCGGCCCAGGCTCATGGCGCCGCGCGTGGTGACGTCGAGGTCGGGGTACTCTCGGCTGGCGAGCTCGGAGGCCGAGTAGACCGAGGCTCCCGCCTCGTTGACGATGGTGTAGCGCAGGTCCGGGGCGGACTCGGCGATGAACTCCGAGACGACCTCCTCGGTCTCGCGGCTGGCGGTGCCGTTGCCGATCACGATGGTGTTAATGCGGTGGCGGCTCACGAGGCGCGCGAGCTCGCGCTTGGTGCCCGCGACGTCGTGGCGCGGCTTGGTGGGATAGACCACGCCGTGGTCGAGCAGGGTGCCGTACTCGTCCAGCACCGCAACCTTGCAGCCCGTGCGGTAGCCCGGGTCCAGCGCGATAATCCGCGCGCCGCGCACCGGGCGCGCCGAGAGCAGGCCCTCGAGGTTCTTGGCAAAGACCTTGATGGCGTCGGTCTGCGCGCGGAGCGTGAGCCTGGCGCGCAGCTCGCGCTCGAGCGAGGGAGCCATGAGGCGCTTGTAGCCATCCGCCACGGCCGCGTCCAGAATCGGCGCGAAGGGGCCCTGGCGGCGCGGCCAGCGGCTCCCCAGCCGCGCGACGGCGGCCTCCACGTCCACCCGCACGCGCACGCGGAGCTTCCCCTCGCGCTCGCCGCGGTCGACGGCGAGCACGCGGTGGTTGGGGATCTTGTGCGCAGGCTCGCTGAAGGCGTAGTAGGGCTCGTAGGGGGTCTTCTCGCCGGCATCCACCGCCTCGGATACGATGTCGGCCGTGCTCTCGGTGAAGGCACGCAGGTCGGCGACGTTCTCCGCATCCTCGGCCACCGTCTCCGCCACGATGTCCTGCGCCCCGGCGAGCGCCTTCTCCGGCGTGTCGAAGCCGGCCTCCGCGTTGACGTACTCCGCCGCGACGTCGAGCGGCGCGCCGGAGCCTTTGGGCGTGACCTGCATGATGATCATGTTGGCCAGCGGCTCGAGCCCCGCCTCGCGGGCCTTCTGCGCGCGCGTCAGACGCTTCTTGCGATAGGGCCTGTAGAGGTCCTCCACGCGCTGGAGCTGCGTGGCGGAGCGAATCTCCTCCTCGAGCTCGGGCGTGAGCTTGCCCTGCGCGTCGATGAGCAGGATGACGTCGTTCTTGCGCTGCTCGAGGTTGCGCAGGTAGGCCAGGCGCTCGTCGAGCGCACGCAGGGCCACGTCGTCCATGCCGCCCGTGGCTTCCTTGCGATAGCGGGCAATGAACGGAATGGTGTTGCCCTCGTCGATGAGCTTGACGGCCGCCTCGACGGCCGCGGGCCTGAGGCCGAGCTCCTCGGCCAGCGTTGCGATGATGTCCATGCGGTGACGACCCCTTCGGTTGCATGCGGAGGGACAAGGATAGCCGTCCTGGGCCCGCAGGGCAAAGCCTGGCGAGAGTGGCGGGGGATGGGTTGAGGTGGGGCGCCGCGACAGGGGCGGAACGCGACCCGACGAGGCAGTCTGGTGAAAGCAGCGGCTCAAGACCGGTAGCCGCATCTCGACCGGCAGTCGAGCCAACAAAGCCGCCGGCCGGTTGAGAGCGAGGGCTCTACGCCGTCCAGCCGAGCTGCTCTCTCCAGCCCCCCGGCGGAACGGGCGCCTCCTCGCGAAGCGCTCCGGAGCCGGGAATGTCACCGGCAAGCATGCCGTGCGCAACGTCGAACAGCGCATCGGCGAGGTCCGCCCGGTATACCGCCGCGCGCTCACCCAGACGTTCCATCGCGTCTGCCGGAGCCCCCTGCACTCCCTCGCGCAAGCGCCGCTCGAGCGTCTCTCGCCTGAGCCCCAGGCTGCGAACATGGTCCGGATGTCGTGCCGCCGAGGCAAGAAACACCGCCGACTCCATAAGGCTCACGGGGCTCTCGGAAAGCCAGACGCCCGCCTTGCTGATCACGTATCCCCTGATGCCGCCTCTGAAGAAGCGGTCGAGGACCCAGAACTCACCCAGGTCACGCGCCATCGCCTCAAACGCCGAGGAAGGCCTGTGGGCGTCCTCCCACACGCCGACCCAGCGGTCAAGATATCGTCCGCTGACCCTTGGGACGGTGGGCGGGTCAATCTCTCTGAGCCGGGCAAAGCCCAGATTGTGATCACGCATGACCTTGGCCACGGCGCCTGCCTCTCCGCCAGAGACGTCACGATACGGTCGTTACGGCCCGCATCACCTTGCTAGGCCGGGCAGGGCTCGCCCGGACACCAGCCCAATCATACCGCGGCACGGCGGGCGATCATCGCGTCCGAACCAGCGCACCGATGAGCGCGCCCCTGGAAATTGCCTGACGCCCATCAAAGACCGCCTACGGCCTCCACGGCGCCACTCACCGACTAGATAATTTAAATAAAAATACTCTCCGCCTGTCTGAGCTGCTCCGTCAGACAGACGGAAGACACCAAGCAGACAACGGTAAGCCCATCTTGCCTAGCATGGGCAAACCGTCCGGCAACGAAGGGAGAGAGCATGAGCTTGTACTGGCCCCAGCAGAAGGTCGCGGTTGAAATCGTAGACGACCCTCTGGCGCAGCCGTTTGACCGTCTTGCCCATCCAGACGTACGCGTTCTCGAGGTGACATGCGCTGAGCTTGAGGACTGGGAGAGCAGCGTTCGCTTCATGGATCGTGTGTGCAGGGCCCTCGGACATCCCGCGCCACCCAAGACTCCCGAATGGCTTGCGGCAAACCGTGAGCTGCACAGGACGCTCACCGTACTCCTGCCGGTCCAAAGGGGGCAGGGGGCTTAGCACCTATCGGCCACTCCCGCTCAGTAATTGTCGGCGCGGGTGAGGGGGCTGCTTCATCTTCTGCTTCGCCGTTTACCAACATACTTACCCTATTCCACATGCACTCAAGATGGATTCACGCGGTCACCATCCCCATCACCCCTCCCCCCTTTGCGAATCATGGCGCAGAAGCGCCCCCCCCCGATATTAGAATCCCTGTTCCCCGATGAGCCAACGGGCCAGATCGAGCACCCTGATGCCGTCAATCGTGTAGTCGTCGTGTCGTGTCCTCGCGATAAGAACCTTGGGGTAGGCATCGCGTATCGCACGCAGAGGAGCGAGCTCGCGCTCGAGCGTCTCGGGTGCGTCTACGTTATCGCTCACCTGAATGTAGACCTGCTCCGACCCTCGCTTGACGACGAAGTCGACCTCCTTCTGGTAGAGCTTTCCCACGTAGGTCTCGTATCCGCGGCGAATGAGCTCCAAGAACACCGAGTTCTCGTACATGCGGCCCCAATCCATGTTGCGCGTGCCGAGCACCGCGTAGCGCATACCCGTGTCGCACACGTAGTGCTTCGCCTGCGTGCTCAGGTACTTCTTGCCCTTGATGTCATAGCGCTTGGCCTCGTAGAAGACGAAAGCGTCCCTCAGGTGCGAGATGTAGCGCCCAACCGTGACGTGGTTGGTCGACACTTTGTTTGCATCGAGGGTGTTGGCGATGCTGTTCGGCGAGTTAAGGTTTCCGGTGTTGTCCATCATGTACTCGGCGAGCCGCTCGAGCACCAGCGTGTCGGGCAGACGGAACTTCTGAACGAGGTCTCGCGTAAGGATGGTCCTGTAGACGTCCCTGATGTAGCCGTATGACTCTGCCATGTCACGATACTCATAGGATCCAGCGAGGCCCCCGCGTTCGATATAGCGGTCCAGCTCTTCGTCGATGGCCCCCTGTTCGCCGAAGTATGCGCGAAACTCGCTGAAGCTGAACGGCAGGACATGAATCTCACGGTGCCTGCCGGTGAAGAGCGTGGCGAGGTCGGAACTCAGAAGGAACGCATTCGACCCGGTGAGGTAGATGTCCCACCCTCCCCGGGCATGGATACTGTTGATCGCCCTCTCGAAGCCCTCGCACCGTTGCACCTCATCGATGAATAGACGGTTTCGCACGCCATCCTTGTGGGATTTGGCAATCCTGTCGTGCAGAGCGTGATACTCGAGCAGCTCTTCGTTGTCGAGGTCGAGCAGATCGATGTAGAGGCTGTTTGACAAAGGGTCCCGCTTCTTGAGCTCGGCGGAGAACGCCTTCATGAGCTCGGACTTGCCCGAGCGGCGAACGCCGGTTATGACCTTGATGTCGCCTGTCCCCTCCACGGAGCGGAGTCGCTCGAGGTACGATTCGCGCTCGACCCAAGGCATACGAGCTCCAATCTCACCGGTTTCGAAACAACCATAATTTTAAAGTTTCGAAACCGCTGACGCAACGTCTCGCACGATAGAGGCGGTCGACGAGGAGGGCAACTAATTGCAGCACCTCATCTACCACACAGTGCCGCAATTCATAGTGCGGGACTGCGGTGGTAACCCTTGCAGCGGTGATGACCTCCGGCATCGGAGCGGGGCCCATCGTCACGGCTCTCGTCGGGTCGGACTTCTCGGGATTGGACGGCGCCGCGCTGGCGAGCACGTGCCTCGCATACTAGAGACGTCTATGCCGAAAGCAACATAGCAAGACCCATTATTTCCGCAGGTAGACCTGGCAATTGGCTTGCGAATACCACACGAAATCACAACAACGACGTGAACGAAAGGACACGAGAAAAAACGAGGGGAACCGCTTTCGGCCTCCCTCGCGAAGAGCCTCAACTATTCCCACTCGCGATCAAATCGTTCCTTTCCATGGCTCTCGTCCACATGATGTAACGGTCGTCTCCCCATTCTCACCGGAATCAGGTGATTTCAGGGCACCCGAGCTGAACTCAAAAATGAACTCAACACCTCTATCGGTCGGCGGCTTCAGAGCAGTTTGCATCCCCGAGGAGAGCAGGCGCCTCCGGCATGACCGATACCTGCTAGATGCGCACGATATAACCGTCTTTGCGCGGGGCGGCCGCGCCCTCGGGTCCCGCGGCGTATCCCAAGGCGATCGCACCCACGCCTCGCAGCGTCTCGGGCAGGCCCCACTCCCTGAGGAGCGCCTTGCCCTCAGCACCGTCGAAGATCTCGCGCTCGCGGTGGATCCAGCAGCTGGAGAGCCCCAGGGCGTGCGCCGCGAGCATGAGGTTCTCAAGCACGCAGGAGCCGTCCTCCACGAAGGTGCCGCGCCCACCGTCGGCGAGCACGACCACGATGACCGGGGCGTCGTAGTACGGGTCGGTGCCCCTGCCCATGACGGCGGCGTTGAGCCGACGCAGGCGCTCGCGGGTCCCGGGGTCGGTCACCGCCACGATCACCGGAGACTGATGGCCGCCGCCGGTGGGCGCGAAGGTGCCCGCCTCGAGCACCTGATCGAGCAGCTCATCCGGCACGGGCTCCGCCGTGTATGATCGCACGCTGCGACGCGTCTTGATGAGGTCGATAAGGTCGTTCGCCATGATGTCATGTCCTTTCTCCCGCTGGTGCTGTCTATATAGAAAGGCCGCCCGTCTGCCAGAGGCAGGCGAGCGGCGAAAAGATGACGGTATCCGGAAAAATCCGCTGCGATTTTCGAGACCCATTATGGCCTCAACGTCAGCGCTGTCAAGAGCCGAGGGCGATCCGACCATTCCTGCTTGACATTTTCGAAGAACCCTCGACAATTTAGTCCGTCTAAAAACGTGTGGACTTTTCTGGGCGCAAGCCACCTTTTTGCCACGCAACCGAGCATCGGTCGCGTGGTTTTTCCTGCTTGTCAGCAGGGCAACCTCTCCTCCAAAAGCTCGGGACTTATGGAGCCGAGCCCCGCACAGAGCGGGACAACGGAAGGAGTAGATATGGAAAACGCAATCGATTCTCCGATGTCGTCTACGGGCGCATCGTCTCCGGGGCATCGCCAGGTGGTAGCAGCTCTGCAGGTGTTTGCGGGCGGCGCCTGCTACGGCGCGATGGCAACCACGTACAAGCTTGCCTACGCAGCGGGCTTCACCTCCGCGCAGGTGGTGGCGAGCCAAGCGTGGTTCGGTTGCTTGTTCTTCGCGTTCGCGACGGCCGTGAAACTGGCGCGCGGCGGACATCTGACTCGTCTTACGTGCACACAGGCGCTCAAACTCATGGGGCTTGGCGCCCTAACCTGCACCACCTCGATCCTGTACTGCTACGCCATGAGCGTGCTCCCCGCACCCGTAGCGCTCACGCTGCTGTTCCAGTTCACCTGGATGGGACTCATCTGGCAGACCATCATAACGCGGCGGGCGCCCAAGCCCCTCGAAATCGCCTCGGCCGCGGTCATCGTGTTCGGCACCGTGTTCGCAAGCGGCGTCTACAAAACAGGGCTCGCCGGCTACGACCCCGTCGCCCTCGTCTGTGCCCTCGGAGCGGCTGTGACCTGCTCTCTGTTCGTCACGTTTTCTGGCAAGGTCAAGGTTAGCTGCTCCAACGAGCAGCGAGGCGTCATCGTGTGCCTCGGCGCGGGCATCATGTCGCTCACTGTGTGTCCCAACTACCTCGTCTCCGGCGTCGTCTTCCAGGGCATCCTGTCCTTTGCCGCCGCAGCGGGATTCTTCGGCCTCATGTGCCCGGTGCTGCTCTTCGGCCTGGGCTCCCCGCACCTGCCCGCCGGCCTCTCCACCGTCATGGCGGCCGCCGAGCTCCCCGCTGGTCTCTTTATCGCCATGATCGTGCTCGGCGAGCCCCTCGGCGCCGTGGAGTGGCTAGGCGTGGCCGTCATACTCGCTGGCGTGTGCCTTGCGCAAGTGCCCGCGCTGGGAGGAGCCCGCTCACAGAGACCGACGGTATAGCCAAGCCAATGAGACGGCTGCGGATTCGGAGCGACCAGCTGGAGGGAGCAGTCAGCAAGGATAATGGGGTTATTCAATCGGAATGTGACAGGAGCGGGCATCATGGAACTGAAGAAGCTCGATCAGGATTTCTCGGTATGCAAGGTGAAGGACTACTCGCTGGTAGGCCTTGGCGCAGAGTACTGCTTCATCGGCAAGACGGATGAAGAGGACTCCCTGGTATGCGCCACCAGCGATGTCCCGTCGAACGTTGTTGAGCGCGACGACGGGTGGAAGGGCTTCCGCATCCAGGGGGTGCTGGACATTCTCGCTCATCGGGATACTGACCGGCATCGCGGAGATCCTGGCAGAGAACGGCATCTCGACGTCCTGCGCGAGGTGAGCTTCCGGGGCGCGGCCTACGCCGCCGCCGAGATCGAGCGGAGGTGCGGCGTGCGCCACTCCGTTCGGGCGGTGGAGATGCGCGCGAGCAGGATCCACTGCTCGCTGGCCGTGCAGACGGTGTGCCCGCAGTGCGGGGCGGTGGGCGTGAAGATCAACCGCCAGACGGGCATGTGCCGGCGGTGCACCGAGGAGTACCACCTCGCGCAGGAGCGGGCCTTCAACGAGCAGCTGGAGCGCGAGCGGGCGCACGCCGAGGACGCCGCCGACATAGACGACGTGCGGCGGGAGCGGGACAGGATGCGGCAGCGGAACTCGCGGCTGTGCAGGAAGTACGGGCTTGCGGGGAAGCGGGAGCGGGGTGATTCGCTCCGCCGCTCTCACTCTTAACCGTGGTACGGGCAGCGCGCGCCGATGCACGCGACGTTGTCCGACGAGACGGCGCAGACCGGCTCTGAGGTCGGCTGCCGAAGGTCAACGCCCAGCACCTCGTTGAACCAGCGGACCGCGCCCCGCACGGCCACGCGAGAGTCGCGCTTGCAGCAGCGCGGGGAGCCGGCCTGGGCAATCTGTCCCAGCAGGTCGGCGACCATCTTCTGCGTCTCGCTCCAGCCCTCGGCCTTGAGAGGGGCATTGCCAAGCAGGATCGAGAGCGCCATGCCGCACGATGCGGCAGCACCGCACACGCCCCAGCGCGCGCACGCGCCGCCGGGAACCGCGCCAGAGCGCTCGGAGAGCTCCTGGAGCTGCCCCCTCAGGTCGCCCGAACCCGTGGCGTTGCGCACGGACGCCAGCAGGGCGGCCCCCACGAGGAAGTGGTGGACGGGGCCGAACGCCGCGCACTCGGGCGCTGCCATGAGGTCCTCCAGGATGTCCGCAGGGCTGGTCGAGGTGCTGTTCTCGCAGATGACGGAAGCCCAGGAAGGGACGTCGTTGCTCGTAGCCATGATAGCTCCCCTTTCTGTAAACACATTGATGGATGTCGAAATATTATACATCGAAGAACGTCGATATATAGTAGAATAATTGCGTGAGTCACGCTTTCAGAACAGGGAGGGCCACATGGGAGCACGGAGCATCGGGCGGCCGCACGTCGCCTTCGTCTGCACGCACAACGCGTGCCGGAGCCAGATGGCGGAAGCAATAGCACGCCAAATCGCGGGCGACGTGCTTGACCCCTATTCCGCGGGCACCGACCCCACGCCCGAGGTCGATCCCGGTGCGCTGCGGGCGCTCTCGGAGCTCTACGGCATAGACGGAACGGGCCTGCGCCCCAAGACGCTCGACGAGCTGGGAGAGGCGGACATCGTGGTGACTATGGGGTGCGGGGTCCGGTGCCCCGTGTTCCCGTGCGCGCACCGCGAGGACTGGGGGCTCGAGGACCCCGCCGGCCGCGGCCCCGAGGCGTTCCGGGAGACCGCCCGCGTCATCGAGGCGAGGGTGCGCGACCTGGCATGCCGCGTGGAGCGCGGCGAGATTCCCGGCGTGACCGCGCCCGTGCGCGCCGACGTCCTTCGGGCGCTCGCCGACGAGCGGCGGCTCGCTGTGGTCGCCTCCCTCGCCGAGGGCGGAGAGACCTGCGCCTGCGAGCTCCTCGAGGGCCTCGGCATCGGGCAGCCGACCCTCTCGCACCACATGAAGCTCCTCACCGAGTGCGGCTTGGTCAGCGCCCGAAAAGACGGTCGCTGGCTGCGCTACACCCTCGACCGCGAGCGCATCTCCGCGCTCGGGGACGCGCTGAAAGAGCTCGCCCGCTGACCCTTCTTGTGACGCGTGGCGAGAATCCACCGTGAGAAAGTCTATCGACGTTTCACGGGGGTGATTCGCATGGCGAGGCGTCCGAAGCTGACGCAGGAGATGGTGGACGAGGCAATCAGCCTCAAGGCGGACGGCCTCTCCAACGGCGACATCATCTGCGCCCTGGGGATCCACGAGTCCACGTTCTACCGCTGGATCGGCGACCCGAAGAACAGGCTGCAGCGCGCGTTAAGCGAGGGGCTAAAAAAGGAGGAGTCGGCGTTCAAGCGGACGCTGCTCACCACGATCCGCTCGGCGGCGCTGGCGCGCAACCAGTACTGGACGGCGGCGGCGTGGCTGCTGGAGCGCAAGTACCCGGACGAGTTCGGCAAGGCGGATCGCCAGCGCGACGACGCCAAGGCGGACGCCGCGCCGAAGATCGTGCTCGGCGTGCTCGCGCAGCCGGTGCAGGAGAGGCTGCCCGGCCTCGACGGGGACGGCGCCGATGGTTGACGCCTCCTCGCTCGTCATCCCGCGCTTCCACGACGTGCTGGGCGACGTGATGGCCCACGGGCACACGCACTACTGGCTCCACGGCGGGCGCGGCTCCACGAAGAGCTCGTTCATCTCCGTGTGCATCGTCCTTCTCCTCCTGGCGCGACCGGAGGCGAACGCGGTGGTGGTGCGCAGGTTCTCGAACACGCTGCGCGACTCCGTGTTCTCGCAGATGACGTGGGCGATCGCGGCGCTGGGGCTCGACGCGTGGTTCCGCGCGCGCATCTCCCCGATGGAGCTCACGTACCTGCCCACGGGGCAGCGCATCGTGTTCAGAGGAGCCGACGACCCGCTCAAGCTCAAGGGCGTGAAGTTCGCGCGCGGCTACGCGGCGGTGGTCTGGTTCGAAGAGCTGGACCAGTTCGACGGCATCGACGCGGTGCGGAGCATCCTGAACTCGCTTCGGCGCGGCGGGGACGACTTCTGGATCTTCTACTCGTACAACCCTCCCCGGACGCTCTGGAGCTGGGTGAACCGCGAGGAGCTGGAGCGGGAGCGGCGGGCTGACACGCTCGTTCGCCAGAGCTCGTATCTGGATGTGGTGGACTCGCACCCCGAATGGCTCGGCGCCCCCTTCGTCGAGGAGGCGGAGTACCTGCGTGAGGTGGACGAGCGTGCGTGGCTCTCGGAGTACCTGGGCGAGGTCACGGGGACGGGCGGCAGCGTGTTCAACAACGTGGTGAGCGTGCGGCTCTCCGACGCGGCGTGCCGGGGCTTCTCGCGCACGCGAAACGGGGTGGACTGGGGCTGGCTCCCGGACCCGTGGCGCTTCGTGAGGTGCGGGTGGGAGCCCGGCGAGCGCAGGCTCACGATCTTCGGCGAGCTCTCGGCGAACCGCAAGACGCCGAGCGAGACGGCGGCGATGGTGGCCTCGGCGCTCACCTACGCGGACGGACCCGGCGAGGACGCCTACCTGCACGACGGGCTGATCTGGTGCGACGACACGCCGGACGGCAAGCAGAGCATGGCCGTGTGGCGGCGCGAGGCGGGGCTGCGCGTGCGCCCTGCGAGGAAGTCGAACATGCGCAGGCTCAGCTACGAGTGGCTGGCGGGGCTGCGTGAGATCTGCATCGACCCGGAGCGGGCGCCGCTCGCCTACGAGGAGTTCCGCCTCAAGGAGTACGACCGTGACGGGACGTGGCTCGATGACATTCCCGATGGCAACGACCACTCGATCGACGCGGTGCGCTACGCGATGATGGACGACGCGCTGAGGGGGTAGCGGCGCGGGCGTTCTTCTCGGCAGCTAAATGATGGTGCATGTATGTATGGACGTGCGATAGCCGGAAATGGTCGCCGCGCGTTCTTCTCGCCTAAAATGAACTAGTAAATTGCAGCTATGCGGGCAGGTGTGCCATGAACATCCCTCTGAACAGCATCCTCAACCTCACGGAAGAGCGGATTGAGAACAGCAAGATCGAGCTGAACATGAACGACGGAAAGACCAAGGAGCCGTTCATCGACCGATGGCTCGACCGTCCGGAGGACGAAAGAGCGGCCGGCCTGGCCAAGAGGTGCTCGTACTGGACCTGGTACAGGCCGGACCGAAGGAACTTCCGGGAGGGCAACTGGGTGTTCAGCTTCATGCGCCTCTACCGCCAGGACGAGTGGCTTTTCGTGTCTGCCGCCGAGATTGTGGACACACCTGAGTACGGGAGCGAGAACGGATATGCGACGGTACGGATTCTCGAGACCTACGCGCCCCTGTTCGGGAGGCTCATCATCAACCTCCACAAGGGCAACAAGTTCTCGCTCTACGTGTTCAGGCTCGACAAGTTCCTCGGCGAGGCGACGGTGAAGGAGATCCTGCCGGCGCTCTACACCGGCGAGGCGTTCGATGGGTACGACCGCGTGCACCTGCCCTACGCGAAGCTCGACAGGATTTTCAGGCGCGAGATCATGTCCTCCTACCATGACGCACTAGAGAGCGTGACCGGGGTCTACTGCCTCACGGATACCAGGACCGGAAAGCTCTACATAGGCTCTGCCACCGGTGAGGGCGGCGTGGCGGCGCGCTGGGGCAGCTACCTTGACTCCAGGCACGGAGGCAACAAGAAGCTGCGAGAGCTCTACGATCGCGAGGGCGAGGGGTACTTCCGAGAGAACTTCGAGTTCACGCTCCTGGAGTACTTCGGCATGAGCTACGACCCGCAGAAGGTGCTGGAGCGGGAACAGTGGTGGAAGGACTGCCTCGACACGCGGGCTCACGGATACAACGATAACTAGACGGGCGTTCTTCTCGCCTGGCGCTCTTTGTTCTTTGCCCTTTGTGACGGGCGGGTTCAATGGGCGTGTTCGGACGAGGCGGGAGGTGCGCTGTGCAGGGGCTGGATGACGAGTACTGGGTGCCGGAGCATGTGAGGGAGTGGCTGAGGTCGCTCGGGTTCTCGCTGCCGCTGGAGGACATGGAGCCGCACATCCGGGCGTGGGACCGGTGGATGCGGGCGCTCGGGGACTTCTACGACTACCGCGACACCGACGGCGTGGGGCGGGTGTACGAGGTGCACCGGCGCTCGATCCACCCCGCCATGCGGGTGTGCCGGGAGTGGGGGTCGCTGCTGCTGAACGACAGGACGCAGGTGGCGTGCGAGGAGCAGGCGTGCACGGACTGGCTCGCGGCGTGGATGGCGCGGACCGGGTTTCTCGCCTCGGCGCAGGAGTGCGTGGTGCGGGCGTTCGGCCTGGGGACGGGCGCGTGGGCGCTCTGGGTGGACGCGGGCGCGGGCGAGGTGCGCGTGCGGAGATACGACGCTCGCATGGTCGTGCCCCTCACGTGGGACGAGGAGGGCGTGACCGAGTGCGCGTTCGTGACGCGGGCGTTCTGGAGGGGCAGGGCCGTCGACCAGGTGCAGCTGCATCTCAAGGGCGCGGGCGGGACGTTCTTCTCGCCAGGCGAATCTCTCGGAGAGGGCGTGGGCGCGGGTTCTTCTCGCCTGACTGACGATGCAAGCGAGGGCACGTACCGGATCGTCACGGCGTGCTTCGACCGAGACGGCAACAGGGTCGAGCCGGAGGGCGTGTGCCCGGTGTACGACACGGGATCCGTGTGGCCGACCTTCTCGATAGTCAAGCCCGCCATCGACAACACGCGGGTGGACATGTCGCCCTACGGGCAGAGCGTCTTCGCGGACGCGGTGGACGCGATCCAGGCGGTCGACCTCTGCTACGACGCGATGATGTCGGAAATTGACAACGGCAAGATGCGCGTGTTCCTCTCGGACGTGATGTTCGATACGGAGCGGGACGGCAAGGGCGGGCGCGTCTCCATCCCGTTCGGCAAGGCGGACTGCACGGTGTTCAGGAAGGTCATGAGCACAGAGGACACGATCCACGAGTTCGCGCCGACGCTGCGCACCGAGGCGCAGGCGCGGGCGTTCAGGGTCGCGCTGCAGACGCTCGGCGACCTCTGCGGGTTCGGCATCAACTACGTCGACCTCGAGAACGTCGGGTACGTGAAGACCGCCACGGAGGTGTCGGCCGACAACTCGGCCCTCATGAGGAACATCCGCCGTCACGAGCGCGCGCTCGAGGGCGCTCTGGCGGGAATCTGTAGGGCTCTGCTGGCGGCCGAGCGCAGGCTCGGCGCGGAGACGCGCGCCGCAGGGCGGGCGTGACGACGGCGTGCGCGCCCGCGTCGGTCGCTGCAGGCCGCGCGAGAGCGGAGGGAAGCGGCTTAGCCCCCCTGGCGAGGGCAGACCGCGCAGCGGGCTGACCCGAGCCGGCGGCGAAGACGCGACCGGAGCGGGGCGCGGCCGTGAGGGGGACTCCCGCGCGCACGACGGCGGCACGTACGCCCCGTGCGCGCGACGCAGCGGCGGCGGTCACGGCGCGCTCGGCCCCTGGTTGGCAGCGGCCGGTGGCGGCGATGCCGGGTGGGCGGCGAAACAATCGCCCTTCTCGTCCTTCTCGACGTTCTTCTCGCCCTGTACTTGTCGACAATTCTTTATCGTCTGTCGAAAACGAGGCGCAGGTCAGACGTAGTGTTACGAAGCGTCGTCCCTCTCATCATCCCTTGTGGGACAATCGTCTCGGACGAGGAAGGGAGGACGTCGTGGAGGGACGCGACGTCGCGCGGTTCGCGCGTGAGCTCAGGGAGATGATCGAGGAGCGGGGCGCCGCCGCGCTTGATAGGTTCGACTGGGCGGAGCGCTTCTGGGGGCTCGGCTTCAGGATGGACTGCGGGCACTCGTACGAGGAGCGCTACGACATCGCCCTGCACGACGTGCGCGGCCTCAGGCGCGGACTCTCGCGCATCGACGACGTGCAGACGCTCGGGGACGCGTGCTTCTCGCAGTGCCGCTACATCACCCACTGGGCGATGGGCCCCTGCGACGATCTGGTCGAGTGGCTCGGGGTCGCGCTCGCGAGGCTCGAGGAGCTCGCCGGCGGCGTCGAGCTCGCCTGGGACGACGAGGCGGACGCCTGGCGGAGGGCTGGCGACCGCTGAGGGCGCGGCCGCGACCGGGACCGGCGGAGCCGGACCGCGCGCAGCGCTGTTGATGTGCAATAGGAAGTGGTCCAAATGAGCGCCGGCTTCTGAGCAGCGCGTGTATCAAAATGTGAGCAATTTTGGCATGAAGGCCGCACCCAGGAACCAGGACCACGGCCGCCCCCTCTAGCGCGGCGATGTTGGATGGCTCCTCCCTCGGAAGCTCCAGGAAGGCGAATCGGAACGCAGCTACGGTGCCTGGTGCGATAAGATTCATCTTGGGTCTCCCCTTCTCGTCGAATCCGAATCCAACTCGAAGGGCAAGGAAAGCCCGTCTCCATATCAAACCAACCGAAACCATATGCCGTATAACGAAGGCCGGGATGAGATGATCAAGAACGTAAGTGACCCCTCCGTAGCCAACATCCTATCGACCGATGCGCTGAAGGTCTACAACATACCCCGTTACCAGCGTGAGTACACATGGGGCCAGCGAGACTGGGCGAACCTCTACGACGACGTCTTCGACAATGACCCAGGCTACTTCCTCGGGTCCATCATCGTCATCCAGGGCGAGATCGACCCGAAGACCAACATAGTGGACTTCGAGGTCATCGACGGCCAGCAGAGGCTTACTACCATCAGCCTGCTACTCGCAGCGCTGTACGCCCGCATCAACGAGCACCCAGACGCCATAGACGAGGACATGCAGCTCGACGACATCAGGCCGCTGCGCAACAGGCTCGTCCTCAAGTCGAACAAGGGCATGACGCGCGTGGTGCCTCAGGTTCAGAACCACAACCAGGACGACTACCGCTGGATCCTCAAGGAACGCGTCGGACTCGCAGTCGTGATGCAGCGGCCCAAGTACCACGGCGTGCGCAAGATGTCGAAGGCATTCGAGTACTTCTATGACCGGCTCGGCGAGGAGATCTCCGGCATGGGTGATGACGATGCCGTGAGCACCCTGCTCGACAAGAGCAGGGTGCTCTGCTCGGCCGTGCTCGTGCAGATCAACGTAGACAGCCACGCAGACGCCTACACGCTGTTCGCATCGCTGAACAACCGAGGCGTGCCCCTCTCCGCCGTGGACCTAATCAAGAACACCCTGCTTGCGAAGGTGGTCGACGCCGATGGTGACGAGCTCGACTACTACTTCGAGCAATGGCAGGAGGTGCTTCGCAACCTCGGCGACGACTACGCCACCCAGGAGCGCTTCTTCCGCCAGAACTACGACGCCTTCCGCCGCGACGTGAACAGGCCCTTCGTGCAGGAGGGCGGCGCACAGCTGCCGCTCGGCTCGGTGGCCACCCGCTCAAACCTGCTCAAGATCTACGAAATGAGGATCGGCCAAGACCCCGGCGCGCTTGGGGTGCTCGACGAGCTCATCGGCAACTCCGCCATCTATTCGCAAATCATCGGGGTTGACCGCGAGGGCATGGACGCCGGGCTCGTACGCCAGCTCGCGGAGATTGCACGCGCTCAGGGCGTCCCCTCCTACCTGATGCTCCTCTACCTCATGAAGAAAAGGTCGGAGCTCGACCTGGACGACAGCCTCATCGCCGGAATCGCCGCGCTGCTGGTCAGGTTCTTTGTGAGGCGCAACGTGACCGACACGCCGCCCACCCGCGATTTGGAGCGCCTTTTCATTAGCATCTGCGAGGGCATCGAGGACGAGCGGATGAAGGGCGTAGACGTCGCCCGCTACATCAAGCGGAGGCTTGTCGACGTTTCGTCAAGCGACGCGACCTTCAAGGAGCGGCTTGAGGGACCGATATACGACGTGAACCCGGACATGACGCGCTACATCCTCACCGTGCTCGCGGAGCCGAGCGTCACCAAGGAGATGAAGGGGCTCTGGGAGCGCTACCCGTCAGGTAACTACGTGTGGACCATCGAACACGTGCTCCCCCAAGGCGAGAACATCCCAGCGAGCTGGGTGGACATGATCGGTGGTGGCGACAAGGCGAAGGCCCGGGAGATTCAGGCTGCATACGTCCACACCCTCGGCAACCTGACCATCACCGGCTACAACTCGAAGCTGAGCAACATGCCCTTCATCGAGAAACGCGACCGCAAAGACTCAAACGGCTCGAACGTCGGGTACCGCAACGGACTCAACCTCAACGACGACCTCGTGAGCGTGGACAGCTGGACGAAGGAGCAGATTGAGGCGAGAACCGAGAAGCTCGTGAAGCTCGCATTGAAGGCATTCACGTTCGACGACATCGAGTTTTAGCGGGACATAGCTGGAATGAACAATACGGTCGCAGCTGCTTTCTTCATGGATGACGACAGGCCGCTCATCCAATACGAGCTCGCATTCCAAGAGAAGCCAAAGCTCCTCGTGGCTGAACCCAGTTCTTTCGGAAGCTCATCGGGTGCCAGAGAGGTTTATGCTGGCGTGACCGAGACACTTGAGGACAGCATCAAGTGGGAACCACACGTAGACGAGGCGGACAAGCTCGACTACATCGTCGCGGTGAGCAGCGGCGTCCTTTCCGGCCTTATTGATGTCTTCTACATGGGCGAGCTCTCCCTCGACCACGCAAGCGAGTGGGGCAGGGACAAGATCGAGAAGGTGGTGATGAAGGTCGCCCGCGTGGAAGGCTACTCCGGGAATGACTTAAGCGACGCGATAAAAACGCTCGAGAAGAACCACCCGCTTGCGGCTGATGGCAACACCAACGACTTCGGCGGAGGACTGCAGCACCACCTTCGCGACTTCTCACACCATTTCAGCATCGGCGGCCTGTTCTTCTCGATATTCACCCAGTTCACCGGGCTTGTCGTGGGAACCGACAAGGCAGGCATGCCGCACGTCGTTCCCGTCCCCAAGTCGCACAGGGCCTGCATCGGAAAGAACTTCCAGGAGAAGATCGCCTTCGGAACCATCGGCTGGTTCTTCCACATGGTAAGCGACATGGCAGGCTCCAGCGGTGCGCTCATGGGCGGCACCGGCATTCCCGGCCCGCTCATATCGTTCATGAAGGAGCTCTCGGCGCTCCCGTTCTTCAAAGAGTCCGGCGACGGAGACATGGGCTTCCGTCTGTGGGTGACCAAGCTCTTCAACGGAACCTTGCTTGCCGACCACGACGAGAACGGCAGGATAATCAAGGACAGCGTCAGGAAGTTCGACCTGCGCACCGAGGTCGGCATACTCGGCGAGGTCGGAAGGCAGACCATCCCGGTGCTCATAAACCAGTGCGTCGTGCGCGGGTTCTACTTCTGCAGGAGGCTTGCCCGCGAGGTCCGGGACCTTGGGATACGCTGCATTGGCGACCTCGAGCGAATCGCCCCCGAGGACATTCTTCCCTGGGGCACCCCCGCCATGCGCCGCATGGTCACCGTGTCGAGCGGCGTCTTCACTGGCGTGGACATCGCCGACGCCGCCGTGAGGGCCATCATGGGCAAGGACCCCGTCACGTTTTTCCTACGTGTGAACTACGTGGGCGTGGCGACTTTCATGATCGCCTGCGTCGTAGACGTAAACGCCACGCTCAAAGACAGGGAGTTGGAAGAGGGCGAGAGCCCAGAGGAGGCATACGAGCACGGGCTTTCCGACCTTGGCTGCCTCAAGCTCGACTTCATGCAGGCGCGAATGCTGCACTCGATCGAATACGCCATCGTCGCCCACGACATCACAGAAGAGAAGCACCCAAAGCGCGCCGAGAGGAAGCGCGCATGGCTCAAGGAATGGAGCGAGATGGTCGTCGAAACGGTCGACCTCGTTTGGGCAGCAAGCGCCGGGTACTTCCTAGGCAGTGATGCCATATACGACTCCGTCGCGACACGACTCGATAACCGCGCAAACAGCTCCTGGCTGTGGCTCATCGCGATGGAAGCAAAGCGGTTCAAGCCCTACGTTCCGCTACATGGCGACAACGACAAGCTCTACAAGGGGCTCAAGCTCGGCAGCGACTACCTCGGCGAGGTATTCTGCGAGCGCCAAAGCGTCGTGGAAAAGAAGGACCTCACGAAGCTAGACAAAGCGGTTAACAGCGCACGCGGTAAGCTTGACGGTGCCGTTACCAAACGTGTCGTTGGAGCTGCAGGAACCGTGGTTGTCGTGGCAGCGACTGGTGGTCTCGCGTTCTACTTCGCACCCGCCATAGCACCGACATTGGCAGCGGCTCTGGGGCTTGAGGCGGCCGCGCTGCACGGAGCCGCTCTCACGAGTGCCAGCCTTGCATTTCTTGGCGGCGGCGCCATCGCCGCCGGTGGCACCGGCATGGCAGGCGGGACTATGCTCATAGCCGGCGGTGGCGCGCTGCTCGGAGCCGTCGGTGGTTCCGGCGTCTCTGCCGCGACGTCGATGGCACTTGTGACGAACGGGAGCTATGTACTGGACGAGTGCGCCAAGCTCGTGGCCTTCTGCAAGGAAGTGCTTATCGGGCGGTACGACGACCTCAACTCCGTCACTGAGATCCATACCGTGCTGAACCAGCGGATACTCGAGCTTGAGGTGGAAATCGAGACGATAAAGCGTGGAGTGCCTGACGATAAGGTGCCCGATGACGATAACGATGGAGCGGATGACAAGGATGAGATCAGCCCGAAGAAGATGATTAAGATCCTGAACCGGAGTCGGAAGTTCATGCGACGCAGCAGTGATGAGCTCGCCAAGACTCTGAAGACGGCGACCAAGAAGATAAGCGCCTTGCCAGCTGGTGGTAAGATGGGGTCATGAGCGACATTGAGGGACAAGCGCCAGCTGCCAACAACGTTGTTCCGACAATAAGCACTGATGCGCTCTAAGAAACGCAAGGGGTTTGTCGACAATTCCATAAGCGAAACTGTACAAAATGCGGCTGGCAGCTCACCGCCGAGCGATATCGGAGCATGAATGTCATCGTTGTTCGAAAGCTCTAGCGTATTTAAGTCTCTCACCTGCCCTGCCCTTCATGCCGAGTAGATGAGAGTAGGTCCGAGTAGGTTAGAGTGGATAAGGGTAGCCAGCGAACAACCCAACCATCATCAGAATAGAAGACCGCAGTTCAGCTTCATGTCACGCAGCTTGCTAAGCAATTGGCGCGGGTCAGAGTAGGGCCGAGCAGATAAGAGTAACTTCCTAGTAGTCCACTTCCGGCAAGGCGCTCGCTTGTTCCAACCCGAACGTCCGTCCCTCCCCGATCAGCTCCGTCACGTTCTCGTGCACGATGCCGCTACGGTGCTGGATGGGGTCGTTGCGCGTGATGACGAACTTGGGCCAGTTGTCCCGTATCTGCTCGAGCGGGCGGTACTCGCGGTCCTCGGTCGAGAGGCTGTTCATGATGGTCATCGCCACCTGCACGTAGGCGTACTCCATCTCGGGCGACCTCATGACGAAGTCGCACTCGAGCTTGCCGATACGCCCCACGCTCACCTCGTAGCCCAAGCTCCGCGCGTAGCTGTACACGATGTTCTCCAGCACGGGCCCGTAGTTGATGCGGTTGTCCGTGTTGAGCGCGAAGTAGAAGCTCAGGTCGGCGAGATAGTACTTCTGCTCGCCTCGAAGCGACCTGCGCGACTTCATATCGAAGCGCTCGCAACGTCGTATGATCTTGGCGTCCTCGAGTATCCGAAGGTAGCGGTCCAGCGTCTCGCGCTTAATATGGACACCCTGCTTCGCAAGGTCGTCAAGGATATTAGTCAGGCTTGTCGTTGCCCCAAAATTGTTCGTGATGTACTTTCTGACCGTTTCGAACACGGGCATGTTACGAACTTGGACCCTGCGACGGACGTCCTTCTCCAGAATCTCCGCGACAACGGACTTGACGTAAGCTCGCTTATCGACGAGCGCCTCGTATCCGAGCGCCTTGGGAAAGCCGCCCTCCAAGATGTAAGCATCGAGCTCTACCACGGGATTGGGGTTGACCGACTTGCCGAGAAATACCTTCATGTCCTCGTATTCCTTGAAGGTGAGCGTCTGCATCTCGAACTCGATGTAGCGACCGGTCAGCTTGGTCATGAGCTCGCCCGAAAGCAGGTAGCTGTTAGAGCCGGTGATGAAGATGGACCAACCCCCATCGGTGCGAAAGGCGTTCACAACCTCCTCGTAGCCTCTCACGTTCTGAACCTCGTCAATGAACAGGTATTTCAATCCGTCAGGTGCGCCGGCGGAAGCACTATCGATCGCTGCCTCGAGCTCGTCGGCAGTCTTGACCTTCCGCAGCTTGCGGCTGTCGAGATCGAGGTAGACGATGGAAGCCGAGCTGATGCCACTCTCGACGAGCTCTTGGGCAACGGTTTGCATAAGACAGGACTTTCCGCAGCGCCGCACGCCGGTGATGACCTTTATGATCTCGTCATCATGATAGAAGCCCCTAATCTTCCTGAGATAATTCTCACGCCTGAATAGCTCCACTTTCCACCTCCATCGTCGTTCTTTGCTTCATTCGTACCCAAGTTAGGGGGTATTTAGCACATAATTTCAATGAATACCCCCTAACTTGAACAATTAGACAATGGGAGCCCAAAAGAGACCAGCAAGTTTGGCAAAGAGGCTCTTCAAAAAATGGAGCCATGGGGTTGCCATGGCTCCGAGAGGTGGTATTATACGTATATACGAACGTGTGTTCGCTATTCCCGCTCAGTAATCAAAATGTGCACTCTCATCACCGTTCGTCTACGCGGTGTACCGTCGTCTTCCAATTAACCGAAATCAGATGGTTTCCGGGTGCCTGAGCTGAACTCAAATGAACTCAACGCCGATTTGTCGGACGGGGGCGACGCCGTCTTCGGAATCTCGCAGGGATGAGTGCAGGACACGAAAACGCGAGGCAACGCTTAACTCGCACGGAGAATGGGATCCCCCTGTTTATGACCCAAAAGCAAGTAGCGCTTTTATCACTCGGGGGGCGCCTGTGTACCGGAGCGGTTTTTGCTTCAGCGGAGCCCCGGCGGGCTAATACGGTTATGACGATACACCCCAATCGTGTATACTTCGGCCATGTGAAAAGCCTCGGGCTTTTAGCGGCTGCGGGTACCTGTACCTTCAGCCGTATTTTTCACTCGATCGCTCACAGTCAATGCGGGGAACGACCTGTGGCGAACGATGAGAACATCGTCCAAGTTTTCGACTTCCGTATGAGCACGGCTCTATTCGAATCCACAGGCAGCCCAAGTTCTCTTTGGGCCCTCTAAGACATCTGGGCTGCCCTCGTTACCCGCTTATGACGGGAAGAGCCAATACAAGCGCGGTGAACTGATCGCCGTCCTCCAAGACAGAACCCAGCGTCTCGATCCATTCCGGTCATTTTTTGGACATAGCAGCACTGCTGCCCAGAAAAATGTCAAGAATAACGCATCCTCGTAAGGGGTCATTTAGCGTCGAATATGCCTCCGATGCCCCATAACCGCAAATATCCCGCTCCCACTCGATGGGATCGCGCTTCGTAAGTCTCCAAACACCATACCGCTCAAACTGTCAACACCCATCGCATCCATACTTCATGGCAACCAATTTAACTAAACCCAATCGTTACCCGACTGTTACAGACACCAAAACGACGCTTGTCGTTAGCTCTAAACTCAAGCCGAAAATAACCCTAGGCTCAAACGACAAAATGATGGCCGCGGAAGGATTCGTTACGGACCCTATACAATCATCTCCCCCTCCATCTATAGGTTGCCTTCGACTGTCTCTCCCTACTTCGCCAACCCAAGCTCTCTCGCCAGGCGAAACACGCTTTCATCGTAGTATGGCCAATCAACGAATGAATCCAAGCCTCCAAGCCCACTCTTCCTCATCAATTCTTCGTTGATTTTCAGGGTAATAGCTATAAGCAACGACAGAAGCTTGAAATAGTCTGCTCGAATGTCATCTGCTTGAGGATCATCAATAGATGAATTGGCATGATCGTATCGATTACGAAGACCAGCAGAATTCGAAAAAGACGCATCGTTGAACATGTAGTCAAGATAGTCGGACTCAAATGGCGCAAACAGTTTATCGCAGTAGCTGATAGTATGCCGACTTGCCAATGACTCGACAATTTCTAGATCCCTTTTTCCAAGTCGAAACAGGGGCAACGCATCGTGCTCCCATATGATTTTGAGGCAAACGGCATAATCCGTTGGCTCCAACCTCCCATTTTCATCGTGTTCAATTACAAACTCGTTTTTTATGAGTTCATTCAGGTTCGGTTGTAAATACTCTGGGTAATCGCCTCGCGTCACATGGTGGTTCACCATCATCTCGTAAAAACTCGATTCACTTATCTTTTCTGCATGTAAATACGAGAGCATGCACTGATCTGAAAACAAGAGGCTGCCAAATCGCTCAAAACTTGATCCTGCAATGGCGTACTTCTTGCCGTCCAAAGCCGTGAGAGATGAAAAGGACCTCATGCTCTCATGGGGAAAATACTCATCATCTATCACGCCATATTTTGAATAGAGGGAATATGCCTTTACAGCTCGCTCAATCTCGGGCCCAATCGCCTTGCATTTGTCCAGCCACGTTGCCTTTTCCGAAGGCAGGGCAAGCGAAAAACCGGTTATGTCGAATTCCTCCGCGAAATATTGGTTGTAAACCCATTCGATTGCCGATTCCAGGCGACCCCCGTTTGTCTCAAGGAAATTCGCATACGCCATGGTTTCGAGATGCGTTAGGCCGCTGCGCATCTGAAATCCAGTTGTTTCACGATACTCCCCTTTTACGTGCATACCCAAGGTCGCCATAATTCCATGCTCCTCATGCTTCCGCGCAGGCGCCTGCATGAGACCATGCGAATCAACAAAATCAAATACATAAATCAGATTGTTCATCACGGTTGCGGGATCCATATACTTTTTCAGCCAGCGTCCGCTGAAAGAATGCGTTAGGCTAAAACCTTCTCTCGTCACTCCCTTACAGGCGTTTTGCCTCATATCGATTACTACGCCCGTGCCGTACCTAAGCCCGGTCCCATTCCGGAACAAATCATCCATAGATTTATCGTATTGCCGCTTAGCTTTTACGCGAACCTCCGGAGACGGATTGTACCGAGCCGCCTTACCTGACGGCCAATTTCGCAAAGCAGACACGTAATTCGGATTTGCGGTTTCACTATTGATGTAACTAAGCATGATGCCGTCTATTTCCGAATTTCCCAAGTTTTGCGGCAAGTTGAGAGCCTTCTCACTTGTCTCCTCAGCAGCAAGACGGCCTACGATGAGCTCGGCAGAATATCTCGGATTGTTGATCAGGGCGCGTTTAATCTCGTCCGCAAAGCACTCAACCGGTTTCTTGTATTGCAAGACCATACCAAGGCATTCCGGATGATCCATCAACAACTTCTCAAAGTCGGGCGATTTCATCTTCTGCCATGCTCCGCATGCTTCCATAAGCTCCCAGAATTCCTTCCCGTACTGGAGCTCAACTTGATCGTAGACTTCCCCAATGCTCTTATTCTCCAGCTCAGAAGACACAAGCCTGCATGCTTTGGAAAAAAGGATTGTCGCTCGTCTCGGATGATCCTCGATTGATTGGCCTAGAAATAACTCGGGGATGCCCTCGACCGTCAGCTTTATTTGATGGGCCTCAATAGCTTCGTTTATCGAAGTGAGGTCGACGATTTCCGCACTTGCTAGCACAGACAGGCATCTATCTCTATGGACACCCGCCGCATAATCATTGCGCCCGTAATAAACAACCCTCTTTTCATCGAAATCACGCATACAATCACCTCTCTCTGCTGTCTGCAGCAAGAACCCCAAAGTGAGCGACTGGCTACCCCCACAATCCCATGTTCGACATCGCGTACAGCGGAACGTTCCTCATCCAGTCCTGCTCGCGATAGCCCGACAGACTGAAACGGACGGACTTGATCTTCGGGTGGGACTCCTTGAACGCCCTGAGGCTCTTGGCGCGCAGGTTCTCCTCCGCCTTCACCTCGATGGCGTAGACGCTGTTCGGCCCCTGCGCCAGGAAGTCGACCTCACCCGATGAGTTCTCGGCCGACCAGTAGTACGGCATGAGCCCGCAGTCGGAAACGAGCTGCTGGCAAACGTACTGCTCGGTGAGGGAGCCCTTGAACTCCTCGAAGATCTCGCTGCCCCCGATGACCGTCTCCTTGTCCAACCCCGCCATCGCGCCCAGCAGGCCGACGTCCACCAGAAAGAGCTTGAACGCCGCGTCGTCGGCGTAGGGAGCCAGGGGGATACCGGGCTTCGAGATCCTGCGGACGAGGGTCGTGATGCCAGCCTGCGTGAGCCACGTGATCCCCGCCCGGTAGTTCCGCGCCCGCGCGCCTTGCACGATGTGGCTGAACACGAACTTCTTGTTCTCCCTCCCAAGATGGGACGGGATCGAACGCCACGCGGCGAGCGCGTACTCAGTCTCGACCCTGCCGAGGTGCTTCGAGATGTCGCGCTCGTAGCCGCGCAGAATATCGAGCTGCACCTCGCGCGCATCCTCCAAGAGACCTCGCTCAAGAAAGGCGCTCACCGCCTCCGGCATCCCCCCGACGTAGTAGTACTGACGAAGGGGCGGAACGAACTTGCTTGAGAAGCCGTTGATGAGGCTCGTGTCTCCCGTGTCGATGAGGTCGCAGAGCGTCCGGTTCCCCGTTGCGACAAGAAACTCCCGAAAGCTCAGGGGATGGAGATCGAGCGTGTTCACCTTCCCAACGGGGTACCCGCTTCCCTCGTGCACGGTGATGCCCAGAAGCGAGCCGGCCGCAGCCACCACGTACCCGGGCGCGTCCTCGCAGAAGTACTTGAGGGAGGTGAGCGCCTTCGGGCACGCCTGGATCTCGTCGAGGACGATGAGGGTGCCGCCCTCGGACACGACCTCCCCCGTCTCGAACTGGATGGCCGAGACGATGCGCGGGATGTCGTAGCCCAGCTCGAACTGCTCGCGCATCCTTGGGTTGTCGTCGAGGTTCACGTACGCGACGTTCTCGAACTGCGTCCTGCCAAACTCCTTGAGCAGCCACGTCTTGCCCACCTGGCGCGCACCGTTGAGGATGAGCGGCTTGCGGCGGGGCCCGTTTTTCCAGGCAACAAGCCCATCCATGAGGAATCGTTCCATGCAAGCTCCTCTCCTAAAATAGATACGGCCTTATTTTCGCACAGAATGGCGAAAATAAGGCCGTAATAAAGCAAGTTTTGGAGAAAATCAGGTGGAATTTATTCCCACTCTATCGTGGCGGGCGGCTTCGGCGTGACGTCGTACACCACGCGGTTGACGCCCTCGACCTCCGCCACAATGCGGCTCGAGATCTTTCCGATCACGTCGTACGGCAGCTTCGCCCAGTCCGCAGTCATCGCGTCGCTCGACTCAACGGCGCGCACGATCACCGGACGCGCGTAGGTGCGCTCGTCGCCCATCACGCCCACCGAGCGGATATCCGGCAGCACGGCAAAGTACTGCCAGCAGCTGTGCTCGCTGTTGCGCTCACCGGTCTCCTCAAAGAGGTGCTCGTTGTAGGCGTCGAGCTCCTCGCGCACGATGGCGTCAGCCTCCTTGAGGATCGCGAGCTTCTCGCCGGTCACCTCGCCGATGATGCGGATGGCCAGGCCCGGGCCCGGGAACGGCTGGCGGTAGACCATCTTGTCCGGCAGGCCCAGCGCCACGCCCAGCTCGCGCACCTCGTCCTTGAAGAAGTGGTCGAGCGGTTCGATCAGGTCAAAGTGCACGCCCTCGGGGAAGGGGATCAGGTTGTGGTGGCTCTTGATGGTGGCTGCCTTGCCGCCGGTCTTTCTCGCCCCGGACTCGATGATGTCGGGATAGATGGTGCCCTGTGCCAGGAGCTCCACGTCGCCGATCTTCTGGGCCTCGTCAAAGAAGACCTTCCAGAACTCGGTGCCGATGAGCCGGCGCTTCTGCTCGGGGTCGGTCACGCCGGCAAGCAGCCTGGCGTAGCGCTCCTCGGCGTGCACGTGCACGAGCGGCACCTGGAACTGGTCACGGAAGACCTCCTCGACCATCTCCGGCTCGCCCTTGCGCAGCATCCCGTGGTTCACGAAGACGCACGTGAGCTGGTCGCCCACCGCGCGGTGCACCAGGGCCGCCACCACGGACGAGTCGACGCCGCCGGAGAGGGCCAGGATGACCTTCTTGTCACCCACCTGCGCGCGAATCTCCGCGACCTTCTCGTCGATGATGTTGTCCATGGTCCAGTTGGGCTCGAGCCCGCAGATGCCAAAGAGGAAGTTCTCGAGCAGCTGACGGCCGCACTCGGTGTGGCGCACCTCCGGGTGGAACTGCGTGGAGTAGAGCCGGCGAGAAGGACACTCCATGGAGGCAACGGGGCACACCCCGGTGCTCGACGTGACGACAAACCCCTCGGGCGCGCGGCTCACCGCGTCGCGGTGGCTCATCCAGACGGTCTGTTCGGCCGGGGTCTCACCGAAGAGCGCGGACTCGCCGGAGCGGGCGATCGTGGCGGGGCCGTACTCGCCCACCTCGGAGTGAGCCACCTCGCCGCCCAGCGTCACGGCCATGATCTGGTGGCCGTAGCAGAAGCCGAGCACCGGCACGCCCAGCTCGAGCACGCCCGGGTCGATCTTGGGCGCGTCCTCGGCGTAGACGCTCGCCGGGCCGCCGGAGAGGATGAGCGCGGAGGGTCCCATCGCGGCGAGCTCGTCAGCGGGGATGTCGCACGGGACGATCTCCGAGTAGACGTGCAGGTCACGCACGCGGCGCGCGATCAGCTGCCCGTACTGGGCACCAAAGTCCAGGACGGCAACGAACTGCTTGGGGCTCGGCTTGGCGCTCGAATCGCTCATGTGTCCTCCGGTTTCGAAGTTGGTCGCTAGCCACGCAGGCGGTGCCCCTCCCTGCGGACGGGGCGAGCTCGCGCGGGCAACAGGTTTTGCTCCATTATTACATTTTCCTAAGACGGGGTGCGTTTTGGCGCTCCTTCATGCGCCCTACACCTCCTTTACGTATTATTCTGCAACTAAGACGACAAGCAGAACGGGGCCGCCGCGCCTCGCCACGACCAAGCAGACAATCAGAAGGGGAGCTCGTGGCTGACAGAAAGCCCCATAGGCGCATGACCCATGCCGAGCAGGTTCGCCGCTCGCAGAGCCACTACGGAAGCGGCTACTCGGGGGTCGCCCCGTCTCACGTGCGCATAGACGCCGAGCAGCCCCGTACTTCTCGCCGCCCGGGCGCCTCCTCGCGTCACGTCGCCTCGAGGGCAGACGGGTCGGGCGCCTACGCTGCGCGACGCAAGAAGAACGGCCGCGGCCGCGTTCTGCGCGGCGTGCTCGTGGCCTTTCTCGTCGTGCTCGTGGGCGTGGGCACCGCCGCGGCGCTCTACATCTCCCGCATCAACAGCAGCCTGAACGAGGGCGTCTCTGACGAGCTCCGCCAGCAGCTCGTTGCCGTTGAGCCCCAGCAGCCGTTCTACATGCTGCTGCTTGGCGTCGACAAGAGCGAGGGCCGCGCCGAGGAGTGGGGCGACTCCACGGCCAACTTCCGCGCAGACACCATCATCCTTGCCCGCGTCGACGCGCCCGCCCAGCGGGTGACGCTCGTCTCCATCCCACGCGACACCCTCGTTGACATGGGCGAACACGGCGAGGACAAAATCAATGCGGCCTACTCCTATGGCGGTGCCGCCTACATGGTCGACGTGGTCTCGGACTTTGCGGGCGTCGACATCTCCGCCTACGCGGAGATTGACTTTGAGCAGTTCACCTCCATCGTGGACACCATCGGCGGCATCGAGGTCACGCTACCGGTTGACGTGGTGGACGAGACCTATGCCGGCATCAACCTCACCGCCGGAACCCACCAGCTTGACGGCGCCACCGCACTCGCCCTCGTTCGCACGCGCCACGCCTACGACGAGTACGGCGGAGGTGACTTCTACCGTGCCGCCAACCAGCGCGCCGTCATCGCCGCCATCGTCAGGAAGATTCTGCAGCAGGACCCGATGACCATGGCCACCACGGTCTCGCAGCTTGCCGACAGCGTCACCACCACGATGGGCGTCACCGACATCGTCGGCCTGGCCATGCAGTTCAGGAACCTCGACGTCGACCATGACTTCTACTCCGGCCAGTGCCCGACGATCTCCGAGTACGTGAACAACATCTGGTACGAGCTGCCCGACGAGGCCGCCTGGCAGGAGATGATGCGGCGCGTGGACGCCGGCGAGTCCCCCTACTCCGACGCTAGCCAGGACTTCACCTCGGACGCGGCGATCGCCATCGGCGACGGCACCACGATCTCCGATGACGGCGCAGGCGCCTCCTCCGGAGGGCGGGCAACGTTCAGCGGCTCGGTCCTCGTGCTCAACGGCGCGGGCGTGGACGGCCTGGCCATGTCCAAGTCCACCGAGCTGGAGTCCGCGGGCTTCTCGCCCTATGCGGACACCGCCAGCTCGTCCAACCACACCACGAGCATGGTCTACTACAACGCGGACAACCGCAGCGCCGCGCTTGGCGTGGCCCAGACCCTCGGCATCAGCGCCGACAACGTCGCCGAGAACACAGAGGGCTACTCCACCCGTTACGACGTCATCGTCGTGCTTGGCGCCGACCAGGCATAGGGGTCGCCGGCCTGCAGCGCAGCCCCGCGACACGGCGAGAAGAACCTGCGCCCCGCACGCCGTATGGCGTGCGGGGCGTCGTCGTCACTAGAGACAGACGCAAGCCGGCATGCGGCGTTCGGGAGCTTGGGGAATCGTGACTTGTCGTTGGGAGCCGTCCGCCGCTTACAGAATTGCTGTCGATGCAGCAAAAGGGCTACCAGCTGCTTAGAGAATCGCGACTGATGCAGCAAAGGAGCCGTCGAGCGCTTAGGAAATCACGGGCAGGGTACTTCTCGCCGCGCTACGTCAGTCGCGATTTTGAAAGCACCCGCCACCCCAAACGGTACGTCAGCCGCGTTTTCGTAAGCACCCTCGCCCGCAACACGCGGGCACGCCGCGCAAAGCCGCAGGAAACCCCGCCGCAGCGCCCAAACGCCCCACGCGGTGGCGCTCAATCCCTCAGCAGCTGCGAAGTGAACCCGCGCGCCACGAGAAGCTCGTAGGCAGCCGTCACGTCCGCGGGAACGTCCTGCGGGGTCTGCCAGCCGCGCCGACCGTACTCGACGATTCTCTGGACGTCCCCCACGAGCACGGACACAAACTCCTTGACGGAGATTGGCCCCTCATTTGTGTAGACGTCGAGAAACTCCTCAAAGTCGAGCGTCGGCGACGCCATGATGAAGTCGAGCTCGGGCCACTGCGCCTCGAGCGCCGAGCGCGTCCTTCTCCCCCTAAACGGAATCTCGACCACGATGGCGCGCGCGTCCCCCATGCCGGCCTCGGCAAGCAGCCGCCGCGAGTGAGAGATGTTCTCCCCCGTGTTGGTTGAGGTGGTGTCCAGCAGGATGTCCTTCTCGCGGACGCCCATCCGCTCCGCCACGCGGGCAAACCGCTCGGCCTCGGGGACGTTCCATATCTTCCTGGTGATGCGGCCGAGCCCTCCCGTAAACAGGACCTTGTCGACCAGCCCCTCAAGGTAGAGCTCCGCAGCCCGACGCGCCACGTACTCGCTGTGGTTGCCAAACCCGATGGCAACGTCCCTGCGCTCAAGGGGATCGTCAACGCGCTCGTAGTCAAAGAGCGTCCTCGCCGCAGCCAGTGTGCTCTCGTCAAGACGGTTATCGGACATAGCCCCTCACCACCACCTCGGCGCCGGCACCCGGCCGCTCGCCCTACACGTTGAACCGGAAGTGCATCACGTCGCCGTCCTGGACGACGTAGTCCTTGCCCTCGATGCGCAGCTTGCCCGCGGCGCGGCACCCCGCCTCGCCGCCGAGCTCGACGTAGTCCTCGTAGCTCGCCACCTCGGCCTTGATGAAGCCACGCTCGAAGTCCGAGTGGATCACGCCCGCCGCCTCGGGGGCCTTGGCGCCAATCCGCACGGTCCAGGCCTTGACCTCCATCTCGCCGGCCGTGAAGTAGCTCTGGAGGCCCAGCAGGTGGTAGGCCGCCTGCGCCAGCGTCTCGAGGCCGCTGCGCTCGAGGCCCAGGTCGACCAGGTACTCGGCCGCCTCGTCGGGCTCCAGCTCGGAGAGCTCGGCCTCCACCTTGGCGCAGATGGGGATCGGCGTCACGCCGTCGATGGGCGCGAGCTCCTGGCCCAGCTGGTCCTCGTCCACGTTGGCCACGTAGAGGATCGGCTTCATCGTGAGCAGGAAGAGCCCCTTGGCGGCCGCGCGCTCGTCGTCGCTCATCTCCATCGTGGCGGCGCGCCTGCCGTCGTTCAGCCAGTCGAGCAGGCGGCGCGCCACGTCGGCCTTCACCGCGAGGTCCTTCTCGCGCTTGGCGTCCTTCTCCAGCTTGGGGAGCTGCTTCTCAAGGGACTGGATGTCAGCCAGGATGAGCTCGGTCATGATCGTGTCGGCGTCGGCCGCCGGGTCCACGAACTCGCCCACGCGCCCGACCTCGCGCATGACGTTGGGGTCGGTGAAGTAGCGCACCACCTCGCAGATGGCGTCGGTCTCGCGGATGTTGGCCAGGAACTGGTTGCCCAGGCCCTCCCCCTCGTTGGCGCCCTTGACCAGGCCGGCGATGTCGACGAACTCCACCGTGGCCGGCACGATCCGCCCCGGGTGCACGATCTCGGCGAGCTTGCCGAGCCGCTCGTCCGGCACGTCCACGATGCCCACGTTGGGGTCGATCGTGGCGAAGGGGTAGTTGGCCGCCAGCCCGCCCTTCTTGGTGAGCGCGGTGAACAGGGTCGACTTGCCCACGTTGGGCAGGCCCACGATTCCGATGGAAAGGGACACGTTCTTCTCCTTACTTGCCTTGCTTGGCGCTCTTCTCGCCGGGGCGGGACAACGCGGCCCCGGATGCCGGCGCGTCGTCGTCCGCAAGCCGCTCCAGCGCGTCCGCCGCGCGGTTCAGCTGCTTCTTGCCCTGCTCGAGGTACTTGCTTGCCTGCTCCTTGGCCTCGGCCTTCTTGCGCGCGACCTCCTCGGCCACCTTGTCCGGGATCACGAGCTCGCTCACGTCCATCGGCTCCATGGCCAGCGCGCCCTCCGGGCACACCTTCACGCACGCGGCACAGCTCACGCAGTAGGCGCTCTGCACCGTGACGTTGCCGGCCTTGTCCAGGTCCAGCGCGTGGGTGGAGCACGTCTTGGCGCAGTCGCCGCACGCCGTGCAGAGCGCGGAGTCCCACACCGGCACCTCGAGCTTCACCAGCGCGGCGAGGTCCTCGTTGTGCTGCAGCGCGCCCATCATGAGCTTGCGGCCCTGCGTGAGCGTGCGCAGGCGGCTGCCGGAGGTCTTGGCGCCCACGGCGTTCTCGAGCTCCTTCTGCAGCCGGTTCAGGCGCTGGGTGTGGTCGGAGAGCTTCTTGGCCACCGCCTTGGCGCCCGCGAGGGCCGGCGTGCCACGCGAGACCAGGCGCTCGGCGGAGTGGATGGCCCCGCTCACGAACTGGCTGCGCTTGTAGGCGCGCGTGAGCTCGTGTGTCATCGCGGACTGCTCGACCTCCAGGCCCAGCGCCGCGTCAGCCCACTCCTCGGCGGTGCCGATGGCGTCCACGTAGGTCTGCTCGCCGGTGGTGGTGCGGCAGCGGTCACAGATGCCCACGGGCAGGTAGACGTTGATGTTGTCATAGTCGGCGAGCAGCGAGAACCACATCTCGGTGGAGATGGAGCCCACGCAGCCCAGTACGATCTCGTTGCCCTGCGGCAGGCGCTTGAGCGCGCGCGTGCAGGTGACGTAGCACTGCTCGTAGGACGAGGCGGCACGGGCGATCTGGTCGTAGACCTGGCGCGGCGAGTGACGGCGCGTGGCAAACGTCTCCGTGGGGCACACCGCGCAGCACAGGCCGCACTTGCGGCAGTCCTCGCTCAGCGTCACCGACTTGTTGTGGATGGTGATCGCGTGCGTGGGGCACACCTCCAGGCAGCGCGAGCACACGTCGTCACGGCCGGACGCCACGCGCAGGCAGCGGCTGGAGTTGGCGAAGGGCTTCTCCTTGTAGTCCGCGGGGTTGAAGACCTTGCGCTCGCCGTTCTCGTCGACGAGCGAGCTGACCATGGAGTTGGGCAGCTCCTTGAGGGAGCGCCAGTCGCTCTGCAGGTCGATCAGCTCATCGAGCAGGTCCCTCTTCTCGGCCACGGGCAAACCGTCCTCTCGTCATCGTCACCGATGCTTCATTGTACGCCTTGCCGCCGCCCCGGGCCGCAGCGGGAGGTTCTTCTCGCCCGCGGCTTTCCCGTTGCGCCGTTATCTACCCCGACTCGGGTAGATGATTGACCGACGACTGCACGACGGCTGTCTGCGACCTGCGGTTTCTTTGAAACTTAACTGATTTATTGCCCTTAGAAGAGGCCAATAACCATGACGGCCCACTCAAGCGGGACGGCCCCAAAGACTCGGTGAACGGCATGGGGAGGCGCGTCCGCCGGACGGCCCCGCCCCGGCGAGAAGAACCTCGCGCCCCGGGCCCGCCTACCCCAGCGGGGGCATCGGCTCCCAGGTGGGGTCGTGCTGGATGCGGCGCTGCGCGCGCCACCCGGCAAACAGCCGCCTGGTACCGCTGACGAGGCTGCCGCGGTCCACCAGGACGATCCGCGCGAGCTCCTTGCCAAAGGTGAGCAGCGTGCCCGCCGCAAAGCCTATCGGGTTGTAGTCCCCATGGAGCTGGAAGTAGCGCGCCAGGTAGCCGCGGTTGCGCGTGATGTAGTAGCGCGTCATGTCCGAGGTGGAGTTGAGCTGGCGCACCGTGCCGATCCCCTGGTTCTTGACCTCGCGGCTGCGGCTGAGCACGTAGTCGGGCACGTAGTAGACGGGCGTGACCTTGCTCGCCAGGTATCCGTAGAGCGCATCGTCCAGGTAGATGAAGAAGCGCGGGTCGGGCAGGCCGATCTTCTCGACCACCCGGCGCGAGAAGCACGACCCCTCGAAGCACAGCACGTTGCAGAGCTTGTAGCGCTCCCCCTCGCGCCAGGCGTCGCGCGAGAACGGGTTGTAGATCCCCAGCACAGTGGAGAAGCGGTGCTGCCAGAAGAAGTGACCGCCGTCGAAGTCGTGCCGCTGGCCCATGATGGCCTCGGCCTCGCGGGACCAGCGCGCCAGCACGTCGAGGCCCCCGGGCTCCACCACCACGTCGTCGTCCATCACCCAGAACCACTCGGCGCCAAGATCGAAGGCGCGGCGCACGCCCTCGGAGAACCCGCCGGAGCCGCCGGTGTTCTCCTCCATCGGGTCGTAGACCACGTGAGAGAGGCCGCCCTCGGCGTCGGGGTCATCCGCGGTGGGGCCCCACTGGGCGTCGGCGCGGGCGCCGAAGTCGCCCACGATCTGCGCGGTCTCGGCGGAGTTCTCGTTGTCCACCACCACCACGCGCCACGGCTCGCGCGTGAGCCCCAGGATGGAGTCAAGCGCCCGCCGCAGCAGCTCCTGACGCTTGTACGTCACGATGACGATCGCGGGACGTCTCATCCCCACCCCTCTCTGCTCCGAACGTTCTGGCTGGCGGCCAGCCCCCGGCAGACCGTCGGGCCCGCTCGCCGCCCACGGGTCGGCAGGCGGGCGCGTCGCGCCCCCGGCCGCCCCGCTCTGGCTCGACGCCCTATTATAGGGTAGCCCGCTCGGAGCCCGACCCCAGGGGAGCACATGAGCACTTCCATTACAGACGCCCAGAAGCAGCTGGTATCGGTGGTCATCCCGGTCTACAACGCCGAGGGGACCCTCGACGAGTGCCTCGACAGCATCGAGGGGCAGACCCACCGCGACCTTGAGATCGTCTGCGTCAACGACGGCTCAACGGACGGCTCGGCCCAGATCATGCGCGCCCACGCGGCACGCGACCCCCGCATCGTCATCGTGGACAAGCCCAACGAGGGCTACGGTGCCTCCTGCAACCGCGGCATCGACGTCTCCCGCGGGGCGTGGGTGGCCATAGTCGAGCCGGACGACACGCTCGAGCCCACCTGCTACGAGGAGCTCCTTGCCTGCGCGGCGCGCTACGGCGGCGAGAAGAACGTCGACGTGGTGAAGGCCGCGTACTGGCGCGTCTTCCCCGGCGAGAACGGCGCGGGCGAGCTCCGCGTGAGCTGCCCGTACCACGGGCGCGTCCGGCCGCGCCGCCAGCCCTTCGCCGTGGGCGAGGGCGTCGAGCTCCTGCGCCACCACCCCGCCATCTGGGCGGGCATGTACCGGCGCGGCTACCTCCTCGAGCAGCGCATCCGCTTTGTGGAGGTGCCGGGCGCCGGCTGGGCCGACAACCCCTTCCTGGCAGAGACGCTCTGCCACACGGACCGCATCGCCTACACCGACGCGCGCGTCTACGACTACCGCGAGCGTGACCTCAACGAGGCCGAGTCCTTCGCGGGCCGCTCCCCGCTCACCCCGCTCGAGCGCTGGAACGACATGATGGACGCCGCGGAGCGCGCCGGCGAGAAGGACCCGCGCGTCCTCTCCGCGCTCGCCCTGCGCGGGGTCAACTACGCCCTCATCACCGTCCAGGGGGCCGGGCTCGACGCCCCGGGCGTGCGCGAGCTCGTGACGAGCTCGATGGGGCGCCTCGACGCCAAGGCCGTGCTCGCCGACCCCACGATCAGCCCCTCCGGCAAGCGGCTCTTCGCCGAGGCCCGCGGCCTGCCCGCGCCGCGCGGCGGCAGGCTGGGCTACCTCGCGCACCTCGCGGGCGAGGCCCTCTACCGCGTGCGGGAGAACGGCCTGGGGTTTGCGCTCAGGACGGCGCGCAGCCGTCGCGAGGGCAACCGCCTCGGCTAGACGGGTCGGGGCCAGGGGCGGGAGGGCCGGGCGCGGCGAGGCGGCACGGCAGCCCGCAGGTTCTTCTCGCCCGCGTAAGAGGGTGCTAGATGAAGGCGTCGGGGACCGTCGACTCGGCAACCCGGCCGCGACGGAACAGGGAGAGCAGCCGCGCCTGCGCGCAGACAAGGGCCGTGTTGCGCGCCCGGATGGGGGCCATGAGGGACCGCGCGTGGCTCCCGCTGGGGTGTGCAACGCTCACGGCGACGCGCGCCTGGTCGGTCCCGAGCATCCCCTCCACGATCTTGCGGCACTGTGCCAGGTCGGCGGGGCCACCGACACGGCACACGTCCTCGATGCAGTCAATGAGCTGGCCCACGTAGCGGTCCTGGATGGTCTCCATGCTCGCCGCGTCGCCCTCGAGGCCCCAGTGGCGGTAGAGCTCCAGCAGCGCCGCGTGCTCGGCCTCAAGACGCCGATACCACGCCCGCTCCGTGCCCGGGCGACTTGCCGACAGCCGGCGTGACACGTGGTAGCA
The DNA here is from genome assembly GCF_016900315.1 of Olsenella profusa. GTDB lineage: Bacteria > Actinomycetota > Coriobacteriia > Coriobacteriales > Atopobiaceae > Thermophilibacter > Thermophilibacter profusus_A. The sequence continues at coordinate 103,007 of NZ_JACSNQ010000004.1, forward strand.
GGTCCCGGGAAGCACGCTCACGCGCTCCGTCTCACGGAGATAGGAGAGCACGAAGGAGTGGTCGTCCTCGGCCTCCCCGTCCGCCGCGAAGCGTGCCCCGCACGCCTCGGCCCTCTCCCTCGAGAAGAGCTTGGCGCTGGCGGGAAGCAGCTGCCCGGAGCCCAGGAGGCGCCACGCGTCCGAGCGGAAGTCGTGCTGCGTGGGGTAGTCACGTCCCTCGTCCTCGACCGTGACCTCCGACGGGCGTCCGTCGCCCTCGGAAACGGCCAGGGAGTAGCCCCCCACCACGAGGTCCGCGGAGCGCTCCTCCGCACGTCCGAGAAGGTCGGCGAGCATGGTCGGACGCGCCCAGCCGTCGGTGTCCATCACCGCGAGCCACGCGCCGTGGGAGCGCTCGAGGGCGAGGTCGAGCCCCCTCTGGCGCCCGCAGCGGTCCGCATGGACCACAACCACGCGCAGGTCGCGCTCCGCGATGGCGTCCAGCTGGCGTGCCGTGGAGTCCTCCGACCCGGCGTCCACGACCACGAGCTCGATGCGCGTGAGGGTTTGGTTCTGGAGGCTCTCGACCGCGCGGCGGACGGACCTCTCGGCATCATGGGCAACCATGAGCACCGAGACCGTCGGTGATGTAGACGTGTAATGCGGCAACTCCCGCACCCTCCCCTCCCAAGGGACCGCGCGCCAGAGCACACCTGTAAGAGTATCAACGCCCCAGCCAAGCTGGGGGCACGCTGAGAGTCCTTGGCAAAATGAGCACAGGCGGGGCTGGTACGGGCGGGACGGAACTGCCGCAAGGTCCTGCCGGCACGCCTCGCGCGGCGAGAAGGACCTCGACGCCGCCTACGCCGCCGGAACCAGCGTACCGAGGGCCACGTCGAGCTGCGTGCTGTCGAGCACCTGGGTGCCCGTCTCCACGACGTTGCCCGCCTCGTCGGTGGCGGTGCCGGCCGCGAGCGGGGCGTCGGCCGTGGCGAGGTTGGAGACGCCGATGCCGGAGAGCGTCTCGGCCAGCGAGAGGAGCCCCGCCGCGTCGAGGTCGGTCCGCATGCGGGAGAGCAGGTCGGAGGCCGAGCGCACGAGGCTGCCCGGGTCCGTGCCGGCAAGCGACGCGGCGCTGTCGATGACGTCCCCGGTGGTCACGATCACGTGCGAGAAGCTCACATTGGCGGCGGAGGCCAGCGGCGCCACGCAGGCGGCGTACCCCTGCGAGGAGAAGAGCTCGCCCAGGGTGGTGGTGGCGTCCCCCGCGGTCAGGGAGACCTCGACGGGCACGGTGACGAGGGTCGCCGTCCCCTGCGTGGAGTTGACGGAGAGAATCTGTGCGGAGGTGAGCGTGGCGCCCGTGGCGTCGAGGGAGTCGGCGGTGAGCAGCAGCGTGCACGCCACGTCGTCGGTCGAGGCCGTGTAGCCCCCGTCCGGCACGACAGCCGACGCCTGCCCCTCAAGCGCGTCGGAAAGGCCCCTATCGCCCAGGTGGCTCTCCAGGCTCACCCGGTTCCACACCAGCGCCACGACGACGGCCACCGCAACGAGCACCACCACGCAGACGATGGCACCGATGACGTTGGTGTACGGCCCGACCTTGGGGACGTCGGTACGATCGAACCTCTCTCGCTTCCTTGCCATGGCAGTCCCTCCGATCGGGCTTCTCGCCGTGCCTGGGCGCCGGTCTGTGGCCGCGGCGCCCCGTCTTAGAACAGGATACCCAACGCACCCACCGCAAGGCCAGCCACCACGGCCACGGCGTAGACGAACGCGGTGATCGTGAGGTTCAGGCGGGCGCCCGCGTTGGTGCGCCACAGCACGAGCAGGCCCATGCCGCCGGAGGCGAGCAGTCCCGCCACCATCGGGCCGGTGGCGAGCACGCCGTCCAGGTAGAGCTCCGTGATGGCCACGCTCGCGCCGCAGTTGGGAACCAGTCCCACGAGGGCGGCCACGAAGGTCGCCCGCACGGGGTGGTCGGCCAGCAGGGCCCCGAGGCTGTCCTGGCCCACGCCCTCGATCACCAGGCCAAAGACGAGGGTCACCACAAAGATGAAGAGCGTCACCTGCACCGTGTGGATTGCCGCGGAGCGCACGATGGCCCAGCGGCCATGGCCGTGGGCGTGACCGTGGTCGTGAGCGCAGCCGCAGGAGGGGTCCTTCTCGCCGTGGATGGCGTCGACGGCGCCGTGGTCGTGGTCATGGCCGTGCTCGTCGTGGTCGTGGTCCTCGCAGCCGCAGTGGGCGCGCTCGCAGAGCTCGCTGATGTGGGGGCGGCCGTCGCCCGCACGGTGCCGGGCGCGCAGCACGGCGTCCACGGCAAGGCCCACCACCAGGCCCACGGCCACCTTGAACGCCATGATGGCGAGCATCCGCCCCAGCGGCGCCTGGTGCGCCAGGAACACGGGCACCATCTCGTCGGAGGTGGAAAGGATCACGGCGACGAGCGTTCCCACCGTGACCACGCGGCCCGCGTAGAGGGTCGCCGCCATGGCAGAGAAGCCGCACTGCGGGAGCGCGCCGAGCAGGGCGCCCACGACGGGGCCCGCCTTGCCGGAGCGCTCGACGACGCGCTGGACGCGGTCGCCGGCGGAGTGCTCGATGGCCTCCATGGCCAGGTAGGTCAAGAACAGCAGCGGTACCAGCTCGAGCGTGTCCAAGAGACTGTGCTCGAGCTCGTGAAGAAGCAGCTCCACGTTTTGTTCCTTCCAGGCTGAACCGCCGGGATTTACTCCCAGGGCGTAAGAGTTAGCTCAGGGTATTTTACCCCGACGAAGGTGAGTCCTTTCGCGGGGGCGCACGGCCCCGCGGCGGTGCGGTCGCACGCGGCCAGGACGTCGGCCGCCCACGAGGGGTCGCGGTGCCCGCGGCCCACCTCCACGAGGGTGCCGGCGATGGTGCGCACCATGTTGTGGAGGAAGGCGTTGCCCGTGACGTCGATGGCCACGAGCTCCTCCCCCGCCTCCTCGACGCGATGCACGCGCAGGCGGGAGACGTTGCGGCAGGTGGGCTTGCCCTCCGCCGAGGACGCCTTGCAGAAGCTCTTGAAGTCGTGCTCGCCGATGAGCGGCCGTGCCGCGGCGTCCATGGCCTCCACGTCAAGGGCGCCCCTGTACCACCACGCGTGGTCCCACGCCAGCACCGGGCGCGCCTCGGACGCCGCGATGCGGTAGCGGTAGCTGCGGCTCAGTGCGTCAAAACGCGCCGAGAAGCCCGCGGGCGCGCGTAGCAGGGCGCGGACGGAGAGGTCGTCGGGCGTGAGCGCCACGAGGCTCCGCATGAGCCGCCAGGCAGGGAGGTCGAGCTCGTCGTCAAAGACGGGCAGGCTCACGTGCTGCGCGAGAGCGTGCACCCCGGCGTCCGTGCGGCCCGCGCAGGTGAGCTCCACCGGGCGGCGCAGGGCCGTCTCCAGCGCGCGGCGCAGCTCGCCGGCAACGGTGCGCACGCCGGGCTGCTCCGCAAAGCCCGCGAAGGCCGCCCCGCGGTAACCGAGCCTGATGACGAGCGTTCCCTCTGACATGGGGTGCCTTTCTCCTTGGGTAAGCCGGGCGCAGGTGCCCGGCTCGATGATACGCGATGGCGCCCGACCGAGCGGCCGGGCGGGCCTAGAGCGTGCGGGGAGCGCCTTGACGTTTGCGCGCGTCACGGGCACCCGAACAGGCGGGCCTAGAGCAGCACCGCCGCCACGGCCCATGCCGCCCCGACAGCAAGCACCACGACGTCGCGGGCGGCCAGCGGCCCCGCAAACGAGGTCTGCTCCCCCGTGTAGCTGCGGTCCGTCATGGCGGAGGCCAGCTCGTCGGCGCGGCGGAAGAGGCTCACGAGCAGCGGCACGAGCACCTGCCCCCAGCCACGCAGGCGCGCGAGGGGGCCACCCTCGTCAAGCCGGGCGCCACGGGCGCGCTGGGCGCTGCGGATGCGCTCGGCCTCCTCCATCGTGAGCGGGATGAAGCGCAGCGCCATCGAGAGCATCATCGCGAGGTCCCCCACCGGCAGGCCCAGGCGACGCAGCGGCGCCAGCAGGGCGGAGAGCGCGTCGGCAATGGCGGGCGGCATCGTGGTCGCGGAGAACACGAGCGCGAACCCCACCACAAGCACGATGCGGCAGACCGCGGTGGCGCCCCGCGCCAGGCCCGCCCACGAGATCCCCGGCTGCCCCACGAGCACCACGGCGTTGGCCACAAGGGAGAGCCCCAGCACCACCAGCGCGGGCCGAAGGCCGAGAAGAACCTCGTACGGGGAGGTTCTGCTCGCCACGAGGGCGCAGGCGAGCCCGAGTGCCACTACCGCCAGGCCGATGGGCACGGGCGCGGCGAAGGAGGCCACGGAGGCCAGTAGCAGCACGACGAGCTTTGCCCGCGCGTCGACGCGGTGCAGGGGCGTTCGCCGGTCGACGTAGGTGCCGAGCGTGACGGCCCTACGCATGGAGGCTCGCCTCCTGCCGGGCGCGCAGGCGCACCGTGAGCGGAGGAGTGAGCCCGGCGCGCTCGAAGAGCTCGGGCGAGCGGGCGACGAGCCCGGCGTCCTCGTGGGCGACGACGTGGCCGGACGCCAGGAGGTAGACGTCGTCCGCCTCGGCGAGCCAGTCCCCGGCGTCATGGGTGATCACGACCACAGGGGCGCCGGAGTCGACGAGCGTATGTACGAGCGCACGCAGCTGGCGGCGCGCCGGGGCGTCGAGGCCCGCCGTCGGCTCGTCAAAGACGAAGGCCGCGGGACGTGCCGCCACCACGGCCGCCAGGGCCACGCGCCGCATCTGGCCGCCCGAGAGCTCGAAGGGCGAGCGGGAGAGCAGCCCGTCCGCAAGGCCCAGCTCGCAGGCCACCTCACGGGCCCGGCGCTCCGCCACCTCAGCCGGGGCGCCCGCCGCTCGCGGGCCGTAGGCAAGCTCGTCGAGCACGGTGTCGCAGAAGAGCTGGTCCTCGGGGCGCTGGAACACAAGACCCACCTGTCCGGCGCGCACCGGCGCGCCGTTGAGCTCCGCCTGGCCCGCGTCAGGCCGGAGGACCCCCGCGAGCACGCGCGCCGCGGTGGTCTTGCCGGAGCCGGAGGCACCCAGAACGAGCGTCAGACCGGAGGCGGAGAGGGTCACGTCGTCGAGCGCGACGAGCCCTTCGTAGTCGACCCGCACGCGGGACAGCGCAAGCATGGGAGGCTCAGGCGCGAGGCACGGCGGCACGGCGCCCGAGGCTGCTGGGGGCACCGGCTTCGACGCTGGCGCGGGGAGGTGCGCGGCGAGCGCGTCCACATCCGGGCGCGCGCCAAGCGCATGGCCCGCCCGGACGGCTCCCCGCAGCGCCTCCGTGAGGGCGTCGCCGCGCCAGTCAAGCGCGCCAAGCGCCTCCTCGGAGGAAAGGAGCTCCTCGGGCGCGCCCTCCCAGGCCAGCTCGCCCGCCCTAAGCACCAGCGCGCGAGACGCGCCAAACAGGTCCTGGGGGCCGTGCGCCACCTCGACCACGCCGACGCCCTCGGCCACGAGCGTTCGGACGACGGCGCGGACGCGCTCGCGCGAGGCCTCGTCAAGGTGCGCCCCCACCTCGTCGAGCACGAGGTAGCGCGGGCGCATCGCAAGGACCCCGGCGATGGCCAGGAGCTGCTGCTGTCCTCCCGAGAGCTCGGTCGTGAGGCGGTCACGGAGGTCCGCGATGCCGCACTGGCCGAGCGCCCACCCCACCCGCTCGAGCACCTCATCACGCGTAAGGCCGAGGTTACGCGGCCCAAAGGCCACCTCGTCGGACACGAGGGCGCTCACGATCTGGTTACGCGGGTCCTGCCGCACGTAGCCCACGAGGCGGACCAGCAGGCGCGGGTTCTTCTCGCCGTCCACGGAGACGGAGCCGGAGGCAGGTGCGAGGCCACCGTTGAGCAGCCTGCCGAGGGTGGACTTGCCCGAGCCGTTGACGCCCAGAAGCACCACGCGCTCCCCGGGCCGCACGGCAAGCGAGACGCCGTCCAGGGCGGGCGTTCTCCCGGCGTAGGCAAACCGCACGTCACGCACCTCGATCAAGCGTCTCACCCCCATCCTCACGAAAAAGGCCCCAGCGCGTGGCCGGGGCCTCATGCGTCTCTTGCGAGAAGTGCCGACTACTCGGCGCTCTCCTCGGTCGTCTCGGCCTCCTCGGCGGGAGCCTCCTCAGCGATGGCCTCCTCGGTGGTCTCCTCGGCCTTCGGCTCCTCGACGGGGGCCTCCTCGACCTTGGTGACGGTGGCCGCGGCCTTCTTGGCCTTCGGCTGGACCGGCTCGGTGACGAGCTCCATAATCACGATCTCGGCGGCGTCACCCTTGCGGGGGCCGAGCTTCATGATGCGGGTGTAGCCACCATTGCGGTCGGCCCACATGCCCTGGGCGGCCTTCTCGAAGACCTCACGGACGAGATCCTTATCGCCCACCTTAGCGATGGCCAGGCGACGGCTGGCGATGTCGCCCTTCTTGGCCCAGGTGATGACGCGGTCGACGTCGCCACGAATGGCCTTTGCGCGCACGTCGATGGTCTTGATGCGGTCGTTCTCAAACAGGGCGCGGACCAGGCTCTTCTTCATCGCCTTGGTGTGGCTGGCGTCGGTGCCGAGCTTCATGCCCTTCTTCTTGTTGTGTCGCATTTCTTGCTTCTCCTAAATCCGGCAGCGCGCCTAGGCCTTGAGGGACAGGCCCATGGTCTCGAGCTTGTCCTTGACTTCCTCGATGGACTTGACGCCAAAGTTTCTAATGTTGAGCAGGTCGTTCTCGGAGAACTCGACCAGCTGGCGCACGGAGTGGATGCCGGCGCGCTTCAGGCAGTTGTAGGAGCGGACGGAGAGGTCCAGGTCCTCGATCTGCTTGTCAAGCTCGACGTTGTCCTCAACGGTGCCCGCAGCGAAAATCGAGGCGTCCTCCACCGGCTCGTCCTCATCGGTCAGGCTCATGAACGCGGTCATGTGCTGGTTGATGATGTTGGCGGCCTCGACGATGGCGTCACGCGGGGAGATGGAGCCGTTGGTCTCGATCTCAAGCACGAGACGGTCATAGTCGGTGTGGCGGCCGACGCGGCAGGCCTCGACGGCCTTGGCGCAGCGGCGGACGGGCGAGTAGAGCGAGTCGACGTGAATGATCCCGATGGGGTCGTTCTCGCGCTCGTTGTCCTCGCCAGAGACGTAGCCACGACCCACGCCAATGCGCATGCGCATCGTGAGGTGGGAGCCCGCGCCAAGCGTGCAGATGACGTGCTCGGGGTTCACGAGCTCGAACTCGGCCGGAATCTCGAAGTCGCCGCCGGTGACCGTGGCGGGACCGTCAATCGAGATGGAGGCCTCAGCCTCGTCGCCGGTGCCCATGGAGCGGAACACCAGGCCCTTGACGTTGAGCACGATGTCGGTGACGTCCTCGTAGACGCCAGGGACGGTGGTGAACTCGTGCTGCACGCCATCGATCTGGATGGCCTCGACCGCAGCGCCCGACAGGGACGACAGCAGGACACGGCGCAGGGAGTTGCCCAGCGTGTCACCATAGCCACGCTCGAGCGGCTCGGCGCTCACGCGGGCGAGGTTGTCGCTGATCTCCTCGACCGACACCTGGGGTCGGATGAATTCGGACATTGCTACCTCCAAATCTGGTCGGGCCTACTTGGAGTAGAGCTCGACGATCAGCTGCGCGTCAATGTCAAGGTCGATCTGATCGCGCGTGGGGAGCTGGAGGACAGTGCCCTTGAGCTTCTCGATGTCAACCTCGAGCCAGGCCGGCACGGCCATGTGCTCGGAGGAGATGAGGGCCTCCTTGATGGGAAGCAGATCCTTGGCCTTCTCGGCCACGGCGACGACGTCGCCGGCCTTCACCTGGTAGGAGGGGATGTCGACGCGCTTGCCGTTCACGGTGATGTGGCCGTGACGGACGGTCTGGCGGGCCTCCTTGCGGGTGCGGGCGAAGCCGAGACGGAACACCACGTTGTCGAGGCGGCACTCGAGGATGCCCATGAGGTTGTCGCCCGTGATGCCCTCGCGCTTGAGGGCGAGGTCGTAGTAGTGGTGGAACTGCTTCTCGAGAACGCCGTAGATGAACTTGGCCTTCTGCTTCTCGCGAAGCTGCATGCCGTACTCGCTCTCCTGACGGCGACGGCGCTTGGGCTCGCGGTGGGAGGTCTTGTTAATACCCATCACAACGGGGTCGATGCCGAGCTGACGGCACCTCTTGAGGACCGGGGTCCTATCGATAGCCATTGATATTCCTCCTAGCTACACGCGGCGACGCTTGCTCAGACGGCAACCGTTGTGCGCGATGGGGGTCTTGTCCTGGATGCCCGAAACCTCGAGGCCAGCAGCCTGGAGGGAGCGAATCGCGGTCTCGCGGCCGGAGCCGGGGCCCTTGACGAACACGGCAACCTTGTGCAGGCCGTGCTCCATGGCCGCCTTGGCGGCAGCCTCGGCGGCGAGCTGGGCGGCGAACGGCGTGGACTTGCGGGAGCCCTTGAAGCCGACGGTGCCGCCGGACTGCCAGGAGATCACGTTGCCCTGGGGGTCGGTGATAGAGACGATCGTGTTGTTGAACGTGCTCTTGATGTGGGCCTGGCCCACGGCGATGTTCTTGCGCTCGGAGCGGCGAACGCGGGTAGTGCGCTGGTTCTTCTTCTGCGGCATTGTCTACTCCCTAGCCCCTCTTCTTAGCACCGATCTGACGCTTCTTGCCCTTGCGGGTGCGAGCGTTGGTGTGGGTGCGCTGACCGCGGACAGGAAGGCCCTTGCGGTGACGGAGGCCACGGTAGCAGCCAATCTCCATCAGACGGGCGGTGTTCTGACGCACCTCGCGGCGAAGGTCGCCCTCGGTGGTGTAGTTGGCATCGATGTAGTCACGGATCTTGGTGACCTCGTCCTCGGTCAGATCCTTGACGCGGGTGTCCGGGTTCACACCGGTCTCCGCGCAGATCTTGGTGGCGCGGGTCTGGCCGATGCCGTAGATGTAGGTGAGTCCGATCTCAACGCGCTTCTCGCGCGGCAGATCGACGCCGTTGATACGGGCCAATTTGGAGCTCCTTCCTTAGCCCTGACGCTGCTTGTGGCGCGGGTTCTCGCAAATGACGTAAACCTTGCCGTGGCGACGGATGATCTTGCACTTGTCGCACATCTTCTTGACCGAAGGACGTACCTTCATGAGTCTTTCCTTCCGGTAGCTCTAACACAAACTATCTACTCGCCCAGCCGCTGGCGTGAATATCCACAGCTGAGGGGAGCGCCGCCCCCGCCTACTTGTAGCGGTAGGTGATGCGCCCCCTGGTCAGGTCGTACGGGGAGATCTCCACGACGACCTTGTCGCCCGGCAGGATGCGGATGTAGTTCATCCTGATCTTGCCGGAGATGGTGCAGAGAATGGTCTTACCGTTCTCAAGCTCGACGTTGAACATGGCGTTAGGCAGCGGCTCAACGACCTTGCCCTCGAGCTCGATGGCGTCCTGCTTACTCAAATCTTCGTTCCCTCCACGCTGACAGCGACTGTTAATCATACCGAAAACACACAGGCTCGTCCATGCTGCATCAATCAAACACAACAGGGGCGGCCGCTAGTCCTCGGTACCTCCCTGCATCGCGCACCAGGGGCCCTTCTCGTCCTGGGTCAGGATGACCGGGCCGTCCTGGGTGATGGCGACGGTGTTCTCGTAGTGGGCGGCCGGGGTGCCGTCGTCGGTGACGACCGTCCAGCCGTTGGCGAGGGTGTGGCAGTCGTAGCCGCCGAGCGTTATCATCGGCTCGATGGCAAGAACCATGCCGGCCTGGAGCTTGACGCCACGGCCGCGCTTCCCGTAGTTTCTGACCTCGGGGTCCTCGTGCATCACGCGGCCGACGCCGTGGCCCACGTAGTCGCGCACCACGCCGTAGCCGTTCGACTCGGCGAGCTCCTGCACCGCGGCCCCGATGTCACCGAGATGGTTGCCAGGCACGGCCTGCTCGATGCCGGCCTTGAGGCAGTCGCGCGTGCATTCGCAGAGCGCCTGCCACTCGCGGGACGGCTCGCCCACGTAGAAGGTCCACGCGTTGTCGCCGACCCAGCCCTGGTAGGTGGCGCCGGTGTCGATGGAGATGATGTCGCCCTCCTGCAGCACCACCTGCGGGGACGGGATGCCGTGGACGATCTGCTCGTTGACGGACGAGCAGATGCTGCCCGGGAAGCCGCCATAGCCCTTGAAGGTGGGAACGCCGCCGTGCAGGCGGATGAAGCCCTCCACCACCTGGTCGATCTCCCTGGTGGTGGCGCCGGGCCGCACGAGTGCCCCGGCACGACGAAGGGCCGCCTTGGACAGAGCCCCGGCGGCCTTCATCTGCTCGATTTCTGCGGGTGACTTGATGATGATCATAGACCCAGGAGCGTCTTGACGTCGGCGTACACCTCGTCGACCGGACGGTCTCCGTCAACCTCCCTGAGAATTGAGTGACCCTTGTAGTACTCCACGAGCGGCGCGGTCTGCGTCTGGTAGACGTCAAGACGGTGCTGGATGGTCTCCGGCTTGTCGTCGTCACGCTGGTACATCTCACCGCCACAGCGCGGGCACACGTCCACCCCGGCAGGCGCGGTGTAGCCGCAGGAGCGGCAGGTGCGCCGGGAGCTGAGGCGCTTGACGATGACGTCGGGCTCAACGGCCACGAGCAGCGCGGCGTCAAGCGTGCGGCCCATGTTGGCAAGCTCGGAGTCAAGCGTGACGGCCTGCGCGGTGTTGCGCGGGAAGCCGTCCAGGATGAAGCCGGCCTGCGCATCGTCGGCGGTCAGGCGCTCCTTCACCAGGTCGACCACGAGGTCATCGGGGACGAGCTGCCCCTGGTCCATGTAGCCCTTGGCCTTCTTGCCCAGGCGCGAACCCTCCTTGATGGCGGCCCTCAGAAGGTCACCGGTAGAGATGTGGGCAAAGCCGAACTCAGCGACGAGCTTCTGTGCCTGAGTTCCCTTGCCCGCTCCCGGGGCGCCGAGAAGAACGATGTTCATTGATGACCGCCTTTCCCTAGCCGTGCCGACCCTTGACGCGACGCGCTCCCTACTTGAAGAAGCCGTCGTAGTTGTGCATCTTGAGCTGGCTCTCGATGGAGGAGAGCGTGTCCATGGCCACGCCGACCATGATCAGGACCGAGGTGCCGCCAAACGCCTGGATGAGCGAGTTGTTCGTGAACCAGAAGATGATGGTGGGCACGACGGCGAGAATCGCCATGAAGAGCGCGCCCGGCAGCGTCACGTGGTCGATGGCCGCCTTGATGTAGGCAGCGGTGGCGGCGCCCGGACGAACGCCGGGGATGAAGCCGCCCTGCTTGCGCAGCTGGTCTGCCGTCTCGGTGGGGTTGAACACCATCGAGGAGTAGAAGTAGGCAAACGCCACGATCAGCACGACCGAGAGCACCCAGTTGATCCAGCCGGCAGAAAGCGCGTTGGCGAACGCCTGCACCCAGCCGACGGTCGGGAAGAACACGGCAAGCTGCGCCGGGAGGTACAGAATCGCCGAAGCGAAGATGATCGGCACCACGCCAGCGGTGTTGACCTTGATCGGCAGGTAGGTGGACTGGCCGCCCATCATGCGCCGGCCCACGACGCGCTTGGCGTACTGAATCGGGATGCGGCGCTGGCCGCGCTCCACAAAGACGATGATCGGGACGATGGCCACGATCACCACCAGCGTCACCACCGTCAGAACGATGTTGCCGGTGGAGGTCACCGAGGAGATCAGCGAGGTGGGCAGGCCCGACATGATGTTCGCAAAGATGATGAGCGACATGCCGTTGCCCACGCCCCTCTGCGTGATGATCTCGCCGAGCCACATGATGATGATGGCGCCCACGACCATCGTGAAGACCACGACGAAGTCCATGAGCAGCTCGGGCAGCGCCAGGCCCGAGAGACTCACGCCATAGCTCCTGAACAGGAAGAGGTAGCCAATGGCGTTGAGCAGGGCGAGGCCGATCGTCAGATACCGCGTGTACTGCGTGATCTTGCGCTGACCGGCCTCGCCCTCACGGGCAAGCTCGCCGAGCGAGGGAATCACGGCCTGCAGCAACTGCAGAATGATCTGCGCCGTGATGTAGGGCATGATTCCGAGGCTAAAGACGGACATGCGGGAAAGCGCGCCACCTGAGAACAGGTTGAGCACGGCCATCGCTCCGCTCGAGGACATGGCAGCCTGGTAGTTGCCAAGAAGGTCCTGGAACGGCGCGCCCGGAACGGGCAGATACGCACCGAAACGGTACAGCAGGAGGATTCCCGCCGTCAGAAGAAGCTTCTGCCTGAGCTCCGGAACGCGAAACGCGTTGGCGATTCCCTTTAGCACGCCTGCTCGACCTTTCCTCCGGCCGCCTCGATCTTAGCCTTGGCAGAGGCGGAGACCTTGTCCACCTTGACGGTGAGCTTCTTGGTGATCTCGCCGTCGCCGAGGACCTTCACGGGAATATAGTTGTGCTTGATGACGCCCTTGGCAACCAGGGTGTCGGCGTCGACGGTCTCGCCGTCGGCGAACAGCGCCTCGAGACGGGCCACGTTCACCGGGGCGTACTCGACGCGGTTGTGGTTGGTGAAGCCGGGGAGCTTCGGCAGGCGCATGGCGAGCGGCTGCTGGCCGCCCTCGAAGCCCTTGCCCTTGCCGCCGCCGGAACGGGACAGCTGGCCCTTGGTGCCGCGGCCCGCGGTGGTGCCGTGGCCGGACGAGTTGCCGCGGCCGATCCGCTTGCGGTTCTTGCGCGAGCCCTCAGCGGGACGCAGATCGTTGAGCTGCATGAGTGACTCCTAGTTCTCTTCCACGACAACAAGGTGCTTGACCTTGAAGATCATTCCACGGATGCTCGGGTTGTCCGGCTGCTCGACGACGTCGCCGATCTTGCGGAGGCCGAGGGCACGGCAGGTGGCCGTCTGGTCCTTCTTCACGGAGGCGACGGCGCTGCGCACGAGCTTAATCTTGAGGGACTGAGCCATCGTTAGTTCTCCTTCCCGGCGAACATCTCGCTGACGGTGATGCCGCGGCGCTCAGCCGTCTCAGCGGGGCTGGAGAGCTGCTTGAGGCCCTCGGCGGCGGCCTTGATGATGTTCATGGCGTTGCTGGTGCCGAGGGACTTGGAGAGCACGTTGGTGATGCCGGCGAGCTCGAAGAGCGGACGGACGGGGCCGCCAGCGATGACGCCGGTACCCTCGATAGCCGGCTTGATCAGAACGTGGCCGGCGCCGTAGTGGCCCTCAACCGCGTGGGGGATGGTGCCGTGCTCGGTGACGGCCACCTTGAACATGTTCTTCTTGGCGTCCTCGACGCCCTTCTGGATGGCCAGGGGCACCTCGGCGGACTTGCCCATGCCCAGACCGACGTTGCCCTTGCCGTCACCGACGGCCACGAGGGCTACGAGGGACATGCGACGGCCGCCCTTGACGGTCTTAGAGACGCGGTGAATGAAGACGACGCGCTCCTGAAGATCGGTGTCCTCGCGGCGCTTGCGATCACGTGCCATTGAATCCTCCTAGAACTTCAGGCCCGCGCTGCGGGCACCGTCTGCCAGAGCCTTGACACGGCCGTGATAGATGCGGCCACCGCGGTCGAACGTGACCTCGGTGACGCCCTTCTCGACGGCGCGCTTGCCCACGAGCTCGCCCACGAACGTAGCGGCCTCCTTGTTGGAGCCGAGCTTGCCGGTGGCGCGGAACTCGGGGTCGAGGGTCGAGGCAGAGCAGATGGTCTTGCCGTCGGCGTCATCGATGACCTGAGCGTAGATGTTCGCGTTGGTGCGGTGCACGCTGAGGCGCGGACGCTCAGCGGTGCCGAAGATCTTGGCGCGGACGCGGCGCTCGCGGCGCTTGAGACCGGCCTTCTTCGCCTGCTGCTTGTTCATTCATTCTCCTTAGACGTGCCATCACCTGACGGGGTGATGGTCTTTTGCTATGCAGGGCTACTTAGCCTACTTGGCCGCCTTGCCGAGCTTCCTGCGGATGTGCTCGCCCTCGTAGTGGATGCCCTTGCCCTTGTACGGCTCGGGCGGGCGCTTCATGCGGATCTCGGCGGCAACCTGGCCGACCTGCTCCTTGGAGATGCCCTTGACCGTGATGTGGGTGTTGTCCGGCACCTCGAAGGAGATGTTGTCCGGGCAGGCGTAGATCACGGGGTGGGAGTAGCCGAGGGAGAGGTCGAGGTCCTTGCCCTTGAGCGCGGCACGGTAGCCGACGCCGGTCAGCTCGAGCTTCTTCTCGAAGCCCTCGGAGACGCCGACGACCATGTTGTGAAGAAGGGTGCGGGTGAGGCCCTGCTGGGCGTTGGAGGCGGTGGTGTCGTCAACGCGGACAACGTGGAGCTCCTCGCCCTCCTCCTTGATCTCAACGAGGTCGGAGAAGGTGCGGGTGAGCTCGCCCTTGCCGCCCTTGACGGTAACGGTGGTGCCATCGACTGTCACAGTGACTCCGGCCGGAACCTGGACAGGCTTCTTACCAATACGAGACACGGTTGTCTCCTTTCATTCCTGCCGAGAGTTACCAGACGTAGGCGATGACCTCGCCGCCGATGCCCATCTTGCGGGCGTCGCGGTCGCACATCATGCCCTTGGAGGTGGAGATGACGGCGGTGCCGAGGCCGCCGAGCACGCGCGGGAGCTTGTCGGCGGTGGAGTAGATGCGCAGTCCCGGCTTGGAGATGCGACGAATGCCACGGATGACCTTCGCGTGGCGGGCACCGTACTTAAGCGTGATGTGGAGGGTCTTCTGCGGGGTCGTGTCCTCGACCTCGTACCCGGCGATGTAGCCCTCCTCGCAGATGACGCGGGCAACCTCAACGAGCACCTTGGTCGAGGGCATGGACACCTCGGCCTTGTTGGCTGCGTTCGCGTTGCGGATGCGCGTCAGCATGTCGGAAATGGGGTCAGTGATCTTCATGGATCCTTCTCCTTAGGTAATGATGAACCTGCGCGTTCGGTTCGCTCGAGCCCGTGGCAGGAGCGCCTGGACGCCAGAGCCCTGCGTCCTACCAGCTTGCCTTGCGGACGCCAGGAAGCTCGCCCTTGCTCGCAAGCTCGCGGAAGCACACACGGCAGAGGCCGAACTTGCGATAAACGGAGTGGGGACGCCCACAGCGCTGGCAGCGGTTCTGCTTGCGGGTCGAGTACTTCGGCTCGCGCGACGCCTTGACGATCATCGATGTCTTAGCCACAAATCCTCCTTCAAAGTGCATCTAGGCGCCCGGCCGCGCCGGACGCCGCTGAAACCTTATCTGACCTACTCAGCCTTGAACGGGAAGTGGAAGGCGGAGAGAAGCGCCTTGCCCTCCTCGTCGGTCTGGGCGGTGGTCACGATGGTGATGTCCATGCCACGGGTGCGATCGACCTTGTCGAAGTCGATCTCCGGGAAGATGAGCTGCTCGGTGACACCCATGGAGAAGTTACCACGGCCGTCGAAGCTCTTCGGGGAGATGCCGCGGAAGTCGCGGATGCGCGGGATGGCCATGGAGATGAGACGGTCGAGGAACTCCCACATGCGGTCGCCGCGCAGGGTCACCTTGGCACCGATCGGCATGCCGGCACGCAGGTGGAAGGTGGCGATGGACTTGCGGGCGTGGGTCACGAGCGGCTGCTGGCCGGTGATGGCGCGCAGGTCGGCAACGGCGCCGTCAATGGCCTTGGCGTCCGTGGCGGCCTCGCCGACGCCCATGTTCACGACGATCTTCTCGATCTTCGGAATCTGGTGGACGTTCTTGTAGCCGAACTGCTTCTGGAGCTCGTCACGCACGGTGGCGAAATACTGCTCCTTGAGACGCGGGACGTACTTCTCGTCTGCCATGTTCACTCCTTCAACTCTTGGGGCTTTAAGCACGGGGTTTCCAACCTCGTGCCTCCTGACCTTGGCAGGGCCAGGAGCCGTTGTCATGCGCCGGCGAGAAGGACCGCTCTGTCGAGACAGAACTCTCCCTATCAACAGACGCAAAGAGACATGTTATTCCTTCGTCCACATAAAATCCAGCCAACACCGCACATCAGCGCAACTCCACAATTCCCCGCCCCCAGCCCCGCCAAACAACCGAGCACAGACCAGGGCGGCGCCGAGAGGAGCCGACGGTCACCTTGACAGCAAGAGGCCCTCCGCTTATCGGAGGGAAGTTTCGCGTAGTGCACTTCCCGGAGATAAGCGGAGGGCCTCCCCCACTGCAAGGTCTAGCGGGCCCTTAAAACTCGGCGCCGCACTTCTTGCAGACGCGGACCTTCTTGCCCTCGGAGTTCACGGCGTGGCCCATGCGAGAGGGCTTGCCGCACTTGGGGCAGACGACCATGACGTTGGAGGCGTCGATGGCGGCCTCCTTCTCCACGATGCCACCCTGCTGGTTCTGGGCAGTGGGGCGCATGGCCTTCTTGACGACGGCGACGCCCTCGACGACGACCTTGCCCTCGGAGGGCTTGGCAACCAGGACGGTGCCCTCCTTGCCCTTGTCCTTACCGGAGAGGACGACGACCTTGTCGCCCTTCTTCACGTGCATCTTAGCCATTCGTCCTCACTCCCTAGAGCGTCTCAGGCGCGAGCGAGACGATCTTCATGTACTTGTGGTCGCGGAGCTCGCGAGCCACGGGCCCGAAGATACGGGTGCCCTTGGGCTCGCCCTCCTTGTCGACCAGCACGCAGGCGTTCTGGTCGAACTTGATGTAGCTGCCGTCCTTGCGACGGGTCTCCTTGGTGGTGCGCACGATGACGCAGCGAACGATGTCGCCCTTCTTCACCGAGCCGCCCGGGGTGGCCTCCTGCACGGCGCCGATGATGACGTCGGCCAGGCCGGCGTAGCGACGCTTGGAGCCACCGAGGACCTTGACGCACTTCACGCGTCGGGCGCCGCTGTTGTCAGCGACGTTGAGCATGGTCTCCATCTGAATCATTGGTGTTCCTCCGAACCTGCCCTCCCAGAGGTGCGCCCAGAAGAGCGACGCACATGGGATGGACTCGTCACTGATACTTACTTGGCGCGCTCGACGATCTCGACGAGACGCCAACGCTTGGTCTTGGACAGCGGGCGGGTCTCCATAATGGTGACGAGGTCGCCAATGCCGCACTCGTTCTTCTCGTCGTGAGCGTGGAACTTCTTGGAGACGGTCATCATCTTGCCGTACTTGGGGTGACGCTTGCGGTAGTCAGCCTTCACCGTGATGGACTTGTCGCCAGAGATGGAGACGACAGTCCCGGTGATGACCTTACGCGCGTTTCTGGTGGTCTCAGCCATAGTCATTCTCCTGCGATCTAGTTCTCGGCGGCGGACTTCTCCGCGGCGATCTGACGGGCGCGCTGCTCGGTGAGGACGCGCGCGATGTCCTTCTTGACGGTCTTGACGCGAGCCGTGTTGTCAAGCTGGCTGGTGGCCATCTGGAAGCGGAGGTTGAAGAGCTCCGCGCGGCCCTCCTCCAGCTTCTTGGCGAGCTCCTCGTCGCTCATGGCCTGGATGTCCTTGTACTTCATTGACTATTCCTCCCCGTCCTGCTCGGTGCGGGTGACGATCTTGGTCTTGATGGGCAGCTTGTGCTGGGCAAGACGCAGGGCCTCGCGGGCGACGTCCTCGGGGACGCCGTCGATCTCGAACATGATGCGGCCCGGCTTGACGACGGCCACCCACTCCTCGGGGTTGCCCTTGCCGGAGCCCATGCGGGTCTCGGCCGGCTTCTTGGTGATGGGCTTGTCCGGGAAGATGGTAATCCAGACCTTGCCGCCACGCTTCATGTAGCGGGTCATGGCGACACGGCAGGCCTCGATCTGACGGTTGGTGATCCAGTGCGCCTCGAGCGCCTGGATGCCGTAGGAGCCAAAGTGCAGCTCGGTGTTGCCCTTGGCGTGACCCTTCATCGAGCCGCGCTGGACCTTGCGGTGCAGGACGCGCTTAGGTGCGAGCATTAGCGGCCCCTCCTCTCATTGCGACCACGGCGAGGACGCGAGGAGCCCTCGAGGGCCGGGCGCGGGGTGGCCTGGCCGGGCAGCTTCTCACCGAGGTAGATCCAAACCTTGACGCCGCAGGCACCCATGGTGGTGCGGGCGGTGGACTGGCCGTAGTCGATCACGGCACGCAGGGTGTGCAGGGGCACGCGACCCTCGCGATACCACTCGCGACGGCCCATCTCGGCGCCGTTGAGGCGGCCGGAGCACTGGATGCGGATGCCCTTGGCACCGGCCTTGCGGGCGGACTGGACGGCCTTGCGCATGGCGCGACGGAAGGCTACGCGCTGCTCGAGCTGCTCGGCGATCGACTGGGCGACCAGGTTGGCGTCGAGCTCGGGGCGCTTGACCTCGACGACGTCAACGGAGACCTGGCCCTTGGCGACGCCGGCGACCTTCTCGAGGTCGGAGCGCAGGGCGTCGATGTCGGCGCCCTTCTTGCCGATCACGATGCCCGGGCGGGCGGTGTAGATGGTGACCTTGACCTTGTCGCCGGCGCGCTCGATGTCAACGCGGGAGAGGGCGGCCTTGGCGAGGCGCTTCTCGAGGTAGGAGCGGATGGCGAGATCGTTGCCGAGGGTCTCGGCGTAGTTCTTATCGGCGTACCAGCGGGAACGCCACTCCTCGGTGATGCCGAGACGGAAGCCGGTCGGCTGAACCTTGTGACCCATGCTCGCTTACGCCTCCTTCCGGGGAGCAACGACGACAGTAATGTGGCTCATGCGCTTGTTGATGCGGGAAGCGGAGCCCTTGGCGCGAGGACGGATGCGCTTGAGCGTGGGGCCCTCGTCGACGTAGGCGAGCTTCACGTAAAGGTTGTTGGCGCGCAGGCCGTTGTTGTTCTCGGCGTTCGCGATCGCGGAGCGAAGCACCTTGGCCACGTCCACGGAGGCGGCGCGGGTCGAGAACTGGAGGACCTCGAGGGCCTTCTCAACGGGGAGGTTGCGGATCAGCGAGACGACGGCACGGGCCTTGCGCGGAGCGACGCGCACGTACTTGGCCGTGGCACGGACCTCGTTGGTGTTGGTGTTAGCCATTTAGTTCCCTACCCCCTAGTTGGCCTTGTGACCACGGAAGGTGCGCGTGGGGGCGAACTCGCCCAGCTTGTGACCAACCATGGACTCGGTGACGTACACGGGCACGTGCTTGCGGCCGTCGTGGACGGCGATCGTGTGACCGACCATCTCGGGGAAGATGGTCGAGGAGCGCGACCAGGTCTTGATGACCTCCTTGGTGCCGGCCTCGTTCTGGGCGGCGACACGCGCGAGGAGGCGAGTCTCCACAAACGGGCCCTTCTTGAGACTTCTGCTCATGCTTTCTATCTCCTACTACTCGTGTTCCGGCTACTTGGACTTGCGGCGACGGATGATGAGGCGGTTCGAGGCCTTCTTCGGGTCGCGGGTCTTGTAACCCTTCGTCGGCTTGCCCCAAGGCGTCACGGACGGGCGACCGGAGGTGTGGTTCTTGCCCTCGCCGCCGCCGTGCGGGTGGTCGACCGGGTTCATGACGGTACCACGGACGGTCGGGCGGACGCCGGCCCAGCGGCTGCGGCCAGCCTTGCCGATGACGATGTTGGAGTGGTCGGCGTTGCCCACCTCGCCGATGGTGGCACGGCAGGTGAGCAGGACGCGACGAAGCTCGGAGGAGGGCATGCGCAGGACGGCGTAGCCGTTGTCCTTGCCCATCAGCTGAACGGAGGTGCCGGCGGCGCGGGCCATAGCGGCGCCCTTGCCCGGCTGGAACTCCACGGCGTGCACCAGGGTGCCGACGGGGATCTCGGACAGCGGCATGCAGTTGCCGGGCTTGATGTCGATGTCCTTGGTGCCGGAGACGACCACGTCGCCCACGTGCAGGCCCTCGGGGCACAGGATGTAGGCCTTGGCGCCGTCGACGTAGTGCAGCAGGGCGATGCGCGCGGAGCGGTTCGGGTCGTACTCAATCGTGGCGACCTTGGCCGGCACGTCGTCCTTACGACGCTTGAAGTCGATCTTGCGGTACATACGCTTGTGGCCGCCGCCCTGGTGACGGGTGGTGATGCGGCCGTTGTTGTTGCGGCCGGCCTTCTTGGGCAGGGGCTCGAGTAGCGACTTCTCGGGCTTCGTGCAGGTGATCTCGGAGAAGTCCGAGACCGTCTGGAAGCGCCGGCCGGCGCTCGTGGGCTTGAGGTGCTTGACTGCCATTGACTCTTTCCCTTCTTTTCCGCTGGCCGTCCCGCTCAGGGAGTGGCGGGCGACACCGGATTACCACGGTACCGCGCGTATCCATCATGCGCGGCAGAGCAGCCCGAGCCCCCAAGGGGGCCCGGGCGCGAAACCTTACTCAGCGGCCTGGTTGCCGAAGATCTCGATCGTCTCGCCGGCGGCGAGGGTCACGACGGCCTTCTTCCAGGAGCGCGTGGTGCCAGGGGTCTGGTAGCGAACGCGCTTCTTCTTGCCGGAGACGTTCATGGTGTTGACCTTCACCACGTGGACGCCGAACAGCTTCTCGACGGCGGCGGCAATCTCCTCCTTGGGGGCGGACTTGGCCACCTCGAAGGTGTACTTGCCCTGCTCCATGAGGTCGAAGGAACGCTCGGAGACGACCGGGCGGATGATCACGTCGTAGGCGGAGTTCATTATGCGAGCACCTCCTCGAGCTGCTTGGCGACGCCGGCGGTCATGACGAGGGCGCCGTTGTCGATGAGGTTACGGGTGTTGGCCTCGGAGACGCCGATGATGTTGACCTTCTCGAGGTTGCGGAACGAGAGGTACGCGTTGACGTTCTCGTCGTCGACGACGACGGTCACGCGCTTGTCGGCGACGCCAAGGGCAGCGAGAAGGGCCACGGCCTGCTTGGTGGACGGCTTCTCGAAGGCGATGGCGTCAACGAGGACGAGCTCCTCGTCGGCAACCTTGCCAGAGAGAACCGAGCGCATGGCAAGCTTGACCATCTTGTTGTTGATGCGCTTGGAGTGGTCACGCGGGGTGGGCCCGAAGATCACGCCGCCGCCGGTCCACTGACCGGCACGGATGGAGCCCTGGCGGGCACGACCGGTGCCCTTCTGGCGATACGGCTTCACGCCGCCGCCCGAGACCTCGTGGCGGTTCTTCACCGAGTGGGTGCCCTGACGGGCGCCGGCCTCGATGGCCACCACGGCCTGGTGGATGACGGGGATGTTCGGCTCGATGCCGAAGACGTCGGCGGAGAGCTCGGCCTGGCCGACCTCAGCCCCCTCGACGTTCTTGATAGCGTACTTGGACATTCTGTCCTCCTTGTTAGCCTAAGAGATTTCCTGGCACTTAGGCCATGCGGACCTGGACGAGGGCGTTCTTGCCGCCGGGGACAGCGCCCTTGACGAGCATGAGGTTCTGCTCGGCGTCAACGCGGACGAGCTTGAGGTTCTTGACCGTGACGCGCTCGTCGCCCATGTGGCCGTACATGTGAAGGCCCTTGCGGACGCGCGCGGGGTAGGCGCACTGGCCGATGGAGCCCGGCTTGCGCTGGTTGCGGGAGCCGTGGGTCATGGGGCCACGGGAGAAGTTCCAGCGCTTGATGGTGCCCTGGAAGCCCTTGCCCTTGGAGGTGCCGATGACGTCGACGGCCTTGACGTCAGCGAAGTCGGCGACGGTGACGACGTCACCGGTGTGGTGCTCCTCGCCGTTCTCGACGCGGACCTCGCGCAGGTAGCGCATCGGCTCGACGCCGGCGGCCTTGAAGTGGCCGGCCATGGGCTTGTTGACGTGCTTGGCGGAGATGTCTCCGAAGCCGATCTGAACGGCGTCGTAGCCGTCGGTCGCCTTCGTCTTGACCTGCGAGACGGTGCAGGGGCCAGCCTGGATGACAGTGACGGGCACGACGTTGTCGTTCTCGTCCCAGATCTGCGTCATCCCAAGCTTGCGGCCAAGGATCGTGCTGACCATGCTCTTTCCTAACCTCCGGTGGTCATGGGACCTTGGGACACCCGTTGCCCCTCCCCAGCGGACCACGTCCTGTATCTGCTGCTCAGAAGGGGTGTCGTGACCTCTCGGCACACTAGTCCCTTTTTGCGCAGCCTGTTAAGTCTACACGCCTGATAGGGAATTCACAATGTCTACGCAGAATTTTTTAGCCCTCTGAGCTGCGGCGTCACTTTCCGCGCCACCGGGCGTATCCATAGGTGCTTGCGATGCCGTCCGGCATCCAGGCCGCAGGTTCTTCTCGCCGGGCGGGTACTTCCTGGACGGGGTTGGGTGTCGTGTTCGCGCGTGCTCGCGCTCTCATTTGCGCCCGCATCCGCGCTCGCGTTAGGTTTTGCCGCATCTTAGTGCGATTGCACCCCATTTGATTAGGAATCGGGGCATCTTAGTGCCCCATCCCACTAACATGCCCCACTTTCTAACCGTGCATCCACCCCACCCCCACGGCGGTTGGGCCTCGCCGCCCGAAACGCAGGGAGCCCCGACCTTCCGGAGAGAAGTTCCGCGTAGCGCACTTCTCGAAGGAAGGTCGGGGCTCCCCCGCTGCGTTTAGGAGATCGGCCTACAGCTTGATCTCGATGTCGACGCCGGCCGGCAGGTCAAGACGCATGAGCGAGTCGACCGTGGACGGGGACGGGTCGAGGATGTCGATGAGGCGCTTGTGGGTGCGCATCTCGAACTGCTCGCGGGAGTCCTTGTCCTTGTGCGGCGAGCGGATGACCGTGTAGAGGTTGCGCTCGGTGGGCAGGGGGATGGGGCCGGACACGCGGGCACCAGTCTTCTGGGCGGTGTCCACGATGAGCTTCGCGGACTGGTCAACGACCTCGTGGTCGTAGCCCTTGAGGCGAATCCTGATCTTCTGGCTTGACACTGTGTACCTCCAAATGAGCTAGGGCTCGTGATCGTTGACTTAGGAAGCGTTTCCGCCGTTCTTGGCGACGATCTCGTCGCGAATGTTCTTCGGGACGGGCTCGTAAGAGTCGAACTGCATGGTGTAGCTCGCGCGGCCCTGGGTCTGGGAGCGGAGGTCGGTGGCGTAGCCGAACATCTCGCCCAGCGGCACCTTGGCGCGAATCACCTTGGTGTCGCGACGGTCCTCCATGCCCTCGATCTTGCCGCGACGGCCGGAGAGGTTGCCCATGACGTCGCCCATGTACTGCTCGGGGGTCTCAACCTCGACCTCCTCGATCGGCTCGAGAAGAACCGGGTTGGAGCGACGCAGAGCCTCCTTGATGGCCATGGAGCCGGCGATCTTGAAGGCGGCCTCGGAGGAGTCGACCTCGTGGTAGGAGCCGTCGATAAGCTTGACCTTGATGTCGACGACGGGGTAGCCAGCGATGACGCCGCTCTCGAGCGCCTCCTGGATGCCCTTGTCGATGGAGGGGATGTACTCCTTCGGGATGACGCCACCAACGATGGCGTTCTCGAACTCGTAGCCCTTGCCCTCCTCGTTGGGCTCCATGTCGATGACGGCATGGCCGTACTGGCCGCGGCCGCCGGACTGGCGGACGAACTTGCCCTCGACGTGGGTCACGGCCTTGCCAGCGGTCTCGCGGTATGCGACCTGCGGCTTACCGACGTTGCACTCGACCTTAAACTCGCGGCGCAGACGGTCGACGATGATCTCGAGGTGCAGCTCGCCCATGCCGGAGATGATGGTCTGGCCGGTCTCCTGGTCGGTGTGCACCTGGAAGGTCGGGTCCTCCTCGGCGAGCTTGGCCAGGCCAACGGACATCTTCTCCTGCTCGGCCTTGGTCTTGGGCTCGACGGCGACGGAGATGACCGGCGTGGCGAACTCGATGGACTCGAGGACGATCGGGTGCTTCTCGTCGCAGAGGGTCTCGCCAGTGGTAGTGTTCTTGAGGCCAACGCAGGCGACGATGTCGCCGGCGGAGCAGCCCTCGCGGTCAACACGGTCGTTGGCGTTCATCTCGAGGATGCGGCCGAGACGCTCGCGGTTGTCCTTGACGGAGTTGTAGACGTAGGAGCCCGCGTCAGCGTGACCGGAGTACACGCGGATGTAGGTGAGCTTGCCCACGTACGGGTCGGTCATGATCTTGAACGCGAGCGCGGAGAACGGCTCCTTGGCGTCGGCGTGACGGACCTCAGGCTCGCCCTTGAGGTTGGTGCCGTCGATCTCCTTGACGTCAAGCGGGCTCGGGAGGTAGTCGACAACGGCGTCGAGCAGCTCCTGGATGCCCTTGTTCTTGTAGGCGGAGCCCACGAAGACGAGGTTGAGCTCGCCGTCGATGACGCCCTTGCGCAGGGCGGCCTTGAGGGTCTCCACCGGGATCTCGGCCTCCTCGAGCACGAGCTCCATGACCTCGTCAGAGAAGTTGGAGGCGGCGTCGAGCAGCTCCTCGCGCTTCTCCTCGGCGATGTCGGCGAACTCCTCGGGGATGGACTCCATCGCCTCGGGGTAAATCATGCCCTTGGCGTCCTCCTTGAAGTCCCACGCGGTCATGGTGACCAGGTCGATGAGACCCCAGAAGTTGGACTCGGCACCCATCGGGATCTGGGCCGCGACGGCGTTGGCGTGCAGGCGGTCCTTCATGGTGTCGATGGCGTGCCAGAAGTCAGCGCCCACGCGGTCGTACTTGTTGATAAAGGCAATGCGCGGGACGTTGTAGTTGGTGGCCTGACGCCACACGGTCTCGGACTGCGGCTGGACGCCGGCCACGGCGTCGAACACGGCCACGGCGCCGTCGAGGACGCGCAGGCAGCGCTCGACCTCGGAGGTGAAGTCCACGTGGCCCGGGGTGTCGATGATCTGGATGACGTGGTCCTTCCAGAAGCACGTGGTGGCCGCGGAGGTGATGGTCACGCCACGCTCCTGCTCCTGAACCATCCAGTCCATGGTAGCGGCACCGTCGTGGACCTCGCCGATCTTGTGGGTCTTGCCGGTGTAGTAGAGGATGCGCTCCGTCGTGGTGGTCTTGCCGGCATCGATGTGGGCCATGATGCCGATGTTGCGCATGTCCTTAAGGTTGTACTTGACCTTAGCCATAGATAGCCTCTCCTCGGGTCAGCGACTAGAAGCGGTAGTGAGAGAAGGCGCGGTTGGCCTCGGCCATCTTGAAGAGGTCCTCACGACGCTTGATGGAAGCGCCGACGCCGTTGGAGGCGTCGAGGATCTCGTTGGCAAGGCGCTCGGCCATGGTCTTCTCCTTGCGGGCACGCGAGAAGTTCACGAGCCAGCGGATGGCCAGCGTGGTGGCACGACGGGAGTTGACCTCCATCGGCACCTGGTAGGTGGCGCCACCGACGCGCTTCGGCTTGACCTCGAGGGTCGGGCGAATGTTGTCCATGGCCTTCTTGAAGACGGCAAGGGCGTCCTCGCCGGACTTCTCGGCCACGATGTTGAAGGCACCGTAGACGATGCGCTCCGCGGTGGCCTTCTTGCCATCGAGGAGGACCTTGTTGATGAGCTGGGTCACGAGACGGTTGTTGTAGACGGCGTCAGGCTGGACCTCACGACGCACGGCTGCTGCACGACGCGGCATGTTATATCTCCTTAGAGCTGGTGACGTTTAGTGACTGCGAGACTACTTCGGGCGCTTGGTGCCGTAGCGGGAGCGCGCCTTCTGGCGGTTCTGCACGGCGGCGCAGTCGTAGGCGCCACGGATGATCTTGTAGCGGACACCAGGGAGGTCGCGCACGCGGCCGCCGCGGATCAGCACGATGGAGTGCTCCTGGAGGTTGTGGCCCTCGCCGGGGATGTAGGCCGTGACCTCGATGCCGTTCACGAGGCGCACACGGGCGACCTTACGAAGGGCGGAGTTCGGCTTCTTGGGGGTGGTGGTGAAGACGCGGGTGCACACGCCGCGCTTCTGGGGGTTGTGCTGCAGAGCTGCGTTCTTGGACTTCGACTTGACGCTCACGCGACCGTTGCGAACGAGCTGGTTGATTGTCGGCAAAGCTCTCTCCTTCTTAGCTAACGTTAATGCTTTAACCCGTATTCAAGGGCCGAGCAGCACCTCTGCCCCGGATTGACGCGACGATGAACTTTACGCGCGGCTGCCCCAGTTGTCAAAACGCCACGGATCCGGGCGTATCCATCCTCCACCGTATGTTCACGTTGCGGAGGGCGCGCGAGGGCGGCCTGAGCGTATTTCTCGCCGTCTCTCCACGTTCTTCTCGCCCGCTTGCGCGGTCTGGCCGGGTGCACCTTGCGTCACTCGTCAGGTGCACTCAAGAAGTGCACCCGCACCCCGGTACACTTGGCGAGAAAAACCGGGATTTGGGTGCACTTGCGAGAAAAACGAGCGGTTTGGCGGTGCACTTGATTGGTGCACTTGGTGACGGCGGCGCGAACCGGGTAACAGCGCCGCAACGCGGCCGGCGTAACGCAGGTGGCGCAACGCAGGCAGCCGCGGCGCGGGGCCGCAACCCTCCCTACATCCAGGCGAGGCCCACGGCGCCGAGGCCGAGGTGCTTGGCCAGGACCGGGCCGCCGTCCTTCACCCGGACGCGGGCCTCGGGGAAGCGCGACCGCGCGGCGAGAAGAACCTCGCGCGCCTCGACGCCCCGCGGGCCGAAGTGGCAGACCACGAGGTCCTCGGTGCCCTCCGGCACGCGCTCGACCATGGCGGCCGCCATGCCGCGGGCGCCGCGGCCGTCGGAGAGCTTGACGATGCCACCCTCGGAGAGCGCCATCACCGGGTAGCGGTTGAGCTTGGTGGCAACCGCGCGGCGGATGGCGCCGAGCCGCCCGCTGCGGGAGAGCGCCACCATGTCCGGCACGCTGAACACGATGCGCGTGCCGCCGCGCAGGCTCTCGAGCTCGGCCTTGATCTCGGCGAGGCTGCGGCCGGCGTCGGCGAGGGCACGGGCGCGGCGCACGAGGAACTCGAGCGCGCCCGCGGTGAGCCAGGAGTCCACCACGGCCACGTGCGGGCTGGCGACGGCCTCGGCGGCCTCCTCGGCGCTGCGGTAGGTGCCGGAGAGGCGCGAGGAGATCGTCACGCAGAGCACGTCGTCGCCCGCGGAGAGGTGCTCGCGAAAGACCTGCTCGAAGGTGGCGGAGCGCACGGCCTCGGTGGTCACGTGGCGGCTCCTGGAGAGAAGCGCCACGTAGTCGCCGTTCTCGCCGACGAACCCCTCGGCGTGGCGGGCGGAGTCGGTCACGTAGGTCATCGGGACGACGTCCACGCCCAGTTCGGCGGCCTCCTCGCGCGTGAGGCCGCAGGTGGAGTCGGTGACTAGCGCGAGCATATGCGGTCGCCTCCCATCACACGGAACTTCTGATAGCGGCAGGACACGAGCTCGTCGGCGTCAAGCCGCTCGAGCTCGTCCAGGGCAAGCTCGACCTCGCGCATGAGGTCGTGGGCGATCTCGGCGTGGGTGAGGCCCAGGTCGGAGATCACGCCGTCCACCAGCCCCAGGTCCATCAGGTCGTGCGCGGTGATGTGCAGGGCCGCGGCGGCCTCGTCGGCGCGCTTGGCGTCCTTCCAGAGGATGGAGGCGCAGCCCTCCGGGCTCACCACGGAGTAGGCGGAGCTGCCGAGCATGAGCACGCGGTCGGCCACGGCCAGGCCGAGCGCGCCGCCGCTGCCGCCCTCACCCACCACGACGCTCACCACGGGGACCTTGAGGCCGCTCATCTCCACGAGGTTGTGCGCGATGGCCTCGCCCTGGCCGCGCTCCTCGGCACCGATGCCGCAGTAGGCGCCCGAGGTGTCCACGAGGCAGAGCACCGGCCGGCCGAACTTCTCGGCCTGGCGCATGAGGCGCAGCGCCTTGCGGTAGCCCTCGGGGTGGGCCATGCCGAAGTTGCGGCGCATGCGCTCCTTGGTTGAGTTGCCGCGCTCGATGCCGATCACGGTGAGGACGCGGTCGCCCTTCCAGCCGATGCCGGCCACCACGGCGGCGTCGTCGGCAAAGAGGCGGTCGCCGTGGAGCTCGACGAAGCCGTCCAGGCCGCGCTCGATGAGCTCGAGGGCGGTGGCGCGGTCCGTGGAGCGGGTGAGCCTGACGATGTCGTAGGCGCTCTGGGGCTCCGGCGCGCGCTTGGGGCGCGTGCCGCGGCCGCGACGGGGCTCCTCGAAGGAGAGCGCGTGCGGCGCGTCGGCGGCGGGCGCGGTGCCCTCGTGCAGGCAGAGCAGCTCGGAGAGGGTAGCCACCATGTCCTTGCGCTCCACGATGAGGTCGCAGAAGCCGTGCTCCAGGAGGAACTCGGAGCGCTGGAAGCCGTTGGGCAGGCGCTTGTGGGTGGTCTGCTCGATCACGCGCGGGCCGGCGAAGCCCACGAGGGCGCCCGGCTCGGCGAGGATGATGTCGCCCTCCATGGCAAAGCTCGCGGTGACGCCGCCGGTGGTGGGGTCGGTGAGCACGGTGATGTAGAGCAGCCCGGCCTCGGAGTGGCGACGGACCGCCGCGGAGACCTTGGCCATCTGCATGAGGGAGGTGGTCCCCTCCTGCATGCGGGCGCCGCCGGAGACGGTGAAGCCCACCACGGGCAGCCGCTCCTCGAGCGCGCGCTCGAAGACGCGGCAGATCTTCTCGCCCACCACGGAGCCCATCGAGCCCATCATGAAGTCGGCGTTCATGAAGAACAGCGCGCAGTCGTGCCCGCCAATCTTGCCGCGGCCGCAGACCACGGCGTCGTTCTCGTGGGTCTTCTCGCGCGCGGCGGCGAGCTTGTCCTCATAGCCCGGGAACTCCAGGAAGTCCGTGGCGGCGAGCTCGGCGTCCCACTCAACGAACGTGCCGGCGTCCACGGTCATGCGCATGCGCTTGCGGCCGGACACGCGCAGGTGACGGCCGCAGCGCGGGCACACCTCAAGGTTCTCCACCAGCTTGTCCTGGTCGATCACGCGCCGGCAGCCAGGGCACTTCACGAGGAGGTGGCGCTCCGGCATCTCGGCCATGACCTCGGTGACCGGGCTCTCGAGCTCGTTGGCGCTCTTCTCTCGCTTACTCATAGAGGTGCTCCATCAGGTTGGTGTGGTAGTTGCCCGAGACGAACTCGGGGTTGGAGAGGATGTCGAGGTGCAGCTCACTGTTCTCGGCCACGCCCTCGATGACCAGCTCGCCAAGGGCCGAGCGCATCTTGCGGATGGCCTCCTCGCGCGTGGGCGAGCAGACGATGAGCTTGCCGAGCAGCGAGTCGTAGTAGGGCGGGACCACGGCGCCGATGTAGAGCGCCGAGTCAAAGCGGACAAGAGGGCCGCCCGGGACGTGCAGCATCGTGATCTCGCCGCAGGACGGGAGGAACTCCGGGGTCTCGGCGTTGATGCGGCACTCGATGGCGTGGTTCTCGATGTGGATGTCGTCCTGCGAGAAGGGCAGCTCGGCCCCGGCGGCAACGCGCAGCTGCCACTTCACGAGGTCGATCCCGCTCACGAACTCGGTGACGGGGTGCTCCACCTGCAGACGGGTGTTCATCTCCATGAAGTAGAAGTTGCCGTCGTCGGAGTAGAGGAACTCGATGGTACCCACGCCCACGTAGCCCACGGCGCGCGTGAGGTCGCGCGCGGCCTTGTGCATGCGCTCGCGGACCTCGGGATGTGCGTCCAGGCACGGCGCCGGGCTCTCCTCGACGAGCTTCTGGTTGCGGCGCTGCACCGAGCACTCGCGCTCACCGAGGCTGACCACGTGGCCGTGGGCGTCGGCCAGGACCTGCACCTCAACGTGGTGCGCCGGCGAGACGAACTTCTCCATGTAGCACTCGCCGTCGCCGAAGGCCGCCTCGGCCTCGGCGTGGGCCTCGGTGAAGGCCTTGCCCGCATCCTCGGGGCGCTCGACCTTGCGGATGCCGCGGCCGCCGCCGCCCGAGCGGGCCTTGATGAGCACCGGGCAGCCGATGCGCTCGGCCTCGGCCTCGGCCTCCTCCGCGCTCTTGAGCAGGTCGCAGCCGGGCACGATGGGCACGCCGGCGTCGCGGGCGGTGCGACGGGCGGCGTCCTTGTCGCCCATGCGCTCGATGACCTCGGGCGAGGGGCCCACAAAGACGAGGCCGCACTCCTGGCACTCGCGGGCGAAGTGCGCGTTCTCCGAGAAGAACCCGTAGCCGGGGTGGATCGCCTTGGCGCCGGACTGCAACGCGCAGGTGAGGATCGCGTCCTCGTTGAGGTAGCTGTCCGCCGGACGCGGGCCGCCCACGCAGTAGGCCTCGTCGGCGAGCGCCACGTGCAGCGCCTCGGCGTCGGCCGTGGAGTAGATGGCCACGGTCTTGACGCCCATCTCCTTGCAGGCGCGGATCACGCGGACGGCGATCTCGCCACGGTTGGCTATGAGGATCTTGTCGAACACTGGAGCCTCCTTAAGAAGGATCGGGGCGGCTGGGCGCAGGCCCCTCTGACCCGTCGACGCATGGGTCAGAGGGGAGCCCGCCCCAGCGCCCCGTCAGCCGCCTAGTTCTTCTCGCCCGGCATGAGGGCGAACGACATCTCCGCCGTGCAGCAGAGCTCGCCGTCGACGCGCGCCTCGCCGGTGGCAAAGCGGAAGGGCCCGCGGCTGCGGGTGATGCGGCAGGTGAGCTCGACGGTGTCGCCGGGACGGACGGGCCGCTTGAAGCGGACCTTGTCGAGGCTCGTGTACAGGGGCGTCGCCCCCTTGGCGGCCAGGTCGTCGGCGAGAAGGACGCAGCAGTTCTGCGCGAGCATCTCGCACTGAATCACGCCCGGCACGATGGGGTTGCCCGGGAAGTGTCCCTGGACGAAGAACTCGTCGCCGGTGATGGTGATCTTGCCGTGGGCCTCGCCGTCGACAACCTCCGCCTCGTCCAGCAGCAGCATCGGCTCGCGGTGCGGCAGCAGGCCCTTGAGCTCCTCCTTGTTCATGCGCGCCTCCCCTAGTAGATCTTCATGAGGCAGCAGCCGTACTCGACGAGGTCGCCGTCCTTCACGCAGATGTCGACGATCTCGCCGTCGGTCTCGGCGGTAACCTCGTTCATGACCTTCATGGCCTCGATGACGCAGAGGGTGTCGCCCTTCTTGACCTTGGAGCCCACGTGCACGAAGGGCTCGGCGCCGGGGGCCGGGGCGGCGTAGAACACGCCGACCATCGGGGCACGCACGGCGGTGGTGTGGGACATGTCGAGCGGCGCCTCTCCCTCGGGAGCGGGCTCGGCCGCAGGCCCCGGGGCGGGAGCGGGGGC
>NZ_JACSNQ010000048.1 GCF_016900315.1 Olsenella profusa
ATACCAGCCATGAAACGACTGTTCGTATTGCTTGCCGCCGCGCTGGGACTTTCCGCCGGCGCGGGCGCATGCGGCTCCGCGGAGCCGGATCCCTACCGCTTCGACGGTTCGATCTCCCGGGACGTGCTGGACCGCTACCTTTCGCGGGCCGTCACGATGTCGGAGTTCCTGACCGTCGATCCCTACTGCAACGACGGACCCTATCCCGACAAGGAGGCCGACGTGGAGTTCATCCGCAACACCGGCGCCAAGTTCATCGGCCGGGCGATCTACCGCTGGGGCGATGAGAAGGCGCTTGCCGAGCCGGGTTTCTGGGCCGGGGCCGAAGCGCTGATCGACCGTGTGCACGCCTTCGATCCGGACGTGATCTTCCAGGCCGCGACCTTCGAGGCGGTTTACCGCGAGGTCGGCGAGGTCCCCGTGCCCGCCTGGGCTTTCGAGGCGCTGGGAC
>NZ_JACSNQ010000049.1 GCF_016900315.1 Olsenella profusa
ATCTTCAATATCTGCAGGATTCAATGAAGCCAAAGGGTCTTGGTTAATCTGGAAGTCACCACTGATACCAGAAGAAGCAAATTCGCCTGCAGAAGCCTGCGGTACATTATCAATCACATACAAAGGCTGGTTATCACCACGCAAAGAGCTGGCACCACGAATCGTGATAGAAGAAGCAGAACCTGCCATGGCAGAAGTAGAACTAACTACCAATCCAGCAACCTTACCTGACAAAAGATTATCAAGTGAAGTTGCCTTCGCTGCATCGTTAGCATCGGGTTTCATCGTTGTCAAGGCACCTGTTAAATCACCTTTACGAGCTGTACCGTAACCTACTACTACCACTTCATCAAGTACTTCCGTATCTTCCTTCAATACAACACGAATACCTGTCTGTTTAGTAATCGTCACGTCCTGGGTTGAATAACCTACAAAAGAAACGACCAATGT
>NZ_JACSNQ010000050.1 GCF_016900315.1 Olsenella profusa
CCTTCCGCCTTGTGAATGTTATGGTCCAACCCCCGATAAAGTCTGTCTACATCCATATACACAGAAGGATTAATCATCGTATGATACAACGATGTGTAGAACATGGACTTCTGGTCTTCAGTCCCTTCTATTTCAAACAAATTCAATTTCTGGTTCCATAACTTGGAGGCTTCATCCGCCACTTGTTCAAAAGTTTTCCCTTCAGCTTCTGCCCGCAGATTCTTCAAAGCCCCTTCCGTACTCACGGGTGAAAGAGCCACCTTTATCACCAGTTCCTTATTGACCGACGTATCAAAATTAAAATACGACACAATAGACCGCCCCGTTATTTCCGGGAAATTACGCTCCAGCGCAAATCGCCTCCAAAACCCGATATAGTCCGGTTTCTTTTTATCCACATACCCATAATCTTTTATCGGTTGTGAAAAAGAAATCGCGAAA
>NZ_JACSNQ010000051.1 GCF_016900315.1 Olsenella profusa
ACCACATTGGCTGTCTGCAAGGTTTCTTCTCGGTTCTGTTTCAGACGTTGTTTGGCCCCTGCCAGCGTCATCCCTTTTTCCTTCACAAGGTGATACACCAGCCGAATGTTTTCGATGTCTTCCTTCCGGTACTGACGGACATTTCCTCCCGTCTTTTTAGGAGAAATCATCGGATACTCCTTTTCCCAATAACGCAGCAGCGATTCATTCACATCGAACATCTTTGCCACTTCACTGATGGAATAATATAGTTTCAGTTCTTTTTCTGTTTTCAAAGCCATACGTCATTTTTCTTTAATCGAATACCCGTCCGTGATTTGCGGCCAGTTCAATCATCTTCTCATACTCATCCGCATCCAAGTCCATGAAATAATAGTTGACCGGATTGACAATCTTGCCTTTCACCCGCACCTCATAATGCAAATGAGGTCCTGTAC
>NZ_JACSNQ010000052.1 GCF_016900315.1 Olsenella profusa
GATGGAGACGGATTCTCAGAATTGGGAAAACTCAATATGAATACTTTCGGGTTGCGGGCTTATTATCGTCCCACTCAGTTCAGCCGTATCAGTCTGGAATATCACACGACGAATGAATTCCGTCGTGGGGGTAACAAGTTTGACTTGCAGCCGCATGAAACGGACATCACGGAGCAGACCAAGCACATCATCAATAGTGGAGGCTTGACCTACGACGTGTTTTTTAACGAGTACAAACATAAGCTTTCGGTCTATGGTTCGGCTCAGCATATTGACCGTACCAGCTAGTATGGTGCAGGTGGCGACCCGAATGCCTACGGAAAGACCAAGGACCTGACTGCCGTGGGAGGAGCTATGTATGTAGGCAATATGGATAACTGTCTATTTTCGCCGGCTACCTTTACGGGCGGAGTGGAATACCAGTATAATTC
>NZ_JACSNQ010000053.1 GCF_016900315.1 Olsenella profusa
ATCGTATCTGCCGTGATAATCAGTTCATCTTCTCCCATGAAATTGCGGTAGGCATCTGCTTTTTTGCGTGAGATATACATGGGGATGTCTGCTCCTTCCAGATCGTCCGGATAACTTTCGTCGATTCCTGGCAACACTCTTACCGTGTCGCCCAGGTTCAGCCCGCTCAACAATTCCCGACGACGCGGAGAATTGGAAGCCAGTACAATCTTATAATTTTGAAGATTTTCCAGTGGTTTCATGTTTCTGAAGTATTTTAGATAATTACCAGCCGAAAGCAGCCTGTCCAGCCATCCATTTTCCTTGTGCTTTCAGTACCTGCTCAATCACATCCCGTCCGCAACCGTAGCCGCCTTTGCAGTGTGAAATATACTTGCTGATGGCTTTGATTTCCGGAGCCGCATCCGCCGGGCAGCAGGGTAGTCCTACC
>NZ_JACSNQ010000054.1 GCF_016900315.1 Olsenella profusa
CTGCGGAAACGTCAGATGGCTTGGCGAGAAGGACGTCGAGGGGTGTACGTACCCTGCGGCTGGGTGTACGTACCCTGCGGCTGGGTGTACGTACCCTGCGGCTGGGTGTACGTACCCTGCGGCGCCGTTCTCGCCGGGCGGGACGCTGCTATAGTCGACACGTCACGTGTTCGTCGCGCTGCCGGCGCGTCAGGAAGGAGAGCCATGTCGCTCACACGACCCTCGGGAGCGTCCCTCTCGCCCGAGC
>NZ_JACSNQ010000055.1 GCF_016900315.1 Olsenella profusa
GTACGGCCCCGCAGCGCAAAACCCGCGCATCTCCCTCGGCGCCCCGCGGCGCAAAGCCCGCGCGATTGGGTGGCATGTTTGATGCCGGGGCACCCAATCGCCCGCACTTCTCGCCAGAGGCGGCCCTTCAGGTGCGTATGAGGCGAGCGCTACTTACTCGTTGTCGCCCGCGGTCATCTGCGTGGCGGAGATGTCCTCGCCGGCGTCGGAGGCGTCACGCCACTTCCAGTCGGTGAAGGCCGGGT
>NZ_JACSNQ010000056.1 GCF_016900315.1 Olsenella profusa
GCGACCATGGCCTCCCACGTCTCCTTGGCCGTGTTGGCAAGCGGGGTGACAGCGCCGATACCCGTGATAGCTACCCTGTGTTCCATCTCGTCTCCCAACGATGGTACGAGGGGACCGTCCCCTCGTATCACCGCTACATCGCCATGCCGCCGTCGACGCGGATGACCTCCCCGGTCACGTAGGAGGCGGCGTCGCTCACGAGGAAGCGCGCCACGGCCGCCACCTCGTCGG
>NZ_JACSNQ010000005.1 GCF_016900315.1 Olsenella profusa
CACCGCCCCGCAGCCCACGACAAGGCAGGGCGCACCCCGGACGCTTCCCCCTCTTCGTCGACCTCACGGGCGCGCCCTGCCTTGTCGTGGGCTGCGGGGCGGTGGGGAGCCGGCGGGCGAAGGCCCTGCTCGCCCACGGGGCGCAGGTGTGCGTGGTGGACCCGCACGGCACGGGGCCCGAGGGCGCGCGCTGCCTGGCCCGCGCCTACGAGCCCGGCGACGAGGAGGGCATGCGCCTCGTAGTGGCCGCAACAAGCAATCGCGCCGTCAACGCGCTCGTGGCGCGCCGGTGCCGGGCGGCCGGCATCCCGGTGAGCGTCGCGGACGCCCCGGCGGAGGGGAGCTTCGCGTTCCCCGCGCTCTGCGAGACCGACCGCCTCGTTGCGGGCGTGGTGTCGCGCGCGGGGGAGCACGCGCTCGTGTCGGCTGCCGCCGCGGTCGTGCGTGGCGACCTTGGCTGGACGGAGAGGGCTTGGGGGGACGTGGAATGACGGTCGTGAGGATCGGGACCCGGCGCAGCCGGCTGGCGATGGTCCAGGCGGAGCTAGTGGCGCAGGGCATCACGCGGCTCCACCCGGAGGTCCGCTGCGAGGTGGTCGGCTACACCACCGCGGGCGACGTCGTCCTCGACCGCCCGCTCGAGGA
Source organism: Olsenella profusa (assembly GCF_016900315.1). Classification (GTDB taxonomy): domain Bacteria; phylum Actinomycetota; class Coriobacteriia; order Coriobacteriales; family Atopobiaceae; genus Thermophilibacter; species Thermophilibacter profusus_A. Next base: position 646 of record NZ_JACSNQ010000005.1, read on the forward strand.
GGTGGGTGGCAAGGGCCTCTTCGTGCAGGAGCTCGACCGCGCGCTGCTCGAGGGCCGCATCGACCTCGCCGTTCACAGCTACAAGGACCTGCCCGCCGAGCTCTCGCCGGGCGTTGTGGTGGCGGCTTGCTCGCCGCGCGAGGACCCGCGCGACGCCCTCGTCCTCCCCGCGGGCGCAGGGCCGCTGCCCGAGGGCCTTCCCGACGCCGACCTCGTGGCGCGCCTGGCGGCGACCGGCCTGCCCGTGGGCTGCTCGTCCGCGCGCCGCCGCGTCCAGCTGCAGGCGCTCTTCGGGCCGAGCCTTCGCGTTGAGTCGGTGCGCGGGAGCGTGCCCACGCGCCTGGAGAAGCTCGACCGGGGAGGCTTCTGCGCCCTGGTCCTGGCCATGGCTGGCCTGCGACGGCTGGGCCTCGAGGGCCGCGCAAGCCGCGTGCTCTCGCCCGACGAGATGGTCCCGGCCGCCGGTCAGGGCGCCATGGCGCTGTGCGCGCGGGCGGGAGAGCCGCGCCCCGAGCTCGATGGCTACGGAGACGCGGCGGCGCACCTCTGCGTGCGTGCCGAGCGGGCGTTCACCCGCGCCCTCGGCGCCACCTGCGCCTCGCCCGTCGGCGCCTACGCGCGCATCGAGAAGGACGGCAGGCTGCGGCTCTCCGTCTTCTACGGCGGCAGGCGGGAGGTCGTCTGCGCGCCGGAGGAGGCCGAGGCGGTGGCGGCGCGCCTGGGCAGGGAGGTGCGGGACCGTGGCAACCACTGATCAGGAGCTCGTCCGCCGGCGAGAAGAACGTGGCGGCGCGGCGGGAGACGGATGCACGGCAGGTGTCGGGCGCGCGCCGGATACGGGCTGCACGCCGGCCTCCGGCTGCGCCCTCGTTGCGCTCGTGGGTGCGGGCCCCGGCGACCCGGGCCTGCTCACGGTGCGCGCCCGCGATCTTCTCAACCGCGCGGACGTGGTGGTGTACGATCGGCTCGTCTCGCCCGCGACGCTTGCGCTTGCCGCGCCTCACGCCCGTCTTGTCGACGTGGGCAAGCATGCCGGAAACCACCCCGTTCCGCAGGGACAGATCAACGAGCTGCTGGTGGAGGAGGCCCGTCGCGTGGGCGTCGGCGGGCTCGTGGTGCGCCTCAAGGGCGGGGACCCGTACGTCTTTGGGCGCGGCGGAGAGGAGGCGTGCCGGCTCCGTGAGGCGGGTGTCCCCTTTGAGGTGGTCCCCGGCGTCACGAGCGCCGTCGCCGTGCCGGCGCTTGCCGGCGTCCCCGTGACGGACCGGCGCTGCGCGTCCTCCTTCCACGTGGTGACTGCGCACCGCCGCGCCGGGGAGCCGCTGGACATCGACTTTGGGGCGCTCGTGCGGGCGGGCGGCACGCTCGTCTTCCTCATGGCGGTCTCCACGCTGGGCGAGGTCTGCGCGGGGCTTGCCGCTGCGGGCATGGACCCCCAGACCCCGGCTGCCGTCATCGAGCGCGGCAGCCTTCCTGAGCAGCGCCGCATTGACGGGACGCTGGCAACGATCGAGGGGCGTGCCCGCGCCGCGGCCGTGGAGAGCCCGGCCGTCCTCGTGGTGGGCGCGGTCTGCGCGCTTGCGCCCCACCTCGACTTCCACTCCCGTCTGCCCCTCGCCGGGCGCCGCGTTATCGTGACGCGCCCGCGCGACCGCGCGGAGGGCCTGGCCGCGCGGCTCGCCGCCCTCGGCGCACGCGTGGACCTCGTGCCGTGTGTGGAGACGCGTTCGGTTCCGCCCGTTCTTCTCGCCCCGGTCGTGGAGCGCGTGCCGGAATTCTCGTGGGTGGTCCTCACGAGCACCTTCGGCGTGCGCTGTCTCATGGCCGCCCTGGACGCGGCGGGCCGGGACGTCCGCTGGCTCGCGGGCGCGCGCGTCGCGGCGATCGGCTCCGCAACGGCGGCCGAGCTCGCGCGACGGGGTGTGCGCGCCGACCTCGTGCCCGCGGTCTACGATGGCGCGCACCTCGGCGTCGCGCTTGCCGAGGCGGCCGCCCCGGGCGATTGCGCGCTGCTCTTCCGCGCTGCGGCCGGAACGGCCGACCTGCCTGACGCGCTCGACGCCGCGGGCGTGCCCTACGAGGACGTGGCCGCCTACGAGACCGTCCTTGCCCCGGAGCCTGCGCCCGAGGGGCTGGCCGCGGCGCTTGCCGCCGGCGCGGTCGACGCGGTCACCTTCACGAGCGGGTCCACCGTGGAGGGCTTCGCGCACCTCTTCCCGGACGCGCCCTCCTGGCGCCTTGTTGCCGTCTGCCTGGGGGAGCGCACAGCCGCGCACGCCCGCGCGCACGGCTACCAGGTCGTCGTGGCGCCCGAGGCGACCGTCGACGCCCTTGCGCGCGCCGTCGCGGGCGTACAATTCAGCGCGTAGGGCCTGGCCGGCGCCTGCCGCCAAGGCCGACCGCCGCAGGGGAGGGAGCCCCAGATGAAGCTCGTCATCGCATCCGACATCCACGGTGCCGCCGACGCCTGCGCGCGCCTCATGGCCGCCATTCGGGAGGAGCGTCCCGACCGCGTGGTTCTTCTCGGCGACCTGCTCTATCACGGGCCTCGCAACAACCTTCCCGCAGACTACGAGCCCAAGCGCGTCATCGAGATGCTCAACTCCCTGGCGCCGCAGGTCATCGCCGTGCGCGGCAACTGCGAGGCCGAGGTCGACCAGATGGTGCTCGGATTCCCCTGCATGGCCGACCACAACGTCCTCTTTGACGAGGCAGCCGGCGTGACGCTCTTCCTCACGCACGGCCACGTCTACGGGCCCGGCTACCACAACAGCGTGGACAGGTGGCCCGCGCTGCCGGAGCGCTCGGCCTTCGTCTACGGCCACACGCACATCAAGGTCAACGAGGCGAGCTCGTCGCACCCGGGCGCGTGGGTCTTCAACCCCGGCTCCGTGGGCATCCCCAAGGACGGCACGGCCAGCTACGGCGTCTACGAGAACGGTCGCTTCGCGCACCGGCTGCTGTAGCGGCCGCGGGCCCGGCGTCCGGCGCCGGGATGCGCGGCCGCGCTGAAATTAATCCACATTTGGTTTTGTGAATTCGACAAAACGCCAGTTGGCGATTAGCCGGGCCTCTTCAAATGTGGATTATTTTTCCGGCACCCGCCAATCGGGCCCCGGCGCCGCCCGCAAGCGAGCCCGGCCCCCTGGGCAAGAGCCCCTGCTGCCCCATCGCCCGCCCTCCGTCACGCCCCACCGCACGCCGAGACCCCACGTTTTCGCCCTGCTCCGCCACCTCAAATCCCTGCGTCAAAAAATCTAATGTGTGGAGACTTAGATTATGTATAGAATCGCAACGCATGGGGGATAAACTCAAGCGTACAGAAACGTAAACCACGCGACCCGGGCGCACGCGGCCCGGCGCAGGAGAAGGAGAGCAACCATGGGCAAGATTCTCGGCATCGATCTGGGCACCACCAACTCCGCGATGGCGGTCCTCGAGGGCGGCGAGCCCACGATCATCGTCAACGCCGAGGGCGACCGCACCACCCCGTCCGTCGTCGGCTTCCGCGCCGACGGCGACCGCATCGTCGGCAAGGCGGCCAAGAACCAGGCCGTCACCAACCCCACCAACACGGTCTTCTCGATCAAGCGCTTCATGGGTCGCCGTTACGACGAGGTGACCTCCGAGCTCAAGACCGTCCCGTACAAGGTCAAGAGCGGCACCGGCTCCCGTGCCGTCGTGGAGATCGACGGCGAGGACTTCACCCCGGAGCAGATCAGCGCCATGATCCTCTCCAAGATGAAGGCCGACGCCGAGAAGTACCTTGGGGAGCCGGTCACTGACGCCGTCATCACCGTCCCGGCCTACTTCAACGACGCCCAGCGTCAGGCCACCAAGGACGCCGGCAAGATTGCTGGCCTCAACGTCCAGCGCATCGTCAACGAGCCGACGGCCGCCGCGCTTGCCTACGGCCTTGACAAGAAGGGCATCGACCAGAAGGTCCTCGTGTTCGACCTCGGCGGCGGCACCTTCGACGTCTCCCTGCTCGACCTTGCCGACGGCGTCGTCGAGGTCCTGGCCACCAACGGCGACAACCACCTCGGCGGCGACGACTGGGACCAGCGCGTCATCGACTGGCTGGCTGACAAGTTCCAGGCTGACAATGGCATCGACCTGCGCAAGGACCCGATGGCCCTGCAGCGCCTGAAGGAGGCCGCGGAGAACGCCAAGAAGGAGCTCTCCTCCGCCCAGCAGGCCCAGATCAACCTGCCGTTCATCACCGCTGACGCCACCGGCCCGAAGCACCTCGACTACACACTGACCCGCGCCGAGTTCGAGCGCATCACGCGCGACCTGCTCGACCGCTGCAAGGAGCCCGTCACCAAGGCTCTGCGTGACGCCAACCTGCAGATCTCCGAGGTCAACGAGGTCATCCTCGTTGGCGGCTCCAGCCGTATGCCCGCCGTGCAGGAGCTCGTCAAGCAGATGACCGGCAAGCAGCCGAACATGTCCGTGAACCCGGACGAGGTCGTCGCCGACGGCGCGGCCGTCCAGGGCGGCGTCCTCACCGGCGATGTCTCGGGCATCCTGCTGCTCGACGTCACGCCGCTGTCCCTGGGCGTCGAGACCATGGGCGGCGTCATGACCAAGATGATCGACCGCAACACCACGATTCCGACCTCCAAGACCGAGATCTACTCCACGGCCGCCGACAACCAGACGTCCGTCGAGATCAACGTCCTGCAGGGCGAGCGTGAGATGGCCGCGGACAACAAGTCCCTCGGCAAGTTCAACCTGACCGGCATCCCGGCCGCTCGCCGCGGCGTGCCGCAGATCGAGGTCACCTTCGACATCGACGCCAACGGCATCGTGAAGGTCACCGCCAAGGACAAGGCCACCGGCAAGAGCCAGCAGATCACCATCTCCGGCTCCACCGCCCTCTCCGACGACGAGGTCGACCGCATGGTCAAGGACGCCGAGGCCCACGCCGAGGAGGACAAGAAACACAAGGACGAGATCGAGGTCCGCAACCAGGTCGACTCCCTGGCCTACTCCACCGAGCAGACCCTGAAGGACCTGGGCGACAAGGTTCCGGCCGACCAGAAGAAGCAGGCCGAGGACGCCGTGGCCGAGGCCAAGAAGGCCCTCGACGGTACCGACGTGGACGCCATCCGCGCCGCCGGCGACAAGCTCCAGGAGGTCGGCCACAAGCTCGCCGAGGTCGTCTACGCCTCCACGCAGGAGCAGACCAGCAACGGCGGCTCCGACGCCGGCAACGGCTCCGCGAGCGACGTCGTGGACGCCGACTACGAGGTCGTCGACGACGACAACAACAAGTAGTCTGCGCGACCGCGCAGTCTGAGTGAAGACAAGGGGCGGCCACGGCTGCGCGGCCGCCCCTTGATACAAGGGGACAGCCCCTTCGTATCATCGAGGCTCTAGAGGAGGGTGACGTGAAGGTGCCCATCGAGGTTGAGGACGAGAAGGACGAGGCCGTCGAGCCGGACGAGGTGAGCGAGGCCGAGGCGGCCGAGCCGCAGGACGGGGCCGCGCCGAGCGCGGAGTCCGACGCTGGCGCCGAGGCCCCGGCAGGCTCCGACGAGCTCGACCCGGACGAGGAGCGCGCCCGCGTGGAGGCTGCCATCCGTGCCGGCGAGGAGGCCGCCGAGCGCGAGCTCGCGGCCGACGCCGGCAAGATTCGCGCCGAGCGCGACGAGCTCCAGAAGAAGCTCGCGTCCGTGGAGGATGAGATCGAGGCCGCAAAGAAGGAGGCCGCCGACGCCAAGGACCGGCTCGTGCGCCTGCAGGCGGACTGGGACAACTACCGCCGCCGCACCGCCGCGGAGCGCATCGCCGAGAAGGAGCGTGCCGCAGAGAAGCTCGTGTGCGACCTGCTCCCCGTGATCGACGACCTCGAGCGTGCCATTGAGCACGCCGGCTCCACCGACGCCGAGGCGCAGACCACGCAGATGCAGCAGTTCGTTGAGGGCGTCTCGGCGGTCCACGCCAAGATGCTCGCGGTTCTCGCCAAGGAGGGCGTCGAGCCCATCGACCCCGCCGGCCAGCCGTTCGAGCCGCTGTCCCACCAGGCCGTCGGCCGCGTGGAGGACAAGGACGCCTACGACGAGACGGTGGCCCAGGTCTACCAGAAGGGCTATAAGATGGGCGACAAGGTCATCCGCACCGCCATGGTGACGGTGACCTACGGCGGCCCCAAGCGGCCCGCGGAGGAGCCGTCCGAGGCGGGCGGAGCGGATGCCGAGAAGGGCGCGCCCGACGAGGCGACGGATAAGAACCGGTAATCCCACGCGCCCGAGCCTGAGGTTCGGGCGCGACTTTTGGCGGAGGGCCGGGCGCCGGCAAGGTGCCCGGGGCCCGTCCGCGCAGAGCAGAGACCGAAAGGGGGCTCGTGCAGAGGCCATGGCTACTAAAAAGAGTTTCTACGACGTTCTGGGCGTGAAGCGCGACGCTTCCGAGGACGAGATAAAGAAGGCGTTCCGCAAGCTTGCCGCGAAGTACCACCCCGATGCCGGCGGCGACGAGCAGAAGTTCAAGGAGATCAGCGAGGCCTACACCACGCTGTCCGACCCGCAGAAGCGTCGCGAGTACGACCAGATGCTGATGTTCGGCGGCATCCCCGGGGCCGACTTCGGTGGCTCGGGCGGGCGCGGCCGCTACACCTATACCACCAACGTGGGCGGCGACTGGTCCGACATCTTCAACAACATGCGCAACGGCGACGGCGCGTTCGGCGGCTTCGACTTCTCGTCAATCTTCGGCGGCGCGGCCGGGGCGCGCGCGGCGAATCGCCCCACCAAGGGCAGCGACCTCACGATGTCCGTCGACGTCTCCGCCGAGGAGGCCTTCCGCGGCGCCACCCGCAGGGCGACCTACCGGATCCCCTCCACGGGCGAGGAGCAGACGCTCACCATCAAGATCCCGGCCGGCGCGGTGAACGGCGGCAAGCTTCGCTACCGCGGCCGCGGCGAGTACGGCACCAACGGCGGCGACCGCGGCGACCTCGTGATCACCACGCACGTGGCCGAACATCCCGTGTTCAAGCGCGACGGCGCGGACGTGCGCATGGAGCTCCCGCTCTCCATCTACGAGGCCACGCTGGGCGCCACGGTGGACGTGCCCACGCCCGACGGCACCGAGGTGCGCCTCAAGGTGCCCGCCGGCACGCAGGACGGCAAGACCTTCCGCTTCCGCGACCTCGGCGCGCCCAACGTCAAGCGCAAGGGCACGCGCGGCGCGCTCTACGTGACCGTGCGCGTGAAGGTCCCGACCATGCTGAGCAAGAAGGAGCGTGACGCGCTGGAGGCCCTGCGTGACGCGGACACGCGCGACTACCGCGAGGAGGTCAACCGCTATGGCACGCACCGGTAGCGAGGAGGGCGACCGCCCGCGCGAGCTCGGCCGCGGCGAGGACCGCGACAAGCCCCTCTACATGATCAGCGTGGCGGCCGAGCTCACGGGCATGCACCCGCAGACCCTGCGCGTCTACGAGCAGAAGGGCCTCGTCACGCCCGGCCGCTCGCGCGGCAACACCCGCCTCTACTCGCGGGCCGACATCGACCGGCTCAACCTCATATCCAAGCTCACCGACGAGGGCATCAACCTCGCCGGCGTGGTCCGCATCCTCGACATGCGCGAGCGCATGCAGGAGCGGGAGCGCGAGCTCGACGAGCTGCGTGACCGCGTGCGCGAGCTCGAGGAGGAGGTCCACGAGTTCCGCGTCAAGGAGCGCATCACCACGCTGGCCCGCTACGACGCCTCCTCCAACCCCGAGCAGGTCATGCGGAGGCTCCTGCTGGGCAGCTCCGACGACGAGGGCGACGCCTAGCGGCCCCAACCCCCGGCGAGAAGAACCCGGCGAGAAGAACCTCAGCTCGAGGTTCTTCTCGCCGTTTTGTTTGCGCGCAACTCGCTTAAAGTCACGCTTCTGAGCTCCAAAGCGTGACATCGAACGAGCCGCGTCGTGCCAGCTCGCTCTAAGTCACGCCTCTGAGCTCGGAACCGTGACCTAGAGCGAGCCGGCCCGCGACCCCGCGCCCGCATCCCGCGATAAATCGCGCCATGCAGAAAATCTATTACATAGAGACTTAGATTTGCGTATAAGCCCCAGCTCTCGCGGGAAGAATAGCTGTTGACTAACAGCGAACCCAAAGGGGGCAATTATGAGACTCGACAAGTGGGCGGTCACGGCGCAGGAGGCGCTGCAGGCCGCCATCGGCATCGCGACGGATGCCAACGCGGGCCAGCTCATGCCCGTGCACGTGCTCAAGGCGCTGCTCAGCTCCGGCGAGCAGAACCTGCGCGCCATCATCGAGCGTGTGGGCGCGGACCCGGCCGTCATCGAGGGCCAGGTGGACGAGGCCATCGCGCGCCAGCCGCAGGTCTCCGGCGACACCGCGCAGCTCGGCATGGGCGATGCCACCGTGCGCGTGGGCAACGCGGCGGAGAAGCTCGCCAGCAAGATGGGGGACTCCTACGTCACCTCGGAGCACCTGCTCTGCGCGCTCGCGGACGACAAGACCGAGGCCGGCTCCATCCTCAAGGCCGCCGGCGTCACGGGCAAGCGCGTGGAGGAGGCCTACAACTCCCTGCGCGGTGACGAGCGCGTGACCAGCCAGGACTCCAAGCCGGAGTTCGAGGCGCTGGAGAAGTACGGCCGCAACGTGACCGACCTCGCGCGCCAGGGCAAGCTCGACCCGGTCATCGGCCGCGTTGAGGAGATCCGCCGCACCATCCAGGTGCTCAGCCGCCGCACCAAGAACAACCCCGTCCTCATCGGTGAGCCGGGCGTGGGCAAGACCGCCATCGTGGAGGGCCTGGCCCAGCGCATCGTCAACGGGGACGTGCCGTCCACCCTGCGCGACAAGGACATCATCGAGCTCGACATGTCCGCGCTGGTGGCGGGCGCCAAGTACCGCGGCGAGTTCGAGGACCGCCTGAAGTCCGTGCTCAAGGAGGTCGAGAAGTCCGACGGCAGGATCATCCTGTTCATCGACGAGCTGCACACCATCGTGGGCGCGGGCGCCACGGAGGGCTCCATGGACGCCGGCAACATCCTGAAGCCGGCCCTGGCCCGCGGCGAGCTTCATGCCATCGGTGCCACCACGCTCGACGAGTACCGCAAGTACATCGAGAAGGACGCTGCCCTTGCCCGCCGCTTCCAGACCGTCATGGTCTCCGAGCCCACGGTGGAGGACACGATCTCCATCCTGCGCGGCCTCAAGGAGCGCTACGAGCAGCACCACCGCGTCCGCATCACGGACTCCGCGCTGGTGAGCGCCGCAGACCTCTCCAACCGCTACATCTCCGACAGGTTCCTGCCGGACAAGGCCATCGACCTGGTGGACGAGGCGGCGAGCCGCCTGCGCATGGAGCTCGACTCCATGCCGGCCGACATCGACGCCGTGGACCGCCAGCTCACCCAGATGCAGATCGAGGAGCAGGCTCTCATGAAGGAGGAGGACGAGGCCTCCAAGGAGCGCCTCGCCACCCTGCGCGGCGAGATAGCCACCACCCGCGAGAAGCTCGACGGCATGAAGGCCAGCTGGGAGAATGAGAAGGGCGCCATCGACCGCGTGCAGGACCTCAAGTCCAAGATCGAGGACGCCAAGACCGAGATGGAGCGCGTGACCCGCGAGGGCGACCTCGCGCGCGCCTCCGAGCTGCGCTACTCCACGATCCCAAGCCTGCAGAAGCAGTACGACGAGGCTGAGGCCGCGCTCACCGCCAAGCAGGAGGCGGGCGGCCTGCTCAAGGAGGAGGTCACCTCCGAGGAGATCGCCGAGGTGGTCTCCGCGTGGACGGGCGTGCCCGTGTCCAAGATGATGCAGGGCGAGATGGACAAGCTCAAGAACCTCGAGGCCGAGCTCCACAAGCGCGTCGTGGGCCAGGACGAGGCCGTCTCCGCCGTTGCCGCCGCCGTGCGCCGCAGCCGCGCCGGCCTCTCCGACCCTGACCGCCCGATCGGCAGCTTCTTCTTCCTCGGCCCCACCGGCGTGGGCAAGACCGAGCTCGCCAAGGCGCTCGCCGACTGCCTCTTTGACGACGAGCGCGCGCTCGTGCGCATCGACATGTCCGAGTACATGGAGAAGTTCAGCGTCCAGCGGCTCATCGGCGCGCCCCCGGGATACGTGGGCTACGACGAGGGCGGCCAGCTCACGGAGGCCGTGCGCCGGCGTCCGTACAGCGTCATCCTGCTGGACGAGATGGAGAAGGCGCACCCCGACGTCTTCAACATCCTGCTGCAGGTGCTCGACGACGGTCGCCTCACGGACGGCCAGGGCCGCGTAGTGAGCTTCAAGAACACGATCATCATCATGACGTCCAACGTGGGCAGCCAGTACATCGCCGGCGTCAACGCCTCGAGCGACCCGGAGGAGGTCCAGCGCCAGGTCAACGACGCCCTGCGCCAGACCTTCAAGCCGGAGTTCCTGAACCGCATCGACGACGTGGTGGTCTTCCACGCCCTCGGCCTCGAGGACATCGAGAAGATCGTGGACATCCAGCTCAAGGACGTCCGCAAGCGCCTCGAGCGCGACCGCATCCAGCTGGAGCTCACGCCGGCGGCCAAGCAGTCGCTCTCCCTTGACGGGCTCGACCCGGTCTACGGCGCGCGCCCGCTCAAGCGCCTCATCCAGCGCCAGGTGGTCGACAACGTGGCCAACCTCATCATCGACGGCAAGCTCGGCGAGGGTGACGTGGTCCGCGTGGACGTGGGCGACGACGACCGGCTCTTCGCCGCGCGCGACGACGCGGCGTCTGAGCGCCGGCGCGCCGGCGGCCCGGCGGCGCCCGACTCCGAGGACGAGCCCATCGAGCCCGACGCCATGGAGTAGCCAGACGGCGTAGCAAAACGGGACAGACCGCAGGGGGCGGAGGCTCATGCCGGGCCTTCGCCCCTTTGTCGTGCCCCGCGCGCTACCATGTCAAAAGACGGTTGAGAACACGGGAGGTGCGCGGTGGAAGAGCGTGACGAGAAGAACCTGGGGCGGCGGCCCATCGCCGTGCCCGATCCCGCCGCGGCGCCAGGCCCCGACGCCACGGTCCTGGCCGCCGCGCCCGGCACCGATTCCGACGCCACGGTCCTTGCGAGCCCGGACCCCGACGCCACGGTCCTGGCCGCCGCGCCCGACCCCGCTATGCCGCCCGATCCGTACGCCACGCAGCTGGCGGCCGCCGCCGGTCCCGACGCCGTCCCGACGCGCCGCGTCCCGTCCGCGGACGCGCTCCCCACGATCTCGCTCGACGACGCTGCGGGCTCCGCGCCCACGACGGCCGCCCCTCCCGCGGTCTCCTCACCCACGAAGGTCGTCCCGTCCGCCGTCCCCGCGAGGGACGGCATCGACGCCTTGGACGACCCGTACTTCTCGCCGGCCGTGGCCGCCGACCTCACCGAGGCGCAGCCGATGGTCTCCATCCCCTCGCCGGTCGAGAGCCTGCCCGAGCGCAAGCGCCGCCTGCCGCGCTGGGCGGTCGTCCTGCTGGTGCTCGCCCTGGTCGCCGCCGCTGCGGGCGTGGCGTGGTACACCTACGACCAGGAGCTCTGGGGCGGCCGCACCGTGCCGTCGGTCGTGGGCATGAGCGAGCAGGAGGCCACCGACGCCCTCGAGGCGCTCGGCTTTGCCGTGACGGTGGACTACCAGCCCGGCGACGACGACTTCGGCACCGTCCTCTCCTGTAGCCCCGAGCCCGGCGTGCGCGCGGACACCTCCGCGGGCGCCACCATCACCGTGGCTGCCGAGCGCGTGATTCCCGAGGTCGTGGGCAAGGACGTTGAGTCCGCCGAGTCCGCGCTTCGGGACGCGGGCGCCTACAACATCGAGATCACCTACCGCAACTCCTCGGAGGCCGAGGGGACCGTCGTGGAGGTGAGCCCCGCCGCCGGCGAGCCGTTCGTGTCCTCGGACACCGTGACGCTCACCGTGGCGCAGCCCTTCACCGTGCCCAACGTGGAGGGCATGAGCGTCCAGGACGCCCAGGCCCTGCTCGACTCCGAGGGGCTGGCGTCCAGCGTGACCTACGTGGAGTCCGACGCGGAGAAGAACACCGTGGTGGGCGTGAGCCCCGGCGTCGGCGAACGCGTGGACGCCGGCTCGACCGTGGAGCTCTCCGTCTCCACGCCCTATCCGTCCGAGCCGTGGGATCTGCTCGCCTACTTTGACGCCACGCCGCAGGAGATCTCCGCCTACCTTGCGGACGAGGGCTTCTCGCCCACGCACGCCTCGATCTACGCTTCCGGCGGCCATGCCGACGCGGCGTACGCGGACGCCGACGGGGACGTCCTCAAGGTCTCTGACACCCCGGAGAGCGCCAGCTATGGTGCTGAGTCGACCACCGACGTGCTGGCCGAGGGCGCCGGGATCGGCGGGGTGCGCTACGTGTTCTCGTCTGCGTCCGTTCCGGAGGGCGGTACCGCAGAGAGCGAGGCCGGCGTGCGTGCCGTGATGGCGGCGTGCGGGCTCGACGGCCTCATAGACACCTGCACGCAGGACTCGATCGAGATGCCGCAGGAGCGTCCCGAGGACATGCCGCACTTCATCTGCGGGTACGGGCGCCAGGAGGACTACACCTGGGCCGTCATCATCGGCGGCTACGAGGGCTCCACCAAGGTGGTGGCGCTTGCGGCGCCCACGGAGCACTTCTCGGGCATCGGCCTCTCGGGCTACGGCGGGCGCGTCTGCGACTACGTGGCCGCCACCGACCTCTTTACGGAGTGATCTGCATGGCTGACAACGGCACGTCTGGCGAGAAGAACGAGCGGACGGCGGCTCCCGTCCCGGCGTCGGCCGCCCCGGCGGCGACGCACGCCCCGGCGCCCGCGCGTGACGAGTTCATCCGCGCCGAGAACGAGGACGACGACGGCTACGACCCGTACTCCGATCGCCGCCCGGACCCAGAGCCGCTCTTCGAGCGCGACCCCTGGGCGTAGGGCATCAGGCCGCGCCGTCGGGGAGGAAGCCCCGCGCGCGGCACGCCCCTTCCGCCGTGAGGTCGTGGGCCTAGCCGACCTAGCTCGTGGCGCCCCAGTTGGTCTGCATGTACTCCCACAGCACGAACACCACCACCGCAAGAATCGCGAGCACCGCAATGGCCGCTAGGGCCGTCTTGATGCGGGTCTTGCGCTCGCGAGAGGCGAAGATGTCCCGACGGCCCTTGGGAATCTCCAGGTACTGACCATAGTGGAGGTCTCGCCTGAGCTGGGCCCCCTCGGCTCGGGAGCGACGGTACGCGCGCCCCGAGAAGGCGCCCCCGCGCGTGGTGAAGCCGGAGTCATGGGCAAAGGTCTCGGGCTCGCCCTCCTCGAGCGCAAAGTCATCGATGGGCTCCACGCTGCGGTGGGCCGGTCGCTGGCGGACGTAGGGCGTGCGCTCCGCGGGCGCCGCCTCGGGCTCCGTGACCTCGTTCTCGAGCTCGTTGTCTTCGCTCATGTGAATCTCCGATGCCGTTCGTGCGGGCAGTGCCTACCATGATAGAGCAGCCCGGGCGGGGGTGGGACCCCGTCGGAAAGACCATACAAACCGTAAGGAAAGCCGGGGCGTGGGCGATGCGTCCCGCAGGCGACGTGCGTTCTTCTCGCCACCAAGCGCGTATTTGCCCCGTCCCTCCCGCCCCATGGCCCAGTGCCAGTAGCTTTCAGAAATCTAAGCCATACACGCTTAGATATGATGAGTATGTGACGCTCAGAAAACTTCGAGTCTGACGCATAAACTTCGCGCGCGGGGGAACAAGTAACCATGAGCAACAAGGGCGCCGGAAAAACAGGCGCCCGCATCACGGAGGAGTGATAACAATGGCAAGCATGATCCCTTACACTCGCGCACTTCGCAACTGGCCCTTTGATGACATCGACCGCTTCTTTGACGCCCCGTTCGCGGCGCTGTCCACCGGTAACGCGGGCTTCAAGATGAACGTCGAGGATGCCGGTGACAGGTACGTCGTCACCGCCGAGCTCCCGGGCGTCAAGCGTGACGAGATTGACGTTGAGCTCAACGAGGGCCGCCTCTCCGTCTCCGTGGACAAGAAGGAGTCCGACGAGGAGAAGAACAAGAACTACCTCTACAAGGAGAGCGGCGAGTGGAGCGCCACGCGCGGCGTGTACCTCAAGGACGCCGCGGTCTCCGGCCTGTCCGCCAAGCTCGAGGGCGGCGTCCTCACGGTGAACGTCCCCAAGCAGCAGGAAAAGACCAACGTCACCAAGATTGCCATCGACTAGCTACAGCCGACGCGTAGATGCCTTCAGCGGGGCCGGTCCTTCGGGGCCGGCCCCTTCTGTGTGTGGTCGAGACCTGTCCGGCAGGAAGGGGGCGTTACCCGGCGAGAAGGGCCTCCCGCCTACCACACCGAGAGCGGCCAGTCCTGTGCGGCGCAGCAGATCGTGAGGCGGCCGTCGGGCGTGCGGGCCTCGGGCCGGCCGTCCTCGCCGGCGCGGACCTCGGCCCCCACCGCCTCGGCCAGCGTGCGCACCGCGACGCTCGGCCGGTTGTTCTCCTGAGAGAGGTGCATGGCAACCACCGTCTCCGTGTCCGGTCCCACGAGCTGCTCCAGCGCCGCGGCGGCCTGCGCGTTGGAGAGGTGGCCGGTCGGCCCGCCCACGCGCGCCTTGAGGTAGGCGGGGTAGGGGCCGGTGGCGAGCATGTGCTCGTCGTGGTTGGACTCAAGCGCCAGCACGCGCACGCCGGACAGGGCCTCGAGCGCCTCGGGCCCCAGCTCGCCGGTGTCCGTGCAGTAGCCGAGCGCGTCGTCGTCCGTGGAGAAGCGCAGACCCACGGGGTCTGCCACGTCGTGCGAGGTGGGGAACGTGCGCAAGCGCATCCCGGCAAGCTCGACCTCGTCGGAGTGGCCCACGATCGTGAACGGCAGGCCGCTCAGGTAGCTGCGCGCCCCCACGGTCCCCGCCGTGGCCACGAGCTCGCCCTCGAAGTGGTTGCAGAAGACCGTGAGGCCGGCCACGTGGTCGGAGTGCTCGTGCGTGAGCACCACCGCGCTCACGCGCCCCATGTCCACCCCGAGCTCGCCGGCGCGGCCCATCAGCGCGCGCCGGGAGATCCCGCAGTCCACCAGCACCATGCCGCCCGGGCCCTCCACCACGGCGGCGTTGCCCTTTGAGCCGCTGGCCAGCACGTGCAGGTGAATCTCGGGGGTCATGGGCGTCCTCTCGGTGTCGTACACTTGTTCATGGGCGTGCGATTGCCACAAAGGTGCCGCGCCCGACTCTCTAGGGTAGGTTTGGAGGCCGTGCATGCCAAGCGTTTCTCGCCGATACGCAACCTCGCGGAGCCGCTTCGAGCGGCCGAGCGGCCAGGTTGACGAGGGGCTTGCCGCGCCGGTGGTGCTCATGGTCTCCGGCGGCGCGGACTCGACGGCGCTGCTCGTGCTGGCGGCCACCTCTGCCCTGGACATCGACGACGGTCGCGGCCAGGCGCGCATCGCCCGCGAGCGACTCCACGTGCTGCACGTCAACCACCGCCTGCGCGGCATAGACGCCGAGGAGGACGAGGAGTTCGTGCGGGACCTCGCCGGACGCTACGGCATCCCCTGCACCATTCGCCGCGTGGACGTGGCCGCCATCGCCGAGCGGACGGACGGCAACGTGGAGAACGCGGGCCGCGCGGTGCGCTACGCCGAGGCCACGCGCCTGGCCAACGAGCTCTCCGAGCAGTTCGGCACCCCGCGCTCGGCCGCGCGGATTCTCACCGCCCACACCGCCGACGACCGTGCGGAGACCTTCTTCATGAACGCCATCCGCGGCACCGGGGCCTCCGGGCTCTCGTCCATCCCGCGCCGGCGCAACCGGATCGTCCGGCCGCTGCTGGACCGCACGCACGACGAGCTCTGCGACCTGCTGCGCATGCGCGGCATCGTCTGGCGCGAGGACGACACCAACGCCGACACCCACTACCTGCGCGCCTACGTGCGCCACGAGATCATGCCCGCCGCGCGCCGGCGAAACCCCCGCCTCACGGCGAGCCTCGCCACCACTTGCGACATCCTTTCGGACGAGGACGCCTACCTCACCGCCGTGGCCGCCCGCACCCTGCGCGACCTCACGCGCCGCGAGGACGCGGGGCTCCTGGTGCTGGACGCCGCGCGGCTCGCGGCGTCTGAGGTGGCGATCGCGCGGCGCGTGGTGCGCCAGTCCCTGCTCGCCGTGTGCCCGGAGGCCCGCCTTGAGGCGCGCCACGTGGCCGGCGTGCTGCGGGTCGTCGCGGACGGCGAGGGCTCGCTCACCATCCCGTTGGGCGTGGACGTGCGCGTGAGCCACGGGCTTCTCGCCATACGGGGGCGCACGGACGCGCCGGCGCCCCAGGCGGCGTGGCTGGAGGTGCCGGGCCGCCTCGCGCTCCCCGACGGCCGGGTGCTCGCGGCGCGCGTGGTGGAGGCCGAGCCGGGCGCCGACGTCGCGGCGCGCGCCCGCGCCCACGCGCTGGAGTGGGAGGGCAAGTCGGTCCTGCTTGACGCGCCGGCGGCGGGCGTGGACCCGGCCCGCGGCGGCCGGCTCTGGGTGGACGCGCCACACCCCGGCGACGTGCTCTGCCCCCTGGGGATGCACGGCCAGTCCAAGAAGGTGTCCGACCTTCTGGGGGAGGCCCGCGTGCCGCTGCCGGAGCGCCCGCTCGTGCCCGTGGTGCGCGCCTCGCCCACCGGGCGGATCGTGTGGGTGGCCCCGCTGCGCGCCGACGAGCGCGTCCGTTGCACGCCCGCCACGCGCTGGCTTCTGGAATTGACGCTCCTGCGCGCCACGTAGGCCGCCCTCGCTGCGGTATGCTTGCAGTTCCAGAGGACTGAGGGGGCGAGAGCCCACGGGCGGGACGGCGTCCCGCAGAAAGGGGAGTGCCATGGCCACGGAGATGCACCCTGACGTGAGTGAGATTCTGTTCAGCGAGGAGGACATCCAGGGTATCGTCCGGCGCATGGGCGCGCAGATCTCTGCCGACTATGCCGACAAGAACCCGCTGGTCGTGGCCGTGCTGCGCGGCGCCGTGGTGTTCACGGCCGACCTCATGCGCGCCATCACCTGCCCGATGGCCATCGACTTCATGGCCGTCTCCAGCTACGGCGAGGGCTTCAAGAGCTCCGGCGTGGTGCGGATCGTCAAGGACCTCGACACCAAGATCGAGGGCCGCGACGTGATCATCGTGGAGGACATCCTCGACTCCGGCCTCACCCTGTCCTACCTCGTGCGCCTGCTGGAGAGCCGCAACCCCGCCTCCGTGGAGGTGGCGGCCTTCCTCGTCAAGGATGTTGCCGACAACACCCCGGCCATCACCCCGCGCTACGTGGGGGCTCACGTGCCGGACGAGTTCATCGTGGGCTACGGCCTCGACTTTGCCGAGCGCTACCGCAACCTTCCCTACATCGGCATCCTCAGGCCCGAGGTCTACAAGAAGAAGTAGCCCCGCCCGGCGAGAAGAACCTGTGCCCGCGCGTCCGCGCCCAGCGGGCGGCGGGCCCTCGTTCTTCTCGCCGCTCGGGACGGCAAGGAGAAGTGCGTGCCAGAACAGAACGGCCCCCAGAACAACCACCAGCCCCAGACGCCGCACGGCCGGACGCCGCGCTCGGCTGTCATCTCCACGCTCATCGTCGTGGTCATCGTGGCATACCTGCTCTTCACTATGGGGCGCGGCCTTTTGGGGGGCGGGAGCCAGCCGGACGTGCTGCCCACCAACGAGTTCGTGACCGCAGTGAAGGACGGGCGCGTCGATGACGTGACCTACCACACCTCCGACGGCTCGCTCACCGGCTCGTACTGGTCCGAGGGCGCCGAGAAGGGCAACGATGACCAGCTCACGCCTTATACGAGCGTCTACGTTGGCTCCGACTCGCTGGCCGAGCTCATGGCCGACCACCCCGACGTCACCTACACCATCGACACCTCGGACTCGGGGCTGCTCGAGACCGTCCTCGTCTCCGTGGTGCCCACGCTGCTTCTGGTGGGCGTGTTCGTCTACTACATGAGCCGCATGTCCGGCCAGCAGGACCGCACGATGTCCTTCTCCAAGACGAAGGCGCTCACCGCCGAGGAGGAGCGTCCCAAGGTCACGTTTGCCGACGTTGCGGGCATCGACGAGGCGGTGGAGGAGCTCCAGGAGGTGCGCGACTTCCTGTCCGAGCCGGAGCGCTACCACAAGATGGGTGCCCGCATCCCACGCGGCGTGCTGCTGGTGGGCCCTCCGGGCACGGGCAAGACGCTCTTGGCCAAGGCCGTGGCTGGTGAGGCGGGCGTGCCGTTTTTCTCCATCTCGGGCTCCGACTTCGTGGAGATGTTCGTGGGTGTGGGCGCCTCGCGCGTGCGCGACCTCTTCAAGCAGGCCAAGGAGGCGGCGCCCTGCATCGTCTTCATCGACGAGATCGACGCGGTGGGCCGCCAGCGCGGAGCCGGCCTCGGCGGCGGGCACGACGAGCGCGAGCAGACCCTCAACCAGCTGCTCGTCGAGATGGACGGCTTCGAGGACAACTCCTCGGTCATCCTCATCGCCGCCACAAACCGCCCGGACATCCTCGACCCGGCGCTGCTGCGTCCCGGCCGCTTCGACCGTCGCGTCACGGTGGACCGCCCCGACGTGGTCGGCCGCGAGAAGATCCTCGAGGTGCACGCCCAGGGCAAGCCCTTTGCCGACGGGGTCGACTTCGAGCGGCTGGCCAAGGTGACGCCGGGCTTCACGGGCGCCGACCTCGCCAACCTCGTGAACGAGGCCGCGCTGCTCGCCGCGCGCCGCCACCTTGAGAAGATCGGCCCGGACGAGCTGGAGGAGGCCATGGAGCGCGTCATGGCCGGCCCCGAGCGCAAGAGCCGCGTCATCACGGAGAAGGAGCGCCGCGTCATCGCCTACCACGAGAGCGGCCACGCCCTGGTGGGCCACGTCCTGGAGAACTCCGACCCCATCCACAAGATCAGCATCGTGAGCCGCGGCCAGGCGCTCGGCTACACCATGCAGGTCCCCGAGGAGGACCACTTCCTGGAGACGCGTGACGGCATGCTCGACCAGATTGCGGTGCTCCTGGGCGGCCGCACGGCCGAGGAGCTCTTCTGCGACGACGTCACCACCGGAGCGAGCAACGATCTCGAGCGCGCCACCAAGCTCGCGCGCACGATGGTCACGCGCTACGGCATGAGCGAGGAGCTGGGCGCGCAGGTCTTCGGCGAGGCGCAGCACGAGGTCTTCCTGGGCCGCGATTACGCCAACCACCAGGACTACTCCGCCGAGACCGCCAAGCGCATCGACGACGAGGTGGAGCGCATCATGCGTGAGGGCCACGAGCGCGCCCGCACGGTCCTGGGCGCCCGCCGCGACCAGATGGACACCATGGCGCGCGTGCTCCTTGAGCGCGAGACCGTCGAGGGCGACGCCGTGAACGCCCTGCTCAACAACACCTGGGACGAGTACGAGGCCAACGAGCGGAGCGAACAGGACGAGTAGCCCCGGGGCCGGCGAGAAGGTCCGGCGCTCGCCCGCCGGAAGCCGCCGGGACAAGACCCGGCGCTCAGACAGCTTGCCGAGAAGAGCGCTCGGCAAGAACTCGCGGCGGGCCTTGTCCCGTCGCCTTCCGGCTGCGTTGACGTGTCTGGCCGGGCGAGAAGGTCCGCCGCGAGTTCCGCAGACGCGCGCCCTGTGCGCGGCGAGGACTGTCTGAGCGCCGGACCTTCTCGCCCGGCCCGTCTGGCGGCCCGGGCGCGTACAATGTGGGGCAGTCAGCGAACGAAAGGGGCACCCATGTCCATCAACGAGACGAGCCGCGCGTACGGCGCGCAGAAGTCATCCATCCGCGAGATCTCCGCCTACGCGGGCGCGCGCAAGGCCGAGATCGGCGCCGAGAACGTCTTTGACTTCTCGCTGGGCAACCCCTCCATCCCCGCGCCGGACGCCGTGCGCGCCTCCATCGAGAAGAGCCTTGCGCTGCCGGCCACGCAGCTCCACGGCTACACACCCGCCAACGGCCTGCCCGCCGCACGCGCGGCCGTGGCCGCAAGCCTCTCCCGCCGCTTCGGCGAGGGCGCGGCCTCCGCGGACGACCTCTACCTCACCTGCGGTGCCGCGGCGTCGCTCTCCATCACGTTCAACGCCATCGTCAACTCCGGCGACGAGGTCATCGTCGTCGCGCCGTACTTCCCGGAGTACCGCGTGTGGATCGAGACCTCCGGCGCCACCTGCGTGGAGGTCATGGCTGATGCCACGACGTTCCAGGTGGACGTGGACGCCGTGGCGGCCGCGATCAACGAGCGCACCAAGGCCGTGGTGATCAACTCGCCGAACAACCCGGTGGGCTCGGTGTACTCCCGCCAGAACCTCGAGGCGCTCGCCGTCGCCCTGCACGAGGCGGGGGAGCGCCTGGGCACCACCATCTACCTCGTGGCGGACGAGCCCTACCGTGAGATCACCTACGGCGCCGAGGTGCCCTGGGTGCCCGCCGTCTACGACCGTACCATCGTGTGCTACAGCTACTCCAAGAGCCTCTCGCTGCCGGGCGAGCGCATCGGCTGGGTGCTGGTGCCGCCCACCAACCCCGAGCACGACGACCTGCTGCTGGCCGTGGCGGGCGCTGGCCGCAAGCTGGGCTTCGTCTGCGCGCCGGCGCTCTTCCAGCGCGTGCTGATCGACTGCGTGGACTGCCCGAGCGACGTAGAGGCCTACGCCGAGAACCGCCGTGCGCTCACCGAGGGCCTGAGCCGCCTGGGCTACGAGTTCATCGAGCCCGAGGGCGCGTTCTACCTCTGGGTCAAGGCGCTCGAGCCGGACGCGGGCGCGTTCTTCGAGCGTGCCAAGGCGCTTGAGCTGCTGCCCGTCCCGTCCGACTCCTTCGGCTGCCCGGGATGGGTCCGCGTGGGCTACTGCGTCTCCCACGAGACGATCGTGAACTCGCTGCCCGCCTGGGAGAAGCTCGCCGCCAGCTATCGCTAGCCAAAGCGGGGCGGAGGACTCACATGCTGCAGAACCGCTGTGACGTGCACACGCACACGCTCTACTCGCGCCATGCGTACTCGACGCTGCGGGAGAACGTGCTCGCCGCGCACGAGGCGGGGCTGGAGCTCCTGGGCGTGACGGACCACTTCTCTGACATGCTCTTCCCGAACACGGACCTCCATCACGCCGACCTGCGCGACTACCAGCACTTCATCAACATGGGCATCTGGCCGCGCACGTGGGAGGGCGTCCGCCTGCTCCACGGGGCCGAGGCGGACATCCGCACGCTCGACGGGAGGCTCTTCGGGCAGGACATCGAGGTCACGGAGACCATCACGGGGGCGCGCTACCGCACGCCCCGCTCGCTCTTTGACCGTGCTACGTCGAGCTGCGACTACGTGATCGCGAGCGTGCACTACAAGGACTTTGCCAAGGACGCCACGATCGAGCAGACCACTCAGATGTACCTCGGTGCTCTCGCACAGCCCAAGGTGCTCGTGCTGGGGCATACCGGGCGCGCGGGCGTCCCGTTTGACGTTCGCGAGGTGGTGGGCGAGGCTGCGTGCCGGGGCAAGCTCATAGAGATCAACGAGCACAGCCTCGAGGGCACCGGCGGCTCCGGCCACACGTGGACGAGCTGCCGCGAGATCGCCCGGGCGTGCGCGGAGCAGGGATGCCAGGTCGTGGTGAACACGGACGCGCACGTGAGCCATGCGGTGGGTCGCACGCCGACGGCCCTGGCCATGCTTGAGGAGATCGGCTTCCCGCAGGAGCTCATCGCCACGCGCTCGGCCGAAGCGTTTCTCGCCGCGATGGCGGGGGCGGGGTTGGAGGTCCCTGAGTTCGGGGAGTGAGCTTTGGCGACAGAGCGCTGCCGTGCAGCTCCCTATAGCTTGATCGTGAGCTCCACGGGACAGTGGTCCGAGCCGTAGACCTCGGAGAGGATCGACGCCCCGGTCACGCGGTCGGCGATGTCGTTGCTCACGAGGAAGTAGTCGATGCGCCAGCCCGCGTTGTTCTTGCGCGCGTTGAAGCGGTAGCTCCACCAGCTGTAGGCGCCGGTCAGGTCAGGATGGCGTGCGCGGAAGGTGTCGGTGAAGCCGGCGTCGAGCAGCCGGGTGAAGCTCTCGCGCTCCTCGTCGGAAAAGCCCGCGTTGCCACGGTTGGGGCCCGGGTTCTTGAGGTCGATCTCCTCGTGTGCCACGTTGAAGTCCCCGCAGGTCACCACGGGCTTCTCGGCGGCGAGGCCGCAGAGGAACTCTCGGTAGCAGCTGTCCCAGGCCAGGCGCGTGTCGATGCGCGCGAGCTCGTTCTGTGCGTTGGGCGTGTAGACGTCCACGAACCAGTAGCTCGGGAACTCGAGCGCACAGACGCGCCCCTCGTTGTCCGCCTCCGGCGCGCCGATCTCGTGAATCACCCGCAGCGGCTCCTCGCGCGAGAACACCGCGGTGCCCGAGTACCCCTTGCGCTCGGCGTAGCTCCACGTCTGGTGGTATCCCGGCAGGTCGAGCTTGATCTGGCCCTCCTGGAGCTTGGTCTCCTGAACGGCGAAGACGTCCGCGTCGCACGCCTCCACCACGTCGACGAAGCTCGGGTCCTTCTTCATGACGGCGCGCAGGCCGTTGACGTTCCAGGAGATGAGGCGCAGCTCGCGGGCGTCTGACATGGGGGTCCTTTCCACAGGGCGAGATGCCGCCGGGCGCGTCCGTTGGGGCCGTCGTCGGCGGACGGCGCAGCTCCCGGCGTGACTATCCTAGCGTAATGTAGCCGGTTCCCTCGTCCGGGTCGACCGGGCCGGTCGGGCCAGCGTCCGGCGCGCCAAAGAGGAACTCCCGGATCCGCGGAAGCTCGCGCTGGGCCTGCTCGTGGCCGATCTGGTACTCCTCGGCCTGCTTGCGCGGGTCCGCGGTCCCGCTCTCCACGAGCATCTGGTCGGGGTAGATGATCAGGCAGCGCCCCTCCTCGGCCATGCGCTCCACGCGCTCGAGCTCCGCGTTATAGCGCTCCGAGCGCGTGAGCAGGGCCTTCCTGAGGTAGGGGTAGTCCCGCGAGACCAGCCGGTAGAGGCGCTCGTCCCTGGGGGAGAGCCCCGTCTTGCGGTAGCCGCGCGGGCGCGTTGCCACAAAGAGGAAGCGGTCGAAGCCGTCCTCCTCGGCCATGCCCACCGGGATGCCGGCGCCCGTGCCGAGGCCGCCGTCCATGAGCGTGACGCCGTCGACGGGGCGTGGCTTCATCATGCCGGGCAGCGTCGAGCTCGCCCGGACGAGGTCCATCAGGCGCTGCTGGTCGGTCATGTCCTCGCGGCGAAAGCGCACGGTGCGCCCGGTGTCGCGCTCGAATGCCTGGATGCAGAGGCGTGCGGGGTTTGCGCGGAACGTGTCCCACCTGAAGGGCCAGGTCCCGTCCTTTGCGGCCCGGTCGTAGATGTAGTCGGCGTCAAAGTAGCCCTTGCCGCGCACAATCGAGGACAGACCCACCGCCCGGCGCGCCCGGCCCGACAGGACAAAGGAGTGCTCCACGCGCCAGCGGTCGCGCGAGAGGTAGTTGACGGTGTTGCTTGCCCCGGCGGAGAGCCCGCAGACGTAGTCAAAGTAGATGCCCTGCTCAAGCAGGACGTTTGCGACGCCCGCGGAGAAGGTCCCGCGGTATCCGCCCCCCTCGAACACGAGGGCGCAGTCGAACACGTTGCTTGAGAGCTCTTCCATGGGACCTCCTTTGACGGTAGTGCCGACACAGAGTGCACAACACCTGACTCTTATGCCCCTCCCAAGGCCGGGCGAACCGTCCCAAACGGATTCTTCACGTGGCGCTACCATGGGCCCAGGCGGTCAGGTACGCTTGCCGCCCCACACAAGGAGGTCATCACATGGCACGCACGATAACCGATCCCACCGATGCCGCTTCCGTGCTCGCCGAGCGCTTCGCCGCGGCAAAGAGCGCCGTCTTCTTCGGCGGCGCCGGCGTCTCCACGGCCAGCGGCATCCCCGACTTCCGCAGTGCTGACGGCCTCTATCACCAGCACTTCGCGTACCCGCCCGAGGAGATGCTCTCGCACGGCTTCTTCGTCTCCCACACGAAGGAGTTCTACGACTTCTACCGGGAGCGCATGATCTGTCTCACGGCGCGCCCCAACCAGGCGCACGTCAAGCTCGCCGAGCTCGAGGCGGCCGGGCACCTCGCCGCGGTGGTCACCCAGAACATCGACGGCCTGCACCAGGCTGCCGGATCGTGTACGGTCCACGAGCTCCACGGCTCGGTCCACCGCAACGTCTGCCAGGAATGCGGCGCCGTCTACCCGGCGGAGTGGGTCATGCGGACCGCGGGCGTCCCGCACTGCGAGAAGTGCGGCGGCCTCGTGAAGCCCGACGTGGTGCTCTACGGCGAGCAGCTCGACGAGCAGGTTCTTCTCGCCAGCGTTGAGGCCATAGCGGCGGCTGACCTGCTGGTCATTGGGGGGACGTCACTTGTGGTGTACCCCGCCGCCGGGCTCGTGAACTACTTCCAGGGGGACGAGCTCGTGATTGTCAACCGGGACTCGACCCCGGCGGACTCCGGCGCCGACCTGGTCTGCGCGTGCGACATCGCCGCCGCCTTCAGTTTCTGAGCGGGCGCCGGTTCTCGCGGCAGCGGCCCGGCGGGTACAATGGTCGAACGGAACACGCCTCAGGGAGGACGCCATGCTACGAGAGAACTACGGGACCTGGCACTGCGGTGCGCACGAGCTTTCGCTCACGCGGCCGCGCATCATGGGGATCCTCAACGTGACCCCGGACTCCTTCTCTGACGGCGGGGAGAACCTCGACCACGAGGCGGCCATCGCGCGTGGCCTCGAGATGCTGGACGAAGGCGCCGACATCATCGACGTGGGCGGGGAGTCCACACGGCCCGGCCACAAGCCGGTCAGCTCCAAGGAGGAGGCCGAGCGCATCGTGCCGGTGGTGCGCGAGCTCGTGGGTGCGGGCGCCGTCGTCTCCGTTGACACGCGTCATGCCGACGTCGCCCGCATGTGCGTGCGCCTGGGCGCCGCCATCGTCAACGACGTCTCCGGCTTCACCGACCCCGAGATGGTCCAGGTGGCGGCTGACACCGACTGCGGCTGCGTCGTCATGCACTGGAACCAGGGCGGACTCGGAACGCACACGCCGCGCCGGCAGGTCACGCTCGACGAGTCGCGCCCCTCGGGCAGCCGCCTGCCGCGCCCCGTGACCTCGCAGCGTCGCTTCACGCTGCCCGAGGAGGCGCCGATCATGCGGCAGGTCATGGGGTTTCTCGGCGACCAGGCGCGCACCCTCATGCGCGCCGGCGTGTCGCGCGAGCGCATCTGCATGGACCCGGGCGCCGGCTTTGACAAGTTTGCCGACGAGGACGTGGTCATCCAGCGCGCCACGCGCTCGATGGCCTCGATGGGCTACCCGCTCATGTGCGCGGTCTCGCGCAAGCGCTTCGTGGGCGCCGTCGCCGGGGTGGTCGACGCCGTCTCGCGAGACGCCGCCACGGCCGGCATCTGCATCTCGGCCATCGAGAACGGTGCCCGCATCCTGCGCGTCCACAACGTTGCGTCCGTGTCCCAGGCCGTGAACGCCTACTGGGCCGTCTCGCACAAGGACGCGCGCCAGGGCTTTGTGAGCCTGGGCTCTAACGTGGGCAACCGCGTGGCCAACCTCGCGCGTGCCGCCCAGCTCATCGACGAGATCCCGCTCACATGCGTGGTGAGCGTCTCCCACGCCTACGAGACCGAGCCCGCCTATGGCATTGCCACACCGGTGGCCAACGCCGTGGCCGAGATTCGCACCGAGCTCCACCCGCTAGTGCTCATGGACAAGCTGCTTGAGGTGGAAAACGAGCTCGGGCGCATCCGGCCTAAGGACTCGGCCGCCTCGGATGGGAAGGGCGCCTCTGCTAAGGGCGGGCGCGGCGCCAAGAAGCCGGGCAACGGCCCGCGCACCATCGACTGCGACCTCATGTGGGTGGAGGGCGAGCGCCACGCCGGCAGCCGTCTCACCCTGCCGCACCCGCGCCTCGGCGAGCGCGACTACGTGCTCGTGCCGATGGAGGACCTCATGCACGACCCGGAGCGCTTCCTCGCGCACGCCGGCGTGCCCGTGACCCCGCGCGACGAGCGCGTGGGCCACGTCACCGCGGACCTTGGGGAGATCGCATGGGAGTAGGCGAGAGGGGCCTTCAGGTCGCCACGGTCACGCTGCGTCCCGGCGTGCCGATGGGCTTTGTGACGGGCGTGCCGTTCGTGGCTGCCCTCGCGGTGGCGCAGGCATTCGGCGGCCGCGTGAGCTGGCCGCACGCCGTGACCTCGGCCGAGGGCGAGCCGCTTGTCCTTGTCCGCGCCCGAGCCGGCTACGACGACGAGGGCGTCTTCGTGACCTGCGACCTCGAGCCCGCAGGTGAGGTGGACCTGCCGTCCGAGCCCGCCGCTCTTGAGCGCGTGGTCTGTGATGCCGTGGACGAGTGGGCGGCGGCCGTGTCTGCTGGTGCCGCCGCCGGTCCGCTCGCACCCGTACTTGGCGACTACTTTGATGCCCTGCTCGGCATGGGGGAACCTGTGGAGGTGGTGCGTGGCGGGCGCGTCATCGGGCGCGGCGAGCTTGCGGGCGTCGACGTCTGGGGCCGCGCCACGGTGCGTCTTGAGGGCGGCGCCCAAGAGCTGGAGATCGCCCCCGAGCAGGCCGAGCTTCGGGCCGCGCGCTGAGGTTCTTCTCGCCGGGCTTGCTGGCTCTGGCTCTACGCGGAGTCACGTTTTTCGACCCAGAAGCGTGACTTTGGACGAGTTTAACGAGACCAACTCTATGCAACGTCACGTTTTCGACCAGAGAAGCGTGACTTTACATAGAGCTGCCCGCACGTCCCGCGCCTGCTACCGCTGACCTTGCTTCCAGAGCCAGATCTCACGTATGCCACGCAGGGTGAGGTCGGGGTCGATGGCGTCAAAGAGGCTCGTTGCCGCCCCTACCGTGCGCGCGAGGCCGCCGGTTGCCACCACTGTGGCGTTGGGGGCGCCAAGCTCGTCCTTGATGCGGCTCACGAGGCCCTCGGCCTGGGCGGCCGCACCAATCACGAGGCCGGACTGCATGGCCGTCTCGGTGGTGTCGCCGAGGGCGTGCTCGGGAGCCTCGATGGGCACGCTCGCAAGCCGGGCCGCGCGCGAGACGAGCGCCCCCGCGGAGAGCATGACGCCGGGAGAGATGGCTCCGCCACGGTAGCGGCCCAGCTCGTCGACCACGTCGATGTTCGTGGCGGTGCCAAAGTCAACCACGATGACAGGCGCCCCGTAGGTGGTGCGCGCCGCAATGGCGTTGGCGATGCGGTCGGCGCCGACCTGGCGCGGGTTGGGCATCGCGATCTCCATGCCGTAGGGCTCGCCCGGACGCACGACGAGCGGGCGGTGCCCAAGGTGCGCCTCCAGGCACTTGCGCCACGCCCGCTCGAGCGCGGGCACCACACTGGCCACCCCGGCCTCGGCCACGCGGGCGAGCTCCATCCCGTCTTTCATGAAGAACGAGAAGAGGCGCGCGTGTAGCATGTCGGAGGTGTCCGTGGCGTCCGTCGACATGCGCCACCCCCGCGCGAGCGCGCCGGCCTCGTCAAAGAGGCCCAGGGTGGTCTGCGTGTTGCCGACGTCGATGGCAAGGAACATGGGGCACCTCCTGGTCTGTGTCTCGCAGCCCATCCTACGCATTTCCCTGCGTCGCTGCCAGGTGACCGGCGGCGAGCGGCCCTCCGCCCCGCGGTTCATGGCGCTACGGCGCCCGGGTAAATTTGCAATTTGCTCGTAAGTGTGAAGATGAGGCACTCTCATTTGCAATTCGGTCATAACTGTGACGCATTTTCCCGGCCCATTGGGTAGCGGGGGGAGGAAAGCTGCAGGAAAATAGATAATAAATGAAATAAAAAACAGACAACGGACGCATGATGAGCAAAAACGCGTCACACTTACGGCCAAATTGCAAATACGGAGGAGGCTTTGTCACACTTACGTGGGAATTGCAAAACCAGGGCGATCCTGCCCGCTCCCGACGCGTCGGGCATGCCTCCGGCATCCTGTGCTGCCTGCCACCGCGCGCTCCGTGGCAAATCTCCACAGACGTCTCACAGGCTTTCTGATATAGTCATACGGCTATTGTGTCTTGGTCGGAACCAAGACGAACCCCTGTCCTGGTCGGAAACCAGGACCGAAGAAGAGGAGTCCTGCCATGAAGCAAGGTATCCACCCCGACTACGTGGAGTGCACTGTCCGCTGCACCTGCGGCAACACCTGGAAGACCCGCTCCACCAAGAGCGAGATCACGGTCGACCTCTGCGACAAGTGCCACCCGTTCTACACCGGCCAGCAGAAGCTCGTCGACACCGGCGGCCGCGTCCAGCGCTTCGCCGACAAGTTCGGTGGCGCCGCCGCTGCCCAGCTCAAGAAGGCCGAGGAGGCCAAGGCAGCCCGTGCCGCCAAGGCTGCCGAGGAGGTCGCTGCCAAGAAGGCCGCCAAGGAGGCCAAGGCTGCTGAGAAGGCCAAGCGTGCCGCCGAGTACGCCAAGAAGGCCGAGGCCGAGGCTGCCAAGGCTGCTGCTGAGGCTCCCGCCGAGGAGGCCGCTGCCGAGCCGGAGGCCACCGAGGCCGAGTAGCTCGCAGAGCACTACATCGCATGACGGGGCGCCCCGCGGAGCATGCTCTTCGCGGGGCGCTTTTGTGTGCGTCGGGCCAGGTGCGGGCTTGCGGGCCGGGCGGACCGGCGCGAATCGGGCGCGCTTACGAAAACTCGGCAAATGAGGGCGTTCCGATCAAAGGTGCTTACGGGAACACGGTTGATGCGTCGTGCGGTCGTGCCTGTGCTTACAGAAACATGGCCAACGCACATCCGAGGTGTTCTGCGCTTACGACTTTCCGGCTGTTGCAGGCGAGAAGAACCTTGAGTTCGCAACAACCGTCATTCCATAAGCAGCTACACCGTCGCGGCCGACGTTGACCTCGATTTCGTAAGCGCTTCGGAGCCGTAAGCGCGCCGACCGCGTTTCCGTTAGTGCGTCGATGCCCCGAGCGCGCACTGGCTGCATTTCCGTAAGCAGGCCGGCGCCCCGAGCCCACGCGTTCTTTTTGCCGTCAGCGTCGCCCTCGACGTTGGCCGCTACTCCGCGCGCGTGAGGGAGAAGACGTCCGTGTAGGTAAGCGTCTCCTCATAGGGGATGAACAGGATCGAGCCGGTGTGCGGGTAGGTGGTCTGAACGAGCGCCACCACCGCGCCGGGGTCGTCCTCGGTACCAAAGCCCAGCGTGAGGGTTACGGTGCCGCCCACGTCCTCGGGGAGCGTCGCCACGAAGGTCAGGTCGCTGCCCGTCGCGTCGTTGTGGCCGCCCACGAGCGTCGCCTGGAAGGGCACGGCCTCGAGCGGGGTGTCACCGTCGCAGGAGTCGGTGTCGTCGTCGGGGCGGGCGTGATAGTGGGCAAGACCGCTCAGCGTGCCGGAGAGCCGGGTCACGCCGTCGGTGGTCGAGCTGGAATCCAGGGTGATCGTCAGCCCCGCCGAGCGCCCGGCCAGGCACTTGGTACCGTCGGTGTCCTGACGCTGGAAGGCGCCCTGCCAGCTGCCCATGATCGGCTCGAAGCTACGCTCGCGCGCGCCGTCGGCCACCTCGACCGAGGAGATCTCCCACCGCCCGCTCGACTGCCCAAAGGAAAACGTGACGGTCATGCGGCAGACGTAGCTCTCGAACGCCCCCGTCCTCGAGCAGGTGATCTCCAGCGTGTCGGTCTGCGCGTCCTCGTCAAAGGACTCGCTCTCTATGGTCACGTCGGAGTCGGCGTAGATCTCCTCGAGGCTGACGCCCTGCGCGGCGCCGTCCCCCGAGCCATCGGCCCCTCCGTCGGCGCTTCCCGTGAGCTCGTCCGCCCGTCTCAGGACCAGACGGACGTTGCGGAGCACCTTCTGCTGGTCCACGCCTGTCGTGGCGTGCCAGGCAAGCGCCCCCGTTGTGGCATCGCTTCCGGAGATGCCCTCCCACGTACCGTCTACCTGGGCGTAGGCAAGCGTGGCGCCCAGGCTGGCGCTCACCGTGGACCCACCGTAGGTGACCACGACCTCCGCCTCCGCGTAGCCGGACGCCCCGAAGCGCGCCTCGGAGCCCTCCGGCGCCGTGGCGGAGCGCGACACGGAGCGCACCTCGACGCCGCGCGTCACCACCACGTCGTCGGCGCCGTAGGTGCCGCCGGAGTAGGCGGGCGCTGCCATCCGCTCGCGAGCGTCCGCCTCGATGGTCGTCTGGTCCGGCACGGCGGTCGCGTGGGAGAGCGCAAGCGCCAGAAACGCCGCGGCCGCCACCGCAATGACGGCGAGAAGAACGCTCGTCACGAGATGCCCACGGACAAGCGCGCCGAACGCGGCCACGCGGGCCCGCACGCCGCTGGGCTCCTGCTCGGGCGGGCGGGGCGCCTCCGCGGGCGTCGGGCGCGGCGCGGTCGCCTCGGGCGCCTCGTCGGCGGCGGGGCCGGCGCCTACGTCCGGCGCCGCTCCCAGCTCAAGCTCATCGAGGGTGGCGTCCAGCCCGTCGGGCTCCTCCTCGGCTGCCGGCCCCTCCGGTGCCAGCCGCTCCGTCGGCGCCTCCTCGCGCGCATCGGTGGCCGCGTCCTCGCGCCTGCTCTTCTCGCCGTCCCCGGGGTCTGCCATGGATGCTCCTTCTGTCGGTGCCTCTAGTGTCGCACATGAGCCAGAAGGGGCCCGTCCCCTTTTGGCTCATCGCGGCGGCTGGGCGCCCTTTTCTGTGAAGCGGCGGGCGCTCGCTCCCAAGGGCCGCGCGCGGGGTATGATATGAAGGTTCAAGCATCGCAAGGCGCGTAGTCGCCCGACTGTGGGAGGGGCCGTGTACCCAAGGTTTGACATGCTCTAGCCGCGTCGCCGGCGCACAGCGCTAGCCCGACGCACCTATCTGCCTGCCGCCGCGAGCGGCCGCCACCCACAAGGAGACACCCATGCGAGACAAGCTCAGCAAGATCATCGCGGCCTACGAGGAGCTCGAGAAGAAGCTCCTGGACCCTGACGTCCTGGCCGATCCCAAGGAGTACGCGCGCCTGGCCAAGGAGCACGCCAGCCAGGCCGAGCTCGTGACCCGCGCCCGCGAGTACCTCCAGGCGCTCGACGACATCGAGGCCGCCAAGGAGATGCTCCACGAGGCCGACGCCGAGGACAAGGCCATGCTCCAGGAGGACATCTCCGCCAACGAGGCCAAGCTCCCCGAGCTCGAGGACGAGATCAAGTTCCTGCTCATCCCGGCCGACCCCAACGACGAGAAGGACACCATCGTCGAGATCCGCGCAGGCGTGGGCGGCGACGAGGCGGCCATCTTCGCGGGCGACCTCTTCAAGATGTACCAGCGCTTCTGCGAGGGGCGCGGCTGGAAGATCCAGATCCTCTCGTCCTCCCCGAGCGAGGCGGGCGGCTTCAAGACCATCGAGTTCAAGGTCTCCGGCGACAAGGTCTACTCCGTGCTCAAGTACGAGTCCGGCGTGCACCGCGTCCAGCGCGTGCCCAAGACCGAGAGCCAGGGTCGCATCCAGACCTCCACGGCCACGGTGGCCGTCCTTCCCGAGGCCGACGAGATCGATATCCAGATCGACCCCGGCGACCTGCGCATCGACACCTACTGCGCCTCCGGCCCCGGCGGACAGTGCGTCAACACCACCTACTCGGCGGTGCGCATCACCCACCTGCCCACCAACACCGTGGTGCAGTCCCAGGACCAGCGCTCCCAGATTCAGAACCGCGAGGTCTGCATGCAGATGCTGCGTGCCCGCCTCTACGAGATGGAGCTGGAGAAGCAGCAGGCCGAGCAGGGCGCCGCGCGCCTCTCCCAGATCGGCCACGGCAACCGCTCGGAGAAGATCCGCACCTACAACCAGCCGCAGGACCGCGTGACCGACCACCGCATCGGCTTCAACTCCACCTACAACGGCGTGCTGCTGGGGGACTCGCTCTCCAGCGTGATTGAGGCCCTCGCGGCCGCCGAGCGCGCCGAGAAGCTCGCCCAGGCGGTGTAGCCGTGCCCGCGGCCGAGCCCTGGACCATCAAGCGCGTCCTGGACTGGACGAGCGGCTACCTGGGCCGCAAGGGGGACGAGCACCCGCGCCTCTCCGCGGAGTGGCTGCTCGCCAACGTGACCGGGCTCTCCCGCGTGGAGCTCTACGTCAACTTCGACAAGCCGTTGGAGGCAGGCGAGCTCGCCGCCATGCACGCCGCCATCGAGCGTCGCGCCGCCGGCGAGCCGCTCCAGTACGTGACCGGCGAGATGCCCTTCCGCCACATCGTGCTGCGCTGCGAGCAGGGCGTGCTCATCCCGCGCCCGGAGACGGAGATCCTCGTGGACGCGGCCCTCGAGGGCGTCGACGCGGCCCTCGTGCGACGCGGCGGGGGAGCGGCCTCCGCACCCTCCGCCCAGAAGGCCCCCGGCGAGAAGAACCTCGGCGCAGAGGGCGCCACGGATGCCCCCGACGCCGCGGAGCCCCCGGCCCCCGTCCGCGTGCTCGAGGTGGGCACCGGCACCGGCTGCATCGCGCTCTCCATAGCCTCGGAGCGTCCGGAGACGCACGTCACCGCCACCGACCTCTCGGAGCGCGCCATCGCGCTCGCGGAGCGCAACCGCGATGCCCTCTCGCTTGAGGATCGGGTGGACCTGGTCCTGTGCGACCTGGCCTCCGGCGTGGATCCCGAGCTCATGGGGTCCTTCTCGGTTCTTGTCTCAAACCCGCCCTACATTCCCACGGCCGTCCTGCAGAGCGAGGTTCCCGCCGAGGTCAGAGACCACGAGCCCGCGCTCGCCCTTGACGGCGGGGCCGACGGGCTCGACGTGTTCCGCCGGCTGCTAGAGCTTGCCCCGCGGGCGCTCGCGCCGGGCGGCATACTCGCCGTGGAGCTCTTCGAGGAGTCGCTCGACCAGGCGGCCGAGCTCGTGCGCGCCCAGGGCGGGTGGGCGTCCGTGGAGGTGCGCGAGGACCTCACGCACCGTCCGCGCGTGCTCGTCGCCGTGAGGGAGGCCTAGCCATGGGAGCCGTTCTTACCGTCAGCCAGGCTGCGCCGGACCCGGAGGTCGTGGCGCGCGCCGCGGAGGTGGCCCGCTCGGGCGGCGTGCTCGTGCTGCCCACGGACTCCGTCTACGGGCTTGCCTGCGCGGCCACGCCCCAAAACCCCGCCCACGGCCGCATCTTCGACATCAAGCGCCGCGAGCGCACGCAGACCCTCCCGTGGTTCGTGGCGGACGCGCTCGACCTCACCGTCTACGGCGAGGGCGTCCCCGCCTGGGCCCGCCGCCTGGCCGACGCCCTCTGGCCCGGCGCCCTGACCCTCGTGGTGCGGGCCTCGGCCGCCGTGCCGCCCGAGTACGCCCAGCCCGGCCCGGACGGCCCCACCATCGCCCTGCGCGTGCCGGGCTCGAAGCTCTGCCGCCAGATCGTGCGCGCCCTCGGGACGCCGCTCGCCCAGACGAGCGCCAACACCCACGGCGCGCCGGCGGCCACCTCGGGCCACGGCGTGGAGCCCGGCATCGTGGCGGCGGCCGACCTCGTGCTCGACGCCGGCCCCGCGCCGGTGGGCGTGGCCTCCACCATCGTCGACGCCACGGGCGAGGCCCCGCGCGTCCTGCGCGCCGGCGCCCTCACGGAGGCCGAGGTTCTTCTCGCCGTGCGTGGCTGACGGCGCGCGCCGCCCGTCCGCCCGCCTGCCGACCCGGCGTGCCGCCTCGTCGCGCGTGGTACCCTAGACAGGAACCACCCGCCACCAACGAGGGGAGACCCCATGCGCATCGCCATCGGCTCCGACCACGCCGGATTCCTGCAGAAGGCCCCGATCATCGAGCACCTGCGCTCGCTGGGCCACGAGGTCGTTGACTGCGGCCCCGCCACGGACGCCCGCTGCGACTACCCCGACTTCGCCGACAAGGTCGCGCGCCTGGTGGCCTCCGGCAAGGCCGACCGCGGCGTGCTCATCTGCGGCACCGGCCTCGGCATCGCCATGACGGCCGACAAGGTCCCCGGCGTGCGCGCGGTGCCCATCCAGTCCGTCGAGTTCGCGCGCCTCTGCCGCGAGCACAACAACGCAAACGTGATCGGCCTCTCGGGGCGCTTCGTCTCGCTCATGGACAACGAGGCGATCGTCGACACCTTCCTCACCACCGAGTTCGCCGGCGGCCGCCACACGGGCCGCGTCGAGAAGATCATGCGCGAGGACGACCCAGACTTCGCCGGCGTCCCCGCCGACTTTGGGATGTAGCCCGCAAAGACCCGACCGACGCCCGCCCCGCGCGGGCGTCGTGCCAAAAAGGAGGGGGTTCCATGACTTATGACCACCTGAGCGCGTCCGACCCCGAGGTCTTTTCCGCCGTTGAGGACGAGCTGCGCCGCCAGCGCTCCTCGATCGAACTCATCGCCTCGGAGAACTTCGTCTCCCTGGCGGTGATGGAGGCCGTGGGCACGCCCCTCACCAACAAGTACGCCGAGGGCCTGCCCGGCAAGCGCTACTACGGCGGCTGCTGGGCCGTTGACGAGGTGGAGAACCTCGCCCGCGACCGCGCGTGCCGCCTCTTCGGCGCCGCCCACGCCAACGTGCAGCCCCACTCGGGCGCGCAGGCAAACTACGCAGCCCTCTCCGCCCTCGCCACGCCCGGCGACACCATCATGGGCATGGCGCTCGACAATGGCGGCCACCTCACGCACGGCTCGCCGGCCAACTTCTCCGGCAGGCTCTACCACGTGGTCTCCTATGGCGTTGACGAGAAGACCGAGCGGATCGACTACGACGCCGTGGAGGAGCTCGCGCGCCGCGAGCGCCCGAAGGTGATCATCGCCGGCGCCTCGGCCTACCCGCGCGTCATCGACTTCGAGCGCTTCGCCGAGATCGCGCACTCGGTGGGCGCGGCCCTCATGGTGGACATGGCCCACATCGCCGGTCTCGTGGCCACCGGGCGCCACCCGAGCCCGGTCCCCTGCGCGGACGTGGTCACCTCCACCACGCACAAGACCCTGCGCGGCCCGCGTGGCGGGCTCATCCTCTCGAACGACGACGCGCTCGCCAAGAAGCTCGACTCGGCGGTCTTCCCGGGCAGCCAGGGAGGCCCGCTCGAGCACGTCATCGCCGGCAAGGCCGTGGCCTTCGGCGAGGCGCTACGCCCGGAGTTCGCCGCCTACGCCGACGCCGTCCTCGCCAACGCGAAGGCGCTCGGCCGGGGCATGGAGGCGGCCGGGCTGCGTCTGGTCTCCGGCGGCACCGACAACCACCTGCTGCTCGTCGACCTCACGCCGGCGGGCGACGTCACGGGCAGGGACGCCGAGCGCGCCCTCGACGAGGTGGGCATCACTGTCAACAAGAACACGATCCCCGGTGAGACGCGTTCCCCCTTTGTCACGAGCGGCATCCGCGTGGGGTCCGCGGCCGTCACCACGCGCGGCTTCACCGAGCAGGAGTGCGAGCGCGTGGGCCAGCTGATCGGCGAGGTCGTGGGCTCCCTCGGCAAGAGCGCGGTCTCCGAGCGCGTGGCCGCCGAGGTCCGCGAGATGCTCCAGGCCCACCCCCTCTACCCCGAGCTGTGAGCCAGGGGGACGGAGGAGTTGTCACCGCCCTGTCCCCCTGTCACGCCCCGCACGCCAACGTCCGACGAGACCGAAGGAGCCCCTATGGCAGACCAGTTCGACCCGCAGCGCTTCACCGTCATCGACCACCCGCTCGTGCGGCACAAGCTCCACATCCTGCGCGACAAGAGCACGGGCACCAAGCAGTTCCGCGAGCTCGTGACAGAGCTCGCCATCTTCGAGGGCTACGAGGCCATGCGCGACTTCCCGCTCGAGGACGTCGAGGTGGAGACCCCGCTGGAGACTACCACCTGCAAGCGCCTCGCGGGCAAGAAGGTTGCGATCATCCCGATCCTGCGCGCGGGCCTCGGCATGGTCGACGGCATCCTCGAGCTCGTCCCCTCGGCGCGCGTGGGGCACGTGGGGATGTACCGCGACCCCGTGACCCACGAGCCGCACCAGTACTACTGCAAGTTCCCGGACGACATCGAGAACCGCACCTGCCTGATCGTGGACCCGATGCTCGCCACGGGCGGCTCGCTCACCGCCGCCATCCAGTTCCTGCGGGAGGCGGGCGTGAAGGACGTCCGCGCCCTCACGCTCGTCTCGGCGCCCGAGGGCGTGCGCGCCGTGCTGGACTTCGACCCTGACGTCCGCCTCTACACCTGCGCGCTCGACCGCTGCCTGAACGAGCACGCCTACATCCTGCCGGGCCTCGGCGACGCCGGCGACCGCATCTACGGCACCAAGTAGCGCCATCTAGCTGCGTCTTTCATGGCGAGAAGAACCTTGTGCCGGCCCCGCGCCATCGCGTGCGCGGGGCCGGTCTGCCGTCGTAAATGTTTGTGACGAAATGCATTCGCACCATGACAGACCCCTTGACGATTTCGGCGGGAGGGCTAGACTACTCGTACTTTTGAAATCCTCTCAGGGAGGGTGCCGATGGGTCTTCCGGCCGCACTTATCGTCGGTGGTCTCGTCGGCGTGGCGGGCTGCGTTCCCGCCGCCGTCCTCTTTGAGCGGGCGCTCAAAAGGGGCGCAAAGGTGAGCGTCGCCGCCGGGATCGCGAGCGTCATGGTCTCGTACCTGGCGCTGCTTCTGGCCCTGGCCGTGGCGTACGCCCTCGCCGAGGACGTCTTTCTCGCCTTTGCATGTTCGATGGTCGCTCTCTTCCTGCTCTTCTGGGCGGTCGAGGCGGTAAGGGCCTGGCGGGCCGCCAACGGCGGGCCACGGGCTTGAGGGGAGGACGTAGCGTGGGCAATCCGTTGGACAGCCTAGGCGATGAGGTAAACGAGCTCGTCAGCAGCTTCACCTCGCAGCCCATCGTTGGGAACCTGGACACCGTCGGCTTCACGCAGTACTCGTTCTGGTTTGCCGTGGCCGTCGTGCTGATGCTCGTGGTGCTCTTCGTCTTCAAGAAGCGCCAGGCACAGAGCCTCGTCCCGCGGGGCTTCTTCGTCAACGGCATGGAGTTCCTCGTCGAGTTCGTCCGTGACGACATGTGCAAGGGACTGCTCGGGGACTCCTGGAAGCGCCACTTCCCGTTCATCGCGTCCCTCTTCCTGGTGGTGCTCGCCAACAACCTCGTGGGCATCATCCCGGGCTGCAAGCCGGGCACCGGCACCATCTCTACCACCGCGGCTCTGGCCATCTGCTCGTTCGTCTACTTCATCGCGTGCGGCGTCAAGAAGCACGGCGCGCTCGGCTACGCCAAGAGCCTCGCGCCGGCCGGCGTTGCCTTCCCGCTCAACGCCCTCGTGTGGCTCATCGAGGTCTTCTCCACGATCCTGCGCCTCATCACGCTGGCCGTGCGACTCTTCTGCAACCTCTTCGCCGGCCACGTCGTCATGGGCACGTTCGCCATTCTCGCCTCGCTCTTCTTCGAGCCGATGGTCCAGGCGTTCTCCGCGGCCACGGCCGTCCAGGCGGGCGCCTCGGTGCTATGGGTCGGCATCCTGCTCGTCATCTACGTGGTCGAGATTATGGTCGCCGCCATCCAGGCGTACGTCTTTGCCCTGCTCACCGCCGTCTACATCCAGATCGCAGAGTCCGACGAGGAGTAGGCGCGCCCCTTGGCAACCCGCGGG
This sequence comes from Olsenella profusa, assembly GCF_016900315.1. Lineage (GTDB taxonomy): Bacteria > Actinomycetota > Coriobacteriia > Coriobacteriales > Atopobiaceae > Thermophilibacter > Thermophilibacter profusus_A. The sequence continues at coordinate 38,144 of NZ_JACSNQ010000005.1, forward strand.
CCCGGCCCGCAGTGCATAGCAGTTTGGTTTGAAACTCGCCCAGCTACAAGGACGGGCGAATGACAAAGGAGGAACAGTGGGAGCTCTCGGTGTCGTTGGTTACGGTCTTGGCGTTATCGGCGCTGGTATCGGCATTGGTCTCGCTGCTAGTGGCGTCGCTCAGGGCATGGCTCGCCAGCCCGAGGTCCAGGGCCGTCTGTTCACGGTCTTCATCCTGGGCTCGGCCTTCGTCGAGGCCCTCGCCCTCATCGGCTTCGTCGTCAGCCTCATCGTCAAGTAGGCTGTCGCAGGAGGCAAGTTGGAGGCAAGCATGAAGAAAACTTCGAGAAGGCTCGCGGCCGGTCTGGGGGCGTTTGGCGTCGCTGCGGCGTCCGTCTGCTCCCTGCCCACGGTGGCGCTTGCCGAGGAGTCCGCGGTCGGCGCGGACATCCTCCTGCCCAAGCCCGCCGAGTTCATCCCCGCGCTCATCGCCTTCCTCATCATCTGGGCGGTGCTGGCCAAGCTCGTGTGGCCGCAGGTCCTGTCCATGATGGAGAAGCGCCAGGCCAAGATCCAGGACGACCTCGACGCCGCCGAGCGCTCCAAGCTCGAGGCAGCCCAGGAGGCGAAGAGCTACGAGGGCAAGATCCTCGAGGCGCACCACGAGGCGGAGGCCATCGTCGCCAAGGCAAAGAAGGAGGCCGAGGAGGTCCGCTCCGAGGTGCTCGCCAAGGCCCAGCGCGAGGCCGCCGACATCATCGCAAAGGCGCACGGCGCCGTCGACTCCGAGCGCCACAAGGCCATGATTGAGCTCTCCAGCTCCGTCGTGGACCTCTCCGTGGAGATCGCGAGCAAGATCATCGGCAACGACCTCTCCGAGGAAGAGCAGCGCAAGCTCGCCGAGAAGTACCTCGCGGAAGTGGGAGCCCCCGATGTCGACGACAAGTAGGCGCGGCAACGCCGAGAAGATCGAGGCGTACACCCGGGCGCTCCTCGAGGCCGCCCGCTCCGAGGGGAGGGCCAACTCCGACCTCGTGCAGTGGCAGCACGCCAAGAAGTTCTCGCCCGAGGTCCTCGAGACCCTTGCCGCCATGCAGCGCGAGGACGACCTTGGCCTCATCGAGCAGGTCGCCAAGCACTACAAGGAGCTTCTCGACGCGCAGGACACCACGGTCTCCGTGACCGTGACCACCGCCGTCCCCCTTGACGACGACCTGCGCGCAAAGGTCCGGGCAAAGGCCGAGAAGGACCTCAACGCCCCGGTCTACCTGGTCGAGCGCGTTGATCCGTCCATCATCGGCGGCATCATGCTCGAGGTACGCGGCAAGCGCTACGACGCCTCCGTGCGCGCGCAGCTCGCCAACATTCGCAAGACCCTCTCGTCTACCTTCATCGAAGGCGAGGAACATTAATGGAAAGCATTAGCTCCGAGAAGATCATGAGCACGCTGCGCGAGGAGCTCGCGCAGATCAACGCGACGGTCGACCGCCAGGAGGCCTCGGTTGTCACCGAGGTGGCCGACGGCATCGCGCGCGTCTCTGGCCTCAAGAGCGCCATGTCCGGCGAGCTGCTCAAGTTCACCAGCTCGGCCACCGGCCGCGACGTCTACGGTCTCGTGCAGAACCTTGACGAGGACGACGTGGGCGCCGTGCTCTTCGGCGAGGTCGAGGACATCAAGGAAGGCGACGAGTGCCGCACCACCGGTCGCGTCATGGACATCCCGGTTGGGCACGCCATGCTCGGCCGCGTGGTGAACCCGCTCGGCCAGCCCATCGACGGCCTCGGACCCATCAACACCACCCACCGACGCCCCGTCGAGTTCAAGGCCCCCGGCATCATGGAGCGCCAGCCGGTGTGCGAGCCCGTGCAGACGGGCCTTCTCGCCATCGACGCGATGGTGCCCATCGGCCGCGGCCAGCGCGAGCTCATCATCGGCGACCGTAAGACCGGCAAGACCGCCATCGCCGTCGACGCCATCGTCAACCAGCGCGACACGGACATGGTCTGCATCTACGTGGCCATCGGCCAGAAGGCCTCCACGGTCGCCGCGGTGCGCGAGTCCCTGCGCCAGCACGGCGTCCTGGACAAGACAGTCATCGTGGCCGCCCCGGCGGCCGACTCCGCGGCCATGCAGTACATCGCCCCGATGTCGGGCGCCGCGATCGGCGAGTACTTCATGTACAACGACGAGCACGGCAACCCGGCCGACGCCGAGCACCCCGGCGGCCACGCCCTCGTGGTCTACGACGACCTCTCCAAGCAGGCCGTAGCCTACCGTCAGATGTCGCTGACGCTGCACCGTCCGCCTGGACGCGAGGCCTACCCGGGCGACATCTTCTACCTGCACTCGCGCCTGCTCGAGCGCGCCTGCAAGCTCTCCGACGCCAACGGCGGCGGCTCGCTCACGGCGCTCCCGATCATCGAGACGCAGGAGGGCGACGTCTCCGCCTACATCCCCACCAACGTGATCTCGATCACCGACGGCCAGATCTACCTGCAGTCCAACCTCTTCTTCCAGGGCCAGCGCCCGGCAGTGGACGTGGGCATCTCGGTCAGCCGCGTAGGCGGCGCTGCGCAGGTGCCGGCCATGAAGCAGGTCGTGGGCACGCTGAGGCTCGACCTTGCCTCCTACCGCGAGAAGCAGGCCTTCTCGCAGTTCGGCTCCGACCTCGACGCCACCACGCAGTACCAGCTCAACCACGGCGCCCACATGATGGAGCTGCTCAAGCAGAAGCGCTTCTCGGCGCTTGACGTCTGCGACCAGATCATCGCGATCTTCGCCGCCAAGGAGGACCTCCTCGACGACATCGATCTCGACCACGTCACGCTGTTCCGCGACGGCCTGGCCAAGTACATGTCCGAGCGCTGCCCGAAGCTCCGTCGGTCCGTGCTCGGTGGCAAGCTCGACGATGCGCTCTCCGCGCGCCTGCGCGCCCGCATCGCGCGCTACAAGAAGGAGTTCCTCAAGGAGTACCCCAACCGCCGCAAGGCCGAGGACGTCGAGGAGAACGCCGAGCAGACGGTCTCGCCCGACGGCGGCCACGACCCGCTGAAGCAGGGGGAGTAGCGCGCGATGGCGAACCTTCGCGAAATACAGCGGCGCATGAGCTCGATCAGGAGCACCATGCAGATCACGCGCACGATGGAGATGGTCTCCACGGCGCGGATCCGCAGGGCCCTCGAGCGCGCGGAGGAGGCGGAGCCCTACAAGGACGCCATCACGCGCATGCTCGCCAACGTGGCCGGCGCGAGCTTCGACTCGTCGCAGCCGCTGCTGGCGCGCCACCCCGAGGAGAGGCACGTCCTGTTCATCCTCGTCGCGTCTGACCGCGGCCTGGCGGGCGGCTTCAACATCGTCCAGCAGCGCGCGGTCGAGGCGGAGATGCGTCGCCTGCACGCCAGGGGCGTCAACTCCTCGGTCATCACCTGCGGCCGCAAGCCCACGGAGTACTTCACCTACCGCAAGATCGCGCCGGTGATGTCGTTCGTCGGCATCTCGTCCGAGCCCAACCAGGACCAGGCCGACCGCATCGCGTCCTACGTCATGCGGGGCTATGTCTCCGGCGAGATCGACCGCGTGGTGCTCTACTACTGGCACGCCAAGAACCGCGTCGAGCAGACCCAGGTCGTCGAGCAGTTGCTCCCCATCACGCGAGAGCAGCTCACGATGCCCAACAAGCCGCGCGACCCCGAGGCGCTCTCCCAGGTGAAGGGCCCCGCCTACACCGACTTCGCCTTCGACCCCTCGGCCGAGGAGGTCCTGGGGCACCTTATGCCGGCCTACTTCAGGACGGTCATCTTCCACGCGCTGCTCGACTCGGCTGCCGCGGAGCACGGCGCACGCCGCCGTGCCATGCAGTCCGCGACCGACAACGCCCGTGAGGTCCTGGGCACGCTTGAGCGCACGTTCAACCGCGTTCGCCAGGGCTCCATCACCACCGAGCTCAACGAGATCATCGGCGGCGCGTCCGCATTGGAGGACAACTGATGGCAGAGAAGAACCACGAGACGCGAACCGCCCTCGAGGAGGCCGCGTATCACAAGCTCAACCGGACCGTCGGCATCGGCACGGTCGTGCGCGTCGTCGGCCCGGTCGTCGATGTCAAGTTCGACGGCCAGGTCCCCGGCATCTACACCGCGCTCGTCGTCGAGGGCGACACGCCGGTCGGCCACGTGAGTACCATCCTCGAGGTGGAGTCGCAGCTGCCTGGCGGCACGGTGCGCACCGTCGCCATGTCGTCCACCGACGGCCTCACGCGCGGCCTTAAGGTGCGCGACACCGGCCACCCCATGATGATGCCGGTCGGCCCCTCCACCCTCGGCCGCGTCTGGAACGTCATGGGCCAGCCCGTCGACGGCAAGCCCATGCCGGACGACGTGCAGTACTACCCGATCCACCACCCGGCGCCCGCCTTTGACGAGCTGACCACCACCACGGAGATCTTCGAGACGGGCATCAAGGCCATCGACCTCCTGGAGCCCTACGTCCGCGGCGGCAAGACCGGCCTCTTCGGCGGCGCAGGCGTCGGCAAGACGGTCCTCATCCAGGAGCTCATCAACAACCTCGCCCAGCAGCACGGCGGCACCTCGGTCTTCACCGGCGTCGGCGAGCGCACCCGCGAGGGCACCGACCTCTACCTCGAGATGACCGAGTCTGGCGTCATCGACAAGACCTGCCTGGTCTACGGGCAGATGAACGAGCCGCCAGGAGCCCGTATGCGCGTCGCCCTGGCCGGCCTGACCACCGCGGAGTACTTCCGTGACCAGGGCCAGGACGTGCTGCTGTTCATCGACAACATCTTCCGCTTCTCCCAGGCGGGCTCCGAGGTCTCGGCCCTTCTCGGCCGCATGCCCTCCGCCGTCGGCTACCAGCCAACGCTGGCCACCGAGATGGGCGAGCTGCAGGAGCGCATCACCTCCACCAAGGAGGGGTCGATCACCTCGGTCCAGGCCGTCTACGTGCCCGCGGACGACCTCACGGACCCGGCGCCGGCCACCACGTTCACGCACCTCGACGCCACCACGGTCCTGTCCCGCTCCATCACCGACCTCGGCATCTACCCGGCCGTCGACCCGCTGGCGAGCTCCAGCTCCGCCCTTGACCCCTCGATTGTGGGCGAGGAGCACTACCGCGTGGCCATGGCCGTCCAGGAGACCCTCCAGGAGTACTCCGACCTCCAGGACATCATCGCCATCCTCGGCATGGACGAGCTCTCCGAGGAGCAGCAGCGCGTCGTGGCGCGCGCCCGCAAGATTCAGCAGTTCCTCTCGCAGTCCTTCCACGTTGCCGAGAAGTTCACGGGCAACCCCGGCGTCTACGTCACCGTGGAGGACACGGTCCGCAGCTTCGCCGAGATCGTCGACGGCAAGTGCGACGACCTCCCCGAGCAGGCCTTCCGCTATGCCGGCACCATCGAGGACGTGCGTCGTCGCGCCCACGAGATGCAGGCGAGCAAGGCGGCGGAGGAGTAGCCCATGGCGCAGCTCAACTGCCAGTTCGTGCGACCCGACCGGCTCCTCTACGAGGGGCCGGTCGCCAACCTCGTGCTCGTCACCTATGCGGGCGAGCTCGGGGTCTGGCCCGGCCACGCGCCGGAGATCGTGGCCCTTGGTGACGGCGTGGTGCGCATCCGCCAGCGTCCCGAGGACGGTGGCGCGGAGTTTGACGTGGTCGTCTCCGGCGGCTATGCCGAGATTGACAACGACGGCGTCATCATCCTGGCCGACCACGCCCGCCGCGTCGACGACATCGACCCCGAGACCGTGCGCCGCACGCGTGACGAGGCCATCGACGAGCTCGACAAGATCGCTGAGGGGGACTACCGGTCGGCCTATTTCGAGAAGAAGATCAAGTGGTGTAATCTTCTGCTGAGGCAGGCATTGGGGAGCGCGTCCGCGACTTCCCGTTAAGACGGAGGTCAGATGGATGTCATCCAGGTAGAGGGCGGTCACCGGGTCACGGGTGAGGTCCATGTCGAGGGCGCCAAGAACTCGGCGCTCAAGCTCATGGCAGCCACCATCATGGCGCCGGGCGTCACCACGCTCACCAACGTCCCCAACATCGCGGACGTGCACGTCATGGGCAAGGTCCTCAAGAACATCGGGGCCACGATCGAGGTCGTCAACGAGCATGAGCTGCGCATCGACACCTCTACCGTCGACTCCTGGGAGACCCCCTATCACCTCGTGGCGCAGATGCGCGCCTCAACCGCCGTTTTAGGACCGCTCCTCTCCCGCTTCGGGAAGGCTGTCGTGGCCATGCCAGGCGGCTGCAACATCGGCGCCCGCAAGATTGACATGCACATCCTCGGCCTCGAGGCCCTGGGCGTCGAGTTCAAGGTCGATCACGGCAACATTCACGCGATCGCCCCGCACGGCCTTGTGGGCGACACCGTGACCCTCTCGTTTGCCAGCGTGGGCGCCACCGAGAACCTCATGATGGCCTCGGTCTTCGCCAAGGGCACCACCACCATCGACAACGCCGCGCGCGAGCCGGAGATCGTGGACCTTGCCAACCTCCTCAACGAGATGGGGGCCAAGGTCTCCGGCGCCGGGTCGCCGGTCATCGAGGTCGAGGGCGTCTCCGAGCTGTACCCCGTCACGCACAAGGTGGTGGGGGACCGCATCGAGGCCGGCACCTTCCTGGCCATCGGCGCGCTTGCCCAAGACCCCGTGACGGTCACGGGCTTCGACCCCAAGCACCTCGGGCTCGTCCTCAAGAAGTTCGAGCAGATGGGCGCCTCCGTCGAGCGCGGGCCGCGCTCCTGCACCGTCTGGCGCGACCGCCCGCTCGTCCCCACGGACATCCAGACGCTTCCCTTCCCGGGCTTCCCCACGGACATGCAGGCGCAGACCATGTGCCTGCTCGCGCTGGCCAAGGGGAGCTGCATCATCACCGAGAACGTCTTCGAGAACCGCTTCATGTTCGCAAGCGAGCTCTCCCGCATGGGCGCCGACATCGTGATCGAGGGGCACCACGCCATCGTGCACGGCGTCGACGGCTTCTCGGGGACCCAGGTCAAGTCGCCCGACCTGCGCGGCGGCGCCGCGCTCGTGATGGCGGGCCTCGTGGCCGACGGCATCACCACCGTCTCGGAGATTCACCACATCGACCGCGGCTACGAGGGCTTCGTCGAGAAGCTGGCGTCCCTCGGCGCCCGCATTCGTCGCACGACCCTCCCCGACGAGGAGGATGCGTAGGGCGCGTGGGCGTAGGAGCGCGTGGCTCTTCTCGCTCCTATGGACACGGCCGAGTTCCCCGCGGTCCCGAGGGGATGGCGCGGCCGAAACGAGTGCGGCCCAGACGCTCAGGAGGGCGGCTTGCCCGTCAGTGCGACCGTGACGTAGGCTGGAGGACACGATGCGCATGAATCAGGAGGACCACGCCCTGAGCCGGGCGGGGGAGGACTATCTGGAGGCCATCTACCGGCTTTCTACCAAGGATGACGGTGACGGCTCGGTTCGCTCGGTCGACGTGGCGGAGCAGCTGGGCGTCTCCAAGGCCAGCGTCAACAAGGCGCTCTCCACGCTCAAGGAGAGCGGCATGGTGGAGCAGAGCCGGTATGGGCGCGTGACGCTCACCGGTGAGGGTCGCCGTTATGCGTCCCTGGTGTGGCGCTCCCACCGCGCGCTGCGCCTCTTCCTCGAGCGCGATCTTGGCGTGGAGCCGGAGGTTGCCGACTCCGAGGCCTGTCTGATGGAGCACGTCCTCTCCGAGGACACCATGGAGCGGCTGATCGGCTACCTGGAGCGGCAGGGCATCTCAGTCCCCGACTAGCGCCTGGCGAGAGGGGCCTCGGCGTCGGGCGTTTCGGACGGGTGCCCCTTGGCTCGGCGCTTGGCAGCTTAGGCAGTTTACAAGGATGTGTAGCGACTGTGACAGCGCGCTCTTCGGGTAACGGAGGGCGCGCTTCTTCGTCCGCTGGCAGAGGGGAGGGAATCCCGGAGCCCTCAATGGGGTATGTTTTGAGTGCCGCCGGGCTCCCGGGGGCATAAAACGAATCGACCCGAAGGGAACCGATCACATGAAGGCAATCATCCCCGCCGCAGGTCTCGGCACGCGCTTCCTGCCGGCCACCAAGTGCACGCCCAAGGAGCTTCTCCCCGTGCTTGACAAGCCGGTCATCCAGTATGTGGTGGAGGAGGCCCTTGAGCCGGCAGACGTCGACGGCGTCGTCATTGTCAACTCGCACGAGAAGCCGCAGATCGAGCAGTATTTCTCCGTTGACCATGCCTTTGAGTCCATGCTGCGCAAGCGCGGCAAGACCGCCGAGGCCGCCCGGGTGCACGAGGCCTCGACCCTGCCCGTCTCCTTTGTCTACCAGGATGAGGCACGTGGCTTGGGCCACGCGGTGCTGCAGGCCGCCGACGAGATCGGCTCCGAGCCGTTCTTTGTCCTCCTGGGCGACTACTTTGTCCCGGATCGTCAGATGTGCGTGCGCATGGCCGAGGTTTCGCGTGAGCACGACGGCGCGTCCGTCATTGCCGTGGCCCCCGTGCCGGCAGACCAGGTGAGCCGCTACGGCATCATCGCCGGCACGTGCATCGGGAGCCTGCCCGGCGCCGAGGCGACCGGCGAGCAGGAGGGCGCCGTCTGGAAGGTCACGGGGCTCGTGGAGAAGCCGCGCCCCGAGTATGCGCCCTCGCACCTGTTCATCGTTGGGCGCTACCTGCTCTCCCCCCGCATCATGGAGCTTCTCGCCACGCAGGGGCCCGGTGCCGGCAACGAGATCCAGCTGACCGACGCCATGGAGCGGCTGCTGGCCGAGGAGGAGATGTACGCCCTCGTCGTGGACCCTGCCGAGGGCTGCGATACCGGCACCCCGGCCGCCTGGGCAGCAACTAACGCCCGCATCGCGCTGTCCGACCCCGATCAGGTCGGGGCCTTCCGCGAGGCCCTTGGCGAGAAGAACGCGGACCTTGTTGGATAAGCGTGGCGACATAATCCGTTTTGGCGTTGACGGCTGGCACGCTCGTTTCGCGGATGGATTTGACGAGGAGGGGGTCGCGCGCGTCGCGGACGCGCTGGGTCTCCTGTGGTCAGAGGACTCGCCGGGCGCAACGGTCTATGTCGGCTTTGACACCCGTCACGGGTCGGAGGAGTTTGCTCAGGTCGCCGCCGGCATTCTTGCTGCGCACGGTCTTGGGGTGATGCTCTCGGACCGCGCCTGCCCAACTCCCGCCGTCGCATGGTCGTGCGCACATGACGAGCGTGCCGCCGGTGTCGTCATGCTTACGGCAAGCGAGCGCTCCTGCGAGTATGGAGGCCTGCTCGTGCGTGGCTCAGACGGCGGGCCGGCGTCTAGGGCGTTTCTGGATGAGGTAGAGCAGGTTATACCCCCCGTCCCCACGGCCGAGCGTGGCGCCTTCGAGACGTGCGACCTCGTCTCAGCCTACCTTGACACGCTGCTTGCGCTTGTTGACCAAGAGGCGATCGCGGCCATGAGGCCCAAGGTCGTCATTGACGCCATGTACGGAGCGGGGGCGGAGCATCTTGCGCGCCTGCTCGGCAAGGCGGGCTGTGAAGTCGTTGAAATCCACGCGGAGCGCCGCGAGGACTTTGGCGGGATTCACCCTGACCCGCGGGATCCGTGGGCAGACGCCTGTGAGCAGGCCGTCGTGGTGCATGGTGCCCAGCTGGGGCTGCTGCTTGACGGTGACGGTGACCGTGCCGCGGTTGTCGACGAGCTCGGGGAGATCGTCCCTGCCCGCGAGCTTGCGCCGTTGGTCATGAGCCAGCTCGTAGAGGGTCACGACATGTCCGGGCGAGTTGTGATGACCCTGACCTGCTCGGCCTGCGTCACACGGCAGGCCGAGCGGCTCGGGTGCGACGTCACCGTGGTGCCCGTGGGATTTCCCCGCATATATAGAGAGCTCCTTGAGGGGGACGTCCTCATGGGGGTGGAGGAGTATGGCGGTATCTGTGTTCCCACGCACCTGAGAGAGCGTGACGGGCTGCTCGTAGGCCTGCTGGCCGTTGAGCGTCTGTGCCAGAGGGGCGGCAAGATGTCGGGGATTGTGAGGTCCCTGATCGACCAGATCGGCTCGATGCGCTATGCGCGGCGCGACATACGTCTTGAGCCTGCGGTAAACCAGGCGTTTCGTAACGTGCTGCCGGGACTGAACCCCTCGAGCCTGGCCGGGAGGGTTCCCGTGGAGGTCTCCCATGCCGATGGGCTGCGCCTTCAGTTTGATGACGACTCGTGGGTGCTCATCAGGCCGTCGCGTACCGGTCTAGCGGTGAGGGTATATGCGGAGGCACCCACGGAGCGTGAGCGCGACCAACTGCTTGGCGCTGCATGCGAGTTGGTAAGGCACGGTATCTAAAGCCCCCAGCCCCGTTTGTGTAGGAATCGTGTAGGCCCCGATTCCCGGCCCCGCCGTCGCGGCGGGAGCGTATAGTTATTCCCCGCGCGCCGGAGCGGACGACCTCCGCGACCTGCGCGGGAGTACCTTGAGAACCGGATACTGCGATCGAAAGATCGACGAAGACAGACTAGCGAAATTCGAGACCTGACACATGTCAGAGACGTCAATTTCAGCGAATCCGAGATCAGCGGGATCTTCGGTCTGGACGGACCGCCGAGAGAATCGATTGAGCGCCGGCTCACGCCGGCCCGATTTGAACGGAGAGTTCGATCCTGGCTCAGGATGAACGCTGGCGGCGCGCCTAACACATGCAAGTCGAACGGTTAAAGCACCTCCGGGTGTGCATAAAGTGGCGAACGGCTGAGTAACACGTGGGCAACCTGCCCCTCGCTCCGGGACAGCCTCGGGAAACCGTGGGTAATACCGGATACTCCGCAGCCCCCGCATGGGGGAGGCGGGAAAGCCCAGACGGCGAGGGATGGGCCCGCGGCCTGTTAGCTAGTTGGTGGGGCAACGGCCCACCAAGGCGATTATGGGTAGCTGGGTTGAGAGACCGACCAGCCAGATTGGGACTGAGACACGGCCCAGACTCCTACGGGAGGCAGCAGTGGGGAATCTTGCGCAATGGGCGAAAGCCTGACGCAGCGACGCCGCGTGCGGGACGAAGGCCTTCGGGTCGTAAACCGCTTTCAGCAGGGACGAGGGGGCAACCTGACGGTACCTGCAGAAGAAGCCCCGGCTAACTACGTGCCAGCAGCCGCGGTAATACGTAGGGGGCGAGCGTTATCCGGATTCATTGGGCGTAAAGCGCTCGTAGGCGGTCCGTTAGGTCGGGAGTCAAATCCGGGGGCTCAACCCCCGCCCGCTCCCGATACCGGCGGACTTGAGTTTGGTAGGGGAAGGCGGAATTCCAAGTGTAGCGGTGGAATGCGCAGATATTTGGAAGAACACCGGTGGCGAAGGCGGCCTTCTGGGCCACAACTGACGCTGAGGAGCGAAAGCTAGGGGAGCGAACAGGATTAGATACCCTGGTAGTCCTAGCCGTAAACGATGGACACTAGGTGTGGGGGGACCCTCCCTCCGTGCCGCAGCTAACGCATTAAGTGTCCCGCCTGGGGAGTACGGCCGCAAGGCTAAAACTCAAAGGAATTGACGGGGGCCCGCACAAGCAGCGGAGCATGTGGCTTAATTCGAAGCAACGCGAAGAACCTTACCAGGGCTTGACATCTAGGTGAAGCGGCGGAAACGCCGTGGCCGAGAGGAGCCTAGACAGGTGGTGCATGGCTGTCGTCAGCTCGTGTCGTGAGATGTTGGGTTAAGTCCCGCAACGAGCGCAACCCTCGTCGCATGTTGCCAGCGGTTCGGCCGGGCACCCATGCGAGACCGCCGGCGTCAAGCCGGAGGAAGGTGGGGATGACGTCAAGTCATCATGCCCCTTATGTCCTGGGCTGCACACGTGCTACAATGGCCGGCACAATGGGCTGCCACTGCGCGAGCAGGAGCGAATCCCCAAAGCCGGTCCCAGTTCGGATCGGAGGCTGCAACCCGCCTCCGTGAAGTCGGAGTTGCTAGTAATCGCGGATCAGCACGCCGCGGTGAATATGTTCCCGGGCCTTGTACACACCGCCCGTCACACCACCCGAGTCGATTGCACCCGAAGTCGTCGGCCCAACCTCGTGAGGGAGGCGCCGAAGGTGTGGTTGGTAAGGGGGGTGAAGTCGTAACAAGGTAGCCGTACCGGAAGGTGCGGCTGGATCACCTCCTTTCTAGGGAGAAGCCTCTTCCAGAGAGAACAGATGACAGGCGGACGTCCCGTCCGTTCCCGCTGAGCCTCTTCGTCGCGCCGCGAGGCGCGCAGTGTCCGGTCCCCGGGGGACTCCCCCGCCGTACCTTGAGAGCTGCATAGCGTGACGAAGATTCTTCTTCAAGATCGCATCTATACGATAAGTATGTTCGAGCCATCGAAGAGAAGATGGTAAGGGCAGACGGTGGATGCCTTGGCACAGGAAGCCGACGAAGGACGCGACAAGCTGCGATAAGCCGCGGTTAGGGGCACTTGCCCGCTCGACCCGCGGATCTCCGAATGGGAAAACCCGGCGGGAGTCATTTCCCGTCACCGGCGGCCGAACACATAGGCCGTGCGGGGGCAACCGGGGGAACTGAAACATCTAAGTACCCCGAGGAAGAGAAATCAATCGAGATTCCCCTAGTAGTGGCGAGCGAACGGGGACCTAGGACAAACCGGCGGCCGCTTCGGCGCCGCCGGGGTTGTAGGGCCACACATCGCGCAGTTACAAAACCGCGCGGAAGCGGAACGGCATGGGAAGGCCGGCGGGACAGGGTTAGAGCCCCGTACGCGAATCCGCGAGGACTGCCGTGTGGTCCCTGAGTACCGCCGGACACGTGAAACCCGGTGGGAAGCTGGGGGGTCCACCCTCCAATCCTAAATACTCTCCTGTGACCGATAGTGGACCAGTACCGTGAGGGAAAGGTGAAAAGCACCCCGGGAGGGGAGTGAAATAGTACCTGAAACCGTCTGCCTACAAGCAGTCGGAGCGGGCCTCGTGCCCGTGACGGCGTGCCTTTTGTAGAATGAGCCAGCGAGTTACGGCGCGTGGCGAGGTTAAGCCACGAAGCGAGCCGCAGCGAAAGCGAGTCCGAATGGGGCGAGCAGTCGCGCGCCGTAGACGCGAAGCCGGGTGAGCTATCCATGGGCAGGCTGAAGCGGGGGTAAGACCCCGTGGAGGGCCGAACCCACCTAGGTTGAAAACTGGGGGGATGACCTGTGGATAGGAGTGAAAGGCCTATCAAACCCGGAGATATCTCGTTCTCCCCGAAATAGCTTTAGGGCTAGCCTCGGACGTTTACCTGCGGGGGTAGAGCACTGAATGGACGCGGGGGCCTCACCGCCTACCAACTCCAATCAAACTCCGAATACCGCCGGTCCAGAGTCCGGGAGTCAGAACATGTGGGCTAAGCTGTGTGTTCGAAAGGGAAACAGCCCAGACCGCCCGCTAAGGCCCCCAAATCCATGCTAAGTGGCAAAGGATGTGCGTTTGCCTAGACAACCAGGATGTTGGCTTAGAAGCAGCCATTCATTTAAAGAGTGCGTAATAGCTCACTGGTCGAGTGGACATGCGCCGACAATACACGGGGCTAAGCATGGTGCCGAAGCGGCGGACTAGTCTTTTGACTAGTGGTAGGGGAGCTTTCCGTCTGGGGCGAAGCCGCGGGGCGACCCGCGGTGGACCGGCCGGAAGTGAGAATGCTGGCATGAGTAACGAGAGCGGCGTGGGAAACGCCGCCGCCGTAAACCCAAGGTTTCCTGGGCGAGGCTAATCCTCCCAGGGTCAGTCGGGAGCTAAGGCGAGGCCGGAAGGCGTAGCCGATGCACAGCAGGTTGACATTCCTGCACCCCCGAACGGGCGTCATCACCGATGGGGCGACGGAGAAGGGTAGCTGGACGGGGTTCTGGACGTCCCCGCGATGGCACGTAGGCCGGGCGGTAGTGAAACGCGCCGCCCGCGGAGGCTGAGGTGCCGGACGAAGCGACTGAGCGAAGCCAGTGAGCCCATGCTCCCAAGAAAACCCCCTAGGGAGCCCGCAGGGGCCCGTACCGCAAACCGACACAGGTGGGTGGGTAGAGCATACCAAGGCGATCGGGAGAACCATGGTTAAGGAACTCGGCAAAATCGCCCCGTAACTTCGGGAGAAGGGGCGCCGCCTCGGGTGGAGGGACTCGCTCCCCGAGCCCAGGGCGGCCACAGTAAATAGGCCCAAGCGACTGTTTATCAAAAACACAGGACTCTGCTGAAGTCGTAAGACGACGTATAGGGTCTGACGCCTGCCCGGTGCCGGAAGGTCACGAGGAGCCGTCAGCTTGCGCGAAGCGGCGAATCCAAGCCCCGGTAAACGGCGGCCGTAACTATAACGGTCCTAAGGTAGCGAAATTCCTTGTCGGGTAAGTTCCGACCTGCACGAAAGGCGTAACGATTTGGGCGCTGTCTCAACCATGGACCCGGTGAAATTGCACTAGTCGTGAAGATGCGACTTACCCGCGGAAGGACGGAAAGACCCCGTGAACCTTTACTGCAGCTTGACATTGGCTGCCGGTTCGCCGTGTAGAGGATAGGTGGGAGACGCTGAACCAGGGACGCCAGTCTCTGGGGAGTCGCCCTTGGAATACCACCCTCGGCGTTCTGGCATCCTAACCCGCGACCGTTATCCGGCGCGGGGACCGTGTCAGGTGGGTAGTTTGACTGGGGCGGTCGCCTCCTAAAGAGTCACGGAGGCGCACGTAAGGTCTGCTCAGGACGGTCGGCAACTGTCCCTTTGAGTGCAAGAGCATAAGCAGGCTTGACTGCGAGACGGACAGGTCGAGCAGATGGGAAACCAGGTTCTAGTGATCCGGCGGCTCAGCGTGGTATGGCCGTCGCTCAACGGATAAAAGGTACTCCGGGGATAACAGGCTGATCTTCCCCAAGAGTCCACATCGACGGGAAGGTTTGGCACCTCGATGTCGGCTCATCGCATCCTGGGGCTGGAGCAGGTCCCAAGGGTATGGCTGTTCGCCATTTAAAGCGGTACGCGAGCTGGGTTCAGAACGTCGTGAGACAGTTCGGTCCCTATCCTCCGTGGGCGCAGGAGAACTGAGGGAGGCTGCCCCTAGTACGAGAGGACCGGGGTGGACGGACCTCCGGTGTACGGGTTGTCGACCAACGGCACCGCCCGGTAGCTGAGTCCGGTTCGGATAACCGCTGAAAGCATCTAAGCGGGAAGCCAGTCCCGAGATGAGTTCTCCCTTCGGTAAGGCCACTCGTAGACTACGAGTTCGATAGGCCGCAGGTGCAAGCCCCGCGAGGGGTTGAGCCGAGCGGTACTAATCGGCCGAGCTCTTCTCTTCCTTTCAGGCGCTCGAGGCGGTCCTGGGGGAGGTCGACGTCACGCTGTGCGGCCCTGAGGGCACGGCGACGCGCCCCCGACAGCAGAATGCCCCTTGTTGGTCAGCGACCATGGCAGGGGAGGCACACCCGGTCCCATTCCGAACCCGGAAGTTAAGCCCCCGAGCGCCGATGGTACTGCGGAGTAGTCCGTGGGAGAGCAGGACGTCGCTGACCAACAAGGGGCATTTTCGCGTCGGGGGCGCGGGGCCGGATTATTTATTAACGCTGAGTCGCTCATATGACTTATTGCACCGATGATGCTTTTATCCTGTTCCGGTTTTCCTTTAGTTGGCCCTGACGCATGACCTTGTGTCTATCCAAATTGCTTCTCTGTTTGCTTGATACGAACCGCTTCCGTGCTTCGTTGCTGGTTGGGGCCACGAGGTCCCGGTTCGGTGTGGTCCTTTTGGCTGTGATTGCGCTAATTGATTTAGCGGGGCGATCGAGCGGACTTGCGACTCTCGGGAAGCTCGGTGCCATGCTCCAGGAGGCTTGCTTCCGCATCCAGTCTCGGTTGTGGGAAATTGCATTTTCACGAGGGTAAGCGTGGGGGCCGGTTCCGGCGTTTGCAACTAGGCATTGCTTGGATTTAGGCACATGTCCTCTCATGGCTGGGCAAAGGGCGCGGCGTAGCCCTTGATGCAGAACCATATGCTCGAACAGCTGACATCCTGTTGAGACCGTTATGTCGTACTTGGGATGCGTGCTGTCGTCACGGGAAGGCCCGTAAATCATAGCTACAGAACCCAACACATTTGTTTAAGCGGGGGCTTGAGCTACATGCGCTGCCCAAAGAGCAGGCAGCCACGAAGCGGATCGGGTGTGGGAGCGCATGACCACGTTGGCACTACAGATGCGGAGCGAGCGTCGACTGGAATAGTCGTCGCCGCTTCCCCTCGTCCCGCAGTTTTGTAGTCTATGTTCCTGGAGAGCGCCCCCAGCCCCGTTTGTGTAGGAATCGTGTAGGCCCCGATTCCCGGCCCCGCCGTCGCGGCGGGAGCGTATAGTTATTCCCCGCGCGCCGGAGCGGACGACCTCCGCGACCTGCGCGGGAGTACCTTGAGAACCGGATACTGCGATCGAAAGATCGACGAAGACAGACTAGCGAAATTCGAGACCTGACACATGTCAGAGACGTCAATTTCAGCGAATCCGAGATCAGCGGGATCTTCGGTCTGGACGGACCGCCGAGAGAATCGATTGAGCGCCGGCTCACGCCGGCCCGATTTGAACGGAGAGTTCGATCCTGGCTCAGGATGAACGCTGGCGGCGCGCCTAACACATGCAAGTCGAACGGTTAAAGCACCTCCGGGTGTGCATAAAGTGGCGAACGGCTGAGTAACACGTGGGCAACCTGCCCCTCGCTCCGGGACAGCCTCGGGAAACCGTGGGTAATACCGGATACTCCGCAGCCCCCGCATGGGGGAGGCGGGAAAGCCCAGACGGCGAGGGATGGGCCCGCGGCCTGTTAGCTAGTTGGTGGGGCAACGGCCCACCAAGGCGATTATGGGTAGCTGGGTTGAGAGACCGACCAGCCAGATTGGGACTGAGACACGGCCCAGACTCCTACGGGAGGCAGCAGTGGGGAATCTTGCGCAATGGGCGAAAGCCTGACGCAGCGACGCCGCGTGCGGGACGAAGGCCTTCGGGTCGTAAACCGCTTTCAGCAGGGACGAGGGGGCAACCTGACGGTACCTGCAGAAGAAGCCCCGGCTAACTACGTGCCAGCAGCCGCGGTAATACGTAGGGGGCGAGCGTTATCCGGATTCATTGGGCGTAAAGCGCTCGTAGGCGGTCCGTTAGGTCGGGAGTCAAATCCGGGGGCTCAACCCCCGCCCGCTCCCGATACCGGCGGACTTGAGTTTGGTAGGGGAAGGCGGAATTCCAAGTGTAGCGGTGGAATGCGCAGATATTTGGAAGAACACCGGTGGCGAAGGCGGCCTTCTGGGCCACAACTGACGCTGAGGAGCGAAAGCTAGGGGAGCGAACAGGATTAGATACCCTGGTAGTCCTAGCCGTAAACGATGGACACTAGGTGTGGGGGGACCCTCCCTCCGTGCCGCAGCTAACGCATTAAGTGTCCCGCCTGGGGAGTACGGCCGCAAGGCTAAAACTCAAAGGAATTGACGGGGGCCCGCACAAGCAGCGGAGCATGTGGCTTAATTCGAAGCAACGCGAAGAACCTTACCAGGGCTTGACATCTAGGTGAAGCGGCGGAAACGCCGTGGCCGAGAGGAGCCTAGACAGGTGGTGCATGGCTGTCGTCAGCTCGTGTCGTGAGATGTTGGGTTAAGTCCCGCAACGAGCGCAACCCTCGTCGCATGTTGCCAGCGGTTCGGCCGGGCACCCATGCGAGACCGCCGGCGTCAAGCCGGAGGAAGGTGGGGATGACGTCAAGTCATCATGCCCCTTATGTCCTGGGCTGCACACGTGCTACAATGGCCGGCACAATGGGCTGCCACTGCGCGAGCAGGAGCGAATCCCCAAAGCCGGTCCCAGTTCGGATCGGAGGCTGCAACCCGCCTCCGTGAAGTCGGAGTTGCTAGTAATCGCGGATCAGCACGCCGCGGTGAATATGTTCCCGGGCCTTGTACACACCGCCCGTCACACCACCCGAGTCGATTGCACCCGAAGTCGTCGGCCCAACCTCGTGAGGGAGGCGCCGAAGGTGTGGTTGGTAAGGGGGGTGAAGTCGTAACAAGGTAGCCGTACCGGAAGGTGCGGCTGGATCACCTCCTTTCTAGGGAGAAGCCTCTTCCAGAGAGAACAGATGACAGGCGGACGTCCCGTCCGTTCCCGCTGAGCCTCTTCGTCGCGCCGCGAGGCGCGCAGTGTCCGGTCCCCGGGGGACTCCCCCGCCGTACCTTGAGAGCTGCATAGCGTGACGAAGATTCTTCTTCAAGATCGCATCTATACGATAAGTATGTTCGAGCCATCGAAGAGAAGATGGTAAGGGCAGACGGTGGATGCCTTGGCACAGGAAGCCGACGAAGGACGCGACAAGCTGCGATAAGCCGCGGTTAGGGGCACTTGCCCGCTCGACCCGCGGATCTCCGAATGGGAAAACCCGGCGGGAGTCATTTCCCGTCACCGGCGGCCGAACACATAGGCCGTGCGGGGGCAACCGGGGGAACTGAAACATCTAAGTACCCCGAGGAAGAGAAATCAATCGAGATTCCCCTAGTAGTGGCGAGCGAACGGGGACCTAGGACAAACCGGCGGCCGCTTCGGCGCCGCCGGGGTTGTAGGGCCACACATCGCGCAGTTACAAAACCGCGCGGAAGCGGAACGGCATGGGAAGGCCGGCGGGACAGGGTTAGAGCCCCGTACGCGAATCCGCGAGGACTGCCGTGTGGTCCCTGAGTACCGCCGGACACGTGAAACCCGGTGGGAAGCTGGGGGGTCCACCCTCCAATCCTAAATACTCTCCTGTGACCGATAGTGGACCAGTACCGTGAGGGAAAGGTGAAAAGCACCCCGGGAGGGGAGTGAAATAGTACCTGAAACCGTCTGCCTACAAGCAGTCGGAGCGGGCCTCGTGCCCGTGACGGCGTGCCTTTTGTAGAATGAGCCAGCGAGTTACGGCGCGTGGCGAGGTTAAGCCACGAAGCGAGCCGCAGCGAAAGCGAGTCCGAATGGGGCGAGCAGTCGCGCGCCGTAGACGCGAAGCCGGGTGAGCTATCCATGGGCAGGCTGAAGCGGGGGTAAGACCCCGTGGAGGGCCGAACCCACCTAGGTTGAAAACTGGGGGGATGACCTGTGGATAGGAGTGAAAGGCCTATCAAACCCGGAGATATCTCGTTCTCCCCGAAATAGCTTTAGGGCTAGCCTCGGACGTTTACCTGCGGGGGTAGAGCACTGAATGGACGCGGGGGCCTCACCGCCTACCAACTCCAATCAAACTCCGAATACCGCCGGTCCAGAGTCCGGGAGTCAGAACATGTGGGCTAAGCTGTGTGTTCGAAAGGGAAACAGCCCAGACCGCCCGCTAAGGCCCCCAAATCCATGCTAAGTGGCAAAGGATGTGCGTTTGCCTAGACAACCAGGATGTTGGCTTAGAAGCAGCCATTCATTTAAAGAGTGCGTAATAGCTCACTGGTCGAGTGGACATGCGCCGACAATACACGGGGCTAAGCATGGTGCCGAAGCGGCGGACTAGTCTTTTGACTAGTGGTAGGGGAGCTTTCCGTCTGGGGCGAAGCCGCGGGGCGACCCGCGGTGGACCGGCCGGAAGTGAGAATGCTGGCATGAGTAACGAGAGCGGCGTGGGAAACGCCGCCGCCGTAAACCCAAGGTTTCCTGGGCGAGGCTAATCCTCCCAGGGTCAGTCGGGAGCTAAGGCGAGGCCGGAAGGCGTAGCCGATGCACAGCAGGTTGACATTCCTGCACCCCCGAACGGGCGTCATCACCGATGGGGCGACGGAGAAGGGTAGCTGGACGGGGTTCTGGACGTCCCCGCGATGGCACGTAGGCCGGGCGGTAGTGAAACGCGCCGCCCGCGGAGGCTGAGGTGCCGGACGAAGCGACTGAGCGAAGCCAGTGAGCCCATGCTCCCAAGAAAACCCCCTAGGGAGCCCGCAGGGGCCCGTACCGCAAACCGACACAGGTGGGTGGGTAGAGCATACCAAGGCGATCGGGAGAACCATGGTTAAGGAACTCGGCAAAATCGCCCCGTAACTTCGGGAGAAGGGGCGCCGCCTCGGGTGGAGGGACTCGCTCCCCGAGCCCAGGGCGGCCACAGTAAATAGGCCCAAGCGACTGTTTATCAAAAACACAGGACTCTGCTGAAGTCGTAAGACGACGTATAGGGTCTGACGCCTGCCCGGTGCCGGAAGGTCACGAGGAGCCGTCAGCTTGCGCGAAGCGGCGAATCCAAGCCCCGGTAAACGGCGGCCGTAACTATAACGGTCCTAAGGTAGCGAAATTCCTTGTCGGGTAAGTTCCGACCTGCACGAAAGGCGTAACGATTTGGGCGCTGTCTCAACCATGGACCCGGTGAAATTGCACTAGTCGTGAAGATGCGACTTACCCGCGGAAGGACGGAAAGACCCCGTGAACCTTTACTGCAGCTTGACATTGGCTGCCGGTTCGCCGTGTAGAGGATAGGTGGGAGACGCTGAACCAGGGACGCCAGTCTCTGGGGAGTCGCCCTTGGAATACCACCCTCGGCGTTCTGGCATCCTAACCCGCGACCGTTATCCGGCGCGGGGACCGTGTCAGGTGGGTAGTTTGACTGGGGCGGTCGCCTCCTAAAGAGTAACGGAGGCGCACGTAAGGTCTGCTCAGGACGGTCGGCAACCGTCCCTTTGAGTGCAAGAGCATAAGCAGGCTTGACTGCGAGACGGACAGGTCGAGCAGATGGGAAACCAGGTTCTAGTGATCCGGCGGCTCAGCGTGGTATGGCCGTCGCTCAACGGATAAAAGGTACTCCGGGGATAACAGGCTGATCTTCCCCAAGAGTCCACATCGACGGGAAGGTTTGGCACCTCGATGTCGGCTCATCGCATCCTGGGGCTGGAGCAGGTCCCAAGGGTATGGCTGTTCGCCATTTAAAGCGGTACGCGAGCTGGGTTCAGAACGTCGTGAGACAGTTCGGTCCCTATCCTCCGTGGGCGCAGGAGAACTGAGGGAGGCTGCCCCTAGTACGAGAGGACCGGGGTGGACGGACCTCCGGTGTACGGGTTGTCGACCAACGGCACCGCCCGGTAGCTGAGTCCGGTTCGGATAACCGCTGAAAGCATCTAAGCGGGAAGCCAGTCCCGAGATGAGTTCTCCCTTCGGTAAGGCCACTCGTAGACTACGAGTTCGATAGGCCGCAGGTGCAAGCCCCGCGAGGGGTTGAGCCGAGCGGTACTAATCGGCCGAGCTCTTCTCTTCCTTTCAGGCGCTCGAGGCGGTCCTGGGGGAGGTCGACGTCACGCTGTGCGGCCCTGAGGGCACGGCGACGCGCCCCCGACAGCAGAATGCCCCTTGTTGGTCAGCGACCATGGCAGGGGAGGCACACCCGGTCCCATTCCGAACCCGGAAGTTAAGCCCCCGAGCGCCGATGGTACTGCGGAGTAGTCCGTGGGAGAGCAGGACGTCGCTGACCAACAAGGGGCATTTTCGCGTCGGGGGCGCGGGGCCGGAACGGGACTGACGGTCTTGGGCCTAACTTGCGGATTTCTTACCGACTTCTCCAAAAATTTATCCAAACGGATACCAAATAACACGTGCCATACACTCGTTTAACTGGTACGTTGTTATTGGCTCGAGCTCATAACTGGAAGTAGTCTCGCAAAAAAGGTATCTGTATGGACGATAAACTTTTACCTGCTAACACGGATTGCTCTCATGATGAGGCTAAGTTACATTCGCCGTGGACCGAACATCTGGCATCTGCCTACGTTGCGCGCGATCTTTTTGATCTGAGTAGATCTGGAGCTTCGCGCCTGTTGGCAATATGCGTGGAGCCGGGCATGGGCTCTAGTGATGTGGTGGACGCTTTGCTACTCCTTTATGGCGGGCACAGACGCTCATGTCGTCGAAAAGATCTGACAGGTTCGACGCCTGACCGGGCGGCCCGTATAATTGCGCGCACTGCTCGCGAGCTCCCGGTCGAGGCCGGGCGACGCCTCGTCGTTTTTGAGAACGTCCCCTCCTCGGATGAGTCATGTGTCTCTCGCCAGGCTAGGGGCATCTATAAGCTTATTGAGTCTGGTGTCACGGTGCTACTGACCCTTTCTCCGGAGGCGCGCCAACTGCTCGAGGCCTTGCCGAGCTGTCACGTGGTCTGGCTGGGTGACCTCATTCGGACTCAGCTTGACCTGCTTAAAGATGTCCCGGGCTCTGATGCGCTTCGTCGTTGGTCGCGTGGCGTGCCAAGTCTGGTGAAACCTCTCCTTGCACGCGCCCCTGAGTCCGGAGGCTCGACTCTGCCGCAGTCATACTGGGAGGTGTTTAGCTCCCTTGCTGCCCTATCGGTTCGTCCATCGCTAAGCGATGAAGAGCTTCGTCTGCGCCTGTGCATGTATCTACTCGGCTGTGGCTCTTCGGATGATCTGCGTCGCGTGTTGGGGAGAGACTCCTTTGAGCTACTTGCCGGACTTCGGTCAATGACTCCAGTCTTCGGAATCTCAGCCGATCTGTCCTCTTTTGATTGCCTCTGCTCAGACAGGCCGTACGCGCTTTCTCTCATCCTTTCGAGGCTTTCGGCGCTGTGCGCCCTATTTCCGCGTGACGTCGAACTCGTCGAGCAGATTCTTGTTGAGCGAGGCGCCTTCGCTCGTTGCGCTGCCCTCCTGAGGATGGTCGGCGTCGGGGAGCACCCCGAGGCATTTCTGCCCCAACTGGCGGCCTTTCTTGACTATGGTGAGACCGAGCTTGCCCAAAAGATCGTTAAGGCGTGTCGGAATGATGAGGTTGTATCCGCAAAACTCGATGCATTGGGCGACGTTATCTCAGCGGTCGCTAATGAAGAGACGAGGGGTGGCCTGGAGACGGCCCGGACGGATGGGCTAAGCGACGATGCGTTCATGTTGCTCGACGCGCGGAGAGCGGCACAGGGTCTCCCGTTTGGCTGCGAAGGCGGGAGAGCCTTTGACTCCCCGCTCGCACGACGCCTGGTTGTCCATCGCAAGACATGTGACCTCATGATTGCGGGGCGGAGCGTGGAGGCGCTCGGGACACTGGTGTCAAACGGAGGAGACGAGGAGCCGACAACCGTTTCGGGCGCGCTTCTGGAGCTTGACCGTGAAATGGTTCGACTGCTCGTGGGCGACAGGGGCGATGAGAGAGCGGGACTGGTAAATCATGCTGAAGAGCTTCTCTCCCGGTCGTCGCTCGCCGGGCTCTCAAGTTACGTCTCAGTGGTCGAGGTGGTCCGTCGCACCATGAGAGGAGACGCGTGCGCGGGGGCAGAGGCGGCGTCGCTTGCGGCGCGGGCGGAACGCCGCGGAGACGTTGTCCCCCAGGTTATAGGGCTTATCGCGGGGTGTATCTGCGATTTGCGCACGAGCACGCTGACGCGCGCAAACGTCAAGGCGCTCCTCGCACAGAGCGTGGCAAAAAGGACGTCCCTCGCCTATCTTGCCCGCGTGGCGGAACTTTTGGGCGAGGTTGCGAGATATCAGCTTGGTGAGCGGATCGCCTCCCCCGATGCCGAGGTGGTGCATGACGATCTCTTTGCGGTGCACGCCTTTCTGCTTGAGGTGATGGGGACGGACGAGGAATCCCTCCAGAACGTGGAGACGGCCCGGGAGGTCCCGCGTGACGCGCTTTGGCTTCTCGGGATCCTCAGCCGGGGCATGGGAGAGTTCTCCGCGCTGGTGAAGGAGTGCATGCCGCCCGTCTGGAGAAGAGCGGCCAAGTCCTCGTTCCCGGACGTCCCCTCGTCTCCAGCACGTTCGGAGAGCGTGGAGGGGGCTTGCGGCACGATGAGCGAGGGCGTGAATTCGGCCGAGGGCTCCGTTCCGATTGAGATTCACCTGCTTGGGGGTTTCTCTGTCTGCGTGAGGGGCGTGCGCGTGCCCGACTGGAAGCTTGAGCAGCGGGGTGCTAAGTCGATGCTCGAGTATCTCGCTCTTCATCGAGGGGTCGCGAAGCGCTATCAGCTAGTGGAGCAGGTTTGGCCAGGCTGTGACTATACGACTGGCTTCAACCACGCCTATCAGGCAACAAGTGTGGTGCGTCGTGCCATAGGGGAGATAGAGACGGGCCTTGACCCCTTTGTGGCCGGACGTGCGAGTCGCGAGGTTGCCCTTGACATGGGAATTGTGGGGTGTGACGTCGACGCCTTCTGCTCCGCCGCCCGCGAAGCCTCGGACAGCACGGACCCTTCGCGTGCCCTCGAGATGGCGCGTCGTGCCGAAAGGCTCTATGTGGGCGACCTCTACCTACCCTCGGTCGATGCGACGGGATTTATCGCAAACGCACGCTCCGAGCTTCGTGACCTCTACGCAGACGCCATGGTGGCTGGGGGAGATGCTGCCTTGAGCCTCGGCAGGGAGAGGACGGCGATTCGCCTGGCCTCAAATGCGCTTGCGATAAACGACCTGCGAGAGGACGCGGTCATCATTCTTATAAGGGCGCTCAGGACAAGCGGGCGTGCCGTGGAGGCGGAGCAGCAGTATCGCCGCTATAGCGGGAGACTGTTGCGCGCCAATGGTCACGCATGCCCCTCGGAACGACTGAGGCGCCTGATGGGGGAGACCCCTGCGCCCCCTTCGACTGGGGGCCAGGCATAGCGCCGTATCTGTAACAGGGCGCAGCGGGTGGAGCAAGAGGGTGCGCTTTTGGTGAGAGCGTCGCTCGTGCTTCCTGCTGCGCCCGTCTACGGGTAGAGTGTTGAAGTTGGATGCTTAGGTGACATCAACGTGCGACGTCAGAGGGAGACACATGCCCAATTTTCTCTCCAAGCTCCTCTCAATGGGCTCTGATCGGGAGCTCAAGGAGTATGAGCGCATCACTGCCCAGGTCAACGAGCTCGAGCCACGCTTCCAGGCAATGTCTGACGAGGAGCTCAGCGGAATGACCGCAGTCTTCAGGGAGCGCTATGCCGGGGGCGAGACGCTTGACGAGCTTTTGCCTGAGGCGTTTGCGGCTGTGCGCGAGGCGTCACGTCGCACAACGGGCCTCCGCCACTTTGACGTTCAGATCATCGGTGGTATTGCGCTGCATCGCGGGACCATCGCCGAGATGAAGACGGGCGAGGGCAAGACGCTCGTTTCGACCCTCGCCGGTTACCTCAACGCCATCCCGGGCGAAGGCGTGCACATCGTCACCGTCAACGACTACCTTGCCAAGCGAGACAGCGAGTGGATGGGCAGAATCTACCGCTTTCTCGGCATGACCGTGGGCCTCATTCAAAACGGCATGCGCCTGCCGCTCAAGAAGCCTGCCTACGAGGCGGACGTCACCTACGGGACCAACTCCGAGTTTGGTTTTGACTATCTGCGCGACAACATGGTCACGCGCCCGAACATGCGCGTGCAGCGCGGGCATCACTACGCCATCGTCGACGAGGCAGACTCGATTCTCATCGATGAGGCGCGCACGCCGCTCATTATTTCCGGCGCGGGCACCAAGTCCGCAAGCACCTACAAGGACTTCGCTCGTGCGGTGCGTGGGCTGACCCCCGATGTTGACTTTGAGATGGACGAGGCAAAGCACACCATCGCGGCCACCGACGAGGGCCTCAAGAAGATAGAGGCTGCCCTGGGCAAGGACATCTACGGTGACGCTTCCGGCCAGCTCGTCAACCACCTTCAGCAGGCTCTCAAGGCCGAGTACATGTTCCATATCGACCAGCAGTACGTGAAGGTCGACGGCGAGATAAAGATCGTTGACGAGTTTACGGGCCGCATCATGGAGGGAAGGCGTTACTCCGAGGGTCTGCACCAGGCCATCGAGGCGAAAGAGGGCGTGGCCATTCGCGAGGAGAACCAGACGCTCGCCACCATCACGTTGCAGAACTACTTCCTCATGTACGACAAGCTCTCTGGCATGACGGGTACCGCCATGACCGAGGACGCCGAGTTCCGCGAGGTCTATCACATTCCGGTGCAGGTCATCCCTCCCAACAAGCCCGTCATCCGCGTCGACCACGACGACCTCGTGTACCGTACGGTGGATGCCAAGTTCAAGGCCGTGGCGGACGACGTGGCGGAGCGTCACGCGAAGGGCCAGCCATGCCTGGTGGGCACCGTCTCCATCGAGAACTCCGAGCGCCTCTCCCGCATCCTGGACAAGCGCGGCATCAAGCATAACGTCCTCAACGCGAAGTTCCATGAGCGCGAGGCGCAGATTGTGGCGCAGGCTGGCCGCGAGGGCGCTGTTACCATCGCCACCAACATGGCTGGCCGTGGCACGGACATCCTGCTGGGCGGCAATCCCGACCTCATTGCCGAGGACTATCTGCGCGAGGATGGCATCGACCCCAGCGAGGCGACCCCAGAGCAGCGCGCCGCCGCGCGCGCACGTGCCAAGGAGGTCTGTGACGTAGAGAAGGAGCGGGTTAAGGCAGCGGGCGGCCTGTGCGTCATCGGCACCGAGCGTCATGAGAGCCGTCGTATCGACAACCAGCTGCGCGGCCGTTCCGGCCGTCAGGGCGACCCCGGCGAGACCCAGTTCTACCTTTCGCTCGAGGATGACCTCATGCGCCTATTCGGCGGGGACCGCATGGACAAGATCGCTGCCCTGATGCAGCGCTACCAGATGCCGGACGACATGCCTATCCAGGCAAAGCTCGTCACCAAGGCCGTCGAGAGCGCCCAGCGCAAGGTGGAGGAGGTCAACTTCGCCATGCGCAAGAACGTTCTCGACTACGATAACGTCATGAACACGCAGCGCCAGGTCATCTACGAGGAGCGTAACAAGATTCTCGATGGCAAGGACCTCATGGCACGCGTGGGGGAGGTCACCCTCGAGACCGTCCAGCGCGAGGTGAGCGAGTACTGCCCCGAGGGCAAGAAGCACCCTGAGTGGGACCTTCACGGCCTCACCCGTTGGCTCGAGGACCTCACGGGCCGCAAGGACGTGCCCCAGATTGAGGAAGGCGTGTCCGAAAGCGATGTCATCGAGACGGTAAACGCCTATGTAGAGCGTTGCTTCACCGAGAAGGCCGAGCGTATCGGCGCCGAGCCCATGCACGCACTGGCCGCACAGGTCATGCTGCGTGTCATCGATACGCGCTGGATGGCCTATCTTCAGGAGATGGACTACCTCAAGACGGGCATTGGCCTGCGTGGCTTTGGTCAGCGTGACCCGCTTGTGGAATACAAGAGCGAGGCCTACGCCGCCTTCTCCATGCTTGTCAGCACCATGTACGAGGACTTCCTGCGCATTATCCTGCGTATCGAGCTTGCGCCGCAGCCTACGGCTCAGAAGGCATCTGTGGAGACGGAGCCCGAGGAGCTGCGCGGCGCCCAGTACTCTGGTCCAGCTGAGGTCGATGGCGACCAGGGCGGCCGAGGAGTGGTTGCTCGGGCACGCGCCGCCGTTCCGGGAGGGGCGTCTCCACAGGGTGCCAACCCCGGGGCCGGGAAGCCCCAGACCTATCGCAAGTCGGAGGATCCCGACCCCTACGTCGGCGTGGGGCGCAATGATCCCTGCCCCTGCGGCAGCGGCAAGAAGTTCAAGAACTGCCACGGCAGGAACAGGTAGATGGCGGCCCTTGCAAGGCCTGACCTCGGCGCGCTCTCTGCGCGTCTTGCCGAGGTCGAGGGGTACCTTCACATCGAGGAGAAGCGCGGTAAGGTCGCGGAGCTTGAGGCCAAGAGCGCCGAGCCGGGCTTTTGGGACAACGCGGAGGCAGCGCGCGAGGTGATGGCCCGTCTCGCCGCCGCCCGTGACGACGTGAGCGGTATTGACACGGCCCACGAGCGCCTTGACGACGCAAGGGCCGCCCTCGAGCTCGCCGACGAGACGGGCGACGAGGACCTGCTCGCCGAGGCCGCCACCCTCGCCTCCAAGCTGGAGGGAGACCTCTCCGAGCTGGAGCTCTCAAGCTGGTTCACCGACGACCTCGACCACGGCGACGCCATCGTCACGGTGACGCCTGGCCAGGGCGGACTTGAGGCGCAGGACTGGTGTGAGATGCTCTTCCGCATGTACCTGCGCTACTGCGACCGGCGCGGGTGGAAGGTCACCGTCAACGACGCCCCGGCGGCCGAGGTGATTGGCATCGACCGCGCCACCTTTACGGTGAGCGGCAAGAACGCCTACGGGATGCTCCGTGCCGAGCAGGGCGTGCACCGTCTGGTGCGCATCTCGCCGACCGATGACAAGAAGCGCCGACAGACCACGTTTGCCGGCGTTGAGGTGCTGCCGGTGCTGCCGGATGATGTCGAGGTCGAGATTGACCCCAATGACCTGCGTATCGACGTGTATCACGCGTCGGGCCACGGCGGGCAGGGCGTCAACACCACCGACTCCGCTGTCCGCATCACGCACCTACCTACGGGAACGGTCGTGACCTGCCAGAACGAGCGAAGCCAGCTTCAGAACAAGGCCTTCGCCATGAAGATCCTCAAGAGCCGCCTCTACGAGATGGAGCTGCAGAAGCGCGCCGCGGAGCTCGACGAGCTGCGCGGACCCAAGCACGAAATTGGCTTTGGCAACCAGATCAGGAGCTACGTGCTCTATCCCTATCAGCTCGTCAAGGACCTGAGGACGGGCGTCGAGACGGGCAACGTTGAGTCCGTGCTCGAGGACGGCGACCTGGACAAGTTCGTCGTGGGATACCACCGCTGGGTGGTTGGGGGCGGGGAGGCCTCGTGAGCCGCGTCCCGTGGCGCACCGTCGTCCGCGACGCCGTCCTTATCGTCCTGGGCTCCTTCGTCTTTGCGGTAGGCGTGGACTGCTTCGAGATTCCCTACGGCCTGGCGGCCGGCGGGGTGACGGGCCTTGCCACGGTCTTCTCGGCCATTGCAAGCAACATGGGCGTCACCCTGCCCGTCGGTCTGCAGACCATCGCTATGAACGCCCTGCTCCTGCTGCTGGTCATCCGCTCGGGAGACCGTGGCTACATCGCACGTACCGTGGCCGGGATCATTGCCTGCGGCGTCCTCACTGACGTGCTCGTCCCATTCCTGCCCGTTCTAGGCGGCGAGAACGACCTCCTGCTGTGCGCCCTCTGGGGCGGCGTCGTCACGGGCGTGGGGCTGGGCCTGGTGTTTCGCACCGGCGGCAATACGGGTGGGACGGACATCCTCGCCCAGATCCTCGCGCGGCGCCTTGCGATGCCGGTCGGCGTTGCGGTCATTGTGGTTGACGGCGTCATCATCGCCTTCTCGGCGACGGTTTTCTCGGTTGAGCAGGCGCTGTATGCGGCAGTGGCGATGTTCATCAGCGGCAAGGTCATCGACGCGGTGGTCGACGGCCTCCGCGCAGAACGCGCCGCCTACATTATCTCGGAGCGTCACGAGCAGATCGCCGCGGAGATCCTCTATACGCTCAACCGCGGGTGCACCGAGCTGCAAGCCCGTGGCGTCTGGAGCGGGAACTCCCGCCCGGTGCTCTTCTGCGTGCTCGGCCGCTCGGAGAGCGTGCGGCTCAAGCAGATCGTCGCCGCATGCGACCCTGAGGCCATCGTGGTGATCTCCGAGGTGCACGAGGTCTTTGGCGAGGGCTTCCGCCAGATAGAGGGCTAAGCGCGCGGGACGGGGGTGCTGTCCTCGGCCATGAGGCTCGGGTCCACGCGGACGATGTCTCCCACGCCAAAGGCACGAAGCTTTGCCACCTGCGAGTCCGTGGCGCCGGTGTCGGTAATCAGCAGGTCAACCTCGTCAATGGAGCCAAACTGGAAGCTTGCCGTGAGCCCGAGCTTTGACGAGTTGGCCACCACCACGTGACGCTTTGAGCGCTCCAGCATGAGGGCGTTTATCGCCGGCTCGGGTGCGGTGGCAGAGGTGAGGCCGTAGTTGGCCGAGATCCCAGTTACTCCCAGAAAGCACTTGGTGGCGGTGACGTGCCTGATGTAGTTCAGGGCCACCTCACCGGTGAGCGACGAGCGGGGCGGTCGAACCTCGCCGCCGGTGAGCAGCACGGAGACGTTGGGCCTCTCCTCGAGCATGAGGGCCTTACCGTTGTTGGTGATGACCGTGACGTCCTGGGCCGTGATGAAGTCGATGATGCCGAGCGCCGTCGAGCTGGTGTTGATGAAGATGCAGTCGCCGTCCTCGACGTTGCGGGCCGCCTCGCGGGCGATGGCGCGGTTGGCGCGCACCTGACGGGAGCCGGATGGTCGGCCCAGGGGGTTGAGCAGCTTCGCGGAGCCGTACTGGCGCGAGACGATCTGGCGCGCCTCGAGGTAGTCAAGGTCACGCCTGATGGTGAGTGGGGAGACCCCGAACCTCTCGGCGAGCTCGGCCACGCTGACCTCGCCTCGGCTCTCCAGCAGGGCGATGATGGCGTCGCGTCGTGAGGCGACGTAGGCCTTGCTTCGCTTCATGCTGCCCCTCCGCTCGCTGACGCGAACCCTTTGCCTGTCCCTACTTTATATGATTGCCGGGCATTTATCCAATTATAAAACATTCATAAATTGAGTTCGAACAAACAATAACAAATGAGCAATAGTACGAAAAATATCTAATTAATAAATTATCATTAAATATGAGTGAGGCAATCATAAAAAGAAAACAACAAGTTCGAATAGAGGCATCTAAACACCACCGGTGCGCGCCGCATCATCGACGAGACGCGCGCCGCGCTGTAGGAGGTACTTTGCTTGCCTTGTGAAACGTGACCGTTCGCGGCCTCTCGGCGGGAGGCGGGAGGCCGCGCGTGTATGGTAGGGTTGTCCGGTCTCCGTACGTTGAGCAATCTGAATAAGTAGTTCAGAACGTTCATGTAATGTTTATGAAGTTGCCCTAAACATTCAAAAGAAACGTTCAATAAGCTCTCTATAAGGTATCATAGGGACTAGCAAGCGTTTACGAGCCTTCAGGGGCACAAGGACCCGCAGCGGATGGGGCCTGAGCATGTAGTTGGGGAACCTATATGGGAAAGGGGCACGTATGAAGTTTTTCATCGACACCGCCGACCTTGACGAGATCAAGGAGGCCCTGTCCTGGGGATGCCTGGCCGGCGTCACCACCAACCCGTCGCTCTACGCGCGCACGGGCGGCAAGCTTGCCGACTTCGAGGACCACATGGTCAAGATCGCCAAGATGTGCGAGGGTCTGCCCGTCTCCGCCGAGTCCCAGGCCAAGACCACCGAGGGCATGATCGAGGAGGGCCGCCACCTCGCGAGCCTCGCCCCGAACATCGTGGTCAAACTCCCGATTTGCGCCGAGTCGCTGGCCGCCACCCACCAGCTCGCCTCCGAGGGCGTTCGCATCAACATGACGCTGATCTTCTCGGCCCCGCAGGCGCTTCTCGCCGCCAACGCCGGCGCCCGCTATGTGAGCCCGTTCGTGGGCCGCTTCGATGACATCGGGGAGGACGGCATCGCTGAGCTCGCCAACGTGGTCACCGCCATCGGCAACTACGACTGGACCGGCAAGAACGTGGACAACGTCTGCGAGATCATCACCGCCTCCGTGCGCACGCCCAACCATGTGACGCAGGCCGCGCTCATGGGCGCCGACATCGCCACGGTGCCGTTCGGCGCGCTAAAGAAGTGCCTCAAGCACCCGCTGACCGACCAGGGCATGGCCAACTTCGACGCCGACTGGGCCAAGGTCGTGGCCGCTCAGTAGACTGCGCCAACAACTACAATCGGACGGGGGCGCAGCTGCGTCCCCGTCGTTCGTATCTGAGGAAAAGGAGGCACCATGACCGACGCAGAGCTCGCGCAGGTTGCCAACGAGGTGCGCAAGGGGGTGCTCGTCGGGACGCACGCGGCCAAGTCCGGCCACCCCGGCGGCTCGCTCAGCGCGGCGGACATTCTCACCTATCTCTACTTCGAGGAGATGAACGTGGACCCGGCCGACCCGCACAAGGCCGACCGCGACCGCTTCGTCCTCTCCAAGGGCCACGCGGCGCCCGGCCTCTACAGCACGCTCGCGCAGCGCGGCTACTTCCCCGTCGAGGACCTGGAGACGCTGCGTCACATCGGCAGCCATCTGCAGGGCCACCCCAACATGAACGACACCCCGGGCGTGGACATGTCCACCGGCTCGCTGGGCCAGGGCGTCTCCGCCGCCGTGGGCATGGCGCTCGCCGCCAAGCACTGGGGCGACACCTACCGCGTCTACTGCCTGCTCGGCGACGGCGAGATCGAGGAGGGCCAGGTCTGGGAGGCCGCCATGTTTGCCGGCAACCACCAGCTCGACAACCTCGTCCTCATCGTTGACCACAACGGCCTGCAGATCGACGGCACCATCGAGGAGGTCAACTCCGCGATGCCCATCGCCGACAAGTTCCGTGCGTTCAAGTTCCACGTGATCGAGCTCGCCGACGGCAATGACATCGCGCAGATCCGCGCCGCCTTCGACGAGGCTCGCGGCGTGAAGGACGCGCCGGTGTGCATCGTGGCCGAGACGGTCAAGGGCAAGGGCGTCTCCTTCATGGAGAACCAGGTGGGCTGGCACGGCAAGGCCCCGAACGACGAGCAGTACGAGCAGGCCATGGCCGAGCTCTCTAAGGAGGCGTAACAGATGGCAGACGTGAAGAAGGTCGCCACGCGTGCAAGCTACGGCGAGGCGCTCGTCGAGCTTGCCGCCGAGCACGACGACTTTGTTGTCTTTGACGCCGACCTCGCCGAGGCCACGCACACCGCCACGTTCAAGAAGGCCTACCCGGACCGCTTCTTTGACGCGGGCATCGCCGAGGGCAACATGATGGGCCTGGCCGCCGGCGTGGCCACCACCGGCCGCAAGGCGTTTGCGAGCACCTTCGCGATGTTCGCCGCAGGCCGTGCGTTCGAGCAGGTGCGCAACTCCATCGGCTACCCGCACCTCAACGTGAAGATTGGCGCCACGCACGCGGGCATCTCCGTGGGCGAGGACGGTGCCACCCACCAGTGCAACGAGGACATCGCCCTCATGCGCACCATCCCCGGCATGACCGTCATCGTGCCGTGCGACGACACCGAGGCCCGCGCCGCCGTGCGCGCCGCCTACGAGCTTGACGGCCCGGTCTACATGCGCTTCGGCCGTCTGGCCGTCCCCGTGGTGAACGACCCCGAGACCTTTGAGTTCCAGATTGGCAAGGGCATCGTCATGCGCGAGGGCACCGACGTCACCATCGTGGCGTGCGGCCTCATGGTGCAGGCTGCCCTCGAGGCCGCCGAGACGCTCGCCGCGAAGGGCGTCTCCGCCGAGGTCATCGACATGCACACCGTCAAGCCGATCGACGCCGACCTCATCGTCAAGAGCGCGTCCAAGACCGGCCACGTGGTGACCTGCGAGGAGCACTCCGTGATTGGCGGCCTTGGCAGCGCCGTCTGCGACGTGCTGGCCGAGCGCTGCCCGACGCCCGTGCGCAAGGTGGGCGTCCAGGACACCTTCGGTGAGTCCGGCCCGGCCGTGGACCTGCTCCACAAGTACGGCCTCGACGCCGAGGGCGTCGTCGCCGCGGTGGAGGGGCTTCTCGCCTAGCCTGACGCAGCGTCTGGGTCTTCGTGACCGTCTTTGGGGGACGGGCCTTCGGGTCCGTCCCCCTTTCTCTATTTGAAGAGAAGCCCCGGCGAGAAGAACGCGGGGCTAGCGACGTAGCGGCTCGACGCGGCGGATCTCGTGGATGCCCGCCTCGAGCAGGATTTCCACGTCCTCGTCCGTGGCCCCGGTGTCCGTGATGAGCAGCGTCACGCGGTCGAGCGGCGCGTAGGTGAAGCCCGCGCCTATCCCCAGCTTGCTCGAGTCGGCGAGAAGCACCATGCGGTCGGCGCGCTCCACCATGAGCGAGTTGACCGTGGCCTCCTGCTGCGTGGTGGAGGTGATGCCGGCGGTGAGGGAGATGCCGGCGCAGCCCACGAAGCAGGTGGTGGCCGAGACGCTGCGGATGTTGGCGAGCGCGAACTCGCCGGAGAGCACCCCGCGCGGCGGGCGGACCTCGCCGCCCGTGACGAGGATCATCCCGTTGGGCGGGATGGGCAGCTTGTGGGCGCGGGCGCTGTTGGTCACCACGGTAACGCCCTCGGAGTCGATGAGCGAGACGATCGCAAGGGCCGTCGAGCTGGTGTTGATGAAGATGAGCTCGTGGTTGCCGACGAGCTGCGCGCCCGCCTGGGCGATCGCGGCCTTCTCCGCCTCGAAGGGCGAGGCGGCCGCCCCCTGGTCGACGCGCTCGCCCTCGGCGAGCAGCGCCTCCCCGTAGCGACGCATCACGACCCCCTCGCGTTCAAGCTGGTCAAGGTCACGTCTGACGGTGAGCGGGGATATCCCCAGCCGCTCGGCGAGCTCGGTGACGCCCGCGCGGCCCTCTCTCCTCAGGATGTCGGCAATGGTCTCACGGCGCTGCTCGACAAAAGAGCGGCTCTTTCTGGTGCCCACGGTTCCCCCAACCACTTCTGGTACATGCACCCCTCGGACTCACTCCTCATTAGAACAATTTGAACGTTTCAGTTCAAGAGCCCATTCTGGCACCCCTCGGTAAAAACAAAAATGAATGATATGAATGAGTCTGATAACCATTCACGGATAAAATACGTCCGTTTGCGGTAAACTCGATTCAAATGAATGAAGATTCTGTCGCTTCATTCATAATACAAGTGTCAAAACGGTCTGATTGTTCTACTAAAAAGAACAAAATGACCAAGTAGGAAGGCAGATCAGGAAAGGAGAGGTTCCAATGCTGCTCAAGGAGATTTACGAGAAGGGCCACTACGCCTTTACGGAGGGCCCAATCGCGGATTGGAGGGATGCGATTCGCGAGTGCTGCAAGCCGCTCGAGGCCGACGGCACCGTCGACCCCATCTACGCGGAGGAGATCGTCGCCTGCGTGGAGAAGCACGGTCCCTACATCGTGCTCATCCCGGGCGTTGCCATGCCGCACTCCACCGAGAACGCCACGGGCTGCCATGGCACCGCCATCGGCTTCATGCGCTGCTCGGAGGCCGTCCACTTTGACGAGGAGGGCCAGGACCCGGAGAAGGACGCCCAGATCTTCTTCACCCTTTGCTCCACCAATCAGGAGGAGCACTTCGCCAACATGCAGCGCCTCTACGCGATCCTCACCGACGACGCCGTGGTCGAGAAGCTCAAGGCCGCGACCAAGCCGGAGGACCTGCTTGAGATCGACGCGATGGTCGACGAGGACAAGCTCCAGCACGATCAGGCCTAGGCCTGCCCGCACCAACTAGAAAGGGAGCCACATGGACATCCTTATGGGTATCTGGACGTGGATTGCCAACAACATTCTCACGCAGCCCGCATACTTCATCGGCGTGATCGTTGTTCTCGGTTACGCCCTGCTCAAGAAGCCGTGGTACGACATCCTTGCCGGCTTCATCAAGGCCGTCATCGGCTATCAGATCCTGTCGGTCGGCTCGAGCGGCCTGACCAACGCGTTCCGCCCCATCCTCGTTGGCCTGCAGGAGCGCTTCAACATGTCCGCCATGGTCATCGACCCGTACTTCGGCCAGAACGCCGTCCAGGCCGCCATGGAGGACCCGAACGGCCCCGCGTTCATCGCCGGCAAGTCGTTCTCGCTGGTCATGTTCCTGCTGCTGTTTGCCTTCATCCTGAACATCGTGCTCGTGGCGCTCAAGAAGTACACCAAGTGCCGCGCCCTGTTCACCACCGGCCACGTTCAGGTGCAGCAGGCCTCCACGGCGTTCTTCCTGATCCTGTTCTGCTTCCCCGCCCTGCGTGACCAGGACTGGGCCACCCTCGCCATCATGACGATCCTCCTGGGCCTCTACTGGGCCGTGGGCTCCAACCTCTGCATCGGCCCCTCGCAGGAGCTGACCGACGGCGCCGGCCTCACGATCGCCCACCAGCAGATGTTCGGCGTCTACCTCTCCAGCAAGGTCGCCGGCTGGATGAACGACCACTCCAAGAAGAAGTCCAAGAACGTCGATGACATCAAGCTGCCCGGCTTCCTCAAGATCTTCAACGAGAACCTCGTGGCCACGGCCATCCTCATGACCGTCTTCTTCGGCATCATCCTCGTCATCCTCGGCCGCGACTTCCTCGTCGCCCAGGGCTTCATGACCGAGTCCCAGGACTTCGTGATGTACATCATCACCACCTCCTTCGAGTTCGCCGTGTACCTGTCCATCCTTCAGCTTGGCGTCCGCACCTTCGTCACCGAGCTCACCAACTCCTTCCAGGGCATCTCCTCGAAGCTCCTCAAGGGCTCCGTGCCCGGCGTCGACTGCGCCGTCACCTTCGGCTTCGGCGCCCCCAACGCCGTGACCATCGGCTTCCTCTTCGGCGCCCTCGGCCAGTTCCTCGCCATCGGCCTGCTGATCCTCCTGGGCAGCCCCGTCGTGGTCATGGCCGGCTTCGTGCCCCTGTTCTTTGACAACGCCACCATCGGCGTCTACGCCAACCACAAGGGCGGCCTGCGCGCCTGCATGCTCCTGCCCTTCATCTCCGGCCTGCTCCAGGTCTTCGGCTCGGCGCTCATCGCCGGCTGGGTGGGCATGGCGGCCTACGGCGGCTACCTCGGCATGTGGGACTGGGCCGTGGTCTGGCCGATCATGACCGGCCTCATGAAGTTCCTGTCCTACGCCGGCCTCGTCATCGTGATCGTTGCCCTGATCGCCATCCCGCAGCTCCAGTACCGCGCCCACAAGGACACCTACTTCATGGAGGTCGAGGACTGGGAGCAGTGCAAGAAGATCCGCGCCGAGCAGGCCGCCGCGAAGGCTGCCGCCAAGGCTGCGAAGTAGCACGAGGGCGCTTCTCGCCTGACGGGGACTAGAGGTCGTATCGCCAGGCGTCGCGTCACCCATTGCTTCACTCACAGGTAAGCGGCCGGGGCGGATTCCCCGCCCCGGCCCGGAAAGAAAAGGAGAAACACATGAACGCCAAGATCCTCGTCGCTTGCGCCAACGGAGCCGGCACCTCCCTGATGATGAAGATGACCGCTGAGCGCGTCACCAAGAAGCTCGGCATGGGCGTCGCCGACATCCACCACTGCGCGCTCTCCGAGGGCGTCTCCTCCGCGCGCCAGTACGACATCGTCTTCGCCCCGCTCAACTTCAAGAACATGTACGACGACGCCGAGAAGGCCGGCGTGACCGTCATCGGCCTGCGCAACGTCCTCTCCGACAAGGAGATGGAGGACGCCCTCGTCAACTCCGGCGCTGCCGAGAAGTTCAAGGCCTAGGGGACGGCGACTCACATGCAGTACACCAAGAAGGTCATCGCAAGCATGCCGAAGGCCTACGCCATCGGCACGTTTGACGGGGCGGACGCCAGGAGCTTCGTCATCGGCGTCGAGAAGGACGGTCCCATCCGCCGCTTCGCCCTCGACGGCACCCCGATGGAGACCGTGACCGAGGGCCCCGGCGGCGTCATGACCGTCACCCAGGTTCCCGGCCGTGACGACCAGCTCCTCGCGACCACCGAGTTCTTCTCGCCGAACTTCGGTGCCGACACCGCCGGCATCGCCTGCTACACCCGCGCCGCCGACGGTACCTGGGCCAGCCACCGCATCTGCGACCTGCCCTACGTCCACCGCTTCGGCCTGCTCAAGGGCGCCGACGGCCAGCTGTGGCTGATCGCCTGCACCATCAAGAGCGCCTGCCGCCAGGTCAAGAACGACTGGCTCACCCCGGGCGCGGTCTACGTGGCCAAGCTCGGCGACGACCTCGAGACCGCCACGATTGAGCCGACGCTGCTCGCCAGCTGCCAGCTGCAGAACCACGGCTTCTGGTACGCGCCCGACCACAGCTTCGCCCTCGTGTCCACCGCGGCCGGCGTCTTCCGCTACGTCCCGCCCGCGACGGCCGACGGCGAGTGGTCCGTCACCTGCCTGATCGTCCGGCCCACCAGCGACATCTGCATGGTCGACTTCGACGGCGACGGCAAGGACGAGATCCTCACCCTCTCCGCCTTCCACGGCGACACGCTCTCCGTGTGGCACGAGACCGACGTCGAGGACACCTACGAGAAGGTCTGGGAGGACCCCGAGAAGCGCGACTTCCTGCACGCCATCTGGAGCGGCGAGCTCGCGGGCGAGAAGTGCGCCATCGTGGGCAACCGCAAGGCTGGTCGCGACCTGCTGCGCGTCTTCTACGCTGACGGCGCCTACCAGCTCGAGGTCATCGACCACGACCGTGGCCCGGCCAACTGCTGGGTCATCCAGGACGGCGAGACGACCCGCGTCATCGCGGCCAACCGCGAGACCGACGAGGTCGCCCTCTACGACGTCACCCGCTAGGACGAGGAGGTGAAGGGGACAGACCCCTTTCACCCCATTCCGCAGGGCGGGGGCAGACGCCCCCGCCCCCGAAAGAAGAAGGAGGCACGAAATGTCCGCCATTGACGAGGTCACTCGCGAGAAGTGGATCATGAACACCTTCCCCGAGTGGGGTACCTGGCTGAACGAGGACATGGAGGCGGCCCAGCCCGCCCCCGGCACCGTTGAGATGTGGTGGCTCGGCTGCACCGGCATCTACATGAAGACGCCGTCCAACACCGCCATCACCATCGACCTGTGGACCGGCAACGGCAAGCGCACCCACGGTGACGGCAAGATGAAGCCCGGCCACCAGATGGCCAACATGGCCGGCTGCCGCAAGATGCAGCCGAACCTGCGCAACATCCCCTACGTCTTCGATCCCTTCGCGATCAAGCACGTGGACGCGGTCCTTGCCACCCACTATCACCAGGACCACATGTCCAAGGAGTTCGCGGCCCACGTCATCCAGTCCGGCATGACGACGACCGACGAGAACGGCAACGAGATCCCCGTGCCGTTCATCGGCCCCAAGAAGTCCGTCGAGTTCTGGCTTAAGTGGGGCGTGCCCGAGGACCGCTGCATCACGGTGAAGCCCGGCGACAAGATCAAGGTCGGCGACATCGAGATCATCGCGATGGACTCCTTTGACCGCACCTGCATCACCACGACCGACTCCACCGGCGAGGACCGCGAGGACCTCTGGGGCAAGTGCCCGATGGACATGGACGAGAAGGCCGTGAACTACCTGCTCCGCACCCCGGGCGGCAACATCTACCACTCCGGCGACTCGCACTACTCGATCTACTTCGCCAAGCACGGCAAGGACATTGCCAAGGAGTACGGCGGCGTCGACGTGGCCTTCGGCTCCTACGGCTGCAACCCCGTGGGCATGCAGGACAAGATGGAGGCCTCCGACATCATCCGCATGGCCGAGGCCCTGCAGTGCAAGGTCGTCATCCCGATCCACTGGGACGTCTGGACCAACTTCGAGGCCGACCTGCGCGAGATCGAGGTTCTCTACAACATGCGCAAGGAGCGCCTGGGCTACACCTTCAAGCCGTACTACTGGAAGGTGGGCGGCCACTACACCTACCCGACTGACTACGAGGCGGGCAAGAAGTACTTCGTCTACCAGCGCGGCTTCGAGGACTGCTTCGAGCACGAGCCCAACGTGCCGTTCCGCAGCGTCCTGTAGCGCGCCAGGGGCAGCGCCCCTTACCTGACTAGCTCCTAAAAACGCAGGTCACATGGGTCGGTCACCGTTTCGGTGGCCGACCCCGTGGGACCTCCTTGCGTCGCTCCCGCCCAGCGGACGGGAGGAGGGGAGGACAAATGTCCAAGAAGTACCTGCTCGGAATGTACGAGAAGGCCGTGCCCTCCGAGCTCACCTGGATCGAGCGCCTCGAGGTGGCGCGCGAGAGCGGCTTCGACTACGTGGAGATGAGCGTCGACGAGTCCGACGCGCGCCTGGCCCGCCTTGAGTGGACGCCTGAGGAGCGCCGCGATGTCGTCCGCGCCGTGGAGAGCACTGGCGTGCCCGTGCGCTCGATGTGCCTCTCGGGCCACCGCAAGTACCCGCTGGGCGCAAGCGACCCCGCCGTGGCCGCCCGCTCGCTCGAGATCATGCAGAAGGCCTGCGAGCTTGCCTGCGACCTCGGCATCCGCACGATCCAGCTCGCCGGCTACGACGTCTACTACGAGGAGGGCACCGACGAGACGCGCAAGCGCTTCGAGGAGAACCTCGTCCGTGCCGTGGAGATGGCAGCGCGCGAGGGCGTGCTGATGGGCTTCGAGACCATGGAGACCCCCTTCATGGACACCGTCGAGAAGGCCATGCACTACGTGGACCTCATCGACAGCCCCTACCTCGGCGTCTACCCCGACCTCGGCAACCTGACCAACGCCTCGTTCCTCTACGGCAAGAGCGTCCACGACGACGTGGCGACGGGCCGCGGGCACATCGTGGCGGCCCACTGCAAGGAGACCGTTGCGGGCAAGTACCGCGAGATCCCCTTTGGCACGGGCACCACGGACTATGACGGCGGCCTCGACGAGCTCGTCTCCCAGGGCGTGCGCCGCTACGTGGCGGAGTTCTGGTACGTGGGCTCCGACGCCTGGCGCGATGAGGCCGCCCAGGCAGCCAGCTACGTGCGCGGCAAGATCGACGCCGCCTTCGAGCGCGCGGGGCTCTAGCATGCCCGCCGCCGGCGCCTACGCGTTCTTCGACATCGACGGGACGCTCGTCTACCGCGACGAGCGCCACCTCAACGGCGTGCCCACCGCGCGCGTCCGCGCCGCCCTCGAGGAGTTCACGGCCGCCGGCGGCACCTGCGTGCTGTGCACCGGTCGCCCCCAGGGGCTCGTGGTTCCCGAGGTGGCCTCGCTGCCCTTCTCGGGCTACGTGACCATGGACGGCGCCCACGTGGAGCTTGACGGGCGCGTGGTGCGTGACGTGGCCATGCCGGAGGGGCTCGTGCGCTCCGTGCTGCGGGAGATGGAGCGCCTGGACATCTCGGCGATCTTCGAGAGCGCCGAGGTCAACGTCTCGCTCGACCGCGGCGAGAACTGGTTCCCGCACGTCACCACCGTCACCACCGCCGCGGAGGTCGAGCGGGTGCGTCCGGGCCTGCGCTTTTCCAAGGCCGTCTTCCACGACCACGAGCTCGAGAAGTTCCTCTCGAGCGACCTTCTGCGCGAGAGCCTCGTGCTCTTCCGTCTGGGGGACGGCATGAACGAAGTGACGGTCGAGGGGATTGACAAGGGCGCCGGGCTTCTCGCCTACGTGGGCGCCCTGGAGGAGCCGCCGGCGCACACCTACACCTTCGGCGACTCGGAGAACGACCTGCCCATGCTCGCCGCCGCCGACACCGGCGTGGTCATGGGCAACGCGAAGCCGCACGTGATCGAGCGCGTGCGGCAGCTGGGGGGCTACGTCACCGACGACGTCCTGGACGACGGCGTGGCCACGGCCCTCGAGCACTTCGGACTGATCGGTCAATAGGGGACAGACCCCTTTTGGCTCATGTGAAAGGAGGAGCACTCATGATGCTCAAGGAGCTTCGCGAGAAGGTCTACGAGGCCAACATGGACCTGCCCAAGCACGGGCTGGTCGTCTTCACCTGGGGCAACGCCTCTGAGCTCGACCGCGAGAAGGGTCTCTTCGTCATCAAGCCGTCCGGCGTGGACTACGACGAGCTGACGCCCGAGTCCATGGTCGTCTGCGACCTGGACGGCAAGGTCGTCGAGGGCGACCTCAACCCGTCCTCCGACACCGCCACCCACGCCGCGCTCTACCGCGCGTGGGGCGAGAAGATCGGCGGCGTCGTGCACACCCACTCCCGCTCCGCGGTCGCCTGGGCGCAGGCCGGCCGTGACATCCCCGCCTACGGCACCACCCACGCCGACTACTTCTATGGCCCCGTGCCCTGCATGCGCGGCCTGAGCGAGGAGGAGATCGAGCGCGCCTACGAGCTGGAGACCGGCAACGTGATCATTGAGGGCTTCACCGAGCGCGGCATCGACCCGGTGGCCGTGCCGGCGGCGCTCGTGCGCAACCACGGCCCGTTCACCTGGGGCAAGGACGCCGCTGCGGCGGTCTACCACGCCGTCGTGGTGGAGGAGGTGGCCCGCATGGCCATCGGCACCGAGGCACTCGCCCCGCACTGCGGCCCCGCGCCCCAGTACCTGCTTGACAAGCACTACCTGCGCAAGCACGGCCCCAACGCCTACTACGGCCAGGGCGGCGCCCACTAGGCGCCCGTCCCGCCGGGTTGGACCCTTGCCGGGAGGTTGAGCCACTCTCGGCCGCGAGCCGTCCCCGCACCGACGTGACGAGCTCGTCCGACTGCCTTTCCGTGTCCGCTACGGACGGGCCGTCCGCAGGTCGGGGCCGTGTGCCGCGAAGGCACCCGAGCCCGCGCCCCCGTCGCAGAACCACGCGACGGGGGCGCTCGCGTATGGTGAGGTTTTGCAGTATGAGGCGTCCTGACTGCGCCTTTGCTAGACTTAGGGCGTATTTGCCCATTGCGAGCACAAGAAAAGGAGCTTCTGTGGCCAGTCACTTTCGCAGCACTGAGCGACAGGGGTCCGAGGGCGTAGAGCAGCAGCCTCTTGAGCCCGAGACGGCTCAGCAGGTGGAGGCGGTCTCGCCCGAGGACACCGGCGCCTTCCTGGCGGCGGGCGCATATGCGCAGGACGCAGATCCTGCCGACGTCCCCGCGGACGCCTTCGAGACCCCCGAGACTCCCGAGGCGGTCCACGTGGTCACCGCCGCCGAGCCGACGGACGAGGCGGAGCAGCCTGCCCCCGCAAACGTCTACGCGTCGCTTGCGGGCGACGACTCGGCGCCTGCGGTCCCGCGCACCGGTACCCCGACCGTGTCGTTCAAAAACGTCACACTCATCTACCCGGCCCAGCCCAACAAGCCCGCCCTGGAGAACGTGAGCCTTGACATCTACCCCGGGGAGTTCGTCTTCGTGGTCGGCCACTCGGGCTCCGGCAAGTCATCGCTTCTGAGGCTCATCACGCGCGAGCTCAAGGCGACCTCCGGTCAGGTCATCGTGGCCGGCCAGGACCTGACGAAGATGCGCAACAAGAAGATCCCGTACCTGCGTCGCCAGATCGGCACCGTCTACCAGGACTTCAAGCTCCTGCCGGACAAGACGGTCTACGAGAACGTGGCCTTTGCCCTCGAGTGCATCGGCAAGCCGCGCTCGGTCATCAAGACTCAGGTGCCCGAGGTGCTCCGCCTGGTGGGCCTCGCCGAGAAGATGAAGCACTTCCCCGACC
This sequence comes from Olsenella profusa, assembly GCF_016900315.1. GTDB lineage: Bacteria > Actinomycetota > Coriobacteriia > Coriobacteriales > Atopobiaceae > Thermophilibacter > Thermophilibacter profusus_A. The sequence continues at coordinate 80,998 of NZ_JACSNQ010000005.1, forward strand.
AGCTCTCCGGCGGCGAGCAGCAGCGCGTCTCCGTGGCGCGTGCCATGGTCAACCGCCCGCCGCTGCTGGTGTGCGACGAGCCCACGGGCAACCTCGACCCGGCGATCTCGCTCGGCATCATGAAGCTGCTCGACCTCATCAACCGCGCCGGCACCACCGTCGTCATGGCCACGCACGACCGCGAGATGGTCGACTCCATGCGCAAGCGCGTCATCGCGCTCGAGGCCGGGCACGTGGTCCGTGACCAGGAGAAGGGAGGCTACGGCTACTATGGTGCCCTCTAACTTCGGCTACTCCCTGCGAGAGGCCGGCCACCACTTCCGCCGCAACTGGACGACGGTGCTCGGCGCCGTTGTGACCATCTTCCTCTCGCTGTTCATCATCGGCCTGTTCATCCTGGGCTCCGTCATGATCAACGGTGTGGTGGGCGGCGTGGAGGACAGCGTCACCATCCAGGCGTTCCTCTCCGATGACGCCGACCAGGCCACCATCGACTCCTTCCAGTCCGAGATCGAGGGCTGGGACAACGTGGCGTCCGTGACCTACAAGTCCAAGGGCGAGGCGCTCGAGGAGTTCCGCACCTCGATGTCCAACCGCAACGCGAGCGACGCCGTGGCGGCGCTCGACGGCCAGAACCCGCTTCCTGCCTCGTTGGTCATCACCCTTGACGACCCGCAGCAGGTCGAGTCCACGGCCGAGCGCATCATGGACGACGACGCCTTCGCCCAGATCCGTGACGGTGCCGGCGACGAGGGAAGCAGCGCCGCGGACGACGTCCTCTACGGACAGGGCACGGTCGACCGCCTCTTCGAGGTGACCAACTACATCCGGCTGGCTGCCGTGGTGCTCGTGGTGATGCTGACCTTCGTGGCCTTCGTGTTCATCAACAACACGATTCGCCTGGCCATCACCGCCCGTCGGCGCGAGATCGCCATCATGCGCCTGGTCGGCGCGTCCAACGGCTTCATCCGCGGGCCGTTCATCATGGAGGGCGCACTCGAGGCGCTCATCGCGGCCCTTCTCGCCATCGCGGCGCTGTGGGGCGGCCTCAACGTGGTGATGCCGGTGCTTGCGAGCAACCTCTCGTTCCTCTCGTTCGAGATTCCGGCGAACATGCTCTACGCCACGTTCGGCGCGCTGCTGGTGATTGGCATCGTGATCGGCCTGTTCGGCTCGGCCATCGCGATGCGGCGCTACCTGAAGGTGTAGCCCCGCGCCATATGGCTGCTCGGAGCCCTCGGTCCCCTCTGGGGCCGGGGGCTCCTTCGTCTGGCTGGGCTCAGGTGAATAAAGCATCGAAGTTTCGACAAAAGCCCTGCTGGCTGGCGAGAAGAACCTGGGGCCGGGGGCGTTATCCCCCTGGACGGGGGTCCATGACGCACCGTGGGCCGATTGAGGGCGGTCCCCCCTCGGCGCGTTGGCCTATGCTTGGTCAAGGGGGCCGACCCCACGTGGCCCGCACCCCCACTTGTCCCAACCGCTCGAGGAAACGGAGGCCCCATGGGTCGGAGCAGGCCGCACCACGGGAACAGGCGCCGGGGCCGCACGGGCGGCGCGCGGGAGCGCCGGCGCTCCGTCACGGGCACGCTCGTGGTGTCGCGCCCCGGCTCGGCGCACGTGGAGAGCCCCGAGGGGGACTTCGAGCTCGTGCGCCACGGGCAGCGCGAGGCCATGAACGGCGACGTGGTGGAGGCCGCGATCATCGAGCAGCGCGGACGCGCCCCGCGGGCGGTGGTCCGCTCCGTGCTGGAGCGCGCGGTGACCACGTTCCTGGGGCGCTTCTCGCCAGCCGGGCCACTGGGGGCCGTGGTGCCGCTCGATGCGCGGATCGGCCACGACTTCTTCGTGGTGCCGGAGGACCCGAGCCCGGAGCGCCTCGGCGTGGGCGAGGGCGACGTGGTGCTCGCGCGCATCACGGAGTACCCCACCCGCCGGAGCGCGCCGGTGGTGACCCTTGAGCGTTGCCTGGGCTCCTCCGACGAGCTCGACCTCAACGTGGAGTCCGTCATCGCCTCCTTCGGGCTGCCGGGGGAGTTCTCGCCCCGCGTGCTCGAGCAGGCCGAGGGAATCGTCGCGGACGTGGAGGGCGCGCTTGCCGACGACGCGCGCCGGCGCGACCTGCGCGAGGTGCTCTGCGTGACCGTGGACCCGGTGGACGCACGCGACTTCGACGACGCGGTGAGCGCGCGTCGGCTCCCGGGCGGCGGCTTTGAGCTGGGCGTCCACATAGCCGACGTCTCCCACTACGCGGGCGTGGACACCCCGATAGACAACGAGGCCAAGCGGCGCACCTGCTCCGCCTACCTGGTGGACCGCGTCATCCCGATGCTGCCGGAGCGGCTCTCCAACGACGTCTGCTCCCTGCGCCCCGGCGAGGACCGGCTGACCATGAGCGTCACGGCGCGCCTTGACGCGCGCGGCAACGTGACCTCGTACAAGGCGTGTGCCTCTGCAATCCGCTCGGCGGCTCGCCTCACCTACGATGAGGTGGACGCGCTGCTGGAGGGGCGCCTTGCCGAGGGGGAGCTCCCCTGCGCGGACGGGCGGGCGCGCGAGGTGGCCGAGCTGCTGCGCACCCTTGACGAGATCCGTGCCCTGCGCGAGCAGGTGCGCCGCCGCCGGGGCGCCATCGACTTCGAGACCGTGGAGGCCAAGGTGGCGCTGGACGAGGGCGGCCGCCCGACGGGCGTCTCCGTGCGGCGGCGCACCCGGGCGACGGGGCTCATCGAGGAGGCGATGCTCGTGGCCAACGAGTGCGTGGCGCGGCGCCTGGCCGAGGCGGACGCGCCGGCCGCCTACCGCGTGCACGAGCCGCCCGCGCCGGACGACCTCAAGGCGTGCGTGCCGCCGCTGCGCGAGCTCGGGCTCCTGGACGCGGAGACCTCGGCGGGACTGCTCGCGGGCGACCCCTTTGCCATCCAGGCGGTGCTCGAGCGCGCCAAGGGCACGCCCGGCGCCCCGCTGGCGAGCACGCTGCTGCTGCGCGCCCAGCGGCGCGCGGTCTACCTGCCGGTGAACGAGGGCCACTACGCGCTCGGCGCGCCGGCCTACTGCCACTTCACCTCGCCGATCCGCCGCTACCCGGACGTGCTCGTGCACCGCGCCCTCAAGGCGCTTCTCGCCGGACGCGTCGAGGGGCCCGAGATGCGCGCCCAGGCCACGGCGCTCCCGCAGCTCTGCCGCACGTGCTCGGAGCGCGAACGGGCCGCCGACGCCGCGGGCCGTGCCTCGCAGAAGATAAAGATGGCGGAGCTCTACGAGGGGCGCGTGGGGGAGCGCTGCGCGGGCGTGGTCTCGGGGTGCGAGCGCTTCGGCCTCTTCGTGACGCTCGACGAGACGTGCGCCGAGGGGCTCGTGCCCACGCGCGCGCTCGGCGACGAGTGGTTCACCTACGACGAGGCGCGCCTCACGCTTACCGGCGAGGAGTCCGGGGAGGTCTGGGGGCTCGGCCGGCGCATCGCGGTGGAGATCGCGGGCGTGAACGTGGCGCGCGGGCAGATCGACCTCACGCCCGTCCGGAAGGGCGGCCGCCCGCGGGGTACTTCTCGCCGCGCGGATGCTGCTGCGCGATAATGGGAACACATAGAGCTGAGCCAGACTGAGACGACCCGTGCGGCACCGCCGCCAGGAGGGCATATGAGCCAGAACCAGACAACGCTGACCGAGGAGCTCGAGCGGGCCGAGGGCCTCCTGCTCCAGGGCGAGGCGGAATCCGCCGCCGAGCTGCTCGCGCGGCTTGCCGAGGACGCCGAGGAGTACGTGGACAGAAACTGCCCCACCACCGACGAGGTGCAGTGGTTCAGCTTCCCGACGCTCTTCGAGCGCTTGGCGTACCGCCGCGTGGAGAGCGACCCGCGCGAGCTGCGCGACGTGGGCGAGCCGCTCGACCGCCTCTACGGGGACCTCGCCCTGGCCAACGTGCAGACGGGCGACTACGACGAGGCGACCGAGGCGCTCAAGCGCGCCGTGCGCTGGAACCCCATGGACTGCAGCTACCGCCTTAACCTCGCGGACCTCTATCGCGTGGCGGGGGACACCCAGGAGTACCTGGCGCTCACCTACAGCGTCTTTGAGCGCGCGAGCGACGCGCGCCACCTTGCGCGGGCGTTCGTGAACTTTGCGGGCTGGTTCGAGACAAGCGAGAAGCCCCGTGCCGCCGCGGCCGCCCTGCGCGCGGCGCGCGCCCTCGACGTGCGGGACGGCGCCCTGGAAGCGGCCCTTGACCAGGCCGCCGGCACCGAGCATGACCCCGACCTCGTGAGCGACGCCGAGATGAGCGAGCTCCTTGCCGCCGAGGGCCTGCCCGACGGGGCCAACGCGGAGATTGCCGTGTGCCTGCTCATGTGCGCCACCGACGCTGCGGCCGCCGGTCAGCGCAACGAGGCGGCCACGCTCACGCTGCGCGCCCGCGACCTGGTGGGGGAGCCAGCCGCAAAGGCGCTGCTCGAGCTCATCCGGGACGCGGACGAGGAGGTCGCCGCGGAGGCGGGCGCGGACGGCGCAGATGACGCGACGGGCGACGCGGGCGCGGCGGACGCGGCCGCCTCCGGCAAGGGGGCGCGCGATGGCCAAGAGTAAGCTCACGCGCCAGCCCAAGGCCGCGCGCGACGCCCGGCCGGGCAAGAAGGCCATCGCCAAGAACCGCTCCGCGCGCCACGAGTACTTCATCGACGAGACCTTCGAGGCGGGCATCGAGCTCACGGGCACCGAGGTCAAGAGCCTGCGCGAGCGCGCCTGCCAGATCACCGACGCGTTCTGCCTCATCCGCGGGCGCCAGGCGTGGCTGCACGGCGTGCACATCCACCCGTACTCGAACGGCGGGGTGTGGAACGTGGACCCGGACCGCAAGCGGCGCCTGCTGCTGCACCGTCGGCAGATCGACTACCTGGACGGGAAGCTGCGCCAGAGGGGCGTGGCCCTCGTGCCGCTCGAGCTCTACTTTGACGAGCACAACCGCGTGAAGCTCGCCATCGGGCTCGGACGCGGCAAGAAGCTCTACGACAAGCGCGCGGACATGGCGAGGCGCGACTCCGACCGCGAGATCGCCCGCGCGCTCAAGGAGATGAACCGCTAGGGCCTGGCCCGGCGGGGCGCCCGCGGGCGCCAGAGAGGAGGGGGCATGGACGCAACAGCACTGTTCAAGTTCTCGTCGGGACTCTACGTGGTCTCGGCAGCCGACGGCGAGCGGCGGGCGGGCTGCCTGGTCAACACCGGCCTGCAGGTGACCGCGGCGCCGCTCCAGGTGAGCGTCACGGTGAACAAGGACAACATCACCTGCGGCGTCATCCGCGACGCGGGGCACTTCTCGCTGGCGGTGGTGGACGAGACCGCCGACATGATCTTCGTGGGGCGCTTCGGCTTCAGGAGCTCGGCGGACTTTGACAAGTTCGACGGCATCGAGAGCGCGGTGGCCGCCACGGGGGACCCGTACCCCACCGAGCACGTCTGCTCCTACGTGTGCTGCCGGGTGGTCCAGGCCGTCGACGTGGGGACGCACCTCACCTTCGTCGGCGAGGTCGTGGACGCGGGCAACCTCTCGGACGAGCCGCCGATGACCTACGCCTACTACCACGGTACGCTCAAGGGCAAGACCCCGCCGAAGGCGTCCTCGTACGTGGAGGGCGTGAGCTAGGCTTGGGTTTTGGCCTAGCGGGAAGAGCGGGAAGCGTTGGTCGTGGGGAGCGCGCGCCAGACGCCGCGCCGGATCAGGTGCAACCGCTGTGATAGCATTTGTCAGCAACCTCCCGACCGGGAGGCAGATGAGAGGAGAGGCACATGGCCGAGGAGAAGAAGTACACGTTCCGCTGCACCGTCTGCGGCTGGGAGGTCACCGTTGACACCCCCGAGCTGCCCGAGGACTTCGTCTGCGAGGTCTGCGGCGTGGGCCCGGACATGTTCGAGCTCGTCGAGGAGTAGCCGCGGCGAGGACCGTCCGGCAAAAGGCGCGCGGCGAGAAGAACGTGGCGGGGAGAACCCGCCTGCTCGGGCGGTGAAAGGTCGGGCGAGGCGTCGGTGGGCTTTCAGGACGCCAAGTGTACCGAGCAAGTCGCGCGTGGGCGCTTAAGTGCACCCAAAAGGGGACAATCGCCGCCAAGTGCACTGATGTATGAGTGCGCTTGGCGGCGGCCCGTTTGTATGGGCGGCCTTTGGCTGGGCGCGGGGCTCCTGTGTCTGGTGGCGACCCTTGCGTCGGCCGCGCGCCTGGCGGCAGTCGGCTGCACGCCGCACGTCCTTCTCGCCGCTGCGTGTCGTGCGTGCCGCCCGGCAAAACGGGTAGAATGTCCCCACGGCCGCAGGGCCTGTACGTTGAAAAGCGCATGGTGGCAGCGTCCCCACGCCATCTCATGGGGGTGACTGGTTTCGACAGGGTGGGTCTGAGATGGGCAGCAGGCCGTGGTCTCCTCGCCACGTTAAACAGGGGTACCGTCAAATTGAATTGACGACAACAACTCTTTTGAGCCTCAGCTGGCTCTCGCTGCTTAATTAGATAGCGGCGCGTCAAACCGGGGATCGCTCCCGTTCCCGGGGCGACGTCATTTCAGGGAGATGCGCGCGCGGACGTAGTCGGTATGCCGCGTGCTAAGCCCGAACCGACTGGGAGGCCAAGCGCGGGTCACCGGGTGCGCGGCCTCTGAGACCTAACCGGCGACTGAGCCTGGAGACACCTGTCAGGGATTTGCTCTGGACCGGAGTTCGATTCTCCGCACCTCCACCATGGCTGTAGTAGGCGAACGCCTCGTGGCGTTTGCCTTGAGGCGCACGATTGTTATCGTCGCCGCATAGGAGAGGGCCCCTCCCACGGAGGGGCCCTCGTGCGTTTTCTGGCCGCTGGGGCGCCCGCGTCCGTGCCACAATGGCGAGAAAAACGACGAAGGGAGAGCAGATGCCGCAGGAGACCACCAACGTGCCGGCGCTCGTGCTTGAGGGCGGCGGCTTCCGCGGGGTGTTCACGGCCGGCGTGCTCGACGTGCTGCAGGAGCGCGGGCTCTACGGCTTCTCCAGCGTGTGGGGTGTCTCGGCCGGCGCCGTCAACGCGTCCAACTTCCGCTCGCGCCAGATCGGCCGCACCATGCGCGACATGCTCGCCTTCCGCGACGACAAGCGCTTCATGTCCCTGTGGTCGCTCGCCACGACGGGCAACATGGCCGGCGCCGACTTCATGTACGACGAGGTCCAGAACCACCTGGACCCCTGCGACGTGGACACCTTCAACACGAGCGGGCTTCCCATGTGGGTGGTGGTCTCTGACGTGACCTTTGGCACGCCGGACTACCTGCCCGTGCGCCGCTACCCCGAGGACATCACCAAGGTGCGCGCCTCGGCTTCGCTGCCGATGGTCTCGCAGACCGTGGAGATCGACGGCCACCGCTACCTCGACGGCGGCACCACCGACTCCATCCCCTACGAGACGGCGATGGGCCTGCCCGGCGCGCGCGAGGTGGAGGGCCACGTCCCGGCAGAGCGCGCCCTCGTGGTGCTCACGCAGGACCGCGGCTTCGTGCGCGGCGCCGGCAGCGAGGCCATTGCGCTCAAGTCCCACCGCTACGACGCCTACCCCTACTACCTCGAGGCGCTGCGGACCCGCGGGCCGCGCTACAACGCCCAGCGCGAGCGCCTCTGGGAGCTCGAGCGCGCGGGTCGCTGCCTGGTCATAGCCCCGGAGGAGCCGGTGACGGTGGGCACCACCGAGCGCTCCGGCGAGCCGCTGCTCAGCCTCTACCTCGCCGGGCGCCGCCAGACCGAGGCGCGCCTCGCGGAGATCGACGCCTTCCTCTGCGGCGACGAACGTGGCACACTGTCGGGGTCCGAGGCGGAGGGGAGCGCGCGCTAGGCGGCTTCCCGGCAAGGGGAGGTCCCGTGAAGCAGTCTCCGATGAGCGGCCCGGCGGGCTCGCAGACACCGGCTGGCGAGAAGAACGCGCTGGTCGTAACCGGCGTGGTGGACGTGCGGGCGGACCCCGCGCTTCCGAGCCGCGCGCTCGTGACGCTGTGCGCGCGGGCGGCGGGCGCGGGCGTCGGCGTGGGTGCCGATTCCGGCCTCGCCGCGGCCCCCGGCCCCGATGCCGCGGCCCCCGACTCCGCCGTGCGCACCCTCGAGGCGCGCATCACCTTCCTCGACGCGGGCATCGTCCGCGTGACCGTGGACCCCACGGGCGCGTTCTCGCCCTACGCGCGGCCGCGCTCGCCCGAGCACCTGGCGCGCATCCCCGCCCAGCCGGATGACTCCACCCGCTACGAACACCCCTCCGTCACGGTGACGGAGCGGTCGGACGCCTTCTGCGTTGCAGCCGGCGACGTGGAGGTTCTTCTCGCCAGGGAATCGGGGCTGGTGGAGGTGCGTCGGGACGGCGTGAGCCTGCTCCGGGAGGCCGCCCCGCTGGCCCTTGCCCCGGAGGCGACCATGCAGCGCCTGACCCTTGGGGCGGGGGAACGCTTCTTTGGCGGGGGCACGCAGAACGGGCGCGCCGAGCACCGCGGCTCGGTGGTGCGCGTAGTGAGCACCCCCATGAACAGCAACCAGTGGGGCGACGGCGCGGTTGCCTCGCCGTGCCCGTTCTTCTGGTCGAGCGCGGGCTACGGCGTGGTGCGGAACACCTTTGCCCCGGGCGCCTACGACTTTGGCAGCGTGGGGGACGTCGTGGCGGCCACCCACGAGGACGGCGTGTTTGACGCCTACCTGCTGCTAGCCGCGCCCGGCGCCCTGCGCGGTGGCCTGCGCGGGGTGGCGCAGGTGCTTCTGGCGGCCTACCACAAGCTTACCGGCAACCCGGCGCTGCTCCCGGACTACGCCTTCTACCTGGGGCACCTCAACGCCTACAACCGCGACGCCTGGTCCTTTGAGCCGGAGGAGGGCACCCAGGCCTGGTGCGTCCACGGGTCGGCCCCGGCGGACGGCGCAGGGACCGTGCGCTACGAGCTCGGTCGTCGTCGCGGCTACGTGGTGCCGCGGGGGTGCCTGGCCGAGTCGCTGAACGGGCCGGACGAGGTGCTCCGCGCCTCAGCGGACAACTTCGGCGGCGTGACGCCCTACGAGTTCTCGGCCCGCGCCGTGGTGGACGCCCACGCCGCCCACGACATGCCGCTTGGCTGGATCCTGCCCAACGACGGCTACGACACCGGCTACGGTCACAACGGCTACCAGATGACCGGCGGCGTGGACGAGGACGGCGCCAGCTCGCCGGAGCGCCTCGCCGCGGTGGCGGCCAACGTGGAGAACCTTGCGCGCTTCTCGACCTGGGCGGCCGGGCGCGGCGTGGAGACGGGGCTCTGGACCCAGTCCGCCCTCACGCCCTCGCCGGACCCGGAGGTCACCTGGCAGAACCTGCGCGACTTCCGCGTCGAGGTGGGCCGTGCTGGCATCAGCGCGCTCAAGACCGACGAGGAGTGGGTAGGCCCGGGCTACTCCTTCGCGCTCGACGCGACGCGCCAGGCCTACCACATCCTGGGCGAGGAGGCGCGCCGCCGGCCCTTCGTCCTCACCGTGGACGGCTGGGCGGGCACGCAGCGCTACGGCGCCGTCTGGAGCGGCGACCAGGACGGCACGGACTGGGAGTACATCCGCATGCACCTTCCCACCTACCTGGGTCAGGGCCTCTCCGGAAACCCCAACGTGGCCTCGGACGTGGACGGGATCTTCGGCGGCGACCCCCTGGTGGCCACGCGCGACTTCCAGTGGAAGGCGCTCACGCCGCTCATGCTGGACATGGACGGCTGGGGCTCCCTCGCAAAGACCCCCTACACTTACGGTGACCCCTACACCGGCGTCTGCCGCATGTACCTCAAGCTCAAGAGCGAGCTCATGCCCTATCTGCACACCTGCGCCGTGGCGGCCGCGGGCGTCGAGGCCGGCAACGGCGACGCCCACCTGCCGATGGTCCGCTCGCTCCTGCTGGCCGGCTGCGAGGGCGCGGGCCTGGGCCCCGAGCAGCTGAGCTACGAGTTCCTCCTGGGAGACTCCCTGCTCGTGGCCCCCGTGTGGCGCGCCACGCGCCCGGACTCCCTGGGCGGCGACGTCCGCGACGCCATCTACCTCCCCGGCGGCGAGAAGGACCTTTGGTTTGACTACTTCTCCGGCGCGGCCTACGCGGGCGGCCAGACCCTCGACGGCTTCGACGCGCCGCTCTGGAAGCTCCCGCTCTTCGTGCGGGCCGGCGCGATCCTGCCGCGCTACGAGGCCCACAACAACCCGCGCCCCGCGACCGAGTCCAACCCGCGCGGCCTCGACCGCACGCGGCGCGTGGTGGACTTCTACCCGGCCCCGGGCGTGAGCGGCCGCTACGTGCTCCAGGAGGACGACGGCGACGCCTTCGAGAACCGCGCCGTCAGCGAGCCCGGCTACGGCGTCGTGGACGACGTCTCCTACGGCGGCTCGGTCTCCACGGTCTTCTCGCTGAGCTCGCGCGAGGGGCAGACGGTGCTTCGGGCCGAGGCCTCGCAGGGCGGCTACCCGGGCTACGACCCGCTGCGCGCAACCACCTTCCGCATCCGCGTTGACGGCCGTCCCGCCTCGGTCAGAGTCCGCTCCGGCGAGAAGGACCTCGAGCTGCGCGAGGTCTCGAGCGCGGCTGAGCTTGCCGCCGCGGGGCTTGCACCCGGGGAGGCGGCCTGGCTCTACGAGGAGGCCCCGGCCGTGGAGACGCACGCCCCGAGGGAGGAGCGTCTGCTTGCCGATCTAGTTGGCGACGCCCATGGCGCCCCGCGGGTGAGCGTGCGCTTTGCCCGCGTCGACGTGAGCGCCTGCGCGCAGGAGGTTCTTCTCGCCTGACGCGGGACCGTTGGAGGGCCGTCGGGGTGACTGCTGGGGGCCGTCGGAGGAGCCGCATTTGAACGGGTTGTGTGCGAGAAATTTCCCAGCTCGCAGCGCGAACGATGCTGTATACTTTTACGGCTTTTCCACAGAGCCCCGTAATCTCTGATAAAAAGCAAAGGCGGTTTGTCCAGAAGCCGCCCCTGAACAGGCACGTAGGAGGAGTCAAGTGAAGAAGTCGACTCAGTTCGCCAAGAACGGCGAAGTCGAGCGCAAGTGGGTGCTCATCGACGCCGAGGGCGCCACGCTTGGTCGTCTTGCCACCACCGCAGCGATGGCTCTGCGCGGCAAGAACAAGCCTCAGTACACGCCCAACGCCGACACCGGTGACTTTGTCGTGGTCATCAACGCCGACAAGGTCGTCCTCACGGGCGTCAAGGCGGACCACAAGCGCTACTGGCGCTACTCCGGCTACCTCGGTGGCCTCAAGTTCGAGAGCTTCCGCGAGGCCATGGAGAAGCACCCCGAGCGCGTCGTCGAGCACGCCATCAAGGGCATGCTGCCGAAGACCGCCCTCGGCCGCAAGCAGGGCACCAAGCTCAAGGTCTACGCTGGCCCCGAGCACCCGCACACGGCCCAGAACCCCGTCAAGATTGATTGGAGGGCCTAACCGATGGCTGAGAACACCGTTGTTTACACCGGCACCGGCCGCCGCAAGGAGGCTGTCGCCCGCGTCCGTCTCGTTCCCGGCACCGGCAAGGTCGTCGTGAACGGCCGCGACGCCGCCCAGTACTTTGGTCGTCAGCAGCTTGTGGACAACGCCGTTGCCCCGCTGCGCCTGACCGAGACCGCCGAGCGCTTTGACGTGCTCGCCAACTGCGACGGCGGCGGCATCAACGGCCAGTCCGGCGCCCTGCGCCTCGGCATCGCCCGCGCCCTGCTCGACGCCGGCGAGTACCGTGAGGACCTCAAGAAGGCTGGCTTCCTCACCCGTGACGCCCGCGCAGTCGAGCGCAAGAAGTACGGCCTCAAGAAGGCCCGCAAGCGCCCGCAGTTCTCCAAGCGCTAGGCCTTACGTCTTACACTGGCTTTTGCAGGACGGCCCGTCGCGTCGAGCGGCGGGCCGCTTTTTGCGTGCAGGGGCGACTGGGCAGGGGTGCGGGTGCCTCTGGGCCCCGCGGGGCGTGCTTCCGGCTCCGGGGGCGCCGTCACCGATCCCAAGGCACGTTTTGCAGCACGTTTGGGTGCACTTCTGACGCTCCTCCAGGTGCACTCCTCAAGTGCACTGCCAAAGAGGCGGAATTGGCGAGAAGTGCACCGAAATCGAGGTTTTTCTCGCCAAGTGCACCGAGAGGTGAGTGCACTTGACGGGTGCACATGAGAGAGCGGCGCGCAAGTGCACCCGGCAGGGTGGCTTGGTAGCGCACTTGGGAGGACGGCTTATGGGCTGGGTGCACATGACGGGTGCACCTGAGGCCGGCGGCGCCCCCTCGTGCCTCAGCCCTGTGACGATTATTGGCAGAGCGACAGCCTGTGCGACAATAAGAGGCGTCTGACCATCGATCCAGCGTCCCCAAGGGGGTTCATGATGAAGTACTTTGGCACCGACGGCTTCCGCGGGGAGGCCAACGTGGGCCTGACGGTCGAGCACGCCTTCAAGATCGGCCGCTACGTGGGCTGGTACTACGGCGCCCGCCAGGACAAGAAGGCCCGGGTGGTGCTGGGCAAGGACACGCGTCGCTCCAGCTACATGTTCGAGTCCGCCCTCACGGCGGGCCTCGTCGCCTCGGGTGCCGACGTCTACATGCTGCACGTCATTCCCACGCCGGGCCTCGCCTACGAGACCCTCGACGGTCGCTTTGACTGCGGCATCATGATCTCCGCCTCGCACAACCCCTACACCGACAACGGCATCAAGCTCGTCAACTGCGAGGGCTACAAGATGGACGAGGACGTCCTCGAGCTCATCGAGTCCTACATCGACGGCGAGTGTGAGGTGCCGCTGGCCACCGGCGACGCCATCGGCTCCACGATCGACTACATGCAGGGCCGCAACCGCTACATCGCCCACCTCATCGCGAGCGCCAACTTCTCGCTCCAGGGCGTGAAGGTCGGCCTGGACTGCGCCAACGGCGCCGCGTCCTCCGTGGCCAAGCCCGTGTTTGACGCGCTGGGAGCCGACGTCCGCGTGATCAACAACGCGCCCAACGGCCTCAACATCAACGTCGACTGCGGCTCCACCCACATCGACCGCCTGCGCCGCCACGTGGTGGAGCAGGGCCTGGACGTGGGCTTTGCCTACGACGGCGACGCCGACCGCTGCATCGCGGTGGACGAGCGCGGCAACGTGGTCGACGGCGACCTCATCCTCTATATCTGCGGCGTCTACCTCAACAAGCACGGTCGCCTCACGGCCGGTACCGTGGTGCCCACCGTCATGAGCAACTACGGTCTGTTCAAGGCCTTCGACGAGGCGCATCTCTCCTACGAGACCACGGCGGTGGGCGACCGCTTCGTCTACGCCTGCATGCGCGAGAAGGGCTACAGCCTCGGCGGAGAGCAGTCCGGCCACATCATCTTCGGTGACATCGAGTGCACCGGCGACGGCATCATGACCTCGCTGCGCGTCATGGAGGTCATCCGCGCCGAGCGCGAGACCCTCTCCCAGCTCTGCGCGCCGGTCAAGCTCTACCCGCAGGACCTCGCCAACGTCCGCGTGACGGACAAGGAGGCGGCGATGTCCGACGAGGCAGTGCTCGCCTCCGTGGAGCAGGCCAAGGAGTTCCTCGGCGACCGCGGCCGCGTGCTCGTGCGCGCCTCCGGCACCGAGCCCCTCGTGCGCGTGCTTGCCGAGGCCCCCACGGCCGAGCTCTGCAAGCAGGCCAACGCCATCGTGCTCAAGGCCCTGGAGCCGTTCAAGGCCTAGTGTCCCGGGCCGGCTCGCGGCGGCCTGGGGCGCAGGGTCGGCCGCGAGCCGCAAGGCTCTTCTCGCCAGGACCGTGGCGGCATGGCGAGAAGAACCCCCAGCTTCCTGCGCCCACTGCTAGAATCGTGCCCGTACCCTAAACGCACTCACCCCAAGGAGGTCCCGCATGTGCGGAATCGTTGGCTATACCGGTAGGAACCAGGCGGTCGGCTATCTTCTTGAGGGGCTGCAGACGCTGGAGTACCGCGGGTACGACTCGGCGGGCGTGGAGGTGGTCGGCACCGACGGCGAGCTCCACGGCGTCAAGTGCGCGGGGCGCGTGGCCACCCTGGTCGAGCGCTGCGAGACCGCCAACCTGGTGGGGACCACCGGCATAGCGCACACGCGCTGGGCGACGCACGGCGCCCCCACGGACAGGAACTCCCACCCGCACCGCGACTGCACGGGGCGGATCGCCATCGTGCACAACGGCATCATCGAGAACTTCCGCGAGCTGCGCCGCTACCTGCAGCGCGAGGGCCACACCCTTGTCTCCGAGACGGACTCCGAGGTCATCGCCCACCTCGTTGAGGACGCGTGGGCCGGCCCGTGCCAGGGGGACCTCGTGGCGGCCGTGCGCAACGCCTGCCGGCGCCTCGAGGGGTCCTGGGCGCTCGCCGTGGTGTGTGCCGACGCGCCGGACCAGATCGTGTGCGCGCGCAACGGCTCGCCGCTCGTGGTGGCCTCCACGCCCGAGGGCGCCTATGCCGCCTCCGACGTGACGCCGCTCGCGAGCGTGACCTCCCACGTCATCCAGCTTGAGAACGGCCAGGTGGCGCGTCTTGAGGCGTCGGGCGCCGTCGAGGTCTTCGACGAGGCCGGCACGCTCGTCGAGGTGCCGAGCACGATCGACATCGACTGGGACGCCTCGGCGGCCACGCTCGGCGGCTACGCGGACTTCATGGCCAAGGAGATCGCCGAGCAGCCCGAGGCCATCGAGCGCCTGCTTGCGGGGCGTCTTGGCGAGCACGGCGTTCACCTCGACGAGCTCTCCATGAGCCAGGCCGACCTCGCCGCCGTGGACCGCGTCTACCTTATTGCGTGCGGCACGTCCTATCACGTGAGCCTCATTGCGCGCACGCTGATTCAGACCTGGGCCAAGGTGCAGGTCATCTGCGACTACGCCTCCGAGTTCAACTACGAGCAGGACGTGCTCGTGACGCCCAACACCCTCTGCGTCATCATCACGCAGTCCGGCGAGACGGCCGACACGCTCACCGCGGCGCGCCGCATGAAGGGGATGGGCTGCAAGGTCTTTGCCATCACCAACGTGCTGGGCTCCACCGCCGCGCGCGAGTCCGACGGTACGCTCTACGTGCAGGCGGGCCCGGAGGTCTGCGTCGCCTCCACGAAGGCCTACACGGCGCAGATGGTGGCGAGCGCGCTCCTGGCGCTGCGCCTGGCCGAGGCACAGGGACAGATGGACCGCACGGAGGTGGAGCGCCACTATCGTGACCTCTGCACGCTGCCGGACCTCATCCGCGAGGTCATCTCGCGCGGCTGGCAGGACAAGCGCGCCGCTGCGGTGTTCCGCCGCGCGCACTCGGCGCTCTTCCTGGGGCGCGGCGTCAACTCCACGACGGCCTACGAGGGCGCGCTCAAGCTCAAGGAGATCAGCTACCTGCACGCCGAGGCCTATCCGGCCGGAGAGATGAAGCACGGGCCCATCGCGCTTTTGGAGCCGGGCTTCCCGGTGGTGGCGATTGTCCCGGAGGACCGCGTGCACGACAAGACGGTCTCAAACATCCAGGAGGTCATCGCGCGTGGCGCCGTGTGCGTGGCGGTGGCCACCGACGGCGACGAGTCCGTGGCCTCGCTCGTGGAGCACGTGCTCTGGATTCCGCCGGTCGCCGACGAGCTGCTCGTGCCCATCGTGGCGGTGGTGCACCTGCAGATTCTGGCGCGCTACGTGGCGCGCGCCCGCGGCTGTGACGTGGACAAGCCACGCAACCTGGCCAAGTCCGTGACGGTGGAGTAGGCCATGGCGACGGCGGGCATCGGCGTGGACATGCTGGAGATCTCGCGCATGGAGGGCGTGCTGGCGCGCCGTCCCAACTTCGCGCGACGCGTCTTTACGGAGGAGGAGCGCGCCTACTGCGACAGGTCCGCCCGGCCAGCGGAGCACTACGCCGCCCGCTTCGCCGCCCGCGAGGCGGTGCTCAAGGCGCTTGGGACGGGCTTTTCCGAAGGCATCGGCCTGCGTGACGTCTCCGTGGCGCGTGACGACGCCGGTCGTCCCCGCGCGGTGCTCGTCGGCCGTGCCGCCGAGGTGGCCCGCGAGCTCGGCGTGTGCGAGATAGCGCTCTCCATCTCCCACACCCATGACGTCGCCGTGGCCAACGCCATCGCCGTGACCGACGACGTACGGCCCGCCCCCGACGAGCGCCGGGACGCCGCCCGCGCCCTCGCGAGCTCGTTCAAGGAGGCGCGCTCGATTCTCGACGAGCTCGAGCGCATCCAGGAGGGCGAGCTTGACGCGCTGGATGACGCCGACGCCGCACCCGCCGACGATGCTTCCGGGGGCGCCGGCCCCGCTGGTGGCGCGTCCCCTGACGCCGACCCTCATGAACAGCCTTCTTCCGAGGAGTGATGCATATGCAGCCCGTACTCAACATCGAGGACGTCAAGTGCGTGGAGGTTGCCCTCACCCGCGTGGGCGTGAGCGTCTCGGAGCTCATGCACCGTGCCGGCTACGCGGCGGCGCAGGAGGTCCTGGAGCTCGGCGGAGTCGACAACGTGGTGGTGCTCACGGGCCTGGGTAACAACGGCGGCGACGGCTGGGTGGCCGCCGAGGTCCTCCTGAGCAAGGGCGCCAACGTGAAGGTGGTGAGCCCCATCGAGCCCGACCAGCTCTCAGGCGACCTGGCGCGCCAGGTCGCGCAGAGCGCGGTGCGCGCAGGGGTCTCCCTGGTGGTGGGACCGTCCCGCGACGAGCTGGAGGACCTGCTCTCCACGGCCGACGTGGTGCTTGACTGCATGCTGGGGACGGGCTTCCACGGAGAGGTGCGCGCCCCCTTCGACATCTGGATCGAGTGCGTCAACGCGAGCCCGGCACGCGTGGTGTCCGTGGACGTCCCGAGCGGCCTCTCCGGCCAGACCGGTCACGCCGCGAGCTCGTGCGTGGTCGCCGACATGACGGTTACGATGCTCGCGCTCAAGCCCGGTCTTCTCGCCGACGACGGGCGGGACGTGTGCGGTGCCATCGTGGTGGCCCCGCTTGCCGAGCAGACCGAGCGGCTCGTGGTGGACGCCGACCCGGTTGCCTGGCGTACCGATCTGGGGGACTACCTGGAGGTGCTCCCCTCCCACGCTGCCTCCGTCGACAAGTACTCGCGCGGCTCGGTGCTCGTGGTGGGTGGCTCGCGGCGCTACACCGGCGCCGCCGTCATGGCCGCGCGCGCGGCGGCGCGCATGGGTGCCGGCTACGTGACGCTGGCGACGCCCGCCTCGGCCGCCTTCGCGGCGCAGACCCACCTGCTCGAGATTCCCGTGGTGCCGCTGCCCGAGGACGCCGACGGCGTGCTCACGGCGGAGGCCCGTGACGTCGTGGTCAAGCTCGCCGAGCGCTCCTCGGCGGTCCTGGTGGGCCCGGGGCTGCGCGTGAGCGCGGGTACGGTGGGCGTGGTCTCCGCTCTGCTGGAGACGGACGTCCCCTTGGTGGTGGACGCCGACGGCCTCAACTGCATCGCGCGCCTCACCAGCAATGACCTGCCGTCCTACCCGGAGGTCACGCGTCGCAGGGCTCCTCTGGTGCTGACGCCTCATCGCGGCGAGCTCGGCCGGCTCGTCTCCAAGGACGTCCCCTCGCCGGACTCCCTGGCAGAGCAGCTCGAGGCGGCGCGTAAGATCATCTGGGCGGACGGTGGCTCCGAGCTGGTGGTCGTCGCCAAGGGCACGGCCACGGGCTGCGTGGGCGTGAGCCGGGCGGTCCTGCCCAAGCCCGGCCCGGCCTCTCTGGCCACCGCGGGCTCCGGTGACGTCCTGGCCGGAATGATGGCCTCGATGCTGGCCCAGCACGCGGGGGAGGACGTCGACCTGGCCCTTCTCGCTGCCTACGTGTGCGAGGTCCACGGCTATGCGGGGACGCTCGCCGCCGAGCGCGTGGGGACGCGCGCCGTCATGGCAACCGACGTCATCGACGTCATCGGCCTTGCCTCCGACTCCCTCGAGGAGCACGTGACGTACCCCGACGGGGCTCAGGAGGGCTAGACTCTAGGGGCGCGGGCACTTTGCCGCGCGCGAGACGTGGGCGTCAGGGGAGGTCAGCTGTGGACAAGGTCGTGAGCCCCGCCAACAGGTGGGCGTGGGTCGAGGTGAACCTCGCCGCGCTGCGTCGCAACACCACGGCGTTCCGGCGGCAGCTCACCCGGGGGACTCAGCTCATGTGCGTGGTCAAGGCGGACGCCTACGGCCACGGGGCGGTGCCCTGCGTGAAGACCATGCACTCCGCCGGCGCGAGCCAGTTTGCCGTCGCCACCGTGGACGAGGGCGTGGCGCTGCGCGAGGCGGGCATCGAGTGGCCCATCCTGGTGCTCTCCGAGCCCCCAGTGGACTGCGTGCGCACCCTCGTGCAGCATGACCTCATGCCCTCGGTCTACACGGCCGACTTCGCGCTGGCCCTGGGCGAGGCGGCGGCCGCCGAGAACCGCGTGGCGCGCTATCACCTGGCCATCGACACCGGCATGACGCGCATTGGCGTGCGCCGCCAGGACGTG
Organism: Olsenella profusa; assembly: GCF_016900315.1. Classification (GTDB taxonomy): domain Bacteria; phylum Actinomycetota; class Coriobacteriia; order Coriobacteriales; family Atopobiaceae; genus Thermophilibacter; species Thermophilibacter profusus_A. The sequence continues at coordinate 99,424 of NZ_JACSNQ010000005.1, forward strand.
GTGGAGCTGCGCCGCACCATCGACTTTCACCGCGGACTGGAGTGCGCTGGCACCTTCACGCACTTCGCCACCGCCGACGTCCCTGACGACTGGGACTTTGCCCTCCAGCTCAACCGCTTCCGCGAGGCGGTGGCGGCCCTTAAGGGGGCGGGGCTTGAGACGGGCCTCGTGCACTGCGACAACACGCCCGGGACCGTGCTGCACCCGGAGTGCCACTTCGACATGTGCCGCGTGGGCATCGGCCTCTACGGCCTTCACCCGGCTGACACCACGCGCGTGCGCATTGAGCTCGAGCCGGTCATGAGCGTGCGCGGCCGCGTGACACGCGTGATCTACCCCAGCGTCGGCGACGGCGTGGGCTATGGCTTCACGTGGCGCGTGCCCAAGCAGAACATCCAGGTGGCAACTGTGCCCATCGGCTATGCGGACGGCCTTTCTCGCGAGCTCTCAAACCAGATGGACGTGATCGTGGACGGCTGCCGCTGTCGGCAGGTGGGCAACATCTGCATGGACCAGTTCATGTTCGCGGTGGACGTCAACAGCGCCCGCGCGTACCGGCCGTCCCGTCCGGTGGAGTATGGCGACGTGGTCACGGTCATCGGCACGGACGGCAACGAGCGCATCACGGCCGAGGAGATGGCCCAGCTCCGTGGCACCATCAACTACGAGATTGTCTGCGACTTCGGGATGCGCCTTGAGAAGATCTACACCTAGCGGTACCGGCAAACGGGGCAGCGCCGCGCAGAGAAGGGGGCTCGACCTCATGTCCGTCATGCACATTCCTGGCCACGAGCACCAGCGGCCGCGCGAGGTCACGCTGCAGGAGATCCGCGACCTCATGGGCAACTGCCAGCTCTGCCCGCTGGGGGCCACGCGCACCAACCTGGTGTTTGGCGTGGGCAACCCGCGCGCCCGCGTGATGTTCATCGGCGAGGGCCCCGGCCGCAACGAGGACCTCCAGGGCGAGCCCTTCGTGGGCGCGGCGGGCAAGAAGCTCGACTCGCTGCTCTCCTGCGCCGGCCTCACGCGCGAGGAGATCTACATCGCCAACGTCATCAAGTGCCGCCCGCCCGGAAACCGCAACCCCAGGCCGGACGAGATCGAGGCCTGCTCGCCGTTCCTGCGCGAGCAGATTCGCAGCATCTGGCCGGACGTCATCGTCTGCCTGGGCAACTTTGCGTCTCAGTTCGTGCTGCGCACGAGCGCGGGCGTGACGTCGCTGCGCGGGCAGCTCTACCAGACCGGCCACTTCGTGGTGTGCCCGACGTTCCACCCGGCCGCCTGCATCTACCACTCCGACTGGCAGCCGATGCTCGAGGCCGACCTGCGGATGGTGGGCGCGTGGCTCGCAGAGCACCCGGCAGAGGGCGAGGCGGCGCCGAGCGCGCAGGCCGGGCAGGCGGCGCCAGGCGTGCCGGGTGCCCCGGGTGCTTCGGCCGCGCCCGCTACGCCCGCGGGAGGTGCCCAGTGAGCGAGAGACGCTTTGTGACCGGCTCGCGCGAGGAGACCATCGCCCTTGGCGAGAAGGTCGGGCGGGCCCTGAGGGCGGGCGACGTCCTGGTGCTGACGGGCGACCTCGGGGCCGGGAAGACCCAGCTCACCAAGGGGATCGCCGCGGGCCTGGGCGTGGATGCCGACGTGACGAGCCCCACCTTCACCATCGAGATGGTCTACGAGGGCGCGGAGATGCCCCTCTACCACTTCGACCTCTACCGCCTTGACTCGGCGGACCAGCTCGAGGACACGGGCATCTTCGACGTGCTCGGCGCCGACGGCGTCTGCGCCATCGAGTGGGGCGAGCAGTTCGCCGACGAGATCGGCGACGCCCGCGTGGACGTGTTCGTGACACGCCTTGAGGACGCCGCCGCGGCGGGCGAGGAGCCCCCGCGCGAGGTTCGTCTCGTCGCGCACGACGCGCGCGGGGAGGAGCTGCTCGCCGCGCTGGCGTAGGGGTGCGGCGCGAGGTTCTTCTCGCCGGGTTTCTGGTTGATGTTCTTCTCGCCGTTCCTTCTCGCCGTCCCTCTCGGCTACGTGGAGCGTTAGGAATCCCGGGGAGTTTGGTTTTCGGGGCCCTAACATCCCTGGAATCCTAACCAGACGAGAGGGTTTCGCACTAACGAGCCCTGATTCCTAACGGGCGGCCGCCCGTCTCGCCACACCAAAACTAATATAGATTCTCAATTGCAATCTAATCTCAATAAGGTATACTGTACTCAGTCGAAGGGAGGGGACATGGCCACGAGAAACACCATCCAGCGCGCCATCATTGAGGACGAGCTGCGCCAGCTGGCCAACCACCCCACCGCCGACGAGGTCTTCGAGGCCGTTCACGCCGAGCACCCGTCCATCAGCCGGGCCACGGTCTTTCGGACGCTCAACCGGCTCTCGGACGAGGGGAAGGTCCTGCGCGTGCGCATCAACAACGGCGCGGACCGCTTCGACCACCAGACGTTCGACCACTACCACGTGCGCTGCGTGAGCTGCGGGCGGGTGGACGACGTCATGATCCCCCAGGTCAGGGGCGTGAACGAGGCTGCCGCGGAGGCGACGGGCTATGAGATTTGCGGTCACACGCTGCAGTTCGACGGCATCTGCCCGGCGTGCCGGCAGGCGGCCTCGGGGGAGGTCGCGTAGGGCATCAACGGCTGCGGGTGTGCCCGTGGCCGCGTGCATAGGAGAGGGCGGAGAGGCCGAGGGGGCCTCGCCCCACAAACGACGAGAGGAGAACACCATGAAGTGGGTCTGCAAGGTCTGCGGTTACATCTACGAGGGCGAGGAGCCGCCGGCGGAGTGCCCGGTCTGCAAGGCTCCCGCCAGCCAGTTCGAGAAGGTCGAGGGTGAGCTGAAGCTCGCCGCCGAGCACGAGTACGGCATCTACGCCAAGACCGTCAAGGACAACCCCGACATCTCCGACGAGGACAAGGCCTACATCCTCGAGCAGCTCAAGGCCAACTTCACCGGCGAGTGCTCCGAGGTCGGCATGTACCTCTGCATGGCCCGCATCGCCCACCGCGAGGGCTACCCGGAGATCGGCCTGTACTGGGAGAAGGCCGCCTACGAGGAGGCCGAGCACGCCTCCAAGTTCGCCGAGCTGCTCGGCGAGGAGCTCGAGCCCAACATGAAGGCCTCCACCAAGGCCAACCTCGCCTGGCGCGTCGATTGCGAGTTCGGCGCCACCGCCGGCAAGACGGAGCTCGCCGCCTGCGCCAAGAAGAACGGTCTCGACGCCATCCACGACACCGTCCACGAGATGGCTCGTGACGAGGCCCGCCACGGCAAGGCTCTCAAGGGCCTGCTCGAGCGCTACTTCGGCTAAGACATGGCCGGCAAGCCTAAGAAGAAGGCTGCCCACGCCAAGAAGGTCAAGCCCTCGGGGCCCGTGCCGTGCGCGGTGCTCTGGGGGCTTGACCCCTCTGGCGAGAAGGGCGCGGCGGTGCGCGCGGTCCTGCGCGAGATGGGCGTGGTGGCCCGGACGGCGACCTACGAGCGGCTGGGGGACCCTGCCGGCGCGTTCGCGCGGCTCGTGGGCTTTCGCCCGACGCCGGTGCCCTACGCGGGCCCGGAGCCGCCATGCGCGGAGTTCGTGCTGCTCTGCGGTCTGACGAGTGTGCAGGTGGACGAGTTTCTCGCCCGCTCGCGCGAGGCCGGGTGCGTGGTGGGGCACAAGGCCATGCTCACCAAGCTCAACCGCGCCTGGCCGCTCGTGCGGCTCATGAGCGCCGTTGCCGCCGAGCACGACGCCAACACATAGGCGCCGACTCGCTGATTGTCACGCTTCTGGTGAGAAGAACGTGACTTTGGACGAGCTGTATCTTGTCGGCTCGCTTGAAGTCACGCTTTGGAGTCGCGAAGTGTGACTTTTGACGAGACGTGCAGCGCCGACTCGCTCAAAGTCACGGAACAGGCTGCTAGAACGTGACTTCGGACGAGGTGCACTGTATCGACTCGCTTCAAGTCACGCTTTGGGGCAGGAAGCGTGACTTCGCGCGAGTTGCCAGCTGGCGGCTCGCTGATTGTCACGCTTCTGGCGAGAAGAACGTGACGTCGGGTGAGGTGTCCGCACGTCGTGTGTCTCGCCGCGTCGCCCGTTGCCCTCGCTTGTGACGCAAGCCGCGCGGGTGGTGCGCTCCCGTTCCCTCGTTCCCCCGTGCGGCCGACGCCGGTGGGTACACTTAAACTCGCCTGAAATCTACCGAGGGGAGGGGCGTCATGGTCGAGCTGCTGCAGGGGTTCGCGGCGCACTTTGCGGCGACCTTCGTCCGAAGCGTCGGCTCGCCTTACAACATCGCCTGGGCGCTCTCGCTCGTTCTTCTCCTCACGCGATTCCATGGCGCGGGCCGGCGACTGCTGTGGCTGCTGCCGCTGCGCTTTGCCCTGGCGCTGCCCATCGTGTGGATGCTTGGTACCCTAAGTGACGTCATCTTCCCCAATTCCATCACGTGGACCATCCTGCCCGCGCTCGCGTGTGGGGCGCTGTTCTGTGACCGCCGGCTTCCCGCGCAGCTCGTGCGCATGGGGCTTGTGATGTGCGCCTGGCTCTACTCGCTCTCCGTGGCGGACATCGTTAACGCAAGCCTCAACGGCGGCATCTGGCTCGCCTCGGTGACCTCGCTTGCCTACATGCTCCTGCTGCGCGGCACGCTCGTCCTGCTGGAGCGGAGCACCACCCTCGACGAGGAGGGCGTCTCGCTGGCCTTCGTGGTGCCCGTGCTCATCGTGTGCGTCTCGGGCCTGGCGGAGCGCGCGATCCTCTACCTGCGCTCGGACTTCGGGCTCGTCCCGTACTCGTCGAGCGCGCTTGAGAGCCTGCTCTCCTGCCTCAACGGGCAGATCGCCCAGCTCGTGGTCTACTGGGCCGAGCTGCACCTGGCGTCGCTCGTCCACGAGAAGGAACGCCTCCAGGCGGAGCGCCACCTCATGGAGGGCCGTCACGAGGCGCTGATGGCCTACCGCGAGAGCGGGGAGAGCCTGCGCCAGCTGCGCCACGAGGTCAAGAACCAGTACGCCTACATCCGCATGCTGCTCGAGCAGAAGGAGTACGACCGTGCCGAGAAGTTCTTCGGCGAGATGTCCATGCGCGCCAACCCCACGTTCTCCTGGGTGAGCTCGGGCAACGAGCTCGTGGACGACATCGTGAACCTCGAGGTCTCCAAGGCGCGTGCGGCGGGCGTGGAGATCAGCTCGCGCATCGCGGTGCCGGGCGAGCTGCCCTATGAGGAAATCGACCTCTGCAGCCTGCTGATGAACCTGCTGGACAACGCCATCGAGGCGTGCTCGGCCACGGACGAGAAGTGCGTGCGGCTGGGCATCGTCGCCGACCAGGGCGCGCTCGTGGTGACCGTCTCCAACCCATCGGCCCAGGCGCCCACCTTCGACGGGCGCGGGGGCCTGGTGACCACCAAGAGCAGCCGGGAGCGGCACGGCTTTGGCACCTCGATCATCCGGACCGTCGCCGAGAAGTACGATGGGGCTGCCGACTTCTCCTACGCAGACGGTGAGTTTGTGGCTAGGGTGATGCTTGCACTGCCGAACGACGCCAGGTGACAGCCGCTTTGCGCCGTTCGCGGGGCCGGGGAGGGCCCCATCGGGGAGGGACGGGAAATGCTTCAGTACCACGTTGCCGTCTGTGACGACGAGCGCTTCGCCGCGGACGCCATCGCCACCGCTGCCGAGCGCGAGCTTGCGCACCGCGGCGTGCAGGCCGAGATCGAGGTCTACACCGCGCTTGAGGACCTGGCCAAGCGCATGGACTCCGTGGGCTTTGACCTCGTGCTCCTTGACATCGAGATGCCCGGTGTGGACGGCATCCAGTTTGGCCGAGCCCTGCGCGAGATCGGCTTTGGCACTGACATCATCTATGTCTCGAACAGCGAGGAGCGCGTCTTCGAGTCGCTCTCCCTGCGGCCGCTCGGCTTTGTGCGCAAGAGCCACTTCAACGCTGACATGGCCGAGGCCATCGAGACCTTCGTGCGCGAGCGCCGCAAGCAGGGCACCAACCGGACGATTACGCTCAAGATGGCGCATGCCATGGGTACCTTCGACATCGACGAGATCGCCTACGTGGAGGCGCACCGGCGCGAGAAGATCGTCCACCTGGTGAACGGCCGGACCGAGGAGGTTCTCACGACCCTCGACGAGATGGGGGAGAGGCTTGCGCCGTACGGGTTCTTCCGCGTGCACAAGGGATTCCTCGTCAACTTTGCCCACGTGCGCCAGCTCACGCCCCAGGGCTTCGTTGTGGGAAAGGACCTCGTGCCCATCGGCCGCTCAAAGGTCGCCGAGGCACGGCGCGCCTACATGGACTACCTCAGCAACAAGAACGCAATCATGCTCTAAGGTGCCGCCTGACGCGTCCCGTCTGCGCCGGATGCGGCTCCCAGGTACGTACGCCTGACATCCGGCCGAATTCGGGTGCGTACACTATTGCATCATTGATGTTCTTCTCGCCAGCTTGTCTACCTGGGAAAACGTCGGGCAACATGGCGAGAAGAACGCTGGGGAGTGTACGTACCCTGCGGCGGGGCATATGACAACAAGTCGCAACGCCTCGCCTGCCAAAAGGTGTTTGCCGCTCACCGGCAATGTGTTGCCGCTCGCGGTGAGTCGAAATCTGCAGTTCGTGACGAGAAAAGCGCGGTTGGTGACATGCCGCACCCGTGGTGCGCGCGAACGGGTGGGTTGGCGTTTGGGGAATTTGGCGGGCCTTCAGCTTCCTATCGTAGGTACGGGGCGCCTCGGCGCTTCTCCTCCCCCTTCCCCGGGCCGGTCCTCGTGATTGGCCCCTTGAAGGGGACGCGGTAGATCCTGCCAACAAAGGGCAGGTGGGAGCGCCCGCAGGGCGGGCGGTATAGAAGGGAAGGGAACCATGAGAAGGATGAAGAGCGGTGTCACGCGCAGGGGCTTCGTGCTGGGCACCGCGGCCGCTGCCGTGATGGCGGGGCTTGCGGGTTGCACACCTGGCAGCGAGCAGGGCGAGGCGACCTCGGGCGAGTCTGTGGCGCCGGCTGCCGTAACCGACAACCTCTATTACGAAAGTGAGTACGACTACACCGCTGAGGGCGAGCAGAAGCTCGTGGACGATGGTATGGCGCTTGGTTCTCGCATCGTCGCTGAGGGCACTGTCCTGCTTAGGAACGAGGGCTCCGCGCTGCCGATTTCCCCGGCCGACGGCAAGATTATGGCGTTTGGCAACGCGGGCCCGTCCATGATGACCGGCTTTGACGCCGCGGCCAAGGATGCCGGCTTCGATTTCGATGACGCGTCCTGGGAGTTCTATACGAACGGCTCCACGTACTCCAACAGCTGGCAGGTCAACGAGAACCCCTGGGCTGACGTCGAGGCATCTGGCATTCTCGACTCTGCCTCCGGGGTTGCCATCGTCTTTCTGGGCCGCCGCGACCACGAGGGCTGCGACGCCCAGTGGTACGTCGACCACGACTACCTCGCGCTTTCCCAGGAGGAGAAGGACATGCTCAACGAGGTGGCCGCGCTGCGTCGTGACGGCACCTTCTCCAAGATGATCGTTGCCGTGACCACCTCCAACACCATCAGCTGGGAGGACGGTGACTGGTCCGACGCCATCGACGCCCTGCTGTGGTTTGGCAACATCACCTCCACCGGCTACGGCTCCCCGCTCGCATACGGCTGCCCCGCCTTCGTCGACGTGCTGAGCGGTGCCGCCAACCCCTCCGGCCGCCTCGCCGACACCATCTATAAGGACAACCAGGCCAACCCCGTCATGGCAAACTTCGGTCGCATCGACGCCGACCTCTCCCAGGTCTCTGACGAGAAGCTTGCCGAGGTTCAGGCCGAGTCCGACAAGTGGCAGCCCGGTCAGTTCTATGGCAACCACTGGCGTCACGACTACGTCTATGCCGAGGGAATCTATGTTGGGTATCGTTACCCCGAGACCCGCTACGAGGACAAGGTTCTCGGCCAGGGCAACGCCGGTGACTTCGACTATGCCTCCTACGTGGCCTACCCGTTTGGCTACGGACTCAGCTACACGAGCTTCTCGTACTCCGACTTTGCCGTGGAGGAGGGAGACGACGCCTTCACTGTCACGGTGACCGTCACCAATGACGGGCAGGTTGCTGGCAGGCACGCCGCGCTCGTCTTTGTGCAGAACCCCTATACCGACTACGATCGCGAGAACGGTGTGGAGAAGGCCTCCGTGGAGCTCAAGGGCTACGAGAAGACCCAGGAGCTCGAGCCCGGCGCCTCCGAGACGCTTACCATCACCGTCTCCAAGCACGAGCTCGCCACCTATGACGCAAACACCGCCAAGACCTACGTTCTCGAGGACGGCGACTACTACTTCACCGTTGCCGGCTCTGCGCACGACGCCGTGAACAACGTTCTTGCTGCCAAGGGCAAGACCACGGCCGATGGTATGACGGCAGATGGCGACGACTCCCTCGTCTGGGTCTGGAGCAGCCCCGACTTCGATGCCGACACCTACTCCGTCTCCGCTCAGACCGGTGTCGAGATCACAAACCTCTTCGATGACGTCGACCCCAACAAGAACCCGCTCATGAGCGAGAACAACTCCATCACATGGCTGTCCCGCTCCGACTGGGAGGGGACCTTCCCCAAGGAGGCGAGCCGCCTCGTCTACACCGACGCCATCGCCGACCTCGCCAAGCCGATTACCTACCAGGGTGGCTCTGGCGATGCAAGCTCGGTGCCCACGCACGAGTTCGGCACCTCGGGCAGCCTCAAGCTCGTTGACATGAAGGACAAGGACTACGACGACGGGGACTGGGAGAAGTTCGTCTCGCAGATGAGCTACGAGGACATGGTGGACTTCATCAACGAGCCCGAGGCCCCCGTCACCTCCCTCGGCAAGCCTGGCACAACTGCCGGAAACGGCTCTTCGGGCTGGTTCGGCGCCGTGTTCACCGCGTCGGGAATCTGCGGCTTCATCATGACCTCCAAGGAGACCGTCACCAACACCTTCAGTTCCGAAATTCACGAGCTTGCCGGCAAGCTGACCGGTGAGACCATGCTCCACTCCTCCACCGTGGAGGACAAGAACGTCTCGCTTTACGGCTGGAGCTGCGACACCCACCGTGCACCGTACTCCGGGCGTAACTGGGAGTACTACTCCGAGGACCCCTACCTGGGTGGTCGCTCCTGCGCCGAGGAGACGAAGGCGATCGTTGACAAGGGCTGCCTTGTCTATACCAAGCACTGCGCCGGCAACGACCAGGAGGAGTACCGTCACGGCGTTCCGTCCTGGGGTAACGAGCAGGCGTGGCGTGAGATTTACTTCCGTCAGTTTGAGAAGGCAATCGTCGAGGGCGGAGCCAACGGCGTCATGAGCGGCTTCAACCGCCTGGGCATCAACTGGACCGGCGAGAACCGCGCGTTCCTGGTCGACTGGCTCGAGGGCGAGCTCGGCTACAAGGGCATCACGATCACCGACCAGTTCGAAGCTCCGCAGATGGACTCCCCTGACGGCCTGCTCAACGGCACACACCTCTGGCTGGGCACCACGAGCGACAACGCCGGCCGCAAGAACTGCCACGAGATTCTCCTGCGCGACGAGTACAAGAACGACCCCGTCGTTCAGGACGCGCTCTTCGAGGCCGTGCACCGCGTCATGTACAACTATGCGCACTCCTTCGCGGTCAACGGGCTGACGAGCGACTACGTCTTCACGGGCAATCTGCCCATCGCAACTGCGGTCTCTGTGGCCGACGACACCCAGGTCTCCGCGCCTGTCTCCTTCTATGGCGACAAGACCTTCGTTGCGGCGCGCTCTGCGGGCTTCTTCGACGTGCTGCCCAAGACCTCCTATCATGGGACCTGGGACTATACCGAGGACGGCCTCACGATGACGATGGAGGACGGCTGCTCAGTTAGCGCGCCGACGGTCTCCGACGGCTTCATCAGCTGGGAGCTCACGCTGGAGGGCGGCGCCGTCGCGCCGGGCAGCATCGCCCAGTACGACCTTGTGAGCGCCTGCAACTCCGCCCTGGGGACGAGCTTCGATACGGGCGAGCAGCCAACATACCAGCTCTCCTTCTCCGCGGGCGACGACGCTGCGACCGGGGACGCCCCGGCGGCCATGGACATTCACAACGGCGTTGCGGTGACGATACCGGAGTGCCCGTTCACGCTTGAGGGCAAGACGTTCGCCGGCTGGTTGGTTGGCGGAAGCGTCGTGGCGGCCGGTGCGGAGTACGTGCCCTCCGGCTACGAGGACGTTGCCGCCGAAGCCACTTGGACCGTTGTCCCGCTCTGCACGGCGACGACCAAGGACGCCTACTTCTACTCCGAGCACCAGTCCGAGGGTATCCCGATGGCACTCTATGCCGACGGCACCGTGAAGCTGTGCAACTTCCACAGCTTTGCCTGCTCGGGAACCTGGGAGGTCGAGGGCTCCGGCTCCGGCGCGGGCACGCTCGTCATCAAGAACGAGAAGGGCGAGGCGGTTGCCGCCAAGGAGTCCGACGGCGAGATGGTCTACGAGCAGGAGGGCCTGGTCTACGACTGGCACCAGCCCAACCAGGGCTATGGTGACGGCACGTTCCCCGTCATGCTCACCCACCGCATCTCGCTTGACGACCTCCTGAGCGCCTATAACGATGCGAACGGTACGAGCTACGATTCGCTCGACGTCGAGGAGGGGTCGGCGGAATTTGAGCTTGCACCGACCGGCGAGCCGCTCTACGTTGACTTCTTCTAAAAGACCCATCTTCAGCCGGGCCGGGGCGAGAGGTTCTTCTCGCCCGGTCCGGCCCTTGTGAACGGAGTACCACATGGCAGACAAGAGTAAGAAGAAGGGCGGGAAGGGACGCTTCGTCGGCTATGCCGTCGGCGGCGTCCTGGCCGTGGTGTGCGTGGCCCTCATCGTGGCCGCCAACGCCATCCTGCCCGGCTACGCGCAGATGATCAACTCCTACCTGGGCGTGGAGCAGGGCTGGGACAACTCGGGCGTCAACACCGAGGGCCTGGACCTGGAATACAACAAGGCTGACTACTCCTCCCGCGAGGAGCTCGCTGAGGTGGAGCACGCGCTTGACGAGCAGATCGCAGGCGAGGGCATCGTGATGCTCGAGAACAGGGACGGCTCGCTGCCGCTGGCCGAGGGCACCACGCTCTCCTTTGTGGGCGGCAACTCGCGCTTGCTCGGCGCGGGCTCACAGGGCATCCTGGCCTCCACGCTCGGCGTCGAGGGGGAGACCGTCGACGCGGTGACCCCCGCGATGGAGGCGGCCGGCCTCAAGGTGAACCAGACGCTCGTGGACTTCTACGCCAACGGTGAGGGGTCCGAGTACGTGATGGGTCAGGGCTCGGTCAGCTACGGCGACGACGAGGACTTCTCCATCAACGAGTGCCCGCTCTCCGTGATGCAGGACGCCGGCGTGCTCGACTCGATGGAGGGCACAACTCCCGTCTTTGTGCTCCGCCGCGTGGCGGGCGAGGGCCGCGACATGCCGCGCTCAATGTACAACCACGCGACGAATCCCGAGGACCAGGCGCGGAGCTACATCGAGCCGGACTCCACCGAGCTGGAGATCCTGCAGTACCTGAACGACAACTTCGACAACACCGTGCTGCTCATCACGAGCAACGCGGCGGTGGAGCTCGACTGGCTCGAGCAGTTCCCCAACATCAGGTCCGTGCTGTTCGTGCCGTCTCTGGGCAGCTACGGCATCAACGCGCTTGCCAACGTGCTCACGGGTGCGGTGAACCCCTCGGGCCGTACGACCGACACCTTTGCCGCCGACGCGAGCGCGTCCCCGGCCGCCCAGAACTTCGGCGACTACCAGTACCTTGACGACGAGGGCAACCTCACCAAGTACAACTACGTGAGCTACGAGGAGGGCATCTACGTCGGGTACCGCTACTACGAGACCCGCTACGAGGACGCGGTGCTCGGACAGGGCAACGCCGGTGACTATGACTACGACGCCGAGGTGTGCTATCCGTTCGGCTATGGCCTCAGCTATACCACCTTCGACTGGTCGGGCTTCTCCACCGCCTGGGACGGCGACGAGTGCACCGCCACGGTGACCGTCACCAACACCGGGGACGTGGCCGGCAAGGACGTGGTGGAGCTCTACGCCCAGAGCCCCTACACCGACTACGACCGTGAGAACGGCGTGGAGAAGGCCTCGGTGGTGCTCGTAGGCTTTGCCAAGACGCGCCTGCTGGAGCCCGGCGAGAGCCAGACCGTCGAGGTCACCTTCGACGAGTCCCAGCTTGCCTCCTATGACTACCAGGGCGCCCGCACGTGGATCCTCGACGCCGGCACCTACTACGTGACCGCCGGCCGCAACTCCCACGACGCCGTTAACAACGTGCTGGCCGCCAAGGGCGCGGCCGTGGACGGCAACGCCGCGCTGGTGGCCACCTACGTGCCCGACAACACCGAGGTCGACACCACCACCTACGCCACGGACACGCTGACGGGCGAGGAGGTCACCAACCGTCTTGACGACGCCGCGGGCGACCTTGCCTACCTTACCCGCTCCGACTGGACCGGTACCTTCCCCACGCACGACGGCGAGCCCACCTCGCAGGTCTCCACCTGGGGCAACGAGATCAACGGTGACGACGGCGTGAGCTACACCTACGGCAAGGTGGCCTCCGACGAGCTCATCGCCCAGCTCGACTCCACCGACTCCGGCAACCCGGACGTCCAGCCCTGGGACGGCGAGCTCACCTACGGCGCCGACAACGGCCTCACGCTCATCGAGATGCGCGGCCTCTCCTACGACGACCCGCTGTGGGAGGACCTGCTCGACCAGCTCACTCCCGAGGACTACGAGTCACTCATCAGGAGGGCCGGCTACGGCACCGACTACATCGCCTCCGTGGACAAGCCCGCCGGCACGGACGCGGACTCCACCTCCGGCTGGAGCTGGGGCGGCATCGGCATGACGTTCTGCAACCCGATGATGGTGGGGCAGACCTGGAACGTCGAGCTTGCCTACCAGCTGGGCCTCATGATCGGCAACGAGAGCCTCTACGGCGGCGCCACCGGCTGGTACGCGCCCGCCATGAACATCCACCGCACCCCCTACTCCGGCCGCAACGGCGAGTACTTCTCCGAGGACGGCTTCCTCTCCGGCGCGATGGCCTCGCAGGAGGTCAAGGGCGCTGCCGAGAAGGGCGTGTACACCCTCATCAAGCACTTTGCCTTCAACGACCAGGAGAACCACCGCGGCGACCGAAACGGCCAGTTCTCGATGGCCACCTGGCTTAACGAGCAATCTGCCCGTGAGCTCTACCTGCGCCCGTTCGAGATGTGCATGAAGGTCGGCGACGTGGAGGTGAACTACGTCCGCGACGCGGGCGACGGCACCTACGAGAACGCCACGACCACCATCCGTGCGTGCCAGGGTCTCATGACCGCCTTCAACCGCATCGGCGCCACGTGGGTCGGCGGCGACTACGACCTCATCACCGGCATCGTCCGCAACGAGTGGGGCTTTGACGGCTGGATCATCACGGACAACGCGGATACGGGCGTCTTCATGAACGCGGGCCAGATGATCGAGTCCGGCGCCGACTCCAAGCTCTCGGCCAGTGACCCCACCAACACCTGGTCCTTCGACTCCAGCGACGCCACGCAGTACCGCTACGCGCGCGACGCGGTGCACCACCTGCTCTACGTGATGGCCAACACGCACTCCATGAACGGCGCGATGCCGGGCAGCACGTACTCCTCGGGCGTGGGCGGCATGCAGAAGGCCGACCAGATCCGCTGGGGCGCCACCGCCGTGGGCGCCGTGGGCCTGGTGGTGATCGCCGCGCTCGTCACCCGCAGCGTCCTCAAGCACCGGTGAGACAAGGGGACAGCCCCTTCGTATCATGAGGGGCGTCGGTCCGGGTGGACCGGCGCCCCGCGCGTCTTTTCGTCTCGCTTGAAGTCACGCTTCGGTGGTGTGAAGTGTGACATTGTACGAGACGTGCAGCGCCAGCTCGCTCAAACTCACGCTTCTGGCGAGAAGAACGTGACTTCGCGCGAGTCGTGCCGTGCCGACTCGCTTTAAGTCACGCTTTTGAGGCGGGAAGCGTGACTTTGGACGAGATACGCTAAGGCGACTCGCTCAAAATCACGGAACGGACTACCAGAACGTGACTTTGCACGAGGTGCGTTGGCGTGGCTCGCTCAAAGTCACGTTCTTCTCGCCAGAGTGTGTTGCAAGGGTAGGGGGCCGGCATCGGGAGTCGCCTCCAGAGGTGCCGCCCCGCACAAACGAAGGAGGCTCACATGCCACGGTGCGTTTCAAGGAGAGCGGCGATCGCCGCGACGCTGACGGTCCTTGTCGCCGCGCTTCCGGGCTGCGCGGGGCCGGGGGACCAGATGAGCGCCCTCGGCTATCGGCGCGAGGAGCTCTGTTTTGAGCGTAACGGCATGCGCATCTACGGGGAGCTCTTCAGGCCCCGCGGCTTCGAGGCGGGCGAGACCCCGCTTGTCGTGATTTCGCACGGCTTCTGCAGCAGCTACCATGACACCGCCCGCGACGCCCAGCGCCTTGCCGCGGTGGGGATAGCCTGCTACGTGTTCGACTTCTGTGGCGGCTCGCCCGGCAGCTCAAGCCAGGGCGACTTCCTCGACATGTCCGTCCTCACGGAGGAGGCCGACCTCGAGGCGGTCATGGGCGGCCTTCGTGAGCAGGGCCTTATTGGCGAGAAGAACCTCTTTCTGATGGGGGAGAGCCAGGGCGGGATGGTCTCGGCCCTCGTGGCGGCGAGGCGCCCGGAAGACGTTGCGGGCCTCGTGCTTATCTACCCGGCCTTTTCCATCCCCGACGACGCGCGGGAGCGCTTTGCGAGCAAGGAGGAGGTCCCCGAGACCGCGGAGGGCCTCTTTGGGACGACGGTCGGCCGCCGCTACTACGCCGACATCCTGGACCTCTACCCGCTTGACCTGATCGGCGCCTACGAGGGGCCAGTGCGCATCTACCACGGTGACGCCGACGACGTGGTGCTGTTCTCCTACTCCGAGCGCGCGGCCGAGGTCTACGGCGACGCCCAGCTCACCGTGGTCGCCGGGGCCGGCCACGGCTTCACCGACGAGCAGCTCGACGACGTCTGCGCCGAGGTGGCGGACTTCATCGAGGGCGTCGCCGCGCGAGCCTCCGTGCGCTGAGGTTCTTCTCGCCGCGGCCGGGGCGCGCTGTGCCAGCGGTAGCCCAACCGGCTAAACTGGTGAGGTTGCATCTTGTGTGAGAAGGGCCGCCATGAGCGAGAAGAACCTTGGGTCGGCTGCGTCCGCCGTTGACGCCGTGCCCGCCGCCCCTGCCGACAACGCCGAGAAGACCGTCCTTGCCGTCGACACGTCCACGGATATGCTGGCGTGCGCCGTCTGCCGCGTGGGCGCGGACGGCGCCGTCACGGTGCTGGCCGCGCGCGACCACCTGTGCCGCCGTCGCGCCAACGTGGAGCTGGTGAGCACGTCGCAGGAGGCGCTCGCGGAGGCGGGCCTTGCGATGGCGGACGTGGACGCGGTCCTCACCGGCCGCGGCCCGGGCTCGTTCACGGGCGTACGCATCGGCGTGGCCACGGCCAAGGGCATCGCGTGCGGGCTCGGACGGCCGCTCTTTGGCGCCTCGGCGCTCGACGCGATGGCGTGGGCGGCGTGGGACGCCGGCGTGCGCGGGCAGCTCGCCGTGGCGGGCGACGCCATGCGCGGCGAGGTCTACCCCGGCATCTACCGGCTGGACGACGCCGGCGCGCACCGCGCCTTCCCGGCCGAGACCGTCGTCAAGGCGGACGCCTGCGTGGAGGCGTGGGCCGCCCGTCCCGACGCCGCCGAGCTCACGCTCACGGGCAACGGCCTCGCCAAGTACCGCGCCCGCTTTGAGGCGGCGGGCCTCACGTCCTTCTCGCCGGAGGAGACGTGGTACCCCACGGGAGAGGCGCTGGTGCGCGCCGCCGTGGAGGCCGGGGCCTTTGCCGGGCCGGACGCACAGCCGGGGGACCCGGCGCTTGTGCTGCCCACCTACACGCGCCTCTCGGACGCCGAGGAGGCCGAGCGCACGCGTCTGGGCCTCAAGACACCCGCCACGGTGGAGCTCACCGGCGTGGACGATGCGCTCGCGGGCATCCACCTGCAGCTGCGCCCCATGAGCCTGAACGATACCGCCGCCGTGGCGGCGCTCGAGGCCGCCGCCTACGAGGGCTCGGCCCACACGCCCTGGACGGAGCGGATGTTCTACGAGGAGCTCTCCCAGCCCGGTCGCAGCTGGTGGGTCGCGCACGACCAGGGGCGCGTCATCGGCTTTGCGGGCGGCGTGCTCGCGGGGGCGGACTTCGAGGTGGAGGAGGTCGTCGTGGACGCGGAGCGCCGGCGCGAGGGCATCGCGCGGCGCCTCACGGCCCGCGTGGCCTACGACGCGCAGATGCTCGGCGCAAGCAGCCTGTCCCTCGAGGTTGACGAGAAGAACGAGCCGGCCCGTGCCCTCTATGCCGCGCTCGGCCTTGCGGAGGAGGGGCGCCGTCCCGGCTACTACCCGGCCTCTGCCGGCGAGCCCGCGCACGACGCGCTGATCCTGCGCGTGGCGCTGCCGCTTGCCGCCGACGCCGTGGGCGGCTCCGACGACCACCCGGAGCCCGCGCCCTCCATCCGCCCGTGGCCCATCGTGCCCGCGTCGCGCTCCGATGAGGCCCGCGCCGCGCTCGCGGCCGCCGGCCCGCTGGTCCTCTCCATCGAGTCGTCCTGCGACGAGACCGCCATGGCCGTGACGGACTCCCACGGCGTGGTCTGCGCGAGCGTGGTGGCCACCCAGATCGACTTCCACGCCCGCTTTGGCGGCGTGGTTCCCGAGATCGCCTCCCGCAAGCACACCGAGGCCATTGTCGGCGTCTTCGAGGAGACGCTCGCGCGCGCCGGCGAGCACTTCGGCGTAGACACGCTGGCGCCCCAGGACCTGGCGGCGGTGGGCGTGACGGCGGGGCCGGGCCTGGTGGGCGCGCTCGTGGTGGGCGTGGCCTTTGCCAAGGGGCTCTGCGTGGCCGCCGACCTGCCGCTCATTGCCGTGCACCACCTGGAGGGCCACCTCATGGCCAACCTCTTCGAGACGCCCGACCTGCGTCCGCCCTTCGTGGCGAGCCTCGTCTCCGGCGGCAACACGATGCTCGTGCACGTGCGCGCCTGGGGCGACTACCAGATCCTCGGCGCCACGATCGACGACGCGGTGGGCGAGGCCTTCGACAAGGTGGCCAAGGCGCTGGGCCTGGGCTACCCGGGTGGCCCGGTGATCTCCAAGCTCTCCGCCCAGGGCAACCCGCGCGCCATCCACTTCCCGCGCGCGATGATGCACAGCGGGGACTACAGCTTCAGCCTCTCCGGCCTCAAGACGGCCGTCATCACCTACATCGAAGGCGAGAACCGCGCCGGCCGGCCGATCAACCTGCCCGACCTGGCGGCGAGCTTCGAGGCCGCCGTCATCGACGTGCAGGTGGCAAAGGCCGTGCGCGCGGTGGAGGAGACGGGCGTCTCCGACTTCTGCGTCGGCGGTGGCGTGGCGGCCAACCCCGGTCTGCGCGCGGCGTACCGCGCCGCCTTCGAGAAGATCGGCGTGCGCGTGACCGTGCCGCCCATGCGCGCCTGCGGCGACAACGCGGCGATGATCGGCATCGCGGCCCTGCGGAGCTACAACGCCGGGTCCTTCTCGCCCCTCACGCTGGACGCCGACCCCAACGCCGCCTTGGGCACCTGGGCCACCCCCAACGCCCCCGTCC
>NZ_JACSNQ010000006.1 GCF_016900315.1 Olsenella profusa
GGGGCGGGGGCGGACGCCGCGTGGCGCGAGCCGCGCGGGGCGTCGGAGCCGCCGCGGCGCTGCGAGCGGCCCTGCCCGGCAGCCTTCTTCTTGGCGGACTCCTCCGCCTGCTTCTTCAGGACCTCCTCCTGCTGGGCGATCTGGTCCAGCAGCGAGGTGAACGTCGGGAGGCTCTTCGGCGCGTTGTCGCGCACGCGGTTCTTCTCGGCCTCCTCCTTGGCCTTGCGCTCGGCCTCGGCCTTCTCGGCCTCCGCCTTCTTGCGGGCCTCCTCGGCGGCGGCGCGGCGGCGCTCCTCCTCGGCGCGCTCGGCCTCGCGGCGCTGCTCGGCGGCGATGCGCTCCGCCTCGGCCTTCTCGGCGGCGATGCGGGCCTCCTCGGCCTTGGCCTCCTCCTCGGCGCGCTTGGCGGCCTCGATCTCGGCGGCGCGGGCCTCGAGGATCGGCTTGAGCTTCTTGCGAACCATGGAGACGTAGGCGTCCTCGAGCGTCGAGGACGCGGACTTGGCCGGGATCTTCATGTCACGGAGGTGCTCGAGCATCTCCTTGCTCGACATTCCGTACTCCTTAGCAAGGTCGTGAACGCGCGTCTTTGCCATGTGACCTACCTTCCAAGAGAACGGGCGGGCGCCCGCGGGACAGTGCGTGTTGCCTTTCGAGGCGCGGGGCTCACCCGCTAGATGAGCGAGTCGGGGTCGGAGCTCACCTCTGCGGAGGCCATCTGCTCGTGGACGCCGCAGAAGCGCGAGCCCGGGCGCGCCATGTTGCGGCACTGGATGCCATTGGCGCCCACGTACTCGCAGCGGTGCTCACCCTCGTCGAGGTCGTCCTCGTCCTCGGCGGCGTGCGGCAGGTCGCGCAGGACGCCGGCCGCGAGCGACTCGTTCTTGATGTCGATGTGCAGCCCGGTGAGGCGGGCGGCGAGGCGGGCGTTCTGGCCCTCCTTGCCGATGGCCAGGGAGAGCTGGTCATCGGGCACGATCACCGTGGCGTAGTTGGTCTCGGGATCGATAATGACGCGGGACACCTTGGCCGGGGAGAGCGCGGAGGCCACGCAGCGGGCCGGGTCGTCGCTCCAGAGCACCACGTCGACGCGCTCGCCGCGCAGCTCGGAGACGACGGTGCGCACGCGGCTGCCCTTGGGGCCCACGCAGGCGCCCACCGGGTCGAGGCGGTCGTCGTTGGAGGAGACGGCCACCTTGGAGCGGATGCCGGGCTCGCGGGCGATGCTCCTGACCTCGACGACGCCGTCGTAGACCTCCGGCACCTCCAGCTCGAAGAGACGGCGCAGCAGGTCCGGGTGGGTGCGGGAGACCACGATGGGCGGGCGCTGGCGCTCGCCGCGGACCACCGGCTGGGTGGAGTTGGGGTCGCGCACGTCGATGATGATGGCCTTGATGCGCTGGTTGTGGCCGTAGCGCTCTCCGGCGGGGCGCTCGTTGCGCTCCTCGGGGTGGCGGCGCTGGTCGAAGTGGGGCAGCTCGGCCTCCACGCCCTCGCGGATCTTGATGATCGTGAAGTCGGGCGTGGTCTGCAGCACGGTGCCGGTGATGATGTCGCCGATGCGCTGCGAGAACTCCTCGTAGATCTGCTGGCGGGCGGCGTTGCGCACGATGGCCTTGATCTCGGCCTTGGCGTGCTGGGCGGCGATGCGGCTCGTGTCCGGCGGGGTGACGTCCACCTCGTCGAACTCGGAGTACTCGCCGGTCTCCGGGTCCTCCTCGCCCTTGGGGACGAGCTCGTAGACGTAGACCTTGCCGGTGGCGCGGTCGATCGTGACGCGCGCGCCGAAGGGCAGGTGCAGGACGTCGGCGTAGCTCTTGGCGAGGCTCTGCTCAAGGCGGTCGAGCAGGTAGAGCTGGTCGATGTGCTTCTCCTGGCAGAGGAGCTCGAGGGCTTCCATCATCTCAGAGGCCATGGTCTTTCCTTCCTGGTTCTTCTCGCCTACCTCTTGCCGCCCGCGGCGGAGAAGTCCGGCTTGATCTTGCACGTACGGATGTCGGCGAGGGCGAGCCCCACGTGCTCGCCGTCGCAGTCGAGCTCCACGGTCTCTGCGCCGGGCTCGCCCTCGATGCCGAGGAGCGTGCCGGTGAAGCGCCGACGGCCCTCGCCGGCGACAAGGCTCACCTGGACCGTCTGGCCCGCGAAGCGGGAGAAGTCGCGCGGCTTGCGCAGCGGGCGCGCCATGCCGGGGCTGGAGACCTCGAGCGTGAAGCTCGACGGAATGGGGTCGAGCTCGTCGAGAGCGGCCGAGATCCACTCGGTCTCCGCCGTGACCTCGTCGAGCGTGATCGTGGGCGCCGACTCGTCCGCGTGGTCGATCCGCACGCGCACGCACGGCGCCTTGCTCGCGCCGACCACCTCAACGTCCACGACGTCGATACCGCGGGGCGCGGCGAGCGGCTCGAGGGCGTCGATGATCTGCTGCTCGAGACCCTGCTTCGGCATGTACCCTCCTCCTGCATACAGAAAGGAAGCGGGGCGAGAAAATCCACCCCACTTCCTACGATTACAACTGCGTTACGCAGCTAGTTTATGGTGTTTCACGCCCCGCGTCAAGCGCCCCTCCACGAGAGCACCACAAGTGGCATCGGCGGGCGGCGGGGACGGCCCCGGGGCCGGGGCGCGGGGCCGGTCTCCCGCACAGGGTCGGGCCCCCGCGCGGGCGCCTGCCTAGATGGCCACGATGTTCACCAGGCGGCCCTTGATGACGATGACCTTCTTAATCTCTTTGCCGGCGAGCTGCTCGGCCACGGCGGCCTGCGCTGCGGCGGCGACCTCGTCGTCGGTGGCGTCGGCGGCGATCGTCACGTGGCCGCGCACCTTGCCCTTGATCTGAACGGCGATCTCCACCTCGTCGGAGGCGGCGGCGGACTCGTCGAACTCCGGCCACGCGGCGTTGTAGACCGAGCCCTCCTGGTGGAGCGCCGCGGTCCAGAGCTCGTCGGCCCAGTGCGGGCAGATCGGTGAGAGCGTGCGCACGATGGCGCTTGCCACGGCAAAGCTCAGCGTCGGGTCGCGCTGCTCCACGGGAACGTCGTTCACGTACTTGGACGCGGCGTTGGTGATCTCCATCACGGCGGAGATGGCGGTGTTGAACTGGCAGCGGTCGAAGTCGACGGTGCACTTGAGGCCCATCGCGTTGGTCACGCGCCAGAGCTCCTTGCCCGCGGCGTCGAGCGTGCCGGCGTCCACCGCGCCCGCGGCCGCGCCCTGGGAGAGCAGCCACACCACGCGCCAGGCGCGCTTGATGAAGCGGTTGGCGCCGGCGACGGCCTCCTCGTCCCAGTTGAAGTCCTTCTCGGGCGGGGCGATGAAGAGGATGGCCAGGCGCATGGTGTCCGCGCCGTAGGGCTCGATCACCGAGGACGGCGGCACGACGTTGCCCTTGGACTTAGACATGGTGTCGCCGTTGGCGTCCTTGACCATGCCCTGGCAGAGCAGGTTCTCGAAGGGCTCGTCGCAGTCGATCATGCCGAGGTCGCGCAGGACCTTGGTGAAGAAGCGGCTGTAGAGCAGGTGCAGGATGGCGTGCTCGATGCCGCCGATGTAGTTGTCCACCGGCATCCAGCGGTCCACGGCCTCCTTGGAGAAGGGCAGCTCGGTGTTGTGGGGGTCGCAGTAGCGCAGGTAGTACCAGCTGGAGCACGTAAAGGTATCCATGGTGTCGGTGATGCGCTTGGCGGGACGCCCGCACTTGGGGCAGGTGGTCTCGTAGAACGGCGCGTACTCGGCGAGGGTGTCGCCGGCGCCGAGGTCGAGGTTGTCCGGCAGCGTGACGGGCAGGTCCTCGTAGGGCACCGGCACGTCGCCGCAGCAGTCGCAGTGGATCATCGGGATCGGGTTGCCCCAGTAGCGCTGGCGGGAGATCAGCCAGTCGCGCAGGCGGAACTGCACGGTCTTGCGGCCGAGGCCCTTCTCGCCGAGCCACTTGATGATGGCGTCGACGGCCTCGGAGTGCTTGCCGCCCTTCATGCCGGTGAAGGGGCCGGACTGCACGAGGTAGCCCTCGGCCACCATCGCGTGGTCCCAGTCCACCGACGTCACGCGGAGCTCGCGCTCGTCCTTGAGCTCCTCGTAGAGCGGGTCGTCCTTCTCGCAGATGATTGGGGCGATCTCAAGGCCGTACTTCTTGGCGAAGTCGAAGTCGCGCTGGTCGCCGCAGGGCACGCCCATGACGGCGCCGGTGCCGTAGTCCATGAGGACGTAGTCGGCGACCCAGATGGGCGCGGGACGGCCGTTCACCGGGTTGATCACGTAGCGGCCGGTGAAGACGCCGTGCTTCTCGCGCTCCGAGCCCTGGCGGTCCACCGAGGAGACCTTCTCCGCGGCGGCCTTGAGCTCCAGGAAGGCGGGCTCGTACTCGGTGCCGGCCACGAGCTCGGCGGCAAGCGGGCTCTCGGGCGGCAGCAGGAAGAAGCTCACGCCGAAGAGCGTGTCCGGGCGCGTGGTGAAGACGGTGATCTTGGTGTCGGTGGGGGTCACGCCGTCGACGTCGGCGAGCGTGAAGTCGATCTCGGCGCCCTCGGAGCGGCCGATCCAGTTGGACTGCATCGCACGGACGCGCTCGGGCCACTTGCCCTCGAGCAGCTTGAGGTCGTCGAGGAGCTCCTGGGCGTAGTCGGTGATCTTGAAGTACCACTGGGAGAGCGGGCGCTTCTCGGGGATCGAGCCGCAGCGCCAGCACTTGCCGTCCACGACCTGCTCGTTGGCGAGGACGGTCTGGCAGCCGGGGCACCAGTTGACCGGCGAGGTGTCGCGGTAGACGAGGCCCTTCTCCCACATCTTGAGGAAGATCCACTGGCCCCACTTGTAGTACTCGGGGTCGCAGGTGTTGAACATGCGGTCGTAGTCGTAGGAGAAGCCCATGCGGTGCATGGTCTTGACGGCCTGCTCGATGTTCTTGTGCGTCCAGACGCTCGCCTGCGTGTTGTGCTTGATGGCGGCGTTCTCCGCGGGCAGGCCGAAGGCGTCGAAGCCGATGGGGTGCAGCACGTCGAAGCCGCGCATGCGGGCCTGGCGGGCCATCGCGTCACCGATGGTGTAGTTGCGCGCGTGGCCCATGTGCAGGTCGCCCGAGGGGTACGGGAACATCTCGAGCACGTACTTCTTGGGCTTGCTCGGGTCCTCGTCGGTCTTGTAGAGCTCCTCGGCCTCCCAGCGGGCCTGCCACTTGGTCTCGATGGCCTCGGCGTCGTAGGCCGGGACCTCGAAGGCATCAGTCTTCTTTGCGTCGTCGCACATCTGCGCTGCTCCTTCGTCGTGCGATTGTGAACCGAGCTATTGTAGCAGGACGCGCGGCCGCCGGGCGGACCGAGGCGCGGCCTGGCGTCCCCGGACGCGCCGTGCGCGCCGGGGCGGGGTTCTACGACGCGGGCTCTTCTCGGTGCGGGCCTTCCGGGCGCGGGTCCTTCCTGGCAGCCACCCTTCTCGGCGACCGCCCCTCTCGACGACCGTCCCTCTCGACGCTTAGAAAACCGCGGACGATGCACCGTTTGGCTTCGCAGGCGCTTTCAAAATGGGGACTGTTGCGTCGCCCGAACTGAGCGCGCTTTAGAAATCGAGGTCGTTTCGCCGCCTGCAGCCGGAAGCGCTTTGAAACTCGCGGCCATCCCGCCTGGCGAGAAGAACCAGGCGCAACGGTCGGCAGTTTCAAAGCAGCTTTTGGTGCGTCGGCCGCAACAACTCGGATTTCGTAAGCAGGGACCGCACCGCAGGCCGCATCAGGCCGCATTTCGTAAGCACACGCCGCGCCCAAGGGCGCAAAACAGGGCCGTCCGGCGAGAAGAACCTGCGGCGGCGCCAGGCTGCCCCGGGTACGGGGCGCTTCGTCAGGAGCTGCGCCGCCCGCTGCGCCAGGTGCACTCCCGAGCGTCTCCGTGTCAGGTGCACTCCTCAGGTGCACTCCCAGACGGGTGCACTTGATGCGAAAAGGGCGTTTCTCGGTGCACCTGAGCCTGTTTTTCGGGAGTGGAGAGTGCACCTGAGGGGTACACCTACGAACAGCGTGCACCTGAGGGGGCACACGTCTGCCGAAGCGTCACCTGAGTACACCTGAGGGGGGCACACGTCTGCCGAAGCGTCACCCGAGGGGTGCACCTGACGTGCCCACCCACCCAACGTACCCGCAGGACGCGCGCGGACCGCACCGCAAGCGGCAGCCCGCACCGCAAACGCCGCGACCCCGGCACCACGGGGCGTCGGGGTCGCGGAAACAGGTTCTTCTCGCCGGACGGGTTGGCGGGGCCGCGCGTGGCGGCCACCTCCCCTAGCGGTAGCTCACCGAGTGCTGGGAGTCCTTCACCACGACGTCGTGCGCGCCGCCCTCGACGATCGAGGTGGAAGAGACGAGCGTGAGGCGGGCCTTCTGCTGCAGCTCCTTGATCGTGAGCGCGCCGCAGTTGCACATCGTGGACTTGATCTTGTAGACGGTCTGGCGCACGCCCTCCTTGAGCGAGCCCGCGTAGGGCACGTAGGAGTCGACGCCCTCGACGAAGCCGAGCTTCTGGGCGCCGCCCTGGTCGTAGCGCTGCCAGTTGCGGGCGCGCGCGGAGCCCTCGCCCCAGTACTCCTTCATGTACTGGCCGTTCACGTTGACGCGCTCGGTGGGGCTCTCGTCGAAGCGGGCGAAGTAGCGGCCGAGCATCATGAAGTCGGCGCCCATGGCCAGCGCGAGCGTCATGTGGTAGTCGTAGACGATGCCGCCGTCGGAGCACACCGGCACGTAGACGCCCGTCTCCTCGAAGTACTCGTCGCGCGCACGGCACACGTCGATGACCGCGGAGGCCTGGCCGCGGCCGATGCCCTTGGTCTCGCGCGTGATGCAGATCGAGCCGCCGCCGATGCCCACCTTGACGAAGTCAGCGCCGCAGTCGGCGAGGAAGCGGAAGCCGTCGGCGTCCACCACGTTGCCGGCGCCCACCTTGACCGAGTCGCCGTAGTTGGCGCGAATCCAGTCCAGGGTGCGCTTCTGCCACTCGGAGAAGCCCTCGGAGGAGTCGATGCAGAGCACGTCGGCGCCGGCCTCCACCAGCAGCGGCACGCGCTCGGCGTAGTCGCGCGTGTTGATGCCCGCGCCCACCATGTAGCGCTTGTTGGCGTCAAGCAGCTCGTCGGGGTTGGACTTGTGCTGGTCGTAGTCCTTGCGGAAGACGATGCCCACCAGGTGGTCGTTCTCGTCCACGACGGGCAGGGCGTTGAGCTTGTTGTCCCAGATGACGTCGTTGGCGCGCTTGAGGGTGATGTCCTTGTCGCCCACGATGAGCCGCTCGCGCGGGGTCATGAAGTCGCGGACCTTCTTCTGGTGGTCGTCACGGGTGGGGCGGTAGTCACGGGAGGTCACGATGCCCAGCAGCCTGCCGTGGGGGGAGCCGTCCTCAGTCACGGGCATGGTCGAGTGGCCGGTGCGGGCCTTGAGCTCCATGACCTCCTCCATCGTCATGTCCGGCGTGAGGGTGGAGTCGGACTCCACGAAGCCCGCCTTGTGGTCCTTGACGGCCTTGACCATGGCCGCCTCCTGGGCCGGCGTCTGGTTGCCGTAGATGAAGGCCAGGCCGCCCTCGATGGCAAGGGCCACGCCCATGTCGACGCCGGAGACGGACTGCATGATGGCCGAGACCATGGGGATGTTGAGGCTGAGCGAGGGCTCCTCGCCACGGCGGAACTTCACGAGCGGGGTCTTGAGCGACACGTTGGCGGGGATGTTCTCCGCCGAGGAGTATCCAGGTACGAGTAGATACTCAGAAAAGGTGTGGGACTCCCCCTCGAAGAACGTTGCCATTCAGTGGCTCCTCTCCCCGCCCGCGGCGGTCCTGGCACGGCCAAATTTGAGCCATTGTAGCATCCGCTTACGGGTTTTCAGGCGCCGCTTGCCGAGAAGCACGTCATATGCGCCGGCAGGCGGGGCCCGCGGGCGAGCGGCTCGCTCGACGTCACGTTTTCGCAGCCCAAAGCATAACTTTGCGCGAGGCGGCGGGCACGCCCCGGGCGCGCCGCTACAATGGGGCGAGAAGGACGGTGATGTACGTGGACGGCAAGCGCGTGATGACGGCGGTGCGCCAGATCATGGACGAGACCGAGCGGCGCGGGGCGCCGCGCGGGCACGGCGTGGCCATGCTCGCATGGTTCGTGGATGAGCGCGGCGGCGACGTCAGCGGCACCGACGAGCTCGACATCGTCTCTGCAAGCATCACGCTTGCGGAACTTGCGGGAGACGCCGCCGGCGATGACGCAGAGCGCAAGGTCATGCTCACCGTCTTTGTCCCGAGCAAGCTCCTCGTCCAGGGGCTCACGCAGCTCGCCGCGCCCGGCACCGACGTCTTCCGCGTGCTCACGACCACCGCAACCAGGCGCCACGCCCCAATCTACGTCGAGGCGCCCGAGCCGGATCGCGACCTCATGTGCGACCTCTACGCGAACGCCGCCGTAGCCTACGCGGAGCGGCGGCCCGGCTGGGAGCAGGTGGTGGAGGCGCTGGCGCTCGCCCTCGTGGCGGCGACCTCGCCTTTGGTCCCCGAGGCCGAGCCAGGGTCTGCCGACGACGCGCTCGCGCTGATCCTGTCCGAGGTGGCCGCGCGGCCGGAGAGCGTCACGCTCGGCGAGCTCGCGGCGCGCTACTCCTACAGCCAGAGCTACCTCTCCGAGCTCATCCACGAGCGCTGCGGCAAGACCTTCGGCGAGCTCGTGCGCGAGAGGCGCATGGAGCGCGCGGCGATGCTGCTGCGCGCGACCAACCTGCCCGTGGCCGAGGTCGCCCGACGCGTGGGCTACTCCGGCACGAGCAACTTCCACCGGGCGTTTCGGGAGCAGTTCGGCTGCTCGCCGGCCGAGCTGCGCGCCAAGGGGCGGTAGCGGGCGGCGGGCTCTTCTCGCCGGGACAACGCCGTCCCTCTTGCCGGCCGTCCTAAGACGCACGGATTTGTGGCACACGCACCGCCGGGTGCTAGCGCACGCGGCGCAGCACGCCGTCCTCGATGCGCAGGATCTGGTCTGCCGCGGCGTCGAGGTCGTCGGAGTGCATGATGGCCACAACGGTCCTGCGACCGCGAAGCCCAGCCAGATAGTCGCAGAGCCGCGCGCTCGTGGCAGCATCGAGGTTGGTAAGCGGCTCGTCCAGCAGCACCACCGGCTCCGGGCGCGAAAGCGCGCGCAGCAGCCCCAGCTTCTGGCGCTCGCCGAGCGAGAGGTTAACCGTTGAGCCATCGATTTGCTTGCCCGCAAAGCCGCTCACGTCAAGCACACGCGCCACCTCGGGGTCGGCCGTGCCGCCGAGCAGGTTGTATGCAAGGTCGCCCGTCACCACGGGCACCGGGTAGGTGAGGTAGGCGGCATGCGCGAGCTCAGGGGCCAACTCGGCCGTGCCGTCAAGGTCGTCCGGGTCGGAGAGGCCGCGCAGGAAGTCGAGCAGCATCGACTTGCCTGACCCGTTGGCGCCGAGCAGCACCACGAGCTCGCCGCGACGGATCGTGAGGTCGTGGGTCTCCCATAGGCGACGTCCCCCCTCCCCGCGCTCGGGCGTGGCCCAGAGCGTGCCGTCGATGCGGACGACGACGTCCGCGCCATCGTCCTTCTCGCCGCCGTCTCCGCCCGCCCCGCGAAGCCCCTCGAACCCCGACGGCTCCTCGGACGCCGCGGCCAGCTCGGCCAGCCGCTCGGCGTGCACGCGATTGCCACGCACGTTGGCAAGCTTGGAGAGCAGCGTGGAGAGCGGGCCCTGCGCAAGCTGCGCGATCTGGTAGGCCACGAAGACCTGCCCCGCACCGGCAAGCCCCGCCGAGGCGCGCCACACCTCCGCGGCCATCATCGCCGCCGCGAGCACGCAGGAGAGCACCGTCGGCAGCTCGTCTATCAGGGCCGCGTTGAACCGGTAGCGCGTGATAAAGGCGAGGTACCCCGCCGAGCGCTCGCGGTAGCGCGCGGAGAAGAAGCCCTCGGAGGCACTCGCGTTGATCGAGCGCTTCTCCTCCACGATGCGCTTGGACTCGCCGAGCCAGGCATCCTGCGCGGGGATGCCCTCGCCCTGCAGGCGCGCGAGGCGGCGGGCCGGCAGGCGCAACGCCAAGGCGAAGACGGGCACGTAGACCAAAAGCATCGCGGCGAGAAGGACGTCCTGGGCCGCGGCTACGGCCACGAGCGCCGCAAGTGCCAGGCCGGATCCGAGCACGGAGACGTTGAGGTCGGCGTACATGGCGCCGTAGGTCTCCGTGGAGCCGGTGAGGGCATTGACGTAGTAGCCCTTGTCGTGCCGGGCAACGGCGCGGCTCGGGGCCGAAAGCAGCTGGCGGACCGCGCTCACGGCCGCGCCCATGGCGCGCGAGACGCCGGCCCAGCGCGGCACCCACGCGCCGAGAAGGACCGTGGCAGCCGCAGCCAGCATGGCGACGGCGAGTGAGGCGGCAAGGCGGAGCGTGACGTCCTCGCCGGCGGCGAGCGCGTCGATGATGGAGCCGACGGCGAGGCTCGCGGCAGCAGAGGCAACGGTGGCAAGCGCCACGCCGAGAGCGCGGGCGAGGTTTTTGGGCGTGAGGTCGAGGACGGGGTAGGCGGCGGACGCGCGACGGGTTGCGGCGGGCGCGGTTGCGGCGGCATCGGCGGTGACGCTAGGCATGGCAGGCTCCTTCGGTTACGGGTGACAGGGTCGTAGGCGCGGCGGCGCTTGCCGCGCGGTCGCGCTTCCCGGAAGACGCGCCGTGGGAGGTCCTTCTCAGGCGCTCGAAGCCGGAGGGCTCGGCGGCCTCGCGCTCGAGCGCGCGCAGCAGGTCAATGTTCACGCGATTGGCGGCGTAGATGCTCTGGGCCTGGCAGAGGTAGCTCATCGGCAGGGCGA
This sequence comes from Olsenella profusa, assembly GCF_016900315.1. Taxonomy (GTDB): domain Bacteria; phylum Actinomycetota; class Coriobacteriia; order Coriobacteriales; family Atopobiaceae; genus Thermophilibacter; species Thermophilibacter profusus_A. Next base: position 10,823 of record NZ_JACSNQ010000006.1, read on the forward strand.
GCAGCCCCGCGAGCTGCCAGGCCACCACGAGCGTGCCGGCGCCCGCACCGCCAGCCACGAGCGCGCAGACCACGACGGCGAGCGCCTGCACGAGCAGTCCGGAGGCGTACGGAAGCTCGTTGGAGAGCGTGTCCGCCAGCAGGTAGCCGCGGCGGAAGCGCCGGTACTTCTCGGTGCGCTCCTGATAGCGGTGCTCGTAGAAGCCCTCGGCCCCGGCCGCCACGGCGGCGCGGCGCTCCTCCACCACGCGACGGCCCTCGTCGAGCCAGGCCTCGCGCGGCGGCATCATCTGCGTCTGGAGCCGGTTGGCCACGTGCGACGGCGCCCACACGATGATCACGTAGGCCGGCGCGCAGGCCGCGAGCACCACAGCGAGCGCCGGGTCCTCGAGCGCGGCCATCGCAAGCAGCACCGCGAGCGAGAGCACCGCGCCTGGCACGTACGCACTCATGGCCACGACGATGGCACCGTGCGCGAAGGAGGCTAGGTTCACGAGGTTGAGGTAGTGACCGGCGTCGTGGCGGGCAAAGGCACGCTGCGGCATGGCGAGTACGAGCTCGATGGCGCGCGCGGAGGAGTCCACCTCCCGGCGCAGGTTGGCGCGCTCGGGCAGCCAGCCGGCGAGCGCAAAGGTGGCGAGCTGCGCGGAGAGCGAGAGCGCCAGGTAGGCGAGAAGCACGGGCGCCGCCGCGGCCGCATCAAGCTCTCCGGAGGCAACGTCGCTCACAAGCGAGCCGGCGACGAGCGCGGAGGCGGCGGAGAGCAGCGTGCCCAGACTGGCGCCGAGCGCGAGCGCCAGATAGGCGCCCCTCAGCTCGAAGACGGGAAACTGCGTGCGGTGTCTCATGGGCCACTCCTTTCGACGGGGAAGCCGCGCCCTCGTGGGAGGAGCGGGCTCGACGGCCCCATCGTAGGGGTACGCCAACGCGCCGCAGCTCACGAGCACCATCCGTCCGAAGCGCCATGCCCATCCGACCGAAATTCCGGCGCATTGCCCCGCGCCGCCGCTTCGGAGGGCCCTTCTCGCCTGGTGCCGAAATCGCCGCCTTTGGACGCTGCGCCGAAATCGCCAGGAGTGTGCGTTTCCGGCGCCAGAATCGGCGCCTCCGTGCGTAAGCCCGCGCACACCTCCGGCGATTTTGGCGCACCAAACGCACACTCCCCCGGATTCCGGCACGGCGCACACTCCCGCCCAATCAGGCACCACGTTGGCTCCGGCAACCGCCCGGCGCACGCCGCAGCCGCTCGAAACCGGAGGGCTCGGCGGCGTCGCGCTCGAGCGTGCGCAGCAGGCGAAGGCTCTCGAGGTTGGAGAGCAAAAACCCGACGAAGCTCACGCAGTCGGCAAGCGGCGCGCACGCCAGCGAGAAGATCTGAAGGGCCGCCACCGCCCCACCGACCCCGAGCGACCCCTCTGCCACGAGCCCCGCCGCAACCACAAGCGCAGCAACCTGCATCACCGGCCCGAGAGCTCCCGGAAGCGAGCTCGTCAGGGTGTCTGCAAAGAGGTAGCCCCACCGGGCACGACGGTGCTCTGCCGTGCGCTCGGCAAAGCGCTCACCGAAGAACGCCCCGGCATCGGCTGCGCAAATGCTGCGACGCTCCCCCACGACGCGGCGCGCCTCGTCAAGCCAGGCCTCGCGCCGCGGGAGCCAGCGTGCCTGCAGAAGGCGCGCTCGCAGCGCCGGCAGCCAGTCCGCCACAGCCACGGCTGCCACGCACGCCACGAACACGCTCGCAAGGGCGGGGCTCTCCAGCGTCAGCACCGCGACCAGCGCGCCGACGGCAAGCGCCGCGCCTACCACGGACACGCTGAGGTAGGTGTAGGCCGAGCCGGAGACGCCTGCCACCATGGTCACGAGGTTGAGATAGTAGCCGGCGTCGTGCCGCACAAAGGCACGCTGCGACATGGCAAGCACGAGGTCTATCGCGTGCTCGGAGGCGCGCGTTTCCCGGCGCAGATCCAGGCGCGTCGGCAGCCAATTCACCAGGTAGAAGTTAGCAACTGCCGCCGCAAGCGAGACGCCCAGGTACGCAAGCAGGCCCCCCACGGCCGCACTGCCCGAAAGCGCGCCTACCGCCGCTCCGTCCACAAGGGCGCCGAGCACAAGCGCGGACGCAACCGAGAGCAACGTCCCCGCCAGTCGCGCAAGCGCAAGCCCCAGGTTGCGCACGCTCGGCTCAAAGACCGGAAACGAGCTGCGCTCCCCCACCGCTCTTCTCGCCATGTGACTCCCCTCCTCGAAACATAGAGGAATCGTAGGCCGCCGGCACAATCGGGTGCCAAGCGTGCCGGGCCATGCCCAACGAAACGACGCGGTATCCTAAAAATCAGACACTCGATGAGGGAGACCCATGAACGACGACCGCTTTCTCCGCTCACTTGATGAGCTCATAGCGCAAAGCAGCACATGCTCCAGCGAGAAGGACCTCTACCTCGCAGCCGAGCGCGTGGGCGGCCGCTCGCTCGCGCCGGCGGCAGACGGCTACTTCGCGCTCACCTCCACCTTCCGCGGCACCGAGCTCGTGAGCGCCGTCCCGGTCCCCGCCCTCGTGCGTGACGGGCGCTTCCCGGACGGGGCGCTGCTGCAGACCAGGCCGGCAGACGTCATCGTCACCATACTCGTGCGCGAGCCCCACCTCGACCGCCTCTTGCTCGGCCTTGCCGCGCCGCACGCCGCCACGCTGAGAAACCACCTCTTACGCTATGGGGCCGACACCGGCACCTGGAAGGTCTCCGACCGGCGTGACGTCGAGGTCTGCACAGACATCCTGAAGCTCATGGTAGTCACTTACACCAAGGCGGCCGAGGACTGGCAAACCACGCTCGACGCGCTCGTGGTGGCCTATCTGAGCCAGATGGTCCCGCGTACGCCCGCGACGAGGCCGCAGTCCCCGGAGCAGGCCGTCGAGCTCGTGCGCGCGGCCGTAGCAGCGCACCCCGAGGAGGTGACGCTTGCGGGGCTCGCCGAGCTTCTCTCGCTCAACGCGAGCTATCTCTCCACGCTGGTGCACGAGCGCTGCGGCGAGTCCTTCTCCGAGCTCGTGGCCGAGGCGCGCATGAGGCGGGCAGCAGAGCTGCTGCGGAGCACGGACCTGCCCGTGGCCGAGATCGCCCGGAGCGTAGGGTATGCGGGAACGAGCCGCTTCCACCGCCTCTTCCGGGAGCGCTTCGGCCGCACGCCGGCCGCATGGCGCAAAAGCGAGCGAGAGGGCCGAGTGCCAGGCTGCGCCGACTAACCCCACGAGCAGCAGGCCCTTCTCGCCTGGCGCCGAAATCAGCGGGGATGTGCGTCTGCGGTGCCAAAATTACCCGCAATGCGCGCGGGCGCCGCCAAAAAACGAGGGCCTGTGCACCGCTACGCGCACAGGCCCCGCAAATCAGGCGCTCAGAACGCACACACCCGGCGATTCAGCCGGCGATTCAGACACCGCTGCCGACTACGGCCGCCCCGCTAGACGTCGCCCCCGACGATCTGGTCAACGTTGACGGCGATGTCGTGCTTGGTGGGCACCCACTCGACCTTCTTGAACAGGGCGGCCACCGTGATGGGGATGTAGGTCATCATGAAGAGCGGGAACGTGAAGAGGTTGGTCACGATGCGCCACTTCTTCTTGGCGTGGATCCGCTTGCGCTCGGAGACCGTGGTAATGATGGCGAGGATGAAGAAGACCACGTACATGGACGCGAAGGTCATGATCAGCGACCCCACGCACATGTTGAGCTCGCCCTGGGTGGCGATGAAGCCGTGGGAGAGCGAGCCCACGATCAGGTAGGTGGCGTTCACGAAGAACGACAGCAGCGTCAAGATCATGCCCGGCGCCACCGTCATGAGCATGTCGTAGCTTGCGAACTGCCCCTTGGAGATGCCCTTCACAAGGTCGCGCCCGTAGCTGAAGAACACCTGGTAGAAGCCCTTGGTCCAGCGCATGCGCTGCGTCCAGGAGGCCTTGAAGGTCACGGGCTGCTCGTCGAAGAACTCCGCCGGCGCGTAGCCGATCTGCACGTTGTTGGCGCAGCAGAAGGTGGAGAACTGGATGTCCTCGGTCAGGGTGTGGAAGTCCCAGCCGTGCATGCCGCGCACGATGCGCTCGGAGACCATCCAGCCCGAGCCCGAGATCGCGCAGCTCGTGCCGACCATCATGCGGGCGTTGTTGAGGAACTTGGCCTCGCGCATGAACCACAGGGCGTAGGCCGAGCTCACCCAGCTGGAGTCGAAGTTCTTGGAGTTGCGGTAGCCCGTGCAGACGAGGTATCCCGCGTCGAAGGCCTGGTTCATCACCGAGATGAAGTCGCGGGAGACGAGGTTGTCGGCGTCGAGCACCACGAAGGCCTCGTACTTGTCGCCGTACTCGTTCAGGATGCGGTCGAAGCCGTAGTCGAGCGCCCAGCTCTTGCCGCGGCGTGCGAGGTCGTTTCTGTCCCAGACGATGGCGCCGGCGCGCTCGGCCTCCTCGTGGGTGTTATCCGTGCAGGCGTCGCACACCACGAAGACGTCCATGAGCTCGCGCGGGTAGTCCTGCGCCAGGATCGAGCGCACGAGGTTGCCGATGACGACCTCCTCGTTGTGCGCGGAGATGAAGAACGCGTAGCGGTGCTGCTTCTTGGCCTTGGGCAGCCGCACCGTGCCGCGCGCGATGACGCGCAGGATGTAGACAATCTGGTAGAAGTAGGCCAGGGTGAAGAACAGCCAAATGATCATGTTGAAGATGACGATCGGCGTGAGGCCGAGCCTGTTGAACTCCATGAGCGGCATGTCGGGACCCCCAGGACTCGTCGGTTACCAGGTGACGCCCAGCTCCGGGCAGATCCTCTCCCCCGCCGCGGTGCGCCCCATCGAGCTTTCCTTCAGTGATTCTAGTACATCGAGCAGGTCCTGCGGCAGCCGGTCAGCGAGCTCTACGGTCCGTCCCGTGACCGGGTGGTCGAAGCGGATGTGCCAGGAGTGCAGGAACTGGCGAGAAAGACCTCGATTCAGCCGCTCGTCCCCGCGCCCGTAGAGCGGGTCGCCCACGAGCGGGTGGCCGATGTGGCGCATGTGCACGCGGATCTGGTGGGTGCGCCCGGTGTAGAGGTGACACTCCATGAGCGTGTAGCCGTCGTCGCGCCGGCCGGCCTCGAAGCGCTCGAGCACGCGGAAGGTTGTGATGGCCTCGCGCGCCCCGGGCGCGTCGGAGACCGCCATGCGGATGCGGTCGCGCGTGGAGCGAGCGATGCCTGTCTCGACGGTGCCCTCGTCGTGGGCCACGTAGCCGTGCACGAGCGTCACGTAGCGGCGGTCGAGCACGCGCAGGCGGATGAGGTCCTGGAGCGCCTTCTGCGTGGCGTCGTCCTTGGCGGCCACCATGAGGCCGGAGGTGTCCATGTCGAGGCGGTGCACGATGCCGGGGCGCTCCTCGCCCTGGAGCATGCCGAGGTGCTCGTAGCCGCAGTGGGCCACGAGCGCGTTGGCGAGCGTGTCGTCCACGTGCCCCGGGCTCGGGTGGCAGACGAGCCCGGCCTGCTTGGAGAGCACGATCAGGTGCTCGTCCTCGAAGCGGATGTCGAGCGGGATGTAGGGGTTGGGGGCAAGCGGTCCGGCTGCTGGCTCCGGGTCCTCGACGAGCGCGCGGACGCGGTCGCCCAGGAGGACCCTCTCGGACTTTGAGGTGGCCGGCGTCTCGTTGATGGTGACCGATCCGGCCTCCACGAGGCGTGCGCAGGCCGAGCGGCTCGGCATGCCCTCCCCCGCGGCGAGAAACGCGTCGAGCCGCATACCGTCGGACTCCGGTCCCACGAGCAGGTTGACGACGCGCTGGGACATGGGGCTCCTCTCGGACGGGCGGGGTGCGGGCGGCAGGCGCCGGCGGACGGCGGGCGCCGGCAGGCCGCGTCCGGGCGGGCCCGCCGGCAGGCTATCGTATCATGCGCCGCCGCGTCCTGGCGCGCGGGCTCAGCGAGGGGCGGCGCGCCAGAGGGACGCACGGCGAGGCAGGGCGGCACGCCGGCCCCGCGGCCGCCCTACAGCGAGAAGAGCGCGAGGTCGAGCAGGCAGGCCACTACCTCGACGCCGGCCCCGGCCACGATGAGGGCCACGCGCCAGTCGAGCCCGAGCGGGCGGGGGCTCCCCTCTCTGGGCTCGGAGCGCACGACCATGCCGATGGCGCCCACGAAGAGGCCGACAGCCCCGAGGGCGAGCAGCACCCGGCGGGCCGCGTCGCCCGCCGCGAGCGCGTCCCCGGTCACGAGGAGCGCCACGAGGAACGCGGCCGCGCCCACGCACACGGCGGCGAGGGCGCCTACGAGAAGCGCCCTCGCCGCGGCGGCAAGCACTCTGGCGACGCGCCTACCCATTGAGGTGGCAGGCGCAGAGGTGCCCCGGGGACACCTCGCGGAGCTGCGGGGTCTCGGTGTGGCAGCGCTCGGTAGCGAGCGGGCAGCGGCTGCAGAAGCGACATCCCGCCGGCGGATCCACGGGGCTCGTGACCTCGCCAGTGAGCTTCACGCCGCCCGCGACGCGCGCCGCCTCGGCCTTGGGGTCCGGGATGGGCACCGAGGCCAGGAGGGCCCGCGTGTAGGGATGGGCGGGGTGCTCGCAGAGCTCCTCGGAGGGGCCGATCTCCACGAGCACGCCGAGGTACATGACCGCGATGCGGTCGGAGATGTAGCGCAGCATGGAGAGGTCGTGGCTGATGAAGAGCATCGCGAGGTCGCGCTCGCGGCGGAGCTTCACCAGCAGGTTCACGACCTGCGCCTGGATGGAGACGTCGAGCGCGGAGATGGGCTCGTCGAGCACCAGAAACGACGGGTCGACCGCCATGGCGCGGGCGATGCCGACGCGCTGGCGCTGGCCGCCGGAGAACTCGTGCGGGAAGCGGCTCGCCTGCTCCTCGTTGAGGCCGACCATGCGCAGGTAGGAGTAGACCATCTTGGTGCGCTCCTCGTGGCTCTTGGCCAGGTGGTGCACGTCGATGCCCTCCCCCACGATGTCGGCGACCGTCATGCGCGGGTCGAGGCTCGCAAACGGGTCCTGGAAGACCATCTGCGCCTCGCGGCGGAAGCTCGCGAGCTCGGAGTGCGAGAGCTTGGTGATGTCGCGCCCGCGGAAGAGCACCTCGCCGGAGGTGGGCTGGTAGAGGCCGAGCACGCAGCGGCCGCAGGTGGACTTCCCGCAGCCCGACTCTCCGGCCAGGCCCAAGGACTCGCCGGGCATGATGTCAAAGGAGACGTCGTCGACGGCCTTGAGCTGGGAACCGTGACCCATCGGGAAGAACTTGCTCAGGTGCCTCACCGAGAGGATCGGGTCGGCCGTGGGATCACTCATGGGTGCCCCCTTCCTGCGTCGGGGCCTGGATCGTGTCGTCGACGTGCGGCGCGCGCTCGTCGTGCAGCCAGCACGCCGCGCGGTGCCCGCCGCCGAAGTCGGTCTCGGGCGGCATGAGGCGGTCGCAGACGTCCATGCGATACGGGCAGCGGGTGCAGAAGGGGCAGCCGGCCGGAGGGTTGATGAGGTCCGGGGGCGTGCCCTGGATCGCAAAGAGCTCGTCGGAGCGGGACTGGTCCACGCGGGGCACCGCGGCGAGGAGCGCCTTGGCGTAGGGGTGGCGCGGGTGCTCGAAGATGTCGGCGACTGACCCGCGCTCCACGATGAGGCCCGAGTACATGACCACCATGTCGCGCGCGATGTCGGCGACGACGCCCATGTCATGCGTGATCATGATGACGGCCGTGCCGTAGCGACGCTGCATCTCGCGGATCTCGGAGAGGATCTGGTCCTGGATCGTGACGTCGAGCGCCGTGGTGGGCTCGTCGCAGATGAGCAGCTCGGGCTTGCAGGCAAACGCGATGGAGATCATGACGCGCTGGCGCATGCCGCCGGAGAGCTCGTGCGGGAACTGCCTGAAGCGCCGCTCGGGCTCGGGGATGCCCACCTCGTGGAGCAGCTCGACGGCGCGCTTCTCGGCCTCGGCCTTGCTCACCTTCTCGTGGGCCAGTATCGCCTCGGTGATCTGCCTGCCCACGCGCATGGTGGGGTCGAGCGCGGAGAGCGCCTCCTGGAAGATCATCGCGGCCGAGCCGCCCTTGTAGCGGCGCCAGTCCTCCTTGGTGAAGGTGGAGGTGTCGCGCCCCTTGAAGACGATGTGGCTCTGGGGGTCGATGACGCCCGGGTCCTTGACGAGGCCCATGACCGCCTTCGCCGAGACCGACTTGCCGCACCCCGACTCGCCCACGATGGCGAGCGTGCCACCGGGGGCCAGCGAGAAGGACACGCCGCGCACGGACTGGACCACTCCGGCGTAGGTGTGGTAGGAGACCTTGAGGTCGCGGACGTCGAGAAGGGCGTCCGGTGCGGGCGCGGCCTGCTCGGCGACGCCCGGCGTCTGGTTCTTCTCGTCCATGGGCTTACTTCCTCATCCTCGGGTCGAGCGCGTCGCGCAGGCCGTCACCGAAGAGGTTGAACGCGAGCACGATGAGGCACAGGACGAGCGCGGGATAGAACAGCTGGAACGGGTAGATCTGAAGGAGCGACTGTCCGTCGGAGATAAGCGTGCCGAGGGAGATCTCGGGGGCCTTGAGGCCCATGCCCAGGAAGGAGAGGGACGCCTCCGAGAAGATGTAGCTCGGGATGCTCATGAACAGGTCGAGCAGCAGGATGGAGAGCGTGTTGGGGATCAGGTGGCGCACGATGATCTTGAGCGGCGAGGCGCCCAGGCAGCGCGCCGCGGCCACGTAGTCGCTCTCGCGCAGGCCCTTGACGAGGCCTCGGACCTGACGGGCGGTGTCCATCCAGCTCGTGATGCACATGGCGAGCAGCAGCGCCCCCATGTTGTTGCCGGCCACCATCATGATGATCAGCGAGATGAGCAGGCTCGGCACGGAGCTCATGAGCTCGATGACGCGCATGAGCACCTCGTCGACGGTGCCGCCGAAGTAGGCCATCGCGGCCCCGCAGAGCGAGCCCACCACGATTTGCACGAACGCGCAGGCGATGGCGACGATAAGCGAGACGCGGGCGCCCACCCACACGCGGGTCCACAGGTCGCGGCCGAGGGCGTCGGTCCCGAACCAGAAGGCCGAGGACGGTTCCTGGTTGACGACGGTGGCGTCCATGGCGTAGGCGTCGTGGCCGGAGGTCAGCGGGGCGAAGATTACGAGCAGCGCAAAGACCACGAGCACGGCCAGGGCTACCATCGCGAGCGGGTTGCGGCGGAAGCGCCGCCAGGCGTCGGACCAGTAGGAGACCAGCGGGCGCATGTTGCCCTCAAGGTCGGACTCCCTGATGCCGCGCGTGACGAAGTCCTCGGGGACGAGGGAGAGGTCCTGCGGGACGTGCCCGGTGGGGTCGATCACGGCGCGGGCGGCCCGCTTGAGCGTATCGGTCATGTCTCTCCCCTCCCTAGCGCGCCTGGTCGCCGGCAAGGCGGATGCGCGGGTCGACGACGTGGTAGAGGATGTCGGTCAGGAAGATGACCACCATGTACATGGCGGCGATGATCACCGTGAAGCCCATCACCATCGTGACGTCGCGGCCGGAGATGGCCTGGATGTAGTAGCGGCCCAGGCCGGGGATCGCGAAGATCGTCTCGATGTAGAACGAGCCGGTGAGGCACATGGCAATCGTCATCGGGAGCTTGGTCACGATGGGGACGGCGGCGTTGCGAATCATGTGGCGCCGCACGATCTGGCCGCCCGAGAGGCCGCGCGCCTCGGCGGCCAGGATGTAGTCCTGGCCGAGGACGTCGGACATCGAGGCCTTGAGCAGGCGGGCGTACATGGCCATGTAGCTGAAGCTGCCGGCCAGGGTGGGCAGGATGGTGTACTCCCACCCGCCGAACATGAGGTCGCTCCCCGTGGGCCATCCGATGACCGGGAAGAGCCCCAGCTCGCCGGCAAACACCTGTTGCAGCAGCAGGCCGAAGACGAGCGTCGGGACGCTCACCATGAGTATCGAGAACGCGATGACGGTGTAGTCGACCCAGGTGTTCTTGCGTATCGTGGCAAGGACGCCCAGGACCAGCCCCACGCCCACGCCCAGGACCACCTGCTGCACGCCGAGGCGCAGCGAGATCGGGCCCTTCTCGGCGATGACGCTCTGGACGGTCTGGCCCGGGAAGACGATCGACTCGCCGAAGTCGCCGACCACGAGGCCCTTCATGGTGATGGCGTAGCGCTCCATCACCGGCTTGTCGAGGCCGTAGCGGGCGTAGACGCGCGCCGCGACGTCCTCCGGGAGGCGGGCCGTGCGCTCGGTGAGCGCGTCACCGGGAACGGCCGCCAGCATGAAGAAGGTGGCGCTCGCCACGATGAACAGCATGACGATCATCGTGACGAGGCGCTTGAGTGCGTACTTTGCCATGGGCTAGGCTTCCTTGCCAGAAATGTAGGAACGGGAGACCTCGAGGCCGTTGCCAAACTGCGGGAGAGAGAGGTCCATGACGTAGGGCTGCGTGAAGTTGTGACGGACAGTGTAGTAGACGGGCGCGATGCCGGCGTTCTCGATGATGTTCTGCTCCATCTTCTGGTAGACGGCGGTGCGCTCCTCGGAGTCGGCCATGGTCTTGAGGGACTCGTACATCTCGTCGTACTCTGCATTGGAGTAGCCACCCATGAACTTGGCGTAGCCCGAGCCGGTGGCGAAGAGGTCGAAGTAGGAGATCGGGTCGGAGAAGTCGGCGTTCCAGCCCATGAGGTAGAAGTCGTAGTTGTTGCTGTCACGCTCGGTCACGAAGTTGGCCGCCTCGGACTGGGCGTTGATGTTGACGGTCACGCCCACGCCCGCGCCGATCTGCTGGGCGAGCCACTCGGTGGTGTTCTTGGCCTGGGTGTTGGTCTGCTGGGTGAGGATGGTCAGGGTCACGCCGGAGACGTCGTCGGAGCCGGTGACCTCCTTGACACCCTCGCGGAAGAGCTCCTGGCACTTCTCGGGGGTGTCGTACTGCTCCAGAAGGGCCTTGAGCGGCTCGTCGTAGGTGGAGCGGTACTCAACGTCGCCGGAGAGGATGCCAAACGGGATGAGGCCGTAGGCAGGCAGGTTGAGACCGGAGAGCGCCGTGTTGTTGAAGTCCTCGCGGTTGAAGCAGCAGGAGATGGCCAGGCAGCACTTGGCGTTGTTCATGAGGCCGGAGGGGCCGCCGGTGTGGTGGTTGAAGACGAGGTAGTCAGAGCCCACGTCGGTCTTCTGGTTGTAAACGAGCTGGCCCTGGTCGGCAAGCTCCTTCCACTGGTTCACGTACTCGGAGGTGCAGTCGACGGAGTCGAGTGCGCGGGACGTCAGCAGCTGCGTGCGGGTGGCGTCCTCGGTGACGATGGTGTAGGTCAGCTTCTTGAGCTTAACGTTGTCCTTGTCCCAGTAGTTCTCGTTGGGCTCGAGGACGATCGAGTTCTCAAGGGTGCGAGAGGTGATCTTGAACGGACCGCTGTAGACCTGCTTCTCCCAGTCATTGGACATGGTGTCAGCGTACTCGTTGATGAGGTCCATGCGCACTGGGTCAAAGCAGACATTGGAAAGCTTGGCCAGGAAGAACGGAATGGGGTTGGCGAGACGAATCTCGAGGGTCTTGTCGTCGAGAGCCGCAACGGCGATGTCCTCGGCGGCGCCCTCGCCGTTCATGTACGCGGCGGCACCGGCAATGTCCTCGGCGAGGAAGGCATAGGAGAAGCCGTTGTCCGGGTTGCAGAGCCGAAGAATCGAGTCCACGTAGTGCTGCGCCACGACGGGCTGGCCGTCGGACCATCCGTTATCGCGCAGGTGGAAGGTATAGGTGAGACCATCTTCGGAGACCTCGTAGTCCTCGCAGCCGGCGCATTCGACGTCATCGATGCCGTTCTCGTCCGTGAAAGTACGGAACAGGCCCTCGTTGAGCTCGGAGAGAACCTCGAACTCGTTCTCGTTGCGGATGTCGTTGACATCAAGCGTCTGGAGGTCATTCAGCTCGACGAGGTTCATCTCCTGGGTGGCGTCGGGCGTGCCGTCACCGGCGGCCGCCGCGGGCGCGGAGGCGTCGTCGGAGCCGCTGTTGCCGCAGGCGGCGAGGCCGGCGAGCGAGGCGAGGCCGGCGGCGCTGGCGAGAAGACCGCGACGGGTGACAGAGGGGTTGCTACGGATCATGTGGGCTCCTCCCATGTTTTCCTTTGCCCCAGACGGCAGGCCGAGCCACCTGCGGGGCCATTTACCGGTAGGTATTTTCCCGGCCGGGGGTTACAGGGAGGTTTCCGCGGAATAAACGGTCACGTAAAGGAAATCTACCGGGCTACCGGAACGCCTCGTCGCCGGCCTGCGCCCGCTCGTCCGGGCTACCGGGCTACCGGCGCGCCGTCGTCGGCCTGCGCCCGCTCGCGCTCGAGGCGGGCGTCCCAGCGCCACCAAAGCGCCACGGCGAGAAACACCCCACAGGTCACGAAGATGTCCGCGACGTTGAAGACGGCGAAGTCGAAGAGCGTGGTGTCGAAGAAGTCCGTCACGGCTCCGGCGGCCACGCGGTCGATGGCGTTGCCGATGCCGCCGCCCGCCACGGCCGCCACCGTGAGCACCAGCGAGAGCGGGGCGTCGGTACGTCTGAGCGCAAGCCACGCGCCGCCGGCCGCGATGACCGCAGCGATGGCCACGAAGACGGGGCCCGCGCCCTCACCGAGCGAGAAGGCAGCGCCCGTGTTGTAGACGAGGGTGAGGTCCATGACGCCCGGGACGAGCGTCACGGGCTCGCCCGGGACGAGCGCGGCGCGCGCCGCGGCCTTGGTCAGCTGGTCGAGAAGGACCACCAGGACGGCGGCCAGGCAGAAGAGGGCGAGCCGCGCCGCCGGGCGGGCGCCGGAGGCGGCACCAGGGTCGGCGACGGGGCCGGCGCACTGTTTCTGGACGTTCTTCTCGCCAGAACCGTCCGGGGACGGTGCGCCCGGGGTGACGTCAGGGCCGGCGCACCGTTTCCGGTCGGAATTGAACCCCAAACCGTCCGAAGACGGTGCACCGGAGGCGGTACCCGAGGCGGCACACCGTTTCTGGACGTTCTTATCGCCAGAATCGTCCGGTGACGGTGCGCGTGGGGTGGCGTCAAGGCCACCACCGGGGGCGACGCACCGCTTCCGGTCGGAACTGGATCCCAAACCGTCCGAAAGCGGTGCGCCAGAGACAGCGCCCTGAGCAGAGCCCTGGGCGCCGCCCGACCCCGCGCGTGTGTCGTGAAGAGGGGCCACGCCTACTCCGCGTCCCCGAGCGTCGCCACCGCGTCGTGACAGCGCGGGCAGAGCCCGTCGTCGCCGAGCTCGCGGAAGTTCCAGCAGCGCGGGCACTTCTCGCCGTGGGCGGGTGCGACGGCGCAGGAGAGCTCGTCGCCCTCAGCGAGCTCCACCTCGGAGCAGACGAAGGGCTCGGCGAGGTCGCAGCCGCGCTCGCCGGCCAGCAGAGCGTAGAGCTCGGCGGGCGCCGTCAGCGTGGCGCGGGCGGCCTGCGTGGTCTTCTCGGCAAGCGTGCCGTCGGCCACGGCGGTCTCGTAGGCCTTGGTGAAGGCGGCGCGGGCCTCGACGACGGCCTCGTAGGTGGCCAGGTACGGCTCGTACTGCTCGGCCGTCCAGGGGGCCTGGTACCAGTCGAGAAGGGCCGCGAACTCCTGGCCGTCGCGCAGGGAGGCGGGCAGGTAGCCCATGACCTCGTCGGTGGTGTAGACCAGGATGGGCTGCAGGTCGTGCACGAGCATCGAGAGGATCTGGGCCCAGACCGTGAGGGCGCTGCAGCGCTCGAAGGAGTTCTTCTCGCCGCAGTAGACGCGGTCCTTGGTGGCGTTGAGGTAGCCGTTGGAGAGGTCGCCGATCACGTAGTCGTAGAGGGTGCGGTAGACCACGTTGAAGCGGTAGGACTCGTAGGCGGCGCTCACCTGGTCGTGGACCTGGCAGAGGCGCGCCAGGGTCAGCTTGTCGTAGGGAAGCAGCTCGTCGTAGGCCACGGCGTCGGTGGACGGGTCGAACTGGCCCTCGATCTCGCCGAGCAGGAACCGCAGCGTGTTGCGGAAGCGGCGGTAGGCCTCGCCCACGTGGTCGAGGATCTGGTCGTCGCAGGGGACATCGGTGGAGGTATCCACCGAGGCCACCCACAGGCGGACGATGTCGGCGCCGCGCGTGTCGCACTCCTTGTTGGGGTCGATCACGTTGCCGAGGGACTTGGACATCTTGCGGCCCTGGCCGTCGAGCGTGAAGCCCTGGGACACCACGGACTTGTACGGGGCCACGCCGTAGGCGCCCACCGACGTCATGAGCGAGCTCATGAACCAGCCGCGGTGCTGGTCGGAGCCCTCGAGGTACATGTCGGCCGGGAACTTGAGGTAGTCGCGATGGCGGCAGACGGCGGTGTGGGAGACGCCGGAGTCCCACCACACGTCGAGGATGTCGCGGTTGGCCTTGAGATGGTGCCCGCCGCACTTGGGGCAGACGCAGGCGTCACCGAGATAGCTCGCCGGGTCATCGGTGAACCAGGCGTCGGAGCCCTTGGCGCGGAAGAGCGCGATCACGGCGTCGAGCGTGTCGTCGTTCATGACGGTCTCGCCGCAGTCCTGGCAGGTGAAGGCAGGGATGGGCACGCCCCAGTTGCGCTGGCGGCTGATGCACCAGTCCGGGCGGCCCTCCACCATCGAGCCGATGCGCTTGACCGCGTGCGCCGGGTAGAAACGGACGCGCTCGAGCTCCTCAAGGGCCTTCTGGCGCAGGCTCGCGCCGCCGCGCATGGGCTTGTCCATTGAGACGAACCACTGGCTCGTGGCGCGGAAGATGACCGGCTCCTTGCACCTCCAGCAGTGCGGGTAGCTGTGGTTGATGTCCTCGTGCAGGATGAGCGTGCCGCGCTCGCGCAGCCACTCGATGATCTTGGGGTTGGCCTCGTTGACGTCCATGCCGGACCACGGGCCACCCGTGCCCATGCCGTCGCCCACGAAGAAGCGGCCGTCGTCGTCGACGGGCATGACCGTGGGGATGCCGAACCTCTGTCCGGCCAGGTAGTCGTCGACGCCGTGGCCGGGCGCGCAGTGGACGATGCCGGTGCCGTCGTCGAGCGTCACGTAGTCGGCGTAGATGAACTCGCCCGTCTCGCCCTGGTCGCCGAAGATCGGCTGCTTGTAGCGGTTGTGCGCGAGCTCGGCGCCGGTGGCGCGCCAGGGCTGCCCGTCGGCGCCGGCAACGAGCCTCGCCTCGCCGTAGCCGAACTTCTCGGCGCAGCGCACGGCGAGCGCCTCGGCCACGATCTCGGCGCGGCCGTCCACCTCGAGCGCCACGTAGGTGGCCTCGGGGTGGCAGATGACGGCGTCGTCCGCCGGCAGCGTCCAGGGCGTCGTGGTCCAGATGTCCACCCACAGGCGCCCCTCCCAGGCCTCCAGGCCCGCCGGGGTCGTGGTCATCTCAAAGCGCACGAAGATGGCCGGGCTGACCTCGTCGCCGTACTCGATCTCCGCCTCGGCGAGGGCCGTGTGGCAGTGGGTGCACCAGTGCACGGGCTTGGAGCCCTGCGTGATGATGCCGGCGTCGAAGATCTCCTTGAAGATCTCGATGTCGGTGGCGTCGTAGTCGTGGACGTAGGTGAGGTAGGGGTTGTCCCACTCGCCCAGCACGCCGAGGCGCTTGAAGCCCTGGCGCTGGGTGTCCACCTGCTCGACGGCCATCTTACGGCAGAGCTCGCGGACCTTCTCGGTGGGAAGCTCGTTGAACTTCTCCGTGCCGAGCATGGTCTCCACCTTGTGCTCGATGGGCTGACCGTGGCAGTCCCAGCCGGGGACGTACGGCGTCTGGTAGCCGCGCATGGACCAGTAGCGGTTGATGATGTCCTTGGAGATCTTGTTCTGCGCGTGGCCCAGGTGGATCGGGCCGTTGGCGTACGGGGGGCCGTCGTGCAGCACGAACTTGTCGTGCCCCTCGTTCTTCTTGAGGAGCTGCCCGTAGACGTCGTTCTCCTCCCAGGCCGCGAGCCGCCTGGGCTCGTTGGCGGCCAGGTTCGCGCGCATGGGAAAGCCCGTGCTCGGGAGGTTGGTCGTCTTCTTGTACTCGTTTTTCGCCACGCCTCGTCCTTTCGTCTCCCCGGAACGCAGGAAAGCGCCCCGTCCCACATGCTGGGACGAAGCGCTCTCACACGGCACTTCGCTTGTGAACCACCCAGCGAGCGGATCTCCGCCTTACTCGGCTGGCCTGTCTCGGCGGCCACTCCGGCGACGCCTACTTGCGGGGTGCGCCGGCGAGAAGGACCTCCCGCCCGGACTCCCCGCTTTGGGGCCGCGGCTCGGGGGTGATCTTCGCACGGACGCGGCCGCGGGCTCCCACCGTCCCCGCTCTCTCTGGGCCGCGCGACCCGGGCTACTCTCCCCGTCATCGCCTGTGTTGAGGATGGTAGCACGTCCGCGCGCGACGGTCACGCGAGAGCGCGGCGCTCCCGAGGTTCTTCTCGCCGGCCGGGGCGGCCGCTCGCGGCCCCGATGAGGTGGATTCTTTGTGCCGGGAGTGCGACGCGGTAATCTTGGGTATCAAAGACCCATGGGTTCGCGCCGGGCGGTCGCTCGCCGGCACGAGCCGGCCCCCGACAGGACGACACGAAGGGCAACGGAACACGATGGACATGAACGAGAACAAGCGTCGGCGCTCGATGCTGCTCTACATCCTGATCGCAATCGTCGCGTACCTCGCGATCAGCCAGGCGCTCGGCAACGGCCTCACCGCCAGCCGGGTCGAGCACGTCGACTACAGCCAGTTCGTCGACATGGTCGAGAACAACGAGGTCACGCAGGTCGAGTCGATCTACGGCAACCCAGAGGTCACCTTCTCCACCGGCGAGGGCGACTCCCAGAAGCTCTACTCGACGGTGCTGTTCAACGGCACCGAGGAGTCGACCGCCCAGCTGCTCAACGAGCATAAAGTCGACATGGTCTCCAACATCCAGGACACCTCGAACGACTTCCTGCTCCTGATGCTCGTCTCCTACGGCCTGCCGATCCTCATCTTCCTGGGCATCGGCTGGTGGCTCAACCGCCGCATGAAGAAGGCCATGGGGGACGACGGCCCCTCGATGAACTTCGGCGGGGGCGGCGGCTTCGGCATGGGCGGCGGCCTGGGCAAGTCCAACGCCAAGGAGATCAAGGGCGAGGACACCGGCGTCACCTTCAAGGACGTGGCCGGCCAGGACGAGGCCAAGGAGTCGCTCGAGGAGATCGTGAGCTTCCTCAAGAACCCCGAGAAGTACAACGAGATCGGCGCGCGCTGCCCGCGCGGCGCGCTCTTGGTGGGCCCTCCGGGCACGGGCAAGACGCTGCTGGCCAAGGCCGTGGCCGGCGAGGCGGGCGTCACGTTCTTCCAGATCGCGGGCTCGGCCTTCGTCGAGATGTTCGTGGGCCGCGGCGCCGCCAAGGTGCGCGACCTCTTCAAGCAGGCCTCCGAGAAGGCGCCCTGCATCGTCTTCATCGACGAGATCGACGCCGTGGGCAAGCGCCGCGACACCTCGCTCTCCTCCAACGACGAGCGCGAGCAGACCCTGAACCAGCTGCTCTCCGAGATGGACGGCTTCGACAACCACAAGGGCATCGTTGTGCTCGCGGCCACCAACCGCCCCGAGTCGCTCGACCCCGCCCTGCTGCGCCCGGGCCGCTTCGACCGCCGCATCCCGGTGGAGCTGCCCGACCTCACGGGCCGCGAGGCCATCCTCAAGATCCACGCCAACGACGTGAAGATGGAGCCGGGCATCGACCTGGGCGTCGTGGCGCGCTCCACGCCGGGCGCCTCGGGCGCCGACCTCGCCAACATCATCAACGAGGCCGCCCTGCGCGCCGTGCGCTACGGGCGCCGCCGCGTGACGCAGGAGGACCTGCTCGAGTCCGTCGACGTGGTCATCGCCGGCGAGAAGAAGAAGTCCACCGTCCTCTCCCAGCACGAGAAGGAGGTTGTCTCCTACCACGAGACCGGCCACGCCATCGTGGCGGCCACGCAGAAGGGCTCGGCGCCCGTCTCCAAGATCACGATCGTCCCGCGCACCTCGGGCGCGCTCGGCTTCACGATGCAGGTCGAGGAGGACGAGCACTTCCTCACCACGCGCCAGGAGGCCAAGGACAAGATCGCGGTGCTCTGCGGCGGCCGCGCGGCCGAGGAGCTCATCTTCGGCGAGATGACCACCGGTGCCTCCAACGACATCGAGAAGGCCACGCAGCTCGCGCGCGCCATGGTCACCCAGTACGGCATGTCCGACAAGTTCGGCATGGTGCAGCTGGGCCAGCCCGCGAGCCGCTACCTGGGCGGCGGCCAGCAGCTCACCTGCTCCGAGGGCACCGCGCAGGAGATCGACGCCGAGGTGCAGGCCCTCGTGGAGGAGGGGCACCAGACGGCGCTGCGCACCCTCCAGGAGAACCGCTTCAAGCTGCACGAGATCGCCCACTACCTCCAGAAGAAGGAGACCATCACGGGCGAGGAGTTCATGAACATCCTCACCCACGACGACGGCTTCGCGCCCAAGATGCCCAAGCCGGCCGAGTAGCCCTCTCGGCCCCGAAACGTGGAAGGCCCTCCCTCACTGCTCACTGCTTCGCAGAAATCGCGTGAGGGAGGGTCTTCCACGTTTCGGGGCGTGCTGAGGCCGTCGGCGGTGCGGGCGGCTTGGGCGCGAGGGCGTCGCGCGCCGCTCGGGGCCGCGGGAGTTTGGGCTGAGGGGGGTGGCGCAGCGCGTGTGGCCGCCTAGCGGAAGAGCTGCCAGAAGGCGACGGCGGAGCTGGCGGCAACGTTGAGGGAGTCGACGCCGCGCCCCATGGGGATGATGACGCTGCGGTCGCATGCGTCGAGCGTCCTTCTCGCCAGGCCGGTGCCCTCCGTACCAAAGACGAGCGCACGCCGTTCGCCGGCACGCAGCGACGGGTCGTCAAGGGGCACCGCGCCCTCCGTCAGCGCGAGCGCCAGCACCGTGAAGCCCTGCGCGCGCAGGCCATCGAGCGTGGCCTCGGGCCACTCCCCCGCCGTCGCGCGCGCCCAGGGCAGCTTGAGGACGCAGCCCATGGAGACGCGCAGGGCCCGACGGCAGAGCGGGTCCGCGCAGCGCGGTGAGAGCACCACCGCGTCGGCCCCGAGCGCCGCGGCGCTGCGGAAGAGCGCGCCGACGTTGGCCACGTCCACGAGGTCCTCGAGGACGGCCACCCGGCGCGCCCCGGAGACGACCTCCCCCACCGTGCGCTCGGACGGGCGGTGCAGCGCGCACATGAGCCCGCGCGTCATCCTGAAGCCGGTGAGGCGGGAGACCTCCTCGTGCGGGAGGACGTAGGCGTCCACGTCGTCGCCCGCTCGTGCGAGCACGTCCGCGCTCGACGCGAGGTCGCGCTCGTCCACGAGAAACGAGCGCGGGCGGGCCCCGCACTCGAGCGCCACCTCGACCACCAGGCGCGACTCCGCGATGACCGTCGCCTCCCCGGGCTCGAGACGGTTTCTGAGCTGATGTTCGGTCAGGCGCGCGTAGACGTCGAGGCGGCGGTCGTCCAGAGAACTGACACGTATGACCCTTGCCACGGGGACTCCCTCTCCTGTCGGTGTATCATCACACGTACATATGCTATGACAACTCGCCGGCGCGCTCGCGCCGGCGGGCAGGAACACGCTACGAGGTAGACAGATGCCCAGTCACATGCAGCAGACAAGCAAGAAGGCCAGCCCCGCCCGCAGGCGTCGGCGGCGCCTCTGGATCATCCCCGTCGTCATCCTGGCCCTTCTCGCCGTGGCGTACGCGGGGGGCGTCGTGACCTTCAGCTCCTTCGTCTTCATGCCCGGCACCACGCTCGACAGCTCCGACGTCTCCTGGCGCACCGTCGACGACGTGGCCGCCGAGAAGAGCGCCTCGCTCGGAGACTTTGAGTCCCGCGTCACCGGGGACGGCATCGACCTCAACGTCAAGGGCTCCGAGGTGGGGCTGGCCTGCGACGGGGAGAGCTACGCACGCTCCGCCATCGCGCAGGTCAACGCCTGGGCCTGGCCCTACGAGCTCACCCAGCGGCGCACGATCTCGGCCGAGGCGGGCGTCTCTCTTGACGAGGACGCGCTCTCCACGCTCGTCCAGCAGGCGGTCGACGCCGTCAAGCAGGCCAACGCTGACGCCGGCTCGGGCATCTCCTACGACGCCGAGCAGGCCCAGTTCGTGCTCGACAAGGGGGCCATCGCCAACCACCTCGACGCCGCGGCCGTAACCGAGCACGTCTCCGAGGGGCTCAGGCAGCGCCAGGAGAGCATCGAACTCGGCGACGAGTGCCTCGACGTGGCCGACTCCCTGACCAGCGCTCTCGACACCGCCAACTCCTACCTGGCGGGCACCGTCACCCTCAACCTCGGCGGGCAGCACGCCTACGACGTCACCGCCGAGCAGATCGCCGGGTGGGTCACCATCGGCGACGACTTCTCCGTCTCCCTGGACACCGCCGCGATCGACGACTGGGGCCACGGCGAGCTCTCCCAGATGTTCGATACCGTGGGCACCGAGCGCACCTACACCCGCCCCGACGGCGCCACCTTCACCGTGAACGACGGCGACGCCCAGTACGGCCGCAGCACCTACGGCTGGATCATCGACGGCGGGGCGGCGGCGCAGCAGGTCGCGGCCGCCATCCAGACCGGGCAGCCCTCCACGATCGAGATTCCCACGCTCCAGACGGCCGCGCAGGTGCCCACCGACGGCGGGCAGGACTGGGGCGCGCGCTACATCGACGTCGACCTCACCGCCCAGCACGCAATCATGTACGACGAGAACGGCGCCGTCATCTGGCAGGCCGACATCACCACGGGCCAGCCCAGCCTCGGCAACGCCACGCCCACCGGCGTCTGGGCCATCACCAACCGCAAGTCGCGTGCCGTGGACGGCGACATCAACCTCAAGGGGCCCATCGACCCGGCGACCGGCGAGCCCGAGTGGGACAGCCACGTGGACTTCTGGCTCGGCGTGGTGGGCAACCTCATCGGGTTCCACAACGCGCCGTGGCAGTCGGTCTTCGGCGGGCAGATCTACACCTGGAACGGCAGCCACGGCTGCATCAGGATGAGCTACGCGGACGGCCAGGCGCTCTACGACGTCGCCCGCGTGGGCGACACCGTCGTCATTCACAACTAGGGGGGTCGGTCCCCCCAGGTGCACGTCAGGCGCGCCCTGACGGTCCCTGCCGCAGGCGCACTCGTTAGGTGTGCGCCCCCCGGCCCAGGTGCACCCGTCAAGTGCACCCACATCCCAGGTGCACCCCTCAAGTGCACCCATACCTCGGTACACTTGACGAGAAAAACGTTCTTCTCGGTGCACTTAACGCGTTTTGAGCGGGTTTGTCAGTGCACTTGACGAGTGCACCTGAGAAATGCAGGAGTTCTCCCGAAGAGGGAGTGCACTTGAGAAGTGCACCTAAAAGGCGCGGAAGTGAGCCCTCCCAACCGCGCAAAAAAGGCGCACCCACAGATCAAGAGCCTGTGGGTGCGCCATCCAGAACGTCTATGCGACGCTCCGCAGCGCTAGGAAGCCTCCCTGGCCGTCGCTAGACTCTGCGGCCGCCGCTAGAACGGCATCTTGCCGCCGCCCATGTTGCCCATGTTGCGCATCATCTGTTGCATCGCGCGCCGGCCCTTGCGGCCTCCCTTGCCGCCCATCTGCTGGGCCATGCCGCGCATCTTGCCCATCATCTTGTTC
Source organism: Olsenella profusa (assembly GCF_016900315.1). Classification (GTDB taxonomy): domain Bacteria; phylum Actinomycetota; class Coriobacteriia; order Coriobacteriales; family Atopobiaceae; genus Thermophilibacter; species Thermophilibacter profusus_A. Next base: position 32,449 of record NZ_JACSNQ010000006.1, read on the forward strand.
ATCTCGGACCACTGCTTGATGAGCTGGTTGACCTCCTGGACGCTCCTCCCGGAGCCCTGGGCGATGCGCTTGCGACGCTGGCCGTTGATGATCTTGGGACGCGCACGCTCCTCGCGCGTCATGGAGCGGATGATCGACTCGATGCGGGTGAGCTGGGAGTCGTCCATGCCGGCCGCGGGCACCTGCGAGAGCGCGCGCTCCATGCCCGGGATCATGCCGATGATCTTCTGCAGGCCGCCCATCTTACGGATCTGCTGCATCTGGGAGAGCAGGTCGTCCATCGTGAAGCCCTCGCGCAGCATGCGCTCGGCGTCCTCGATCTGCTGCTCGTCGGCGACCTTCTGGGCCTGCTCGATGATGCCCACCACGTCGCCCATGCCCAGGATGCGCTTGGCCATGCGGTCGGGGTGGAAGACCTCGAGCGAGTCGGGCTTCTCGCCCATCGAGACGAACTTGATCGGCTTGCCGGTGACCTCGCGCACGGAGAGCGCACCGCCGCCACGGGCGTCGCCGTCGAGCTTGGACATGATGACGCCGTCGAAGTCCACGCGGTTGGCGAACTCCGTGACCACGTTGACGATGTCCTGGCCGGTCATCGCGTCCACGACCATGAGGATCTGGTCCGGGCGGACGGCCTGCTTGATGGCCACGGCCTCCTGCATCATCTCCTCGTCAATCTGCAGGCGGCCCGCGGTGTCTACGATCACGATGTCGTTCAGGTGGTCGACGGCCTCCTGGATGGCGCCGGAGGCAACCGCCACCGCGTCGACGCCGTCCCCGCGGAAGACCGGCACGCCGATCTCCGCGCCGAGCGTGGCGAGCTGGTCGGCCGCGGCGGGGCGGTGCGTGTCGCAGGCGGCCAGAAGCGGGCTGTGGCCCTGCCCCTTGAGGAGGTAGGCAAGCTTGGCCGCCGCGGTGGTCTTGCCCGAGCCCTGCAGGCCCACGAGCATGATCACGTTGGGCGTGCGGTTCTGGGCGAGCGTCAGCTTGGACTCCGTGGAGCCGAGCAGCGCCGTCAGCTCGTCGAGCACGATGCGCACGACGTTTTGCGCCGGCGTGAGGGAGTCGAGCACCTCGGCCGTGAGGCACTTCTCCTTGCAGCGGGCCACGAAGCTCTTGACCACGCGGTAGTTGACGTCGGCCTCGAGCAGGGCCATCCGGATCTCGCGCATGGCGAGGTTGATGTCGTCCTCGGTGAGGCGACCCTTGCCGCGGAGCTTGTCGAAGGTGTCCTGGAGGCGGTCGGAGAGGGAGTTGAACATGGCTACATCCCTTCGCCCACGAGCGCGCGGCAGAAGTCGAGCGCGTCGAAGGTCTGGAGGTCGTCGAGGGCCTCGCCCACGCCGATGCGGTAGATGGGCAGGCTCAGCTGGCTGGATATGGCAAGCGCGATACCGCCCTTGGCGGTGCCGTCGAGCTTGGTCACGATGAGGCCGTCGAGCTCGAGAGCGTCGTTGAACTCGTGCGCCTGGTTGAGGCCGTTCTGGCCGGTGGTGGCGTCGATCACGAGGACCACGCTCACCGGCATCGACTGGCAGCGCTTGCGCGTGACGTTCACCACCTTGGCGAGCTCGCGCATGAGGTCGGAGGAGGTGTGCAGGCGCCCGGCGGTGTCGATGAGCACGAGCCTCGAGCCGCGGCGCTCGGCCTCCTCCACCACGTCGTAGCAGACGCTCGCGGGGTCGGCGCCGCGGTCGCGCGTGATGACGTCCACGCTCGCACGCTGGCCCCAGACCTCGAGCTGCTCGATCGCGGCGGCGCGGAAGGTGTCCGCCCCGCCGATCACGCAGGGGATCCCGGCCTCGCGGGCGCGCCCGGCGAGCTTGCCCACCGTGGTCGTCTTGCCCGCCCCGTTGATGCCCACGAAGAGCACACAGGAGGGTAGGTCGGTGAACGGGTCGCGCCCCGCTGCGGGGAACTCCGCCGCCAGGCGACGCGCCAGGGCGTCGCGCAGCTGGTCGGCACGGGTGAGGTTCTCGCGGGCGGCCTGCTCGCGCAGGTCGTCGGTCACGCGCATGGCGACCTCGGCACCCATGTCGCCCATCACGAGCGTGTCCTCGAGGTCCTCCCAGAAGTCCTCGTCAACCTCGCCGCCCATGTAGAAGATCTCGTTGATGGCCTCGCGCGAGCGCTTGAGGCCGGCCTTCAGGCTGTCGAGAAGACCCATCTTAGGCATCAACCACCTTTCCGGTTGCACGGTCGAGCCGCTGCGAGACCACGCGGCTCACGCCGTCGGCCTGCATCGACACGCCGTAGAGGACGTCCGCCTGCTCCATCGTGCGCCGCTGGTGCGAGATCACGATGAGCTGCGTGGTCTGCTTGAGCCGCTCGATCGCGTCGAGCAGCTTGGAGAGGTTGGAGTCGTCGAGGGCGGCCTCAACCTCGTCAAAGACGTAGAACGGCACCGTACGGACCTTGTAGACCGCAAAGAGCAGCGCGAGGGCCGTGAGGGACTTCTCGCCGCCGCTCATGAGCATCATCTTGGAGAGCCGCTTGCCGCGCGGCTGGGCCACGATCTCGATACCGGTGTCCGCGGGGTTGTCCGGGTCGGTCATCTCGATGTGGGCGCGCCCGCCCGGGAACAGCAGCGAGAAGATCTCGGAGAAGTTCTCGTTGACCTTGGAGAAGACCGTGAGGAAGCGGTTCCTCATCTTGCGGTCGATGGCCGCGGTGATCTTCTTCAGGGAGGCGCGGGCGCTCTCGAGGTCGGCCACCTGCTCGTTGATGTAGTCGGCGCGCTGCTTGAGCCTGAGGTACTCGTCCATGGCCACGGCGTTGACCGGACCGATGGACTCGATCTGCGCCTTCAGGGAGGCCACGCGGCGCTCGGCGGCGTCGCGGTCCTCGGGCTCGGGCAGCTCGAGCGCCTCGTCGAGCACCGCTCCGGTGGCCACGATCGCGTTGATCGCGCCCTCCACCTGCACCTCGAGCTTGCCGAGGTCGACCTTGACGTCGGAGGCGGCGGAGCGCGCGGCGTCGAGCTCGGCGGAGGCGGCGCTCACGGCCTCGCGCGCGCCTCCGATGGTGCGCTTGAGGGAGTCCGAGTCCGCCTCGGCGAGCGAGGCGCGGTCCTTGAGGCGCGCGGCCCACTCGAGGGCGCGCTCGCGGATGGCGTCGTAGCGGTCGTGGAGCGGGTCCACGCGCAGGCGCACGACCTCGAGGGCGCGCGAGGAGCGCTCGGTGGAGACGATCAGCTCGTCGAGCTCCCCCACCCGGGCGGCGAGCTCCGCCACGCGGGACTCGAGGTTGCCGCGGCGCTCCGTGACCATGGCGAGCTCGAGACGGGCATCGGAGAGCGCACGGCTCGCCTTGCCCTGCTCGGCGATGGCCTCCTGGTGGTCGTCGCTGCGCTCGGAGAGGGTGGCGGCGAGCTCGTCTGCCAGCTCGCGCGCCTCGCGCGCGGCGGCGCGGTGCCCCTCGATCTGCCCGCGGGCGTCGGCCGCCTTCTCCGCCGCGGCCTCGCGGCGCTTGGCAACCTGGGCGCGCTCCGAGCGGGAGCTCGCAAGCTGGGCCTCCAGGCGCCCGCGCTCGGAGGTCGCCGAGGAGAGCTCGGCGGTGAGGCGCGCCACCTCGCCCTTGGCGGAGGCGGCCTCGTCGCGGGCCTCGGCGAGGGCGAGCTCGGCGTCGCGGGCCTCGGCGGAGGAGAGCCTCTCGGCGCGCTCGAGCTCGGCCATGCCCCCCTCGAGCTCGCGGATGCGGCGCTTGCGCTCGAGGGCGCCCGCCTCGCTCGTGCGGGCGGCGCCCACGCGGACGCGCCCGTCGGGTAGCACCGTCGCGCCGTCGAAAGTCACGTAGGTGCAGGAGGGAGCGGCGGCGTGGGCCGCCACGGCAGCTGCGGCGTCCTCGACGAGACGGACCCCGCCGAAGAGGGCGCTCAGGAGCGGGCGGGCCTCGTCGGACACGCGCAGGCGGTCGACGAGCGGGGTGCCCGGGGCGTCTGCGGCCGGGACTGGGCCGGAGCCCGCGCGCGCCACGATGGCGGCGCGGCCCTCGGTGCCCGCCAGCGCGAGCGCGCGCTCGGCAAGGGCGGTCGCCGCGTCGGCGTCGGCCACCACGAGCGCAGCGAGGTCGTCGCCGAGCAGCTGCTCCACGAGCGTCTCCACCGATGCGTCGGCGTCGACGAGGTCGGCGAGGCGGCACTCCACGCGGTCGGCCTCGCCCTCGGCAAGCGCCGCCACGAGCGGGCTCGCCTTCTCCACGTCCGCGTCCACGGAGCGCAGCGCGTCGAGGGTCGCCGTGGCCGAGGAGAGCGCCGTGCGCGCCTGAGCCTCCGCCGTGCGGGCGCGCTCGAGCTCGGCGGTGGCGTCCCTGATCTCGGCGGCCAGCTCGTCGGCGCGCCCGCGCGCGGCGGCAAGCTCGCCCTCGAGGGCGTCCGCGCGCTCGGAGCGCTCGGCGAGCGCCTCCTCGGCGGTGCTCACGGCGTCTTCGAGCTGGTCGAGGCGCGAGGCGAACATCTGGTCCTCGACCTCGGCGTTGGAGATCTGGTCCTCGAGCTTGGCGTAGGCGAGCGTCTCGCGGTCCGCCTCGGAGCGGGCGGCACGCTCCTGCGCCGTGATGCGCGAGATCTCGTCGTCGAGCGCGCGGCGGCGCTGGACGGCCTTGTGGGAGGCCTCGGAGAGCGCGGCCACCGACGCCTTGAGGTCCTTCTCGCGAACCCCGAGGTCCGAGAGCTCGCTTGCCACCCGCTCGTGCTCCGAGGCGGCGTCGGCGCGCTGCTTCTGGGAGGCGGAGAGCTGCATGCGCATGTCGGAGAGGCGCGAGACCATGTTCTTGCCCTTCTCCTCGAGCAGGCGCATGTCGGAGTCCATGCGGCCGAGGAGGTCCTGCATGCGGCGGCGCTGCTCGCCGAGGTCGCCCACAAAGAGGCCCTTCTGCTCCAGCAGCGACTGGAGCTTCTCGAGCTCGCGGCTCTTCTCGTCATAGCGGTACTGGGCGAGCTCGATGGCGGCGTCGGCCTCCTTGCCGCGCGCCTGGAGCCTCCCGTAGCTCTCCTGGAGGCGGCGCAGGTCGTCCACGGCCAGCTGGACCTCGAGGCCCTTGAGCTCGTCCTCAAGCGCGCGGGCGCGCTGGGCCTTGTCGACCTGGCGCTCGAGGGGCTTGAGCTGGCGGGAGATCTCGCGCGAGAGCACCTTGGCGCGGGCGAGGTTGTCGTCCATCGAGACGAGCTTGCGCTGGCTGCGCTCCTTGCGGCGGCGGTGCTTGGAGATGTCGGCCGCCTCCTCGATGAGGGAGCGGCGCTCCTCGGGGCGGCTCGAGAGGATGGAGTCGAGCTTGCCCTGGGAGATGATCGAGTGGGTGTCCTTGCCGAGGCCCGAGTCGTGCAGGATGTCCTGGACGTCCATGAGGCGGCTCGGCGCCCCGTTGATGAGGTACTCGGACTCGCCGGAACGGTACATCCGGCGCGTGATGCCCACCTCGTTGAAGTCGATGGGGAGGGTGTGGTCGGAGTTGTCCAGCACGAGGGTGACCTCGGCCACGCCCACCGCGCCGCGCGCCGAGGAGCCCGAGAAGATCACGTCCTCCATGGCCTGGCCGCGCAGCTGCTTGGCGCTCTGCTCGCCAAGGACCCACAGGATCGCGTCGGAGACGTTGGACTTGCCCGACCCGTTGGGCCCCACCACCACGGTGAGGCCGGGATCGAAGGCCATCTGGGTGCGGTCGGCGAACGACTTGAACCCCTTGAGTGTGAGCGACTTCAGGTACACGCGGAGCCTCTCCTGCCTCTTGCCTGCGCTAGTTGGTGGTCCCGGCGCCCTCAAAGTCCCCCTGCTCGGCGTAGCCGAGGCGCACGAGCGCGTCGATCGCCGCCGCACTCTCCGAGGACTTCTTGGACGAGCCCACGCCGCGCCCCACGCGCCGCCCCTCCACGAGGACGACCGAGGTGAAGGTGGGGTCGTGGGCCGGACCCTCCTCCGAGACGAGCCTGTACTCCGGGCCGCAGTGCAGGTCGCGCTGGGTGACCTCCTGCAGGCGGGACTTGGGGCTGATGGGCTTGCGCGCGAGCGCCGGGGACACCTCCGGGCCGAGCGTCTCCATGACGAAGGCGTGCGTGGCGCCGTACCCCGCGTCCAGGTAGAGGGCGCCCACGAGCGCCTCGTAGACGTTCTCCAGGGCGGAGTGCATGCCGCGCGAGCCGGTGCCGCGCTCGGACTCCCCCATCACGATGAGCGGCGCCACGCCGAGGCGGCCGGCCACGCTCGAGAGCATCTTGCCCGAGACGAGGCTGATCTTGGCCTGCGTGAGCGCACCCTCATCCATATCCGGGAAGCGCTCGAAGAGGTCGGTGGCCACGATGGCCCCGAGGATGGAGTCACCGAGGAACTCGAGGCGCTCGTAGGAGGCCGAGACGGGCCGCCCCTCCACGGCCGAGGGGTGCGTAAGCGCCGCGACGATGAGGTCCTGGTTGTCGAAGTGGTGGCCGCAGATCTTCTCGGCCGCGGCCACCCGCTCGCACATCTTCAACGAACGGGCCCCCTACTGCTGGGCCCGCTGGATGGCGTCGACGACCGCACCCACGGTGGGGATCTGGTTCACCGCGTCGTCGGAGAAGGTGACGGAGAACTCGTCCTCGAGCGAGGTCACGAGCTCGAGCAGGTCGAAGGAGTCGGCGCCGAGCTCCTTCAGGTTGGTGTCCTCGGTGAGCGTGACGTCGTCGCCGAGGGAGAGCGTATCCTCGGTGACCTCGATGACCTTGGCGAGAATTGCGTCGCGGTCCATGGCTGTCCTCCTTGCGTTCGGGGCGCGCGGCCCCGCCTGTGGCCGGGCCCTCCGGCCCGGCGGCTTCCATCAGATTCTACCCCGTCTCCGGCGCCCGCGCGGGGCGCGGGCCGGCGGGCGGGCCGGGGCGTGGGCGCTCCCGGGTGCGGCGGGCCGGGGCGTGGGCGCCATCAAATGCGGCGGCCCGTCGGCCGCGGGGCCGCCCTATGACGAGAGCTCGCAGGCCTCGGCGATGCGCTCGGACAGGTGCGCGCGGACGGCGCGCGCGGCGGCGTGGGTGCCCATGCGCACAGCCTGGGCGCTCGTGGCGCCGTGGCCCTTGACCACCGGGGCGCGCAGACCCAGCAGGATGGCGCCACCGTACTCGTCGCCGGTCATCTCGGCGGCGAGGGCCTTGAGCGACTTGGCCAGGAGCGCCATGCCGATCTTGTTGGTGAGCGACTCCTCCATCGCGGCCTTGAGGCGCTTGATCACGAACTTGCCCGTACCCTCGATGGACTTGAGCGCCACGTTGCCGGTGAAGCCGTCGGCCACGATCACGTCGAACGTGCCGGCGAGCAGGTCCGTGCCCTCGGCGTTGCCCGCGAACCCGCAGTTGCCCTCCGCGAGCGCCGCGTGGTAGGCAAGCGCCATCTCGGAGCCCTTGGTGTCCTCCGAGCCGTTGCAGAGCAGCCCCACGCGCGGGTCCTCCACGCCGAGCACCTCGCGCGAGTAGGCGCGGCCCATGTGCGCGAACTGTACCATGACCTCGGGCTTGACGTCGGCGTTGGCGCCCATGTCCAGAAAGACCGTCGGCCGCCCGGAGATGCCGGGGAACGGCAGGCAGAGGCCGGGGCGCTTGACGCCCTTGATGCGCCCCACGCCGAAGGTGGCCGCCGTGAGCACGGCGCCGGTGGAGCCGGCCGAGAAGAGGCCGTCGGCGTCGCCGGCGCGCACCGCGGCGGCGGCGCGCACGATGCTCGCGTCCTTCTTCTGGCGCACGGCGTTGGCCGGGTGCTCGGACATCGTGATGACCTGGGTGGTCACGAGGGCTCGCGCGCGGTCGTGGGAGGCCGCGAACGGCTCCACCACCTCGGCGTCGCCGGCGACGAGCACCTCGAGCTCGGGGTCGTCGGCAAGCGCCTGGGCCACGCCCTCCAGCAGGACGGCGGGCTCCTTGTCCGCGCCCATCACGTCAACGCAGATCGTGGTCATGCTTCCTCCTTAGTGGCCGCGCCGCCCCGACGACCGCGCAGCCCTCGCACATGCCCATTCATTATGACGCAATGGGCGGACGCGCGTCCTTCTCGCCGTCCTTCTCGCCGTCCTTCTCGCCGTCCTTCTCGCCAGCGTCACGGCCGCAGCCAGCGTCACGACCCGGCCTGCGCATCACGGCAAGCCGCCGTTAGGAATTGGCGCTCCTTAGTTCGTTTGGCCCCCATTTGGTTAGCTTTTGCCGCACCTTTTGCCCGCGCGGACTAAACATGCCGCGGTTCTTAACGCAGGCGTTGGCCGCCCCGCTCCCGCGGACCAAACATGCCGCTATTCTTAACGCAGACGTTGATCACCCTATTCCCGCGAACCAAACATGCCGCGATTCCTAACGGAGGCAGACCGGACGGGCAGCGCCGTCGAGAAGGACCTCAAGAAGGCCCGCGACACAGCAAAGCGGCCGACCCCGAGGGGCCGGCCGCGGCTTCAGCGCTTGTCCCGAGGACTACTCGGTGACGATAACCTCGCGGTCCTTGTAGTAGCCGCAGTTGGGGCACACGTGGTGCGGGAGCTTGGGGGCGCCGCACTGCGGGCAGACGGAACGCGCCGGGGCCGCGAGCTTGCTGTTGGCCGAACGACGGGTGTGGGTGGCGCTGCGGCCCTTCTTTTGCTTGGGTACTGCCATGGTCAAACCTCTCTTGTCACGAACCTACGCCCACGCTCGCGGCGGGGTGCGCATCTATCGCCAGAATCATGCAAGGCGATACTATAGCACGCCTCCCGGCAAAGTGCACGCAATCAGCAATTCTTCACTCACGCGCAGGCCGCTGCCCCGGCGAGAAGGACTTCGGGCCCCGCCTACTCCTCCGTGGAGCCGCCGGCCGCTTCGTCGTCCTTACCAGTCGCGTCGTCGGCGTCGTCCCCGGAGCCGGAGAGGTCGAGCGCCGCCAGCGCCGCAAACGGCGACGCCTCCATGCGGTCGCGCTCCCGCTCGGCCTCGATCTGGGCGGCGTGGCCGCAGTCCACCTCGTTGAGGTTGGCGCCGCAGACCGGGCAGAGGCCGCGGCAGTCCTCGCGGCACAGCACCACGAACGGCGTCTCCATCACCAGGGCGGCGAGAAGCGCCCCGGAGAGGTCGATCGTGCGGTCCGCGGAGACGAGCTCGTAGTCGGCCTCGTCCTCGTCGTCCGCCACGTCGACGGGCTCCTCGAAGAGGTAGTACTCGTCCACCTCGGCGGCGACGTCGAAGGTCGCCTCCTCGAGGCAGCGGTCGCAGGTGCCCACCACGTGGGCGCGCAGGAGCCCCGTCGCGAGGATTCCCTCGCCGGCGTTGGTGAGCACCACGTCGTAGTCCATGCCGTCAGGCAGGGAGAAGTCGTGGTCGCCGAGGGAGTAGCCCTTCTCGTCGAGGTGGCCGGCAACCGACCACGTGTCGCCGGGGTTGGCGAGGCGGTCGTCGATGGCAATGATGATCGGGTCCATCGCAGACGCTACCAGGGCACGTTGTTGGTGGTGTTACGCGGGCCGGAGTTCTCGTCGAGCGTCTGGCGCACGCGCGTGACCGAGCTCGTGAGGCTCTTGAGGTTCTCCTCGAGGTGCGCGAGCACGGTGTCGGCGTACTCCTCGGCGTTGTAGCGGGTGTCGCGCTCATACTGGGCGGCCTGGTCGCGGATGCCCTCGGCCTGCTGCTGGGCGATGCGCACGATCTCCTGGTCGCCCGCGAGGATCACGGCCTGCTGCTGGGCGTCGGCGATGATGGAGTTGGCCTGCTGCTGGGCGCGGTCGAGCGTCTCCTGCTCCTCCTTGAGGATGCGGCGGGCGTCCGCGAACTCCTGCGGGAAGACGCGGCGAATCTCGTCGAGGATCTCATAGACGTCCTGGGCGTCGATAATCTTCTTGGTGCCGTTGTCCATGATGGGGGACTTGGCCTCGTTCACAATCTGCTCGAGCTCGTCGACCAAGCTCTCGATTTCCTCACCTGGCTGCATGTAAGGTTCCTTTCGCGTGACTCATCGGGAGCAGACTCCCCTGGCCCATTCCCTAGCATGGTAGCAGATTGCAGGACATATCACGAAACGGCTCGGTGAGTCAACGATTACGCACACGTCTCCCCGCTGCCGGTCGGTGCCAGTCGCTGCCGGCGCGCGGGATTTCGCGGGGTTGCGTGCCTCGGGGTGGGCGCGCGGGATTTCGCGGGGTTGCGTGCCTCGGGGTGGGCGCGCGGGATTCCGCGGGGTTGCGTGCCTCGGGGTGGGCGCGCGGGATTCCGCGGGGTTGCGTGCCTCGGGGTGGGCGCGCGGGATTCCGCGGGAGTGTGTACTTTGGGTGCGAGAAGAACGGCGTCTGTGCGCGGCGCCGCGCACAACCCATGCGATTCAGGCGGCGCGAACGCACAACCCCAGCGATTCCGGCGCAAGGGGCTCGGACGCGGGGCGCGAACGCACAACCCCGGCGATTCCGGCGCAAGGGGCGCGCGGCACGGGGCGCGGCTCGGGCACAGGGCACGGGTCACAGGCGCGCGAGGGCGCGCGAGGCGCTGAGCGGGTGTCGGACGCGAACGCGCCGCGGGGCGCGCGGCGCCGCGCGCCCGCGCTACGAGCGGTAGTGCTCGCGCAGGCGCTCGGCCACGTTGGCGGTCACGAGGATGCTCACGTCGGAGCCCATCGAGGCGATCTCGCGCACGATCGAGGAGGAGACGTAGCCGTACTCCGGGCTCGACATGACGAAGACCGACTCGATCTCCGGCGAGAGGTGGCTGTTGAGGTCGGCCTGCTGCAGCTCGTACTCGAAGTCGGTCATGGCGCGCAGGCCCTTGACCACCCCGCCGGCCCCGATCTGGGAGCAGAAGCTGACGAGAAGCCCGGTGAAGGGCTGGACGTCGATGTCGTCGGGCAGGCCCTCGAGCGCGAGGGCCTCGCGGATCATCTCCACGCGCTCGTCGAGCGTGAAGGTGGTGCCCCGCCCGTTCTTGTTGGCCGAGGCCGCCACGGCCACGGTCACGCGCGGGAAGAGCCGGCGCGTGCGGCGGATGACGTCGATGTGTCCAAGCGTCACCGGGTCGAAGGTCCCCGGAACGACGACGTGCGTAATGGTGTCGGCGCTCACGCGCGCTCCCTTCCGCCCCGTGCGACCAGCAGGTCCACGGCGCTGATCCCATGTGTCTTGGTCCTCACCGGCTCGAGGCATGCGCACACGAGCCCGTCCGCCCTGGCGGAGCGCTCGTAGACCACGACGGCCCCCTCGGCGAGCTGGCCCGTCTTTTCGAGCGCGTCCACGAGCGCGGAGACCCGGGCGGCCTCGACGGCGTACGGCGGGTCGAGAAAGACGACGTCGAAGGGCGCGCCCGCAAGGCCGCGCGCGGCGAGCGAGAAGACGTCGCCGGCAACCACGCGCACCTCGTCCCGTGCGGCCCCGAGCGCGGCGGCGCTGCGGCGGATGCGCGCGACGGCCGGGCGGTCGTGGTCGACGAACGTGGCCCGCGCGGCCCCGCGCGAGAGCAGCTCCAGGCCCATCGCGCCCGAGCCCGCGAAGGCGTCGAGCACGCTCGCCCCCGTGAGGTCGAGCCCGCGCGCGGAGAGCACCATCGAGGCGATCTGCTCGCGCGTGCGGTCCGTGGTGGGCCGCGTGGTCCCGCGCCCCTCCGGCGCCTCGATGGCGCGCCCGCGCCACCGTCCCCCGACGATCCTCATGCGTCCCTCCTCATGCCCGTTCCAGCTCGTCAAAGTAGGCGCCGAAGCGGTCGCGCACCTCGAGCGCCATCGCCCGGTGGGCGGGCGCGGCGAGGCGCGGGTCCTGCCCGGCGAGCTCCCGGGCGTCGGCGTGGGCCGCCTCCACGAGGTCGCGGTCCGCGTCCAGGTCAGAGATCTCTAGCGAGACCCCGCCGCTCTGGCGGTACCCCAGCACCTCGCCCTCGTGGCGCAGCCTCAGGTCCAGCTCGGCGAGCTCGAAGCCGTCCGAGGTGGCCTCGAGGGCGGCCAGGCGCTCGCGCGCGCGGCTGTCGCGCCTTGCCGCGCAGCAGAGGTAGACCGTGCCAGGCACGTCCCCGCGGCCCACGCGCCCGCGCAGCTGGTGGAGGGTCGCCAGGCCGAAGCGGTCCGCGTCGAGAACGACCATCGCCGTGGCGTTGGGCACGTCCACGCCCACCTCCACCACCGTGGTGGCAACGAGCACCTGCGTCTTGCCGGCACGGAAGCGCTCCATCGCGAGGTCCTTCTCGGCGGCTGACATCCTACCGGTGAGCAGGTCGGAGCTCACGTCCGGCATGATCTGGCCGCGCAGCTCCTCCAGCATGGAGACGGCCGAGCGGACGCGCGAGCCCCCGGAGCGCAGCGACTCGGGAACGTCCTCGAGCTCCGAGCCGTCGTCGGCGTCGTCCACGAGCGCGCAGATGACGTAGGCCTGGTGCCCCGCCGCCACGGCGTCGCGGACCGCGCCCCAGGCGAGGTCGAGGCTGCCCGGCGCGATCACGTGGGTGGTGACGCCGGCGCCGGCGCGCGGGCGGCGGCGGATGCGGGAGAGCTCGACGTCCCCGTAGAGGGAGAGCGCGAGCGTGCGCGGGATCGGCGTGGCCGTCATGGCCAGGAGGTCGGCGCCGGCACCCTTGCGGCGCAGGGCGGCACGCTGGTCCACGCCAAAGCGGTGCTGCTCGTCGATGACCACGAGGGTGAGCGCGGCGAACTCGACGCCCTCGGAGAGAAGCGCCGTGGTGCCGAAGGCCACGGTGGTCTCCCCGCGGGCGAGCGACCCCTCGGCGAGGGCGCGCTCGTCGGCGGGCGTGGCGCCCGTCACGAGAGCCCAGCTCACGTGCGCCGCGTCGAGCACCGGGCCGAGCTTCTCGGCGTACTGGCGGGCGAGCACGGAGGTCGGCGCCATGACGGCAGCCTGGGTGCCGGCGTCCGCCACGGCGGCCAGCGCCACCGCGGCCACGGCGGTCTTGCCGGTGCCGACGTCGCCCAGGAGCAGCCGGTTCATCACGTGCGGGGCCGCCATGTCGGCCAGGATCTCGTCTGCGGCCGTGCGCTGCTCGTCGGTGAGCTCAAAGGGCAGCGCGGCGAGAAGGGCGCGCTGGTGGGGGCCGTCCGGCACGTGGCAGGTGGGCTCCACGCCGGAGAGCTCGATCTGCCGGCGCGTGAGGAGCGCGAGCTGCAGGCAGAGCAGCTCGTCGTAGGCGAGCCGACGCCGCGCCTGGCCGGCCGCCTCCATCGAGGACGGGAAGTGCACCTCGCGCAGGGCGCGCGCGAGCGTCATGAGGCCGTGGCCCGCGGCCAGGCGCGCGGGCAGCCAGTCGGCCACGTCGCCCACGTCGGCCAGGGCGGCCGCCACGATTCGACGCATCCAGGAGGCGGTGACGCCCTCCCCCACCGGGTGCACCGGCAGCACGCGCGCGTACTTCTCGCCGGGCGATGCCTGAGCGGGCCGGAGTGGACGACCCCCGTCCTCAGACAGCTTCGCCGGGGCGAGGGACACGCCCCGGCTGCAGAACTGCGGGCGGGGGTCGTCCCCTCCGGCCTCAGACGGCGCGACGGCGGACGCCGCACGCTCGACCACCTCGTAGAAGGGGGCCTTCATCTGGCGAAAGCCGTAGGCGAAGGTGACCTTGCCCGAGAGCGCCACGCGGTCGCCGACCCTGACCTGCTCGGCGATCCAGGGCTGGCGGAAGAACGTGGCCATGAGCACGCCCGTCTCGTCGACCACGGAGAGCTCCACGATCTGCATGCGCGGCTTGGGGCGCTTGAGGTTCACGCGGTCCACGATGGCCACCACCGTGGCCTCGGAGCCCACGTCGGCGTAGGCGATCTTGGTCACGTGGGTGAAGTCGAGGTAGCGGTGGGGTATGTGGAGCAGCAGGTCACGCACGCGGCGGATGCCGAGGCGCTCGAGCGCGGCCTCGCGCGCGCCGGAGACGTAGCGCAGCCTCGACACAGAGTCAGAGAGGGCGCAGGTTCGCTGCGCCCTCTCCGCTGCCGCTGGTATGGCGAGGCGCTCCCCCACGCGCCTACTCGATCGAGAAAATCACGGGGTAGAGGGGCTGCTCGCCGCGGTGCGGGTCGACCTCGAGGTCCGGCTGGGCCTCCTCGATGGCCGCCACGAGCCGGTCGAACGACTCGTCGTCCATGTCCTGGCCGGCGAGGATGGTGAGCGAGTCGCCCTCCTCCTCGTCCTGCATGCGGTTGATGAGCTCGAGGGTGACCTCCTCGACGGAGCTGCCCACCACCTCGATGGAGTCGTCCTGGATGCCCATGACGTCACCGGCGTGGATGGGGCTGCCGTCTGCGGCCTGGGAGTCGCGCACGGCGGTGGTGACCTCGCCGCCGCGGACGTCGGCGATGGCCTCGGTCATCGCGGCCGCGTTGTCCTCCAGGGAGGCCTCCGGGTCCACGGCGAACATGGCCGAGAAGCCCTGGAGCACGGTCTTGGTGGGGACCACCGCGACCTTGCAGTCCTCGCAGGCCGAGGCCGCGGCCTCGGCGGCCATGCGGATGTTGCCGTTGCCGGGCAGCACGATGACGTTGTCGGCGTTGGCCTGCTCGATGGCGGAGAGGATGTCGGCGGTGGAGGGGTTCATCGTCTGGCCGCCGGAGACCACCACGTCCACGCCGAGCGAGCGCAGAATCTCCTCCTCGCCCGATCCGGCGGCCACCGCCACGAAGCCGAGTGCCTTGCGCGGGCCCGCGTCCTTCTCGCCGGCACCGGCCGCGGCGGCCTGGTCCGCGGCGATCTTTGCGGTGCGGTCGTGGGACTCCATGTCCATGTTGTGGATGAAGACCTCGTAGACCTGGCCGAACTGGAGCATGTACTCGAGCACGCGGTTGGGCTCGTTGGAGTGGACGTGCACCTTGAAGTCGGGGTAGGAGCCCACGATGAGCTCGCAGTCGCCGAGGGTGGCCAGGTGGGCCAGGGCCTCGTCCACGTCGAAGGGCTTCTCGGCCTTGAAGAGGAACTCGTTGCAGTAGCGGAACTCCGAGCCCTCCCAGTCGTCGTTGAGCTCGATGGCCACCTTGGCGGAGACGTCGGCCTTGGCGTCGACGGTGGTCTTGAAGTCGGTGAGCTCGCCGGACTTGCCCTCGGCGGCGTTCACGAAGGCCTCGAGGAAAACGGCGAAGCCGAAGGCGCCCGAGTCCACCACGCCGTTCTCCTTGAGGACGGGCAGCAGGTCGGGCGTGCGGGCGACGGACTCGTAGGCCTCCACCACCAGGGCGTCGAGCATGTCGTGGACGTCGAGCCCCTTGGTCTTCTCGAGCTGGTCGGCCTTGGCTGAGACGTCACGCAGGACGGTGAGGATGGTGCCCTCGACGGGCTTGCGGACGGCCTTGAAGGCCACCTTGACGCCGCGGCGCCAGGCGTGGGCGATGTCGGAGGGCGTGGGGTGGTCCTGGTTCTTGGCCTCGACGAGCCCCTCGGCGATGCCGCGCAGGATCTGGCTCGTGATGACACCGGAGTTGCCGCGCGCGCCCATGAGCGAGCCATGGGTGATCGCCTTGGCGATGTCCTCCATCGAGGCGTCGGCCGGCAGGGCCTCGACCTCCTTGACCACGGTACCGAGCGTGAGGGACATGTTGGTGCCGGTGTCCCCGTCGGGCACGGGGAAGACGTTGAGTTTGTTGATTTCCTCGGCGCGGTCAGCGACGACCTTCGCTGCCACCGGGAAGC
Source organism: Olsenella profusa (assembly GCF_016900315.1). Taxonomy (GTDB): domain Bacteria; phylum Actinomycetota; class Coriobacteriia; order Coriobacteriales; family Atopobiaceae; genus Thermophilibacter; species Thermophilibacter profusus_A. The sequence continues at coordinate 48,007 of NZ_JACSNQ010000006.1, forward strand.
ACGTGCGGATGGTGGTGGATATCATCTTCGGAACCTCTATCTTGTCCGTTGTCCGCGGGTGCCTAGCGCGCGTTGCGCAGGCCCTCGATGTGCACGTGTACGTCGACGTTGTCCAGCTCGGCGATCTGCTTGAGCAGGAACTTCACGGAGCTCGAGAGGTTGCCGACGACGGAGGACATGTTCACGCCCTGCTCCACGATCACGTGGAGGTCCACGCTCACGCGGCCGCCCGACGCGGCCACGTCGATGCCCTTCCGCAGCCTGAAGGACGGCAGCAGGCGCGCGACGCCGGCCTGCTCGTCGATCTCGGCCATGCCGACGACGCCGTAGCACTCAAGCGCGGCGTAGCCCGCAAGGTCCGCGATGCAGTCGTTGGACACCCTCAGCGTTCCTGGTACGGCACCAGACATGTGGTCTCCTCTCGCTGGCAGTGGCAGTAGGCAATCTGTCAGAATCCAACTGATTATAGCCCATGCTCGGCTGCCGGGGCCGGCGGCGGGGCGCGGCACCGCTTCCGCAAGCCCCGGCGGCAACGGAGGCGCGGCGGGCGCTAGAGCTGGCGCAGGGCGTCCACGAGGCCGGTCTTGGAGTCGGTCTTCACGTCGCGCTGCTTGATCACGCGCGCGGGGCACCCCGCCACCACGGCGCGCGGCGGCACGTCCTCCACACAGACGGCGCCGGCTGCCACCACGGCGCCCTCCCCCACGTGCACGCCCTCGATGACCACGGCGTTTGCGCCGATCAGCACGTCGTCCTCCACGATGACGGGCGTCGCGCTCGCCGGCTCCACCACGCCCGCGAGCACCGCGCCGGCTCCCACGTGGCAGCGCGCACCCACGATGGCGCGCCCGCCGAGCACGGCCCCCATGTCGATCATGGTGCCGGGGCCCACCACGGCGCCGATGTTGATGACGGCGCCCATCATGATCACGGCGTTGTCGCCGATCTCCACCTGGTCGCGGATGATCGCGCCCGGCTCGATGCGCGCGTTCACGCCCCTGAGGTCGAGCAGCGGCACCGCGGAGTTGCGCCGGTCGCACTCGACGTCGGCGTACTCTATCTGGTCCGCGTTGGCGAGAAGCACGGGCTCGAGCCGCGCCCAGTCGCCAAAGACGACGCGCCCCTCGGGCCCGCCGTAGACGTGGGCGTCGCCCCAGTCCAGGCGCGCGCCGTCCTTCTCGCGCACGTAGAGCTTGACCGGGGTGGTCTTCTCCGCGTTGGCGATGAAGTTGATGATCTCCTGTGCGTTCATGTGCACTCCCCTTTGCTGTCGCGGCCGCAGAGCGCGCCCCTAGCCGAACATCAGCGTGTCGAAGTCGTAGAAGCCGGCCGGGCGCGCGAGCAGGCGGCCCGCGGCCGTCACCGCGCCGGAGACGAAGATCTGGCGGCTCGCGGCGCGGTGCGTGAGGCAGACCTCCTCGTCGGTGCCGAAGAAGTGCACCTCGTGCGTGCCGGCCACGGTGCCGCCGCGCAGCGCGTGCATGCCGATCTCCCCGGGCGTGCGGGCACCGACGACGCCCTCCCGGCCGCTCACCACCGGACGCTCCCCCGTCGGGTCGACCTCGGCGAGAAGGGCCTTGGCGGTCCCGGAGGGAGCGTCGACCTTGCGGTTGTGGTGGGTCTCCACGATCTCCACGTCCCAGCCGGGCAGCGCCTCGGCCACGAGACGTGTGGCGTGGCGCAGGGCCGCGACGCCCAGCGAGTAGTTGGACGACCACACCACGCGGGACGCCTCCCCGAGGGAGCGCAGCTCGTCGAGCTGCTCCGCCGTGTAGCCCGTGGCGCCGCTCACGAGCGCCGCGCCGGTCCTTCGCACGTAGGCTGCCACGTGCGGCAGGGCCGCCGGGGCGGAGAAGTCCACGACGAGGTCGGCCGCGGGGGCCTCCATGTCGAGCTCGGCGATGTTGTCGACGTCGTAGGAGCCCGCAAGCTCGAAGCCCCGCGCGGCGAGCTCGGCGCGCACGAGGGTCCCCATGCGGCCGCTGCCGCCCACCACGATCGCGCGCACGGCGCAAGACTCGCTAGCCAAGGAGCCCCACCTCCCTCAGGGCGGCGGTGAGCCGTGCACGGCCGGCGTCGGAAATCGGGCAGAGCGGCAGGCGGTAGACCTCCTCGATCATACCCATCTCGGCGAGCGCGCACTTGACCGGAATCGGGTTGACCTCGCAGAACAGGGCGTGGACGAGCTCGAGGTTGTCGAGCTGGGCGGCACGGGCGGCCGCCACGTCGCCGGCGAGGAAGTCGGCGCACATCTTGTGCACCGTGGCGGGCGCGACGTCGGCCCACACCGAGATCACGCCGCGCGCGCCGAGCGACATGAGCGGCACCACGATGTCGTCGTTGCCGGAGAACATGCGGAAGTCGTCGGAGAGGTAGCGCGCCGCCATCGTCGCGTACTCGATCGAGCCCGAGGCCTCCTTGAGGCCCCACGCGTTGGGGTGGCGAGAAAGACGCGCGAGGTTCTTCTCGCTGATGGAGCAGCCGGTGCGGCCGGGGATGTTGTAGAGGATGCACGGCACGTCGACCTGGTCCATGACGGTCGTGAAGTGCTGGTAGATCCCCTCCTCGTTGGACTTGTTGTAGTACGGCGTGATGAGCAGCAGGCCGTCCACGCCCAGGTCGACGAGGGCCTTGGCCTTGCGCTCGGATTCGAAGGTGGCGTTGGAGCCCGCGCCGCCGATCACCGGCACGCGGCCCGCGACGCGCTCCACCACGCAGCGGGCCACCTCGAGGTCCTCCGCGTCGGTCATCGTGGAGGACTCGCCGGTGGTGCCGAGCACGAGGATGCCGTCGGTGCCGTTCTCCAACTGGAAGTCCACGAGCTGCTCGAGGGCGGCGAAGTCGATCGACCCGTCGGGGGCAAACGGCGTCACCAGCGCGACGATTGATCCGGAGAGGTTGGTCATGTCCATGTTCTTCTCGCTTTCGCTTGGGTCGCCTGTTTTGCGTGGGGTTTCGGGGGCGGGCGGCGCGGGGCCCGGAGTCGTGCGAGACCGGCGGCGCGCGCTGCGCGTCAGGGTTTTCGCCGCGGCCGCGCCAGGGCAAAGAAGCGCGGGTCGTCGTCGAAGGTGGCGAAGTAGTCGGCCGGCGTCTCTGCGCGGCGGATCTGCTGGACGCTCCCGTCGCAGCGCAGCAGCAGCTCGGCCGAGCGCAGCGACCCGTTGTAGTTGTAGCCCATCGAGAAGCCGTGGGCGCCCGCGTCGTGAATGAAGAGCAGGTCACCGATGCCGCACGGCGGCAGCAGGCGGTCGCGGGCAAACTGGTCGTTGTTCTCGCAGAGCCGTCCGACCACGTTGTAGCGGCGCGTGGCCGGCACGTCCTCGGAGCCCATCACGGTGATGTGGTGGTAGGCGTCGTAGACGGCCGGCCGCATGAGGTTGGCCGCGCACGCGTCCACGCCCAGGTAGTCGCGGTAGGTCACCTTCTCGTGGATCACGCGCGTCACCAGGGCGCCGGCCGGCGCGAGCATCCAGCGCCCGAGCTCGGTGAAGATCGCCACGTCCCCCATGCCCGCCGGCACGAGCACCTCCTCAAAGGCCTGCCGCACGCCCTCGCCAATGACGGCCAGGTCGCAGGGGGTGTCCTCGGGGCGGTACGCCACCCCGATCCCGCCGGAGAGGTCGACGAAGCCCACGTGGACCCCCAGCTCGCGCGAGAGGCGGACCGCCATCTCGAAGAGCAGGCGCGCAAGGCGTGGGTAGTAGTCGTTGACCTGGGTGTTGCTGGCGAGAAACGCGTGGATGCCGAACTCTTGCACCCCCAGCGCGGAAAGGCGCCGGAAGCTCTCCTCGAGCTGGGGCTCGGTCATGCCGAACTTGGAGTCCTCCGGGCTGCCGATGATGCCGTTCGAGGCCTCGAAGCTGCCGCCGGGGTTCACGCGGCAGCAGACCGTGCGCGGGACGCGGCCGCCGAGCGCGCGCACGAGGCAGTCGACCATGTCCGCCCCGTCGAGGTTGATGATCGCGCCCAGCTCGTCGGCAGCACGGAAGTCCTCGTCGGGCGTGTCGTTGGAGGAGAGCATCACGTTGCGGCCGGTGACGCCCGCCGCCTCGGCGAGCATGAGCTCCGTCCCGGTGGCGCAGTCGCAGCCGCAGCCGCACTCCGCCAGGATCGAGACAATCCACGGGTTGGGCGTGGCCTTGACGGCAAAGTACTCCTTGAAGCCGGGGTTCCACGAGAAGGCGGCCGCAAGCTCCGCCGCGCGGCGGCGAATCTCGGCCTCGTCGTAGAGGTAGAAGGGGGTGGGGTGCTCGGCGGCGATGGCCTCGAGCTGGTCCTTGGTGACAAACGGACGCTTCTGCGGCGTCGGGCGGCTGATGCGCTCCATTCACGGCTCCCTGATAGCGCTCCTGCGGGTTCTTCGCAGACAGTCCTGCGGGTCTTTCCCGCAGGCCCACCCGACGACCGCGCCCGGCCGCCGAGTTCGGCGGGCTCGCCTCCCCGCGGGATCTGCGCCTGCCGGCTCCCCCGCGGGCCTTCTCGCCCGCGCCTCTATCGAGTGAGGACACTCTATCACAGCGGGGCGCCGCCGGGCGCCGAGCCGTCCCACGTTGATATACTCGAAACGATTTTTCCGGGAGGGAGGCCCCATGGGCAGAAGCGACCGCGCAGGCGAGAAGAACCTTACGGGTGAGGGCGTCGCGGCGGGCGCGGCCGGGGCGGCGGTTGACGCGGGCGCGGCGACGGGCGTGGCAGCTGACACGTGCGCGCGCGGCGCGGCCGGGGCAGACGCGGCCGGGACGGCCGAGCTCGCCGCACTCACGCGCTGGCGCCGCGACCTGCACCGCATTCCCGAGCTGGATGACGATCTGCCGGAGACGATCTCCTATGTACACGGAGTCCTCGAGGGGCTTGCTTGCGAGGTGCTCGAGCCGTGCCCCGGCGCGCTTGCCGCCTGGTTCGACCTCGGGCGGCCGACAACCGTGGCCCTGCGCGCGGACATGGACGCCCTGCCTGTGGCCGAGCGGACGGGCGCGCCCTACGCGAGCGTGCATCCGGGCCGCATGCACGCCTGCGGCCACGACGGCCACATGGCCATGGCCCTCGGCGCGGCGCGCTGGGTGAGCGACGTGGTGCGCGGCCGTGCGGACGGCCTCACCGCCGACGACCTGCCGCGCAACGTGCTCGTGGTGTTCCAGCCCGCCGAGGAGACCACCGGCGGCGCGGCGCGCGTCTGCGCAAGCGGCCTCTTCGAGCGCACGCGCACCGAGCGCATCTTCGGCTTCCATCTCTGGCCGGAGCTGCCCGCGGGCGTCGTGGCGTCGCGGGCCGGCGCCCTTCTCGCCCGCTCGAGCGAGGTCACGGCGGAGTTCACCGGACGCTCGAGCCACATCGCGCGCTGGCAGGAGGGCCGCGACGCCCTTGCCGCCGCGGCGCGCTTCGTGCCGTCGGCCGAGGCTATGTGCGGGAAGCTTGACGAGGAGGCCGACGAGCCCTGCCTGCTGCGCTTCGGCCGGCTCGAGGCGGGCACGGTGAGAAACGCCATCGCGGGCGAGGCACGGGCCGAGGGAAGTCTGCGCGTGTTCTCCGATGCGATGTTCGACCGGGCGCGCGAGGCCGTGGGCGGGCTGGCGCGGGCGGCCGCGGCCGCCGAGGGCTGCGAGGTCAGGCTCGGCTTCTCCGAGGGCTACCCTCCCGTCGTGAACGACGAGGCGCTCTTCGCGCAGGTAGAGCAGGCACTCCCGGAGCTCTCGCACGTGGGGGAGCCGCTGCTCATAGCCGAGGACTTCGCGTTCTACCAGCGCCACCTGCCGGGAGTGTTCCTGCTGCTCGGCACCGGGACGGGCATCCCGCTCCACGCGGACACGTTCAACTTCGACGAGCGGGTTCTTCTCGCCGGCGTGGACACGTACCGCCGCCTCGTGCAGATGCCGTAGGAGCGGATCCGCCGCTCGGGCGCGGGTGCCCCCCTACGGCGCTTCCCCGCCACGCCCTCGGCAGGGCACGTACACCCTCCCCTAGGGTACGTACACTGCCGCGGCGTCGACGTCCTTCTCGCCACCTCAACTACCTGCGGAAACGTCGGGCGGCCCGGCGAGAAGGGCGGTAGGAAGTGTACGTACCCTGCCGGGTGGTGTACGTACCCTGCCGGGGGCGTGACGGGAAGTGTACGTACCCTTCCGGAGGGCGCGGCGGGGTGTACGTACCCTAAAGCGTGGCGCCCGTAGGATACGGGGAAGCCGGAAGGCTGTTCTCAAAAGCTGCCTGCGCTAGGGAATCTGCATGAGCTGGGAAATGAGCTCGCCCTGAAGCCGGCGAAAGCTCGGGTCATCCGGGAGAGAGCGACCCGCCTTGGCCATGACCTTGCCGACGAGCTCGGTTCGCATGGCCTCCCTCTTGAGCATGCCAAACGTAATCGATCGCACCATCCAGCCAAGGTCCCGAAGCCCCTCGTTGCGAACCGCGTCGGAGTCAACCTGGGAGGGCGTGGAGTGGAACTCGTAGCTGTCGTACTCAAAGATGATGCCAAACTCCGGCCAGCAGAGGTCGACGACAAGATACGGCTTGCCCAGCGCCCTCTGCAGCGAGGGAGGGATCTCCACCCTGGCGTTAAGTAGGGGACGCGGAAGCCCACATCCGCCCAGCTCAACCGGGAGGATGAAGAAGAGGACCAGCACGGTCTCCATCGGCGAGCGGGAGCCGTCCACGACGTACACAAGTGCCTCTCTCGCCCGCCTTGCCCCGTATCCGTGGTTATCTGCAAAGAGGTCGGTGAGCTCGGCGACCGTCACAAGCGGCGGACGCCCGAAGAAGCCACGGCATGCCAGCGGGGAGCGCGTGTAGCGGCCGCAGATCTCCATTCCAATGCTGGCGGTTCGCGCAAGGCTCGACCGCGCCGCCATCTGCTGGAGGCAGAACCCCGGCGAGGCCAGGAGCACGTCATCGGTCAGACGGCAGAGTGCCCCTTCCGGCAGAGGCGTCGACCAGATGTGGCTTCTGATGCGTCGAGAGCGAACCCGCGCCGCCTCTCCCGAAACAAGGATGTGAAGCGGATGCTCCTCGGTCGCCTCAAGACGTGCGGCGGAGAGGTCAATCGTGCCAAGCTCGCTGACGCCCGCGAGGGACCAGTCGAGGTTGGCAGGCAGCTGCGCCAGACGTTCAATACGTCCGGGCAGGCCCGTCTCTCCCCATCGGGCAAGTGCGGATATGTCGCAAACGGCAATCATGGTCTGCACATTGTCCCGAAAGGGGCTTCCGGCTTGCCGACAACAGGCTGACGGTTAGCTTTCCTTAGTCATTCTCCCCGCTCCAGCGAAGGACAGCCACGCAGCTAGGACTCTTTGACCGATTTGTCCTTCAGCCACTGCGGCAAAGGGGAGCCCGTACGCCTACACAGAACGCACAAGAGGCGCCTTGAGGGTACGTGCACCCCCTGCCACTCTCCCCAAGGTTACGTACACCCTCCCCCAGGGTACGTACACTGCCGCGGCGCCGACGTTCTTCTCGCCACCTCAACTACCTGCGGAAACGTCGGACGGCCCGGCGAGAAGGACGCCGAGAAGTGTACGTACCCTAAAGCGGGGTGTACGTACCCTTTCGGGGGCGTGGCTAGAAGTGTACGTACCCTGCGGGGGGCGCAATGGGGGTGTACGTACCCTGCCCGAAAGCGCGCCTAAAGCGCGCGGCGCCCGAAGCCAGCCGCAACAAAAAAAGAGGCCGCCCGAGGACGGCCTCCAGCCAAATCCGTTGTGCGCAGAACTAGCTGTCAGGCTAGCTGCGGGCGATCTTGCCGGACTTGAGGCAGCGGGAGCAGACGTTGGCCTTGCGACGGTGACCGTCAACGACCACGGTGACGCGCTGGATGTTCGGCTTGAACGTGCGGTTCACCACACGGTGGGAGTGGCTGATGGAATGACCGGCAACGGCGTGCTTGCCGCAGAACTCACAGACCTTGGACATGCTCGTACCTCCTCGGGGGCGCGGCGCTCTTCTCGCGCCCGCAACTTTCACAGCTCGCCAACTATAGCACATGCTCCACCAGCCGCAACGAGAAACCCCAAGATATTGTGTCGTTTCTCTGGTGGCGCGGGGGCACGCAGGCGCAGGGGCACGCAGGTGTGGCGGCGGGACGGCAACGGCCACGACGGCCGCCACGACCAGAGGGCCTCGCGGGGCGCCCGACCCGCCGGCCCCCTACCGCAGCAGGAACGCCGCCACAGCACCGGAGCGGCACGCGACCTCGGCGTCGGGGCTCGTCACCACGTTGGAGATCCCCAGGTCGTCGAGAAGCCCCATCGGCTTGTCCTCAAGCTCCCACCGCATGCCGCGCTCGTCGACGCGCGTGTCCGGCGCCACGGCCACCGCGGAGAACGTGCGGCCCACGGCGTCCGCGCCAAGCCGCCAGGCCCGCTCGCCGGCCGCCGAGACGATCCTCATCTCGTAGCCGTCCTCCACGAGCTGCGCCGACGCCGTCCCCGCGCCCGCGAGCTGCCCCACCACCGCAAGCGCGTGGTCGGGACGGCCACCGGAGGCGCACGTGAGCGTCACGGCGAGCGGCGCGCCGCGGCGGGCGGCCTCGTGCCGGGCGCAGTCGAGCGCGAGCGCGAGGTCCGTGGCGTATTTCTCCGAGGGGAAGCTCACGCAGGTGCGCGCCGCCGCCCGCGCCCAGGCAGCGGCCTCCCCCGAGGCGGAGTCGGAGTCCCCGCAGAAGACGTCCGGGGCCACGCCCGCCGCCCGGCACACGTCGGCCCCACCGTCGGCGCAGACCACGTAGTCGGCCTCGTCGGCAAGCGACGCCACCAGCGCGGGCGAGCTCGGCTCGGGCGAGCCTGCCACCACGAGCGCGCGCAGCGGCTCCCCAGCCGCGGGCGCCGGGCGCGCGTAGTCGCGCAGCAGCGGGAGGGAGAGCTCGGCGAACCCGTGGACGAAGACGTCACACCACGGGCGGACGTCCTCCTCGCGCCGGCCGTCGTGGTCGTTCATGAGGCCGACCACGTAGAAGCCGGCCCGACGCGCCGTCCGCACGCCGAAGGGCGCGTCCTCGAAGACCCACGTGCCCTCCCGCGACGTGCCCAGCCGGCGCAGCGCCTCCAGGTAGACGTCGGGGAACTCCTTGTCGCGCCCGCCGACCTCCTCGGTGCTCACCACGTCCGTGAAGAAGCCGTCGAGGCCGTGCGCCCTCAGGCAGAAGAGCAGCTCGCGACGGGGCGTCGACGACGCCACGATCATCGGCACGCCCGCGGCGGAGAGCTCCTCCAGAAACGCGCGCGCCCCGGGCATGAGCGCCACGTCGTGCTCGTAACCGTCACGGACGTGGGCGCAGAGCGTCTCGTAGACCTCCTCGGTCGACGAGCCCATGCCGTACTTGTCATGGAAGAGCCGGCAGGCCTCGGCCAGCGCCATCGGCTCCACCTCGTCGATCGGCGCGCCCGGCGAGTCGTAGTGCCGGTAGAGCCACTCGTAGGCGTGCGACCACATGCCCATCGAGTCCACGAGCGTGCCGTCGCAGTCAAAGATCGCTCCCGTGACGTCCATCTGTCCCCCGTCGTTCTTCTCGCCTGACCTGTCCCGCCTGGGTCCGCCGTGCTGGGCCGGCCCGTCGGCCACGTCTTACCCCGGGCCAGGTGCCTTTCCCACCGCGCAGATATGATGATATACGCGCCTGGCGACAAAAACCTCGCGTTCGCCGATGCGCTGGTTGGGTAAAGTATCCTGCGGTTTGAGTGAATCGTTTTCTCGGAGGGAACCATGGCTCGTTACGACTATCACTGTCCGGACTGCGGCGCGACGTTCGAGGTGGAGCACCCCATGAGCGCGCACCCCAAGGTCAGCTGCCCCAGCTGCGGCCACGAGGCCGAGCGCGTCTTCGACCCCTCCGGGATCGTCTTCAAGGGGTCCGGCTTCTACAACACCGACGAGCGCAACTCCGGAGCCAGCAAGTCCGAGAAGTGCGAGAGCTGCGGCGCCTGCGACTAGGTCTTGTCAGGCGGCCCGCCGAAGCCCCGCGCCGAAACCCCACGCCGAAGCCCCACGCCGAAGCCCCACCCGCGTGCGAAATAATCCCCATCTGTGCGTTCTACTTGCACAGATGGGGATTTGTGTGCCGGGGCGAGGCGTGGGCGCCGCCCGAGGTGACGCGCCCGGAAGACGTACCCAGGTCGGGCGGCGCACTCAGGTGGGCGGCGCACCGCTTCCGGACGGTTTTGGGCCGCAGAGTGTCCTAAAACGGTACGTCCCTCTGGACGCGCACTGTTCCCGGACAATCCGAGGCCGCAGAACGTCCGAAGACGGTGCGTACTCACGGCGCACCGTTTTAGGACGGTTTGGAGTTTCATTTCGTCCGGAGACGGTATGTCCTTCTTGGCCCGCACCGTCTCCGGACGGTCTGGGGCCACAAACCGTCCGAGAACAGTACGCTCCACATGGCGCACCGTCTTCGGACGGTTCGGGGAGTTCGTTCCGCCAATTCAGAGGACCTGTTCCGTCCTAAAACAGTACGCCCAAAGAGGACACACCGTTCTTGGACGGTCTGAGATCGAATTCCGTCCTAAAACGGTGCGCTCCGCGGCGGCGAGAAGGACCATCGGCCCGCAGCCGCGGCGGCGAGAAGGACCGCGGACCCCGCCCCCTCGCGCGCGTCCCCCGCGCCCCGCGCTACGCGAACTGGCTGCGGTAGAGCTCGGCGTAGGCGCCACCGGCAGCAAGCAGCTCCGCGTGGGTGCCCTGCTCGATGATCGTGCCCTTCTCCATCACGAGGATGAGGTCCGCGTCGACGATCGTGGAGAGCCGGTGCGCGATCACGAAGCTCGTCCGGTTCTCCATGATGGCCTCCATGGCCCGAACGATGGCCTGCTCGGTGCGGGTGTCCACGCTCGAGGTGGCCTCGTCGAGGATGAGGATGGCCGGGTCCGTGAGCATGGCGCGCGCAATGGTGAGCAGCTGCCGCTGGCCCTGGGAGATGTTCTCGGCGTCGTTGGAGAGCATCGTGTCGTAGCCGTGCGGCAGCGTCCGCACGAAGAAGTCCACGTGCGCGGCACGAGCTGCCGCCTCGACCTCCTCGCGCGTGGCGCCGGGCTTGCCGTAGGCGATGTTCTCGGCGATGGTGCCCTCGAAGAGCCACGCGTCCTGAAGCACCATACCAAACTGCCGGCGCAGGTCTGCGCGGGTGAGCTCGCGGGTGTCCACGCCGTCGAGCGTGATGCGCCCGCCGTCCACCTCGTAGAAGCGCATGAGCAGGTTGATGAGGGTGGTCTTGCCCGCGCCCGTGGCGCCGACGATGGCCACTTTCTGCCCCGGCTCCGCCACGAGGGAGACGTCGCGCATGAGCGGGCGGTCCGGCGCGTAGCCAAAGCGCACGTGCTCGAAGGCCACACGACCGCGCACCGGGCTGGGCAGCTCCGCGGGGGCCTCCGGGTCAGGGACCACCTCGCCCTCGTCCAGCAGCGCAAAGACGCGCTCCGCGGCGGCGAGCGCACCCTGGAGCATGTTGATCGTCAGCGAGAGCTGCGTGAGCGGCTCGGACGCCTGCATCACGTACTGGAAGAACGCCTGGAACACGCCGACCGACATCTGCCCCATCACGAGCATGCCGCCGGCGAGAAGACCCACCGTCACCTGGCAGAGACGCATGAGGAAGCGGATTGCGGGCGTGATGGCGTTGGTTACGAAGTCGGCCTCGGCGGACGTCTGCGCCAGGTCCTCGGCCGCCTGGCGGATCTCCTCCAGGCTCGCCTCCTCGCGCCCGAAGGCCTTGATGACGGCGCGGCCGCTGTAGGCCTCCTCCACGCGGCCGGTGAGGACGCCGAGGGAGGCCTGGCGCGCGGCGGCAACCCTGAGGGTGTGGGCGGTCACGAGCTTGGTCACCACGAAGGAGACGAGAGCAAAGGCCACGAAGATGCCCGTGAGCGCAAGGTCGTAGGTGGCCATGAGGATCACGGCGCCGCCGACCATGCACACGGCGATGAGCAGCTGCAGCACGCCGCGCTGGAGCACCTCGGAGATCTTGTCGAGGTCGTTGGTGGCGCGGCTGATGGTGTCGCCGGGCTGGTGCGCGTCATAGTAGGAGAGCGGCAGGAGCGCGAGCTTCTCGCCGATGCGCTCGCGCAGGCGGAGGTTGAGGCGCTCCGCGAAGCTCGCCATGACGAGCACCTGGATCGTGTAGAAGAACCAGGCCGCCGTCCAGATGCCCAGGAAGGTCAGGATCTGGGCGCCACCGTTCTCGAGCGTCACCACAAAGGGCGCTCCCGTGGCAAAGGTGGCCTGGATGTTGCCCCAGAGCAGGTCGAGAAGACCGGCGCTGTAGGCGGTGGCCCCCAGGCTGCCGGCCACGTAGAGCACCGAGCAGAACGCGGCCACGACGAGCCTCCAGCGCTGCCCCTCCGCGGCCCTCCAGAGGCGGGCCAGGGTGCCGAGCGCGTCGGAGGGGACCTCTGACTCTTCGGCCGCGGCAGGCTCCGCGAGCAGGGCCTCCCCGCCCGGGGCCACGGCGCCGTCCCGTGTCTCGCGGCGGCGGTCCCTCTCCCGACGCCTCGCGCGGTCCTTGGCTGCGTTAGTCATGGCTCTCCTCCCCTCTGGTCTGGGAGTCCGCGATGGCACGGTAGGTGGGGCAGCCCTCCATGAGATCGTCGTGGGTCCCCAGCCCCACCACCTCGCCGTCCCTGAGGACGACGATCTGGTCCGCGTCGTGGATGGTACTCACGCGCTGGGCGATGATGAGCGTGGCGGCGTCCGCGAGCTCAGGCGCGAGGGCGCGGCGCAGCGCGGCGTCGGTCTTGTAGTCGAGGGCGGAGAAGGAGTCGTCGAAGACGTAGAGGTCGGCGCGGCGCACGAGGGCCCGCGCGATGGCGAGACGCTGGCGCTGGCCGCCGGAGAAGTTGGTGCCTCCCTGGGCCACGCGCGTCCCCAGGCCGTCGGAGAGCTCGCGCACAAAGCCACCCTGCGCGACCTCCAGCGCGTGCCAGAGCCGCTCGTCGGAGGCGTGGGCGTCCCCGTGACGGAGGTTCTCCGCGATGGTGCCCGAGAAGAGCCACGCCTTCTGCGGCACGTAGGCTATGTGCGAGCGCAGCTCCTCCTGCGTGAGGCGCCGCACGTCGACCCCCTCGAAGGTGAGGCTGCCGGCCGTGACGTCGTTGAAGCGCAGCAGGAGCTTGGCGATCGTGGACTTTCCGGATCCGGTGTTGCCGATGATGGCCGTGGTCTGGCCGCGCCGCAGGGCGAAGCTGATGTCGTGCAGGGTGTCCTCGTCGGCGTCCGAGAAGCGCAGGCTCACGTGGTCGAAGCGCGCCACCTCGGCGTCCTTCTCGCCGCGCGGGGACGCGGCCGGGCCGCCTGGGCCGCCCGCTGCGCCCGCGGCGACCGAACCGCCCGCCGCCCCCGGCAGGCAAGCGCCCGGGCGCCCCTCCCCCACCGCAAGCTCGGCGGGGGTCGCGGGGTCCGCGATCTCCGGCTCAACGTCCAGCACCGCGGCAGCGCGGGTGAGGCACGCAAGGGCCCGCGGCACCTGGAGGATGGCGAACTGCGCCATCATGAGGAACATCATGATGAGCATCGCGTACTCAACCAGCGCGGAGATCGAGCCGATCTGCATGGCGTGGGCGCCCACGCGGTCCGCGCCCGCCCACATGATGGCCGCCTCCACGGCGTTCATGAGGAAGAAGGTCACCGAGTCCGTGACGGCAAAGACGAGGTTCACGCGAATGGCGTTGGACGCGTAGTCGGTGAAGGTCTCGTCGAGGCGCTCGCGCTCGCGGCGCTCCTTGCCAAAGGCGCGGATCACGCGCACGCCCGTGATGGACTCGCGCAGGCGCGTGTTCATGTTGTCGATGAAACCCTGCAGGCGCGTGAAGATGGGGGCCGACTTGGCCACGGCAAGCAGGCAGATGGCGATGACCGCAAGGGTCACGGCAAGCAGCACCCAGCCCATCACCGCGTCGGTGGAGAAGGCCAGCGCAACCGAGATGACGCACATGAGCGGCACCGGGAAGATCATGAGGATGGACATGAGCAGCGTCTGCTGGACGACGTTGGCGTCCGAGAGGGTGCGCGTGATCATGGAGCCGGTGCCGAAGGCGTTGAAGTCTGACCCGGAGAACGCAAGGGACGACTCGTAGACCCGAAGCCGCAGGTCACGTCCCACCTTGGCGCAGAGCCTCGAGGCGAGAAACACCGAGGATATGTAGCCGCCCGACCCCACGAGCGCCGCGATGAGCATGGCGACGCCATGGCCCATGAGGGCGCTCATGTCCCGCGAGTTCACGGCAACGTTGACCATCGCCGAGAGCTGCGTAGGAATGTAGAGCATGCCGGTCATGTCACAGATCAGCGTGACACAGGTCAGCGCCACGAGGCCCTTGTAGGGCGCGACCAAGCTCAACAGCAGCCGCGCCGAGGTGCGCTTGCTGTAGTCGCGGGTCTTTCCGCTCACGTGCTCACTCCCTTTCCGTAAGGCATGGGCGGGGAACATACCACGTTGGAAGAAGGGGCGTCAAGGAGGCCGAGGCGGGCGGCACGGGGACGTCGGCAGGCGTGCGGACGAAAAAAGGGCCCGTCTGGGACGGGCCCTCTCAGCTCACATTTGTTATGAAGCTTAGATCTTAGAGCTTGCGAACGTTGGAAGCCTGGAGCTTGCCGTTCTGGCCGGTCGTGATGTCGAACTCAACGAGCTGGCCCTCGTCCAGCGTCTTGAAGCCGTCCATCTGAATCTCGGAGTAGTGAACGAACAGGTCGTCGCCATCCTCACGAGAGATGAAGCCGTAGCCCTTGTCCGGATTGAACCACTTGACAGTACCCTGAGCCATTTCGTGCCTTTCTTTCTCTGCCCCGCGGGGCAAAAGCTGCGCTTGCGCGCGATACCCGTGGCCGAAGCCACGTCGGATATGTTACCCCGAAAAGAAGGCCCCAAACGCGACAATCCGTTTGGGGCCGATTCCGTGCCGGTGGGGGCGAGAAGAACCAGGGGGCGCGAGAAGTGCTACTTGGTGAACGGTCGCGCGCAGCCGAGGATGGTGCCCGGGCTGTACACGCTCGCCTCGCGGACGTTGGAGGCGTAGGGCGTGGACTCGAGGATCCTGCCGTTGCCAAGGTAGATGGCCACGTGCCCGCTGTAGTAGACGATGTCGCCACGCTCGAGCTCGCTAAACGAGATGGGCTGGAACGTCTGGCTGTTGCGCCACGTGTTGGCGAAGTGGTGGTTCTGGTAGTACTTCGTGTAGGGGTTGTAGTCCCCGCCGGCCGCGCCGGTGAGGTCCATGCCCACGGCGTAGAGGGACTCCATGACCAGGCCCGAGCAGTCGACCGTGGTGCCCGGGGCGCCACACTGGTTGTCCACCCAGCGCGTGCCGGCGCGCTGGTAGTCGTACGCGGCGTCGATGAACGCCTCGATGACCTGGGAGCGCGTGGCGTCGGCGGAGATGGTGCAGGGGTGCACGTAGCTCCAGTACGAGCCCTGAGCGTAGCTCGGCAGCGTCACGTTGCGAGCGGCGAGCATGAGGTTGTTCCACTTGACCTGGTAGCCGGTCTTGAGGCACGCGCCGCTGGAGTCGAAGGACCGCAGGTAGCCGTCGATCCAGCGCGTGCCCGTCACCATGGCGCCGGACGACTCAAGGTAGTAGGTCTTCCCGCCCACGGTGAGCCAGCCGGTCTGCATCGCCCTCGTCGTGGGATCGAGATAGTACCACGTTCCGGAGAGCTGCAGCCAGCCAGAGGCAAAGTCGTTGCCCTGGAGGTAGTACCACTTTCCGTCAATCAGAAGCCAGCCGTCGCCATTGTCGGTATAGGTCAGCCCCTCGACCTCGGACATCCCGTATCCCAGAATCAGCGAGAGCCGGGCCTTGAACCCGTTCGAGAAGACCGACGTTCCGCCAAAGAACTTGATGTAGCTCGGCTTCGACGTCCAAGGGAACGACGTCGCACTTGAGCTCGCCTCGTCCTTCAGGCAGAGAACGGAATTCTCGGAACCCTGCACGGAGCCTCCGCCAAGTGCGTCGTAGGGAGCCAGACCCGAGGTAAAGGCAGTGCCCTCCCAGCTCATACCATGCTCGGAAACCGCATACTGGGCGATGGAGAACGAGGTCTCGTAGCGGTCGCTGCCCCCAAGACGCTTGACCGACCCAAATTCAGAAAGCAGCGTGGTCACGCTCTCCGGCATGACCGCCGTGCCACCGACAGCGATGAACGAGCTTTTCCCGCTCTGGCCAAGGGCAATCCGCTGGTCCTCGGGGAAGCTCAGCGTTTTGTCGACGAAGAAGACGGGTGCCTTGAGCTTGTAGCTTAGAGGAGACGCGGAGAGGGCGTCGGCAAAGCCGGTCCCGTTGGCGACGATAATCGTGTCCCCGGTCCAGAGATCATGGCGAAGTCCGTACTCGTAGACTGCCATCTGGGTGCCGTATCGGTCTTCACCCCACAGGCGCTCAACAGACCCGTCGGAGCCGACCAGTTCGGTAAGCTGGCTCTCGACCTGTGGCGAGACCGCGCTCTCGCCACCAAGAAGCACAATGTGCTTAACGCCAAGCTGACGCAGCGCGTTCTCGGTAGTGCTCTGAAGGCTCAGAGGGTCAGTCAGGATAATCGGACACCCCAGGGCGCCAGCCAGGCCCGAGGAGCAGATGGAGTCGGCGTACCCCGTGCCGCCCGTAACGATCGCATATGAGGACGAGGAGAACGCGCAGAGGGCCTCCAGCGCCGAGGTCTCGTATCGGTCGGCACCGCCCACCTTCATCATCGCATAGCCGTTGAAGCGGTCCGGTCGCACTACGCTGACCGGATCCTCCCATATTTCGGGCAGAGGCTCCTCACCCGAGCCCGATCCAGGGCCTTCAGCACTTCCCCCGGGCCCGATTTCTCCGGTCTCGCCCTCACCGGGCTCAAGCCCACCGGCCTCGCCCTCGTCAGGCTCAGCTTCCTCACCTGCAACGGACTCACCTGGAACATCGTCCTCCGAATCGGTGGCGGTCGTCTCGTCGAGGCCCTCCTCGGCGTCGCCCACCTCCTCGGTGCCACCCTGGGCCTCGGACGTAGCCGAGGAGCTGCCGGGGCCCTCGTCGTCAAGCTCCTGGACCACCTCGTTCGCCTGTGGTGCGACGGGCTCCTCCGCAACGGCCCCTCCCATAGGCAGGAGGCCTATCGCCAAGCAGATGCCGACTATTCCCGCGACGACTATCCTTCTGGCATTCAAAACAGTTCCTCCTTGCCTAGTCAGAAAGCATCTTCATACCAAACAAACATAATAAGCCAACAGGCGAGGGGATTTGCCGTGTCGATCGGCTTCGATAACCACGCGAAATACAGCGAGCGACACGGGAGTCGACCCCCGTGCCGCTCAACTTTCGTCAGATGTCGACGTCGCTACTCCGCCGCATACACCGGAACGCTGAACTGAAGGTCATCAAGGGGATCAGTCCCGGCGCTCTTGTAGCACCCCTGCATGATGCTGGAGATTCCCGTGCACCACGAGGAGAGGCCCGTGCAGTACTCGTGCCACGCCGAGCCGCTCTTAACCGCGCCCACAACGTCGTACTTCATGAGATAGAGCGTGTTCTGGGCGCCAGAGGAGCGGTGCAGATAGTTCTCGGAGATCCACTTGGCGGCACCGAGGACGGCAAGCCGGGGCGTCGTCCACCCCTCCTTGACCGCCATGGTCCTCCCGCCGGACAGGGCGTTCTCGTCCACCGCGCCGATGCCGTAGAAGTTGTAGTAGGTCTCTCCCTTTTTGTAGGGATACGTCACGCCGTTGACGACGACCTCTCCGTCCTCGTCGGGAGTCCACCCGCCTGCGAGCTCGGAGCACCCCCAGCCGCTTTCCCAGCAGGCGTGGGAGAGCAGGTAGACCTCGTTGAGCTGATACTGCCCCGCCGCATCGACAAAGGCGGAGCCGAGCGTGCGGAGCTGGCTTGGGCGGCCATAGCTCTGCTCGGAATAGCTGCAGTTGTTTGCCACGTACTCGTTGATGTCCTCCGCCGTGACGCCTGAATACCCAAGGTCAAGCAGCGCGAAGACGTTGAAGCTGGACTGACCGTACTCATACTGGTCGGGGTCAAGCGCATCGTAGAAGTCATCATATCCGTAGTCGTTGCTCTCGCCCCTGGCAACCTGAAGCTCCGCCATCCTACTACGCGTGATGTCGTATCGAATGAAGGAGGTGTTGTTCAGGTGGCGAACACCGAGCCTGGCACAGATGTCCGCGCGCACCTCTCCGGGAATGGCGGTAGACCCTCCAAAGAACTTGATTGTCGTGTTAACAGAGCCGCCGTCCTCAAGGATGACGTCAGCCGACTCTGAGCTGACGGCATCCGCGAGCAGCAGGACCGACTTCTCCCTGCCCTGGACCACGCCGCCCCCCAGAGAGTCATAGGGGGCCCTACCGGAGGCGAAGGCAACGCCGTCCCACGTGAAGCCCAGGTTCTTAACGGCGTATCGGGCGATTTCCATGCTCGTGGCATAGCGTGTGCTCCCGCCACGGCGCACTGTCTCCCCTCCACGAAGCGACGAAAGCCCCCGGAGAAAACTCTCGGTCTCTGGCGAGGTAACTGCCGCACCTCCGATGAGAAGGAAGTTGGAAGCATCCAGCTCGTCGGAAAGGACTCGTCTCTGCTCGGCGGGAAGGTTCTGAGAGCCGTCACAGAAGAAGACTGGCGCCTTGAGGGCATAGCTGATGGGAGAGACGGAGAGCGCGTCGGCAAATCCCGTGCCATTGGCAACGACCGCCGTGTCACCAGTCCACAGGCCATGGTCAGCACCGTAGCGATAGATCTTCATCTGCGTCTCGTAGCGGTCTGAGCCGCTCAGGCGCTCGACAGATCCCAGCCCCCTGAGCGTAGCCTCGACCGCAGAACTTGCGGCGCTCTCGCCGCCAATGAGGACGATGCTCTTTACGCCGAGGGACACAAGCGCATCCATGGTTGCGTCGGGAACGTATGACTGGGCCGTCAGAAGGATGGGACAAGAGAGCGCCCCGGCAAGCCCCGCGGCGGCAATGGAATCGGCATAGCCGGCGCCACCGGCCACAATGGCGGAAGACGAGGAGGAGAAGGCGTAAAGCGCCTCCTTTGCCGCCGTCTCATAACGGTCCGAGCCCCCGAGATTGACCACGCCTACCTGACTGGAGCTTGCAAAAGTCTGGGGCTCCGGCGGAAGGTCCTCCAGCGTCAGTGAGTCATCGGGGACAAACGAATACTCGCCCTCGTCATTGACGTCCCCCACAAGCTGGCCAGCATATGCACGCGACGCGCCTGCCGGTGTGAGAGAGACGGTGAAGAGGCCAAGTCCAAGCAGGCAGGCCGCGGAGCCCCCAAGTCGGATAAGGCCGCGACGAGCGATTGCCGTGCTCTTATTGAAACGCTCTGTCATCTAGTCCCCCTATGCCTCTGCGATGCCGCGGGCAATTGCCTCGGCAACGGAACCCTTGCGACTCTGGTACGTGCTCATGTCACTTGACTTGTCGATAAAGCAGATCTCGAGAAGGACCGAGGGCAGCGGCCCGCTTACCACCGCAAGCCAATCGTCCTTCTTGTCTCGGTCCTTGAGACCGAGTGCCGAGACAAGCGCCGTGTGGGTGGAATTCTGCAGTGCCACAGAGCCGGCCGCCGAGTTCTCCGAATGAATGTAGGACTCGGAGCCCGTCCCACCTCCCGCGTTGAAGTGGATGGAGACGAGCACTCCGCAGTCCATCGCCTTTGCCTCAGGGTGACGGAGCTTGTAATTGTTACCCGACGTGTTGACATACGCCGGCAGGCCATAGTCTGAGACAAGGTGGTTCCCGATGTCCTGCGCCAGCTCAGCGGTCAGGTCCGCCTCCCTGTAGCCGCCGGAAATAGCGCCCGGGTCGCTCCCGCCGTGTCCGGCGTCGACGTATACCTTCATGCCTTCGATGTCGGTAAGGGAGTAGCCCGCTGCCAGGGCAAAGCGCGTCTTGAACGCACATGAGTAGACGTTCTTCCCGCCAAAGAACTTGAGCGCGCTCGGCTTGGAGGAGAACGGAATCGAGGGGGCGCTGTGATAGTCGTTTTCGTCCATCAGGACGATCACCGAGTTCTCAGCGCCCTGGACGGGGCCGCCTCCAAGGGCGTCGTAGGGAGCGAGGCCCGAGGTAAACGCCATGCCGGTGAGGCTCATGCCAAGAGTCACCGCATAGTCTGCAATCTTGCGAGAGGTCTCGTACCGGCTCTCTCCGGAAAGAGGCGTCACCGATCCCAGAGGACGCAGCGTTGACTCAACGCGGCTCGACATGACGCTCTGGCCACCAACCAGAATGAAGCTCGTCATCCCCGAGGACAGGATGGCCTCCTCCTGCTCCGCCGGGAAGTACGTCGTCTCATCGACATAAAAGACGGGCGCCTTGAGCTTGTAGCTCACAGGCGAGACGGCGAGCGCGTCTGCAAAGCCGGTGGCGCTGGCCACGACGGCCGTATCGCCCCAGAGGTCGTGTTCAACGCCATACTCGTACACGGCCATCTGGGTGTCGTAGCGTGTCATGCCGGACAGGCGGGTCACCGTGCCGCCCGAACCAACGAGGGTGTTAAGGTCGTCTTCGACCCGCGCCGAAACCGCAGCCTCCCCACCCAGAAGGATGACGTCGCGAGCACCGATGGTGGTAAGCGTCGAAGCGGCCGTTGGGGAAAGCTCGTCAGGCGCGGTGAGGACAATCGGGCAGGACAGGGCGCCTGCGAGTCCGGCGGCGCAGATCGAGTCCGCATACCCTTCCCCGCCAGCGACGATCGCCCATGCAGAGCTTGAGAACGCGCTCAGGACCTGAGCAGCGTTAGTCTGGTAGCGGTCAGAACCGCTAATCGTACGTATGGCATAGTCAGCTGAGGAAAGGGCGGCAGCGGGGCTCTCTGGGAACTCGGTCCTGATCTGACCGGACCTGATCGCCTCCTCAATCTCCTCTTCGGTAAGTGGGGTCTGGTCACCCTCCACCGTTGCGTAAGCAGTCTCAGGGGAAAGAAGCTCCCCGCCAACAGATAGAACCGCACCAAGGCCGAGGGCACACGCAGCGGAACCCCCAAGCCTCAGAAAGCCACGCCGAGTCAGGCCGGCAGCCGTATTCTTGGTCATTTGACCATCTTCTCCTTTATGTATGCGTGGGAACACAACCTCTTGTCAAGCTCGCAAAACACTATAGAGGCATCCTATAAGGCAGGGTGCCGCAAACACAGCCTAGGAGGAACCGGGCACACATACCTTAGCAAAACACGGTACCTAGACAAGTCTCCTTAAACCTGGGATACGCCCGAGCAGGCCAGAGAGGATTAAAGAGACGCTGCCTATGACAATCGCCCAGATTAAGGCAAGCCACGGGAAGGCTCCCGCGGAGGCATCAATCGCCTCACTCAGTAGATAAATAAGCAGCGGATGAATGAGGTAGGCGCCGAACGACGCCTCGGACATGCCCGTAAGCTACTTTGTGAGGGAGGGGGAAGGCCTCCTGCGGCCTTTTCTCGCAAAGACAAAGACCGCGACGGCGCAGGCAAACACGTTGGGCGTCAGATTGTCGTAAAGATGGACGAGCCCACCACCTTGCACGCTAAGCAAGAAGGTGCCGGCCACGGTAACAAGAAGGCCGATAACGCCACCAAGACAAATCCCCGCCCGGGCACAGGCTGGCAGATCGAGCCTGCTGAGTAGATAGCCAACAAGACAGTAGCCGGCGTAGCAGAGTGGGACGTGCGCATCCGAGACGAGAGAGCCAACCGCGCCTCCCAGCGCCCCGCCTGAAAAAAGTGGTACGTAGGAGGTGAAGAGCGAGACAACGAAGAATGCGCACGAGTAGATGAGAGCCGGCTTGCTGCGCGCTATCGCTCTGAGCACGGGAAGCATCGCCGTGACCACAACGAACATCGGAAGATACCAGAGATGATACTCCCCTCTTATCACGCCCAGGAAAAAGGAGCGCCACCCAGGCCACCCCTCCATCCAGGCGTGATATACCGCATAGAAAGTCGACCAGATGAAATACAGCGCGACGAAGGGAAGTATGCGACGTAGCCAGAGGTCCTTTGCCGGCCTCTCATGATGCTCGTCAAGCATGAGGGCGCCGCTCACCATCAGAAAGCAGGGGACGGCCCAGCGGCTGATGCCGTCGAGAAGGTCGACAACGGCCCATTCCGCACTTCCCAGGGGGAAGATGGAAAAGAGAGTCGCCGTAACATGGGTCAATACGACGGCATAAACCCCAGCGACCTTCAGGAAGTCAAGGTAGGCAATCCTCGTTCGCTGATTCTTGCCAGGAGCCGAGACGGCGCCGCCAGTTTCATGGGTCAAGCAAGTCATCAAGCGCATCGTCCTTAAACAGATCGTCTATGGAAACGCCCAGGTGCTCCAAGCACCACTGCCTTAACGCGGAAATCGCACGATCGTTTCCGCCCTTTGCATTGGTGCTCCAGAGCGAGTCCTCCTGCGTCCCCTCAATCGTGGTCACGCCCTGCCAGCCGGGTATGCTGAGAGAGGGCCAGCCGGCAAGGGCCGTCATCACCTTAAGCCAGATGTCGTCAGCGTTAAGGCAGGTCTCTTTGATTGCCTCCTCGTCAAAGGCCTGGGGAGGCAAGCTCCCTGGAGGAAGTAGCATTCCCGCCCCGGACGTCGGAAAGAGCCTCATGCTCGGGTGGTTAAGCGTGCGCGGATGATGGTTCCCCGACTCAAGAATCCACTTGTTATACGCGGCGATACTGCCCTCGCTCGTAAAGTTGATCACATGGCATCGAACGCCACAAACGGCATGGGGAAAGCGACGGTGGGCCTCAACGAGCTCCGACACGAGGGTGTTTCTGCACTCGATGTCGTCATCCACCGTTATGACCAACGCATCGGGATAGTCCCTTGCGGCATAGAGATACTTCTTGTGCGAGCGCATGTTCCCCTCGACCCAACGTATCTTGAAGTCGTGGCCCCTGCATGCAAGCAGCTCACGCGGAAGCCCCCCCTCTCCGTTGGGGAACTCGTCACGCGAGAGATAGAGGACTATCCTGTCCGGGAGCATGGTCTGGGCAAAGAGCGACCTTACGACGCGATGAACCGAGTTGATTCGGCGCGGGTATGACGTGAGGCTGACGACGATTTCGTCTCTGCTCAGGAAGAGACGGCCGAGTCTTGTGGCGACTCTCCTTGTCTTGTTCTTCAGTAGTGCCAGCCTGTTCCAGCCTCGCACAAATCCCCCCCAACAGACAATCTGGTCCGAACACCGGGCCCACCTGTCACGCCTCCGCGGGACGGGCGGCGCCGGCATCAAGAACCGTGGCCACGCACAACGCGCGACAAGGGAGGAACCCTCTTTCAGTATCTCACCTCCATCACCTTGACGTCTACGCCCGCAGCATTACCACACCCCCTGACGCTGATGGCGCCAGCCCCCTCCCCGTCGGGACACACTGAATTCGGAAGAGGATAGGCATCATACCCACCTGCGGCACGACGTTGCCCACCAAAATACGGAGGCTACTTTCTCCCGCTAATGGCAACGGCAATGGACCGCATGACCTCGCGCCGTCGAGACCCTATGGGGAGAAGCGGATCAAATACACGACGCAGGGGATTATCCTCACCTATGGCGCGCGGCGAGGAGGCCCTCGCAACCACGGGAGCCCCCGCAAGGTGTGCGACAAGAGCCTCATAGAAAGGCGTCTCGCGCGCATAACGCCAGTAATGCTCCGCAAGGTCGCAGTTCACCGTGTTCCAGGGCTTCTCCACGCCGGCATAATGAATAATGCGGACACAGGAGCGAGAGCGCTGATAGTCCTTGAAAATGCGCGCCGGAGCATACGAGAAGACCCGGTCAACGCGACCGGCAAGATCGGTCATCACGTTCCAGGAGGCATCGAGATAGGTAACGCGTCCCTGGCACGCAGCATTGAGGGCGTCCTGATCGTTATAGATAAGACGCGTGTCTTCTGCCATTCCTAACCACTCATCGACCGTGTGAATCGAACGCATCACAGCCGTATCAAGGAGAAGGACGCCCGCCTGGAAGTAGCCGAACGGATCGCTCATGCCAAGGACCTCACGAGCATAATGCTTCCTTCTGCCATCCCGGT
This sequence comes from Olsenella profusa, assembly GCF_016900315.1. GTDB lineage: Bacteria > Actinomycetota > Coriobacteriia > Coriobacteriales > Atopobiaceae > Thermophilibacter > Thermophilibacter profusus_A. Next base: position 71,967 of record NZ_JACSNQ010000006.1, read on the forward strand.
AGCCGAGGTTGCCCGCAAAGTCGACATCGCGTACGGCCGCGACGGCGTTCCCCTTCATATCAGTGTCAAATAGCTCGGCAACATCGCCCTCGACAATCAGGTCTGAATCCAGATAGAGAACCTTTTCGTAAAAGGGAAGAAGGTCCTGGATCAGGAAGCGATAGTAGGTCTCGGCGCTAATGTGCGGATTGCTCGTGCTGAGCTCATGGCCGGCGACAATGTTGCCGACATCTTGGAACCTTAGTGTCGCATTGGGATGGCGCTCAGCAAGAAAAGCCGTCATGAGGCCCTTGTGCTCTGCAGAAATTCCACGCTCAAGCACGATGACGTCATAGCGACGTTCCCGGGACGCGTTTGCCAGCATGGAGTGCACGGTCGTTGCAAGCATCGGGACATACCCATCGTCCGCGGCGAGCACGACGGGCACAACAGGCCGATCATCAACAGGAAGCGGCCCAAGCGGCTCATGGCGGTCTGGGTAGTTGAAATGAACGCACTGAAGCTCACGCGTGACCCAGCCGGCACCAACCCGCATATGATGGGCATAGTAGATATTGAAGAGCCGTTCGGCGAGGTGCCCGGGAGTCCTCAGGGCCTCAACGCTATAGTCCTCCATGTCCGTTTCTTCGACGAAACGCTTGAGTATCGGAAAAAGCCAGGAACAATAGTCAAAGAAGATGTCACGCTTCATGATAAACATGTTGCAGAAGCAGGACCGATGCCCATCGAGAAACGCATCCGCATCCTCAGAGAAGTCAGGATGGAGTTCCTTCAAAATCTGAACAGCCCGCATGAGGTCTTCAGGATGTAGACGGTCGGCGAGCTCATAGTGATGGCGCGGCGTACCAACCCCACCTGGGAAGCGCCTCAAATCCTTTATCTCGGTCGTGATAACGTCACAGCCTTCGACAACGCTCCTGATGGTGTCATCATCAAGCCCATAGCGTGCCTGAGTTGCGGGGCAGACGTAGTCATCCATAACCTCCCCCCAAGGGTTCTCCTTATGACGCTCGGGGGAAAAGTCAAAGTAGCGCCGATAATGGCAGAAACCATAGTAGTCGGCATCAACGTTCTTCCATGCCCAGTACTGCGTGGTAATCTCGCAATAGAGGGGATTCTGGTCAGAGATGTTATCGCCCTCGTCATCGTGCAGGGCCCAGGGAAAGCGGTGGTTGGCAAGTGCGCTGCCCACCTGAACAGGCTGCAAAATTCTGCTCTCAAAGAGGTCGACAGGCTTGTGCGTGGAGACAAAAATAGAAATTCTCGATGGGGTGTCGGTCGACATGGAACGCTCCTTCACTAGACGAGAAGAGCTCGTCTCGGACCTTTGCACGTAAGATGCCTCTAGACCGTGAAGCCATCGTTTGGCTCCGAGATGGTGGCGACCCAACGAATGAAGTCCACCCTTTCATCTGAGCGCAGACATGTTCACGGACAGGAGAACTGTAACCCACTGGGGGACCTCGCGGGAAGGAAGAAGCATCCAAACATGGCACCTTCACCGACAGTCGGGCAAATTTCGATACTGTAGACGAGAGTAGGCACCCATTTCAATCGTGAGAGCAGGGGACACGGACAACATGGCCCCGCCCGCAGAATTGCACGCTGAATCCTATTTTCACGCTTGCGAACGGCAAGGCCGGCGCCGTCGTCAAGATGTGTCACCTTCCCGAATCTCTAGATGCATGACCGATATAATGTTTGCATCATCAACGAGGACTCAAGGAGAGCTCATGCACATCGCTATCGCAGGACTCGGGTATGTCGGCTTGTCGCTCGCTTGCCTGCTGTCACAGCACAATGAGGTGTCAGCCGTAGACATCGATGCCAGCCGCATCGAGAGAATCAATGCCGGGATTTCTCCCATCGCAGACCCGCTTATCGAGCGATATCTTGCCAGTCATCCACAGAGCCTCCACGCTACCGGAGAGGCTCAGACCGCCTATGCGAGGGCCGACCTCGTGATTATCGCCACACCCACCAACTATGACGATGAGACCCACTCCTTTGACACAAGCAGCATTGAGAGCGTCCTTGACCTTGTCGCCTCCTCTGACGGCAAGCCCACCGTTGTCATCAAGTCCACCGTGCCAGTAGGCTATACGGACCGCATCGCACAAGGCTACCCCATGCTGCGCATCCTTTTCTCGCCAGAATTTCTTCGAGAAGGACACGCCCTCGAAGACAACCTACACCCTTCCCGCATAGTAGTGGGCGTAACCCGTCCGGGCGACAAGGACATTGCCTGGAGTTTCGCCAAGCTGCTAAGCGCCGGCGCTAAAGATGACCACGTGCCCGCTCTTGTTATGGGCTCCACAGAGGCTGAGGCAATCAAGCTTTTTGCCAACACTTACCTAGCCCTTCGCGTTTCCTTCTTCAATGAGCTAGATACTTATGCCGAGTCCAAGGGGCTCGACACCCAGGCCATCATCGAAGGCGTCAGCCTGGACCCTCGCATCGGCAATCAGTACAACAATCCCTCGTTCGGCTATGGTGGGTACTGTCTGCCCAAGGACTCCAAGCAGCTGCTTAGCAACTACGCCGACGTACCTCAGAATCTCATCCGAGCCATCGTAGAGTCAAACGCTACTCGCAAGCGCTTTGTCGCCGAGCGTGTGCTTGCTCTCAAGCCTCGGATGGTGGGCATCTACCGCTTGGTCATGAAATCTGGCTCGGACAACTTCCGGCAAAGCGCCATGCTCGATGTGGTGCGACTGATTTCTGACTCTAACGTGCCTGTCATCATCTACGAGCCAACCCTCACAGGCGACGAGGCGCTTGACCACCCTCTCGTAAGCCTAGATGAACTTAAGTCCCAAAGTGACGTCATCCTCGCCAATCGCTGGAATGACGACCTCGCCGACGTGCGGGGCAAGGTTTATACCCGCGATCTATGGCAAAGAGACTAGGAGATCCTGCATTGCTCTGAGCGTTCTATGGGCTTCAACGTGCTGTGATAGGATTTCACCGTCATTATTCTCGACCGTGCGGGAGCTACCTTGGACAACGCGTCTATGACATCAACTCAGAGGACGACACATCTACCCAGTCGTCTAGCAAAGGATCGCTTCATTCTTCAGCAGCTTGTCTCCAAGGACTTCAAGCTCCGCTATCGCCGCTCTGTTCTTGGCGTCCTTTGGAGCGTGCTCAACCCGCTTCTCATGATGGTCGTCATGAGCTTCGTTTTTTCATATTTTCTCCGCGGCTCGAGCGTGGAGAACTACCCGCTTTACCTGATTGTAGGCAACATCACCTTCCAGCTTATGAGTGATGCGACCAACACAGGCCTGCGCTCTATTATCGACGCGGCACCCCTGCTCAAGAAGGTGAAGGTCGACCGCTGGGTTTTCCCCGTTCAAAAGGTGCTCTCTGCCGTCGTGAACTTTGCCTTCTCCCTTATCGCTGTCGTTATCGTCATGCTGTTCTTCCGCGTCGCACCTACCTGGCACCTCATCTGGATGCTCCCAGCCCTACTCCTGCTCATGATGTTCTGCATCGGAATAAGCTTGCTTATCGGAGCCCTCGCCGTCTTTTTCCGCGACATGATTCACCTCTGGAGCGTACTGCTTACAGCCTGGACGTACCTTACGCCCATCTTCTGGGATATGTCGCTACTTACCAACTCAAACGCTCCGTGGATTGTCATCGCCGTTGTGAAAGCCAATCCAATGTATAACTACCTTGACATGATGCGCTGCGCTATCGTCTATCAGACATCTCCCGGTACAACAGTCATTCTGCTGGCGCTTGCCTGGGCTTTAATAGCGCTCATCGTGGGCGTCATCGCCTTCCGTAAGACCGAGCACAAGTTTATCCTCTATATCTAGGCAGGCCTAACATGACCGAAAAGAAGTCAGAATACGCTATCGAGGTTAACGACGTCTCGATGATTTTTAATATCGCAAGCGAACAGCTTAACAACCTCAAGGAGTACTTCATCAAGATTATGAGGCATGAGCTGTTTTTCAAGGAGTTCCGCGCTCTCGACCATGTCAGCTTCAAGATTCGTCCCGGAGAGGTCGTAGGGCTGGTCGGAACCAACGGATCCGGAAAATCCACAATGCTCAAGTGCATAGCCGGCGTCCTCGAGCCTTCGGAGGGCTCCATCGTTGTACACGGGAACATCGCACCTCTCATCGAACTTGGCGCAGGCTTCGACCAGGAGCTTACCGCCTTGGAGAACATATACCTCAATGGGGCACTTCTTGGCTATTCTCGCGAGTTCATTGATGCGCATCTTAGTGATATCATTGATTTTGCTGAACTTAAAGATTTTATGGAGATGCCACTTAAGAACTACTCAAGCGGCATGATTGCCCGCATTGCCTTTGCCATCGCCACAGTCACCGAACCCGACGTGCTCATCGTTGACGAGACCCTTTCTGTCGGCGATGTGTTCTTTCAGCAGAAGTGCGAAAATCGTATAAAGAGTTTTATTGATTCTGGAAGAGTGACCGTTCTGTTTGTCTCTCATTCCATGGAGCAGGTTAAGCGCATATGCCAGCGAGCCATCTGGATCGAGAAGGGCAAGCAGCGTATGGACGGTCCTGTCGACGAGGTCGTCAACGCGTACGAGGCCCAATTTTGCTAAGGCTAATCAGCGATGAATCTCTGAATGGTAGTCAGAGCGATCTCGGCGCCGCCCCTAATCACTAGATAAGGGGCGGCGCCCGCTCTTATCTCCCGCGCACAGCACGACCGAGCGACTTAAGGATCTCTCGTCTACGTGACCCAAGGGGAAGCAGTGGGTCCATCACAAGCCTGAGAAGACTGTGCTCCGAGATGGCACGCGGCGGAACAGCCTCGACGATAGCCACCGGGGCGGTATCCTCCCTCCCCATTTTAGAAAGATGTTCAAGAAGCTCCTCGTAGAATGGAGTTTCCCGTGCATACGACCAGTAACGTACCGCCTCATCGCAGTGCGTATTCCGCCATGGCTTGTCATGGCCGGCATAGTGCATAATTTTCGGAGAACGACGTGCGGAGAGGTACTCCGCATAGATGTCAGACGGCGCAACAGAGAAGATGTTTCCCACACGACCATCACAATCGGTCATGACATTCCAGGCGGCATCAAGGTAAGTAACGCGCCCCTCACAACGCGCGTTAAGAACATCCTGATCATCATAGATGTACTCAGAGGCCGTAACTGCCTCGAGCCAGTCCTCCACAGAGCAGAGTTCCCTCAACGCCTTTGTGTTGAGCAGGAGCACACCGGCCTGGAAGTAGCCGTAGGGATCGCTCATCCCAAGGACGTCCCTACTGTAGCGCAAGCGATTCCCGTCCTTGATATTGAGATTGCCCAAGTAGTCAACATCACGCGCAGCTGCCAGCAAGTTGTCACCAAGGTCAGTCGAGAAGAGCTCCGAGACATCGCCTTCCACGATGAGGTCGGAGTCGAGGTAAAGCACTTTGTCGTAGAACGACAGCACGCCCTGTATCAGGAAACGGTAGTAAGTCTCTATGCTGATGTGCTCGTTGTTCGTCCTGAGGTCGTAGTCTTTTACCTGCGACGCCGCATCAACAAAGCGTATGTCGGCGTTTTGGAAACGGGAAAGGAACGAGCGCATGGTCTGCTGTCTGTCCTCCGATATACCCCCACCAAAGACGACGATATCGTAGTGGAACCTCGTCGAGGCATTCCTCAGCATCGAGTAGATCGTCGTGGTGAGCATGGGGACGTATGCATCATCTGAGGCAAAGACGACGGGAATCACCGGAAGGGGCTTGTCCGGGTGGAACGCCTCCAACGGATACACGAGATCGGGATGCTCGAAGTGGACGCACTGCACCTGCTTGGTTTTCCAGCCAGCGTTCAACCGCAAATTGTGGCGGTAGTAGATGTTCAGGAGGCGCTCCGCAAGGTGCCCCGGCGTTCTTCTCGCTTCGCGGCTGTAATGGGACATGTCCGACTCGGCCATGAAGCGGTCGAGCATCGGGAAGAGCCAGGAACAGTAATCTTGGAACACTGCCTTGCGCATGATGAACATGTTGCAGAAGCAGCTCTCGTTGCCCAAGAGAAAGTCATCGGCATCCTGAATGTAATCAGGGTGCATCTCGCCAAGGATACGCATCGCAAGTTCGAGGTCCTCGATGTGCAACTGGGGGGCAGAATCGTAGTGCTCCCACGGCGTTGCATAGTCAGCCGGAAAGTCGCGCAAATCCTTGAACTCGGTGGTTATAACGTCGTAGCCCTCGATTGCCTTGCGAATGCTCTCGTCGTCGAGGAAATACTCCTGCTGAGCGGCCAAATCGATTCGGTCCGCCATGATTTCTCCCCAAGCGTTCTCGTCATGGCGCTGCGGGGAGAAGTCAAAATAGCGTCGATAGTGGCAAAATCCGTAGTACTCTGCGTCCACGTTCTTCCATGCCCAATACTGCGTGGTAAGTTCGCAGTACATAGGGTTGAGACTGGAGATATTGTCTCCAAGATCGTCACGGAGGGCAAAGTCGAGCGGTGCGGACGAGCAACAGGCACCGACCTGCACGGGCTGCAAGATGTCGCTGTCAAAAAGGTCAACGGGCTTGTGTGTAGAGACGAAGATACGAACGGGCTGACGATCATAGGTCGCCCAACGCTCGGAGCGCCGCCTGATGTCGCGCAGGTGACCCTCGGCTTCCGAGCTCATAGCCTCATAGCTGTCGCTTGAGCCGGCGCTCTCGTGTAGGCGATGAGCCGCGGCAACCCACTGCTCAAGCGAGACAGGGACATCTCCCAACCTGCCTCCTGAGCACCAGATGGCATAGGCATCATCCCTTACGAAGCGCATGAGCTGGGTAGAGAGCGCGTCAGCACCGATGATCGCCGAGAGCTCGTCAAGGACGTCAAGCTTGTCTTTGTCCGACAGACGCACGCGCCAATCGTTCATGAGCAAATCGATGAGCTTTGCGACGGAACCATCTCGCAACGCATCAAGAGACCCGTCTTTCCTCTTCGCTGCATATGCTCCGATTGCGTCAATAGTTACTTGAAAGTCCCGCGCGCTCTTAATGAACTTTTCGGGGGACAAACAGGCATCACCGTTGACTCCACGGCCGTAGTAGTAGTTAAGGGCAACGATGTCGTTGCAGGTCAGCTGACGGCGGGCTACGCTTGCAATAACAAAATACTCGTAGCCGTCCTGTGCCCTCCCGAGCCTGTCTCTCGTCATAAGCCCGTAGGCATACTTGAGCAGCTTGCTCGAGTAGACACGCTGAGTCACGCGCCAGTCTTGTAGATATCCCTCGTCAGCCGAACAAGCAGCGGCGAGGATGCGACCCCCCTCGAGCGTCTCACGCGGACGATTGATGTAATCCTCGAAGGAGCGCCTCTCGGATTCGTTGATGTCCACGCCCACGACGTTAATTCCAAAGTGCAGCATGTCGACCGACGGGTCACCGATCAGTACGTTCCTCAACTGAGCGAGAGCGTCAGGTGGCAGCGTATCATCAGCATCGAGCAGATATATGTAGCGCCCCTGGGCAGCGTCTACCCCGCTCAGGCGTGCAAGGTGCGTCCCCTCGTTCTTCACCTTGTTCAAGAGCTTGACGCGTGGGTCAATCCTCTCATAGCGTCGGACAACCTGTGCAGAATCGTCCGGGCTCCCGTCAACGACAACAATCGCCTCCCAGTCCTCAAAGGACTGGGAGCGGATGCTGTCAAGACAGCCAGGGAGAAATTCTTCATTCTTGTAGGCTGGGATCACTATGGAGAAAAACGGCATAACAGCACCTTCTTTGTCCGAGAGTATATGGCCGGCAGGACCAGCTCCATGGTAGCCGATAGAAAGAATTCGCTACGGAACTATTGTCCTAAGAACAGGAACGTGGCGCATCACCCAAATGATGGCGAACGAGACGCCATAAGCCACGAACGGGCCAATGAGCCGCCACTCGACATCGCCACCGTTAAGACCCGTAAGCCAGAGGCCGTACTGGAAGACAATCATATGAATCAGGTAAATTCCAAAGCTGCACCCAGCAACCTTAGAGAGACGGCTCTTTGCTCGATCAGACCCAAAGAGCCTCTCCCACCTCACCTGGCGAGCAAAAACGAAGACCGCCACGGACTCGAGTAGACAGGGTAGGGATGTATAGCCCCACGTCAGTTCAACGATGGCTCCCGCAGAGAGCGAAGCAAAGAGCGTATGTAGATAACGAACGAGCACTCCAGCAATCCCGAGAAGGTAAATCGCAGCTCGCGAGCGCTTTGAGAGCCGTTCGTCCCTGAGCAAATAGCCAATGAGCACGTATACGAGATAGCCTCCAAGCACGGGGAAGGTCGCCTGGGCGTTCCATGTGATTCCCACCACTTTGCTAAAAAACGGGAGAGCAACGTTCAGCACCACCCCGACAAGGGCCATGTACCTTAGAATTCGCTTCTTGTCGCGCAACAGCGAGAGTACCGGCAGAGAGAGATAGACCATAAAAAGCGGGATGAAGAACCAGTAGATGTCGATGATCTTCGTGTTAAGAACCATGTCAATGAGAGATCTTGGGCCAACCGGGGGCTCCATGAGGCCATGGCTGACTTTCCATATTAGGACAACCAGGCTCCAGACTACAAAGGGGACGAGTGTCCTCTTTACCCTCTTAATGAGGAACTCCTTCGTGTCATAACGATCTCGATAGTCCATGAGCGTTGCGCCGGAGAGCATGAAGAACACGGGGACAGCCCAATAAAACAGACAGTCCACCGCAAGCGCCTGAGCCCAGCCCCATGTTGGAGAATACGTATGAACAAGGCCATTGAAATGCATCGCGACAACACCGAAGCACGCAACCACATTGAGGACGTCGTAGTACACGATACGCCCTTCTCTTTTTGTGGACATAGTCTCCCCCACCACAGCTCCTCTACCGCCTTGAATCCTTGGAAGTATATTACATGCAGCGATTTTGTCAGAGCCCCCCAGGCACGTCAGCGCCACGCATCCGTGTTATCGTTTCTCTGTCAGCACAGCAAGACATGGAATAAGGGGACCTGTGGCCATTCAGTTCTGCTTTGCAGCTCTTGCCTGCTTCGTTGTTGTGTCAGCTCCCGGCTGGGTGGTGCTTGGCCAGCTTCAGCTGGCCATCGATCTCGTCATTGCCTGTGCGCCCGCCGCTTCGATCGGCCTATATGTCATCAGTGGAGTCATCCTCGATATTATCGGCATATCGGGCCTGACGGTACTTCTATGCGTCTCGGTTTTACTTGCCCTGCTTGTCGGAACCTCACTGAGGCTCCTTTTTCGGCATACTCCTTCTTGGTCCCAAGAAGGCTCGTCGCAAGGACGACCGACCTGTCTTCTTCCGTTTTGCATTTGTGCGCTTTTTTCCTTAGCTACAATTTATTTTATCTTTCTACAGCCAGCAGAAAGCCTCGATTCGTTTGTACAGTATGATGACAACGTTACTCATCTTGGCCTCATCGCGAGCATGGTCAACGGGGGCAGCTGCTCGATATTCTCCACAACAAACTATCCAGCATCTCTCCCACCTGAGCAGATTCCCTTTTTCAACGCTGCGTTCTATCCAAACGGATGGCACATAGTTACTGCCCTCAGCAGCTTAATTAGCGGAGCGGCTGTTCCCATAGCGGAAAACGCGGTCAACGTAGTCTTTGTTGCTGTCCTGTTCCCCATCGGATGCTCGGCTCTGCTCATGCGCCTGTTTCCAGAATATCGAGCTATGGGCATTATTGCAGGCATCGTTTGCCTGGCCTCCAGCGCCTTCCCTCTCCGAATGCTAACGGTGCATGGGCCCTTCCCAAATGTTGCCGCATTCTGTCTTATTCCGGAAGTTTGCCTTCTCTTCATCACGGCGCTTCCAACAGGGCGGACTGATCAAGCCGTTTCCGGCAGGCACCTTTTCTCGTTTTTACTTGCCGCGTTGGGTGGAGCCGTCACACATCCTAACCTGGTTTTCTCGTGCGTGCTTTTACTCTCACCATACTTGATATGCGGCGTCATTCCGCACTGGGCGTCACGACAAACTGGATTGTTTAAGTCGGGACGCATAGCTTTAGCGCTCCAAGCCTCCGCGTGCGCCCTCATAGCCGTTGTATGGGTTGCTCTCCAGCAGACATCCCTCTTCTCCTCTGTTGCAAACTATGTGTGGCAGTTCGCACAAGCGCCGGGCGACACACTTGCTAGCGTTTTGAACGCAGGGTATTTCGTCGGTATCCCGCAATATCTTCTCGCACTGCTTATCGCGCTGGGCTTTGGACGCTGTTTCCGCGAGCGCCGGCATAGGTGGATTGCTCTTTCCTATGTGCTGGTCGCCTTTATCTATGTCTGCGGGCTGACACTCGACTTTGAAACAAGGAAGCTGTTCACTGGGTACTGGTACAACGACCCAGAGCGAACTGCGGCTCTCCTCGCAATTGCGGCGGTCCCCCTTTCCGCTTTGGGGTTTCAGTGGGTAGCCTCACTGATTTCTCGTGGCTTCGGCATACTCTTCCGGCGCCCAGCCATTCCATCTGTTATCACAGGAGCACTCGCGCTTGTCCTTGGCCTTCCCTTCGCCAACATCAACTATTCTCTTGACCCCTCTCCGCTATCAGACACGCCAGAAAGCGCTTTCCGCTTCTCTGAGAATCAGGTGAAGGGCGTCTACAGCTTTGCTGATGGAAACCCGTACACACAAGCAGAGAGGGACTTCGTACGTCGCGCGCTGGAGTGCATACCGCCCGGCTCTCTCGTAATTAATTTTCCATTTGATGGTAGTGTCTTCTCATATGCATCTGAGGGAATGAACGTGTACTACAAGTCATGTCGCCCGTCCAAGGAGACCAACGAAAGCAGGATAATCAGAACCAGCCTCCGTACAATCGCATCTAATGACGCAGTATTGGATGCTGTTCGAAGGACGGGTGCCCGATACGTGCTCGTTCTTGATTCTGGAGACTTGCTATCAGCTAAGACTGACACCTATACACCCCTTGCCACCTATTATGAAGGCGAGTGGGACGGACTGCGCATCGACAGCTCAACACCTGGCTTTACGTGCATACTATCTGAGGGGCAACTCGCTCTCTATGAGATAGCCGCCCTTGCTGAATAAGTAGTTGGCGTCACCATACGTCTTCGGAGTACCATCTTGCCCTAAATGCCATTAGCAAATCGTCCACCAAGTGTCTTGGAGCAAAGGAGCAGCTCTAGTATGAGTTCCGACCCCCTTATCAGCGTTATTGTGCCTATCTACAACGCACAAGACTACTTGGAAAAGACGCTTTTGGCGCTCTCCGAGCAGACGTTTGAAGGCCTTGAATTTATATGTGTCGACGATGGAAGCTCAGACGCATCAGGAGAGGCCATCGATCGCTTTGCTGCTCGTGACCAAAGATTCGTTCCCGTTCATACCGCCAACCGGGGAGCTTTCAAAGCGCGTGAGAAGGGCATGGAGCTGGCACGAGGCAGATACATCGGCTTTTGTGACGCCGATGATACGCCTCACCCTGATATGTACGAGAAGATGGCACGACGGGCGCTCGACGATAACTCGGACATGACAGTCTGTGCCTTTCGACGCATCTCGTCCAAAGGCAACGTCCTATCTATAGAGATGCAGGGCTTCTCTTCCGGCACGCTTCCCGTCTCTGCACAGAGCGGATGGCTTCCCACGGTCAACACCTCGCTCTGGAACAAAATAATCCGAAAGGACGTTCTCTGCAGCCGAATACATCTTGATGAGCCCCCACGCGTCATGGAGGACGCGATGCTGCTCATCTCCCTCTACCCCAGCATGAGGAGCATCTCGTTCCTTGAAGAGCCGCTCTATGACTACCAGGCACCCGAGCAGTCAGCCATGAGCTCGGTGCGACCCAGCGAGATTCCAGGCCTTATCCAAAGCTGGAGGCTTCTTCGCCAGCATGTTCTCAACGTCAACGACGGCTTTGCCGCCATCATTGACCTGGCGGCCTTCATCCACCTCAGGGTGTCTGCCACGACGCGCATGGCATCGTCCGAGCGCAGGCAAGCCGCACGAGAGGTCGACGACGCCCTCGCGGGGAGCTTTCCCCTCCTGAAGGGCTCTCCCTTCATGTCCCTCGGCTACGTATGGCTCCACAGGCAGCTGCTCACGACCTATCTCGCCTATGCCTGCTACCGCCTGGGCCTTCTTGATGTCGCGCTTGGGGCTTACGAGGGGCTCACGCGCCTGACCGGTATCGAAATCAAGTGGTAGGGTCCCGGAGACGAGCTACCCCTCTAAGTAGTACGCCTCAAACCCGTGCCTGACTCGCTCACTTTCCGGAGGAAGCGCCATGTAGTCCCCATAGTGCTGCATTAGTATCTCGTGGTACATCGCTGGGGCAGAGAAGAGCCTGCCCTCAAACTCGACCTGCTCCGTCTTGTTCCACCATTCAGCGGGATAGCTGTCCTTTTCCATGTTATCTGGCCACGATAGCTGAGCAATTCTCTTACCTACACGCGGCATGCCCTCAAGCATGTCGAGAATCTCCCCCATGCAACGTTCCGTGGTAAAACCAAAAACCCTGAGAACCGCCGCTCCCAAGCGAGCAACCGGGTAGACCTTCTTGTAGCCCTCGTCAACAATGTCGCCGCAGACCAGCATCTTGTTCATCTGCTTGAGACGGTTGTGCCGCGAGAAGAGCCTTGCCGTCTCACGATCATCAGGAGGACAGTAGCTCATGCAAAATACGTCGAGCCAGACGCCAAGGCCGTACTCCCGCCTGATGTTTCGCTCGTAAGCGAGGGTGCGCTCGTCGACCACCTTGATAAAGGGATAAAAATTAGGCAGCTCCATGGGAAGCAGAATCCGGTAGCGCCGGTCTGCGTCAATGTAGGGGTCCTTGTGGGCAAGGGCGACGAGCCGCTCGTAGTCGTCACGCATCATCGAAACGTCCACGTCGTCATCCCAGGGAATGAAACCATGGTGGCGGACGGCTCCGAGAAGCGTACCGTAGTCAAGAAAGTAGCTGAGCCCCCACTCTGCGCAATAGGAGGAAAACGCCTCAAGAATGCCAAGCAGGAGGGGGTGTATGTCCTCGACGGGAATGCGTCTCATGTGCGTGCTCCGGACTCAAGGGGACGGCTGGTTCCTATGCTAGCTTACACCAAGCTAACATTAAGGCGTTTATTTCATAGCGTTTCGGTAGAACCCCGCTGGGCGAAAAGGTACCGCGCTACAGTAAGCTCTTGCCGAGGCAGTCCGTCTCGCAGGTGTCGAATGCCTTTTCGGAAAGGATCGCATGAAACCACGAGGGCTTATCGCCAACTTTTCCATCGCCCTTGCGGCACAGATGCTCAATATATTCAGCGGGGTTCTCACCTCGCTTCTCGTCCCCAAGATTCTCGGCGTCGAGGAGTTTGGCTATTGGCAGCTCTTCGTCTTCTACACAAGTTACGGCATGGTCTTCAGTCTCGGCGTGGGTGACGGCGTCTACCTCATAGAGGGCGGCCGCTCACGAGACACCATCAACAAGAGGTCGATAAAGTCCCAGTTCCTTCTGGGTATGTCATACCAGCTGGCCATCGCACTTCTCATCTGCCTCCTTGCAGCAAGCGATGCATTTGGCGCTGACCGCTCCTTTGTGCTCTTCTCTACGGCTGTGTTCTTTGTTCTTAACAACGCCGCAAACTACTTCAGCTACCTTCTCCAGGCGATAAACGAGACGCGCAAGTCCTCCATGTCAGTCGCCATCAACAGCGCCACGTTCATCGTTCCATTGGTGGTCCTCATTGCCATGCGGGTACCTGACTATCGCGTCTACATCGTCTTCTATGCCCTCTCGAGACTCATATCGCTCATCTACTGCATGGTAGTCACACGGGACTTTCTCTCCGCTCCCCTGCTGCCACTCGGCAAGTCGCTTCCACGCCTGACCAGAAGCATCAGGGCAGGATCAAAGCTCATGTTTGCGACGTTAGCAAGCTCGCTCATTCTTGGCGTCATGCGCTTTCTCATCGATCTCAACTGGGGAATCGAGCAGTTCAGCATTGTTTCCCTCTCAGTTTCGATGACGACCTTGGTACTTACCTGCGTCTCTCAGGCGAGCATGGTACTCTTCCCCACCCTGCGCCAAGTAGGCGAGGAGGCGCTCGCGCGCTGCTTCGAACTGGTGAGAGACTGCCTTGATTTTCTCCTGCCCGTCGTCTATCTCCTCTACTCTCCCGGGGCCTTCCTGCTCTCGCTCTGGCTTCCTCAGTACGAGACGAGTTTTCATCTCTTCTCCATCCTGCTACCACTCTGCGTCTTTGACGGCAAGATGGACCTTGTCGGCATGACCTTCCTCAAGGTGCAGCGTGAGGAGCGCCGCCTGCTCAAGATAAACGTGGCCACTCTCGCCGTTGGGGCAGCCTTCTCACTCGTCGGAACCTATGCGCTACACTCCATCGAGTTCATCCTCGGTGGCACCGTGGTCGCCGTAATGGTTCGCTGTCTCTATTCCGAGCACTACGTGGCAAAAATGCTTGGTGTACGCGCCTCTCAGCTGGCTTGGGGGGTCATTCTCATTTCCACCCTCTTCTCCGTCTCAGCGTACCTGCTCGGTTACATGGCTTCTTGGATCATTTCAGTGGTACTCTACGGTACCTATCTCGTGCTCAACCGATCCCGTCTCCACCAGACGCTTTCGTCTCTCGGCTTCGCCCACAGCGCATAACTCCCGCATTGCTCTGTTTTACCTAGGGGCAGCAACCCGACTCACTTACGCCACCTCCCCGGCGCCCATGTTCATAACTTGAGATTATTCTCAAAAACTTGAAAATTAGCTTGAAAGTCCCTACATTCATTTAATGTAAGGAAAGCATTATGTATCCGTAAGGCACGGCAAAGATGTCACTCACCAAGAACGAGTTCAAGGTTCTCCAGGCCCTGTCCAACACGGGCGAGCGGCTCACGCAGCGCACGCTCGCCGACGAGACGGGCCTCTCCCTGGGCACCGTCAACTCCACGGTGAAGGCCTGCCGCGGGAGCGGGATGCTCGAGGACGGGCGCATCACGGAGAAGGGCGTGGACGCGCTCGAGCCCTACCGCGTGCGCAACGCGGTTATCATGGCGGCCGGCCTCTCAAGCCGCTTCGTCCCGCTCTCCTACGAGCGCCCCAAGGGCATGCTGCGCGTCAAGGGCGAGGTCCTCATAGAGCGCCAGATCAAGCAGCTGCTCAAGCGCGGCATCTCCGACATCACCGTGGTGGTTGGCTACAAGAAGGAGTACTTCTTCTACCTGGCCGCCAAGTACGGCGTCAAGATCCTCGTGAACGACGAGTACGCCGAGAAGAACAACAGCTGGACGCTCTGGCTGGCCAGAAACCAGCTCGACAACACCTACGTCTGCTCCTCGGACGACTACTTCACCGTCAACCCGTTCGAGCGCTACGTCTACAAGTCCTACTACGCCTCCGAGTACGTGAGCGGCCCCACCAATGAGTGGTGCCTCGGCACCGGCGCCGGGGACCGCATCACCTCCGTCAGCGTGGGCGGCCACGACTCCTGGGTCATGCTCGGTCAGGTCTACTTTGACCACGAGTTCTCCAGCCGCTTCGTCCCGCTGCTCGGCGACGCGCTCAGGCGGCCAGGCTCCTCGGACAAGCTCTGGGAGTCCATCTACGCCGACAACCTCAAGACGCTCGACATGGAGATCCGCCGCTACCCCGAGGGCGTCATCCACGAGTTCGACTCCCTGGCGGAGCTCGAGAGCTTCGACCCGGAGTTCATCTCAAACGTGGACTCGACGATCTTTGACAACATCGTGGGCGTGCTCGGCTGCCGCCGCGAGGAGGTCCGGGACTTCTACCCGCTCAAGCAGGGCATCACCAACCTCTCGTGCCACTTCGCCACGGACGAGGGCGAGTGGGTGTACCGCCACCCGGGCATCGGGACCGAGCTGCTCGTCAACCGCAGGGCGGAGGTGGCAGCCCTTGAGGTAGCCCGCTCGCTCGGCGTGGACGACACCTTCGTCTACGAGGACCCCGAGCGCGGCTGGAAAATCTCCCGCTTTGTCCCGGACAGCCGCCAGCCCAACCCGCACGACCCGTCCCAGGCGGCGCGCATCATGCAGATGGCGCGCAGCGTCCACAGGAGCGGCGCCACCGTGGGGAGCAGCTTCGACTTCTTTGAGGAGGCGCAGCGCTACGCGTCTCTCCTGCGCAGGCGCGGACCCATAGACATCCCGGGGTACGAGGAGATGGCCGAGAAGGTCGCGCGGCTCGCAGGCCACGTGAAGGACGACGGCGCGCCCACCTGCCTGTGCCACAATGACTTCTTCACCCTCAACTTCCTCGTGGACAAAGACGACAAGTACTACCTCATCGACTGGGAGTACGCCGGCATGGGCGACTACGCCAACGACTTTGGCACCTTCGCCGTCTGCGACCAGCTTGACGAGGGCGAGATGCGCGCCGCGCTGGCCGCCTACTTTGACCGGGAGCCGACCGAGGCCGAGTGGCGCCACAACCTTGCGCACGTGGTCCTTGCCGGGTGGTGCTGGTACCTCTGGGCGCTCCTCAAGGAGGCCGAGGGGGACAACGTGGGCGAGTGGCTCTACATCTACTTCAACGGCGCGAGCACCTACCTTGACCAGGCCCTCTCGCTCTACGAGGAGGCATAGGGTGCACTTTGGCGTGATGAGCGGCGTCCTGTGGGGCCTGGACACCGTTGTCCTGGGAATCGCGCTCGGCCTTGCCCCCTACCTGGGAGGCCCCGAGGCGGCCGCCTTCGCGTCGATCGTGAGCTCGTTTCTGCACGACGCCTTCTGCGCGGCGTGGATCTTCATCTACATGCTCGCGCGCGGGCGCCTCGGCGACACGCTCCGGGCCCTCAGGACCAGAAGCGGCCTGGTCGTCGCCTGCGGGGCGCTGCTCGGCGGCCCCGTCGGCATGACCGGCTACGTGGTGGCCATCAACAACATCGGCCCCGCCTACACGGCGATCATCTCGGCGTTCTACCCCGCCTTCGGGGCGCTTCTCTCCTACCTGCTGCTCAAGGAGCGCATGCGGGCGGGCCAGCTCGTGGCCCTCTTCGCGGCCCTTCTCGGCGTCATGGCCATGGGGGCCGTCTCGGCGGGAGACTCCACGGTCGGCAACGTCGCGGTGGGCCTCCTGGGCGCGGCGCTCACCGTGGTGGGCTGGGGCTCGGAGGCGGTCCTGTGCGCGTGGGGGATGCGTGACGACTCCGTGGACAACGAGACCGCGCTCCAGATCCGCGAGACGACCTCCGCGCTCGTCTACGCCGTGGCGGTCCTGCCGCTCTTTGGGGCCTGGCCCTTCGCCGCCACGGCTGCGCCCAGCACGGCCACGGGGGTAGTCGCTCTCTCGGGCCTTGCCGGCGCGGCCTCCTACCTGCTCTACTACAAGGCCATCTCGCGGATCGGCGCCGCGCGGGCGATGGCCCTCAACGTGTCCTACTCGGCCTGGGCCGTGGTCTTTGGGTTTGTGCTCCAGGGCACGGTCCCCAGCGTCACCACCGTCGCGCTGTGCCTGGTCGTCCTTGTGGGAACTGTGCTCGCCGCCACGGACTGGGACGAGCTCACGGGACGCTCGCGCTCTTAGGCTATACTCTGTCGCGCAGGTTTGAGGCATCGACGGTATCGGAGCGGCATGCGCGTACTTGCAATCATCCCCGCCTATAACGAGGAGGAGTCCCTCTCCTCCACGATCGACGAGTTTCTCGCCGCACAGACGGGCTGCGACTACCTTGTGGTGAACGACGGCTCCTCGGACGGCACCGAGCAGGTGTGCCGCGAGCACGGCTACAACCACGTGACCCACCCCACCAACCTCGGCCTTACCGCGGGCGTGCAGACGGGCATGAAGTACGCCCTCGCCCACGGCTATGACGCCGCCCTCCAGTTTGACGCGGACGGCCAGCACGTGCCATCCTACATCCCCACCATGGTCGCGGAGATGGAGCACTCCGGCGCGGACATCGTGATCGGCTCGCGCTTCGTCGACAAGCCCAAGCCCCTCTCCATGCGCATGCTGGGGTCCCGGCTCATCGAGGCCATCATCCGCCTGACCACGGGCCAGACCGTGAGGGACCCGACCTCGGGGCTGCGCCTGTACAACCGCGCGATGATGGAGCAGTTTGCGCGCCGCTTCGACTTTGGCCCCGAGCCGGACTCCGTGGCCTACCTGATGCGCCACGGCGCCAAGGTCCGCGAGGTCCAGGCCGAGATGCGCGAGCGCCAGGCGGGCGAGAGCTACCTCAACTTCGCAAGGTCAATCTCGTACATGGCGCGCACGTGCACGTCAATCCTCTTCGTCCAGTGGTTCAGGTGATGTCATGAGCATTGCGCTGAGGGTTTCTCTGATTGTCTGCTCGCTGCTGATCCTCTTCTTCGTGATGCGGCGCATCCGGAAGTCCGGGCTCGAGATCACGGACTCCATCTTCTGGCTGCTCATCTCGGCGGCGCTCATCGTGATCGCCGTGTTCCCGCAGATCGCCTACTGGGCGGCCGACCTGCTGGGCTTTGACGCGGCGGTGAACTTCGTCTTCTGCTGCGGCATCATCGTGCTGCTGGTGCGCACGTTCGCCCAGGACCAGAAGATCTGCCAGCTCAAGAAGAAGCTCATCACGCTTACCCAGGACGAGGCCCTGCGCGGGCGGGAGTAGCCCGAGCGGCGAGAAGGACCGTCCGCGCCGCGGGGGTGTCTGCGCCGCAAAGGGCTGCTCTCGCCGCGGGAGTCTATCCGTACAGCGTAGGCCGCTCGTGCCGCGGCGGGCTACCTGCGCCGCAGGCGCGCGCAGAAGTGCGTGTCCGCGTCCGGGCGGTCCTCGGTGAGGCCGGCCCCCACAAGCTCGAACCCGACCCCGGCCGGGCTGGCGAGAAACGCCCTGACCACGTCGTCGTTCTCTTGGGCGAGCACGGAGCAGGTGGCGTAGACGAGCCTGCCGCCCTCCCCCACGCGCGAGGCGGCGCTGGAGAGAAGCTCCAGCTGGAGCGCAGCGAGCTCGCCGGGCGCGCCCGGCTCGAGCGACCACGCGATCTCCGGGTGGCGGGCCAGCGTGCCCGTTCCGGTGCAGGGCGCGTCAACGAAGGCCAGGTCAAAGATGCCGAGGGTCGCGTCCAGCGAGCGGGCGTCCGCCGCCACGCAGCACACGTGGGCCGCAGCACCCGCCGCCTCCATGCGCGCGGCGGCGCGCTCGGATCTGCGCGCGTCCGCCTCCACGGCAACGATCTCACACGGGCCGCCCGCCGCCACGGCGGCCCCCTCGAGCAGCAGCGTCTTGGTGCCGCGCCCGGAGCCCACCTCGAGCGCGCGCTCGCCCGGAGCGGGCGCGCACGCGAGCGCCACCTCCTGCGCGGCGAGGTCGCACGGCAGCACGTCCGCGCGCTCCACCAGCCCGGAGGGCGCGAGCGCCGCTGGCGTGCCCAGGCGGAAGGAGCCCGGCAGCGGGCCCGGCTCAGGGGCGCAGCCGGCGTTTTCCAGCAGCGCGGACGCCTCGCCCGAGCTCAGCCGCACACGGTTGGCCACCACCCAGGCGCCGGCCGGCTCCAGCGCGCGGAGCGCCCACGAGGCCGCCCGCGCGGGACCGAGCGAGGCCAGCGCGCGCTCGGCGAGCCACTCGGGCAGCGCGCCAACGCGGGCCAGGTCAGCAGCGTCAAACGAACCCGTCTCCACGCTCGTGCGCGCCGCGGCGAGCACAGGCACGTCCTCTGTGGCCACGCGCCGCAGTACCGCGTTGGCAAGGCCGGCCGCACGCGGCGCCACGCCGCGCACGAGCTCCACGCCCTGGCTCACGCACGCGTCGGCGCGGTGTCCCAGGTAGAGCAGCTCGAAGGAGGAGAGCCGCAGCGCGTCCCGCACGCGCGGCTCAAGACGGGCGCCCCGGCGCAGGTGGGAGTCGACCACGCGGTCAAGCTCGCCTGCCGCGGCGGTGACGCCCAGCACGAGGCGCGTGACGAGGCCGCGGTCGCGCTCGGAGAGCTCGTCGAGCGCGTCGCTCGCGCGCAGCAGGTCGCGGGCATGCGCGCCGCGCCGGCGGCACTCCCCCAGCAGCGCCAGCGCCCTCCGGCGCGCCGCCGTCGCCCGCGCCACTACGCACGCTCCCAGGTCAGGCCCTCGCCACGCAGGCCGGCTGCCCAGGCGGAGGCGTCCATCTCCCGCTTGCCGTCCGGCTTCACGCGCACGAGCTCGAGCGCCCCCTCCACGCAGCCCAGGAGCACCCGCCCGTGGGCGGCGAGCACCGCGCCGGCAGCGAGGTCCTTCTCGCCGTCCGCGGGTCGAACGGCGCAGACGCGGACACCGCGTCCGGCCACCACGCAGCGGGCCGGGGCCGTGTCGCCGGAGGCCTGTACGCGCAGGACGTTGACACGGGCGGGATCGGCCGGGTCCAGCAGCAGCTCGGCCTTGCTGATCTTGGCGGCGTGCGTGACCTGTGCCTCGTCCTGCTCCACCCACGCGGCGCTGCCGTCGACGACCGCGGGCAGCGTCTCCACCAGCAGGTCCGCACCTAGGCGGGCGAGCTCGGCGGTGAGCTCGGCGGCGCCCTTCTGGCCCACCGGGGTCGAGGCCTGGGCGCAGTAGGCGCCCGTGTCCACCCCGTGGCCGATCCGCATGATAGAGACGCCCGTCTCGGCGTCCCCGGCAAGGATCGCGCGCTGGATGGGCGCGGCGCCGCGCCAGCGCGGCAGCAGCGACGCGTGCACGTTCACGCAGCCCGCCGGCGCCAGCGTCAGCACCTCGTCGGGCAGGATGCAGCCAAAGGCGGCCACGCAGATGACGTCCGGTGTGGCGGCGGTGAGCTGCGCGAGCACCTCAGGCGTGATCTTCGAGCACTCCGTCACCGGAAGGCCCAGCTCGAGCGCGCGGGCCTTGACCGGCGAGGGCACGAGCGAGCGGCCGCGGCCGCGCACCGCGTCGGGGCGGGTCAGCACGAGCGTCACCTCGCAGGCCTCGGCCAGGCGCTCGAGCGAGGGCACCGCAAAGTCGGGGGTGCCCATGAAGACGACGCGCAGCCGCCGCACGGCGCCGCCCGTGGGGGCCGCGGCCGCCGGGTTCTTCTCGCCTGCGTCCGTCAGGTTCTTCTCGCCAGCCATAGGACCCCCTACTCCGCGACCTCGGTCTCGCCCGGGCGCGCGCCGGCAGCCAGGGCCTCCTGGTAGTCGTGCTCGGCCTGGGCCCGCGCGATCGGCGCGAGGTGGTCGAACATCGTCACGCCGTGGACGTGGTCGATCTCGTGCTGCAGGCAGACGGCCATGAGGTTGTCGCGGGCCTCGTACTGCATGAGGTCGCCGTCGAGGTTGCGCGCCTGCACCACCACGTGGCTCGGACGGGTCACGGTGACGCTCACGCCCGGGAAGGAGAGGCACCCCTCGGACCCGGTGTGCTCCGGTCCGTCCGCGGTGATGACCTCGGGGTTGATGAGCACGTAGGGGTTCTTCTTGGACCCCTTGCCCGCGTAGTCGACGTCGATGACCACGATCTGGCGCATCTCGCCCACCTGCGGGCCGGCGAGGCCGCAGCCGTCCGCCGCGTACATGATCTTGAGCATGCGCTTTGCCAGGGCGCGCACCTCGTCGTCAATCTCCTCGATGGGCGCGCACTCCTGAGAGAGGCGCGGGTCGGGCGAGAGCACGATCTGCTTGAGCTCGTTCACGGTTTCTCCCTTTTCTGCCGCGGGGCGCGGGCCGCACGGCGTCGCTTCCTGCCGCGGGGCGTCGCCCGGCGCGGCGTCGTGCCTGCGGCCCTACATGAGGTCGTAGGCGTCAATGTCCACTGCCATGTTAATACCCCGGCGCCGCGGAAGCGACGCCGCTATCCCGCCGAGCAGCGCGCCCAGCTCCGCGCCCACCGGGGCCTTGACCATCACGTGGCGACGGAGCTGGTCCTTCGCACGGGCGCGCACGCAGTCGGCGGGCCCGAGCACCTCCCAGCCCGCCGCGTCGCCCACGCGCTCGCGCACGGCGGCGGCGAGCTCATCGGTCACGGCGCGCACGTCCGCCTGGCTGCGGCCCCAGACCACCACGTTGGCAAGCCGGCTGAACGGCGGGTAGCCGGCCTCGGCACGCTCGGCGAGCTCCGCGGAGAGAAACGCCGTGCGGTCGTGGGTGGCCACGGCGCGCATGGCCGGGTGGGTGGCCCAGTAGGTCTGCACGATCACCCGGCCGGGGCGCTCGCCGCGCCCGGCGCGGCCGGCCACCTGCTCCAGCAGGTCGTAGGTGCGCTCCGCGGCGCGGAAGTCCGGCAGCTTGAGCATGGTGTCCGCGTTGATGACGCCCACGAGCGTGACCTCGGGGAAGTCGAGCCCCTTGGCGATCATCTGGGTGCCCACGAGCACCGCGCGCTCCGCCGCGTCGAACTGCTCCAGCAGGCGCTGGTGGGCGCCCTTGGCGCGCGTGGTGTCCGCGTCCATCCGCACGACCTCCACGCCCTCCGGCAGAAGCGCGCGGAGCTCGTCCTCCACGCGCTGGGTGCCCACGCCGTAGGCGGCCAGGTAGCGGCTGCCGCAGTTGGGGCAGCGCGTGGAGGGGTCCGGGAAGGCGCGGACCGGCCAGCTGCGCCCGCAGGTGTGGCACATGAGCAGGTGGCCGCGCTCGTGGTAGGTGAGCGCCGTGGAGCAGTGCGGGCACTGGGGCACGCAGCCGCACTCGCGGCACATGAGGAAGCTGGCAAAGCCGCGGCGGTTGAGCAGCAGCACGGCCTTCTCGCCGCGCGCCACGGTCTGGCGCAGGGCCTCGGCAAGGGGTGCCGAGAAGACCGAGCGCCCGCCGCCGCGGAACTGCTCCGCCATGTCCACGACGCTGACCTGCGGCAGGTTGGCCCCGCCCGGCCGCTCCGGCATCTCAACGCGCTCCCAGCGGACGCCCGCGTGGGTGCCCTGCCGGCAACGCTCCAGGGACTCCAGCGACGGCGTGGCCGAGCCCAGCACGAGCGCCGCCCCGCGCGCGGCGGCGAGGCGCGCGGCGACCTCGCGGGCGTGGTAGCGCGGGGACTTGTCCTGCTTGTAGGAGCCCTCGTGCTCCTCGTCGATGATGACGAGGCCGCAATTGGCAAGCGGCGCGAAGAGGGCCGAGCGGGCGCCCACCACCACGTGGGCGCGCCCCTGCCGGACGAGGTCCCACTGGTCGAAGCGCTCGCCGGTGGAGAGGCGGCTGTGGAGCACGGCCACGTCGTCGCCGAAGCGGCTGCGGAAGCGCCCCACGGTCTGCGCCGTGAGGGAGATCTCCGGCACCAGCACGAGCGCGCCGCGGCCGTCCGCGAGCGCCCGCTCGATGGCGGCAAGGTAGACCTCCGTCTTGCCCGAGCCCGTGACGCCGTCCACGAGCACCACGTCCCCGCGGGCGGCGCGCCGGGCGCGCTCGATAGCGTCGAGCGCGGCGAGCTGGCCCTGGGTGAGCGTTGCCGGGCGCGGGGCCACGGCCGAGGAGAGCGTGGTCCGATCTCCGCCGCGCATCTCCCGGCGGGCGGTGACGGCCACTACGCCACGCCGCTCGAGCGCGCGCACGGTCGAGGACGCACCGGGGATGGTGGCCGAGAGCTCGGAGAGGCGCATGTCGCCCTGGCGCAGGGCCTCGATCACCGCGCGCTGGCGGCTGGCGTTCTTGGCGGGGCTGAAGTCGTTGGCCGCAGGCGTGAGCGCCACCCAGCGCGCGTCCACGGCGCCCGCGCGCTCGCTGACGAGCTCCCAGGGGGCGTCCGGGTCCGCGCGACGCACGCGCACCTTCTGCCCCGGGGCCAGGAAGGGCCGGACGGCGTCCGGCAGCGGGCAGGCGTACTCGTGCGCCATCCAGACGGCGACGCTTGCGGCCACCTCGTCGAAGGCGCTCGGCGCGAGGACCTGCGCCACGGGCTGGATCTTCTCGGGCGCCAGACCCGCGGGCGGCTCCTCGGAGGTGGCGATTACGTAGCCGACCGCCGGGCGTCGCGAGAAGCTCACGAGCACCGTGGCGCCGACGACGGCCGTGGCCTCGAGCTCGGGCGGCACGGCGTAGTCGAACGCGCCGTCGAGCGCGCGCGTGGGTATGTCGAGCACGACGCTCGCGTAGCGCATGGGTCTGGGGCCTCCGTTCCGCTTGCCAGGGGCCTGGGCCGCGCGAACGCCCGTCTGGTTCCGCGCCCTGGCGACAGTTTCACTTTACCGCATGGCGGGTGCGGGACCGGCGGCGGGCGGGCGTGGGC
>NZ_JACSNQ010000007.1 GCF_016900315.1 Olsenella profusa
ACCCAACGCCCACCGACCCCCCACCCAACGCCCAGCGCCGAAATTTCCCGAATTCTCGTTGACATCTGAGCGCACGCTCATATAATCGTTGTTGTCCAGAACATATGAGCAATTGTTCAGATGTTCAGAACAACCAAGAGCACAGAAGGACAGCACAGAGAAGGGAGGACACGTGGCAGAGGAGATCGCCGTCGGCGAGACCCCGTCGGAGATGCCGGACGAGGAGCTGCTCTACGACCTCGCCGACCTCTTCAAAGTCTTCAGCGACACCACGCGCATCAAGATCCTCTTTGCGCTCATGGGCCGCGAGCTCTGCGTGGCCGACATCGCCGAGGAGACGGGCACCACCCAGAGCGCCGTCAGCCACCAGCTGCGCACGCTCAAGTCGGCGCGGCTCGTGCGCTTCCAGCGCGACGGTCGCAACGTCCTCTACTCCCTGGCCGACGACCACGTCTACACGATGCTCAACCAGGGCATGAGTCACATCTGCGAGTAACGGAGGCGGGGCGGCGCCCCGGAAGGCGAAAGGAAAGCACCATGCGTAAGTCATTCAAGCTCGACGAGATCGACTGCGCCACCTGCGCACAGAAGCTCCAGGACGCCATCGCCAAGGTCGAGGGCGTCGAGAAGGCCAGCGTCAACTTCCTCACGCAGAAGCTCACGCTCACTGCGCCGGACGACCGCTTCGACGACGTCCTCAACCGCGTGGTCGCCCTCGCCGCCGACCTCGAGCCCGACTGCGAGATCGTCCGCTAGCATCCCGGCCGCCGCGCGCGGCCTTTCTCGTTGGCAACATATGCACGTGTGTTCATAGGTTCATTTGGAGAGGCAGCATGAACAAGAAGCAGAGGCGCTGGCGCAACCGCATCATCGCGGCAATCGTCATCTTCGCCGCCATCATGGTCGTGGACAAGACGGGGCTTCTCGCCCAGGCGTTTGGAGGGGCCGCCACCTACGTGGCCTTTGTCCTCTACCTGATTCCGTTTCTGATCTCAGGACATGACGTCCTGGTCAAGGCGGCGCACAACATCCGTCGCGGGGAGGCCTTTGACGAGGCCTTCCTCATGACCGTGGCCACGATCGGCGCCTTTGCGACGATCCTGTTCCCTGACACCGAGTCCCAGGCTGCCGAGGGCTGCGCGGTCATGCTGTTCTACCAGGTCGGCGAGCTCTTCCAGAGCTACGCGGTGGGCAAGAGCCGCAAGTCCATCTCGGCGATGATGGACATCGCGCCCGACTACGCCAACGTCGAGCGCAACGGCGAGCTCGAGCAGGTCGACCCCGACGAGGTGGCCGTGGGCGACGTGATCGTGGTGAAGCCCGGCGAGCGCATCCCCATTGACGGCGTGGTCACCGAGGGCGCAAGCCAGCTCGACACCGCCGCGCTCACCGGCGAGTCCGTCCCGCGCCACGTCGAGGTGGGCGCCGACGTCATCTCCGGCTGCATCAACATGACCGGCATGCTCCACGTCCGGACCACCAAGCCCTTCGGCGAGTCCACGGTCTCCCGCATCCTCGAGCTCGTGGAGAACGCCAGCGAGAAGAAGGCCAAGACCGAGAACTTCATCACGCGCTTCGCGCACGTCTACACGCCCGTCGTGGTCTTCGCCGCGCTCGCGCTGGCCGTGATCCCGCCGCTTCTGGGCATGGGCCCCTGGACCGACTGGGTCATGCGCGGCCTCACCTTCCTCGTGGTGTCCTGCCCGTGTGCGCTCGTGATCTCGGTGCCGCTCAGCTTCTTCGGCGGCATCGGCGGCGCGTCCAAGATCGGCGTGCTCGTGAAGGGCTCCAACTACCTGGAGCTGCTCTCCAAGGTGGACACCGTGGTCTTTGACAAGACCGGCACCCTCACCTCCGGCACCTTCAACGTGGTGGCCGTCCACCCCGAGGCCGGCGTGGACCCCGACTACGTGCTCTCCAACGCCGCCTACGCCGAGGCCTTCTCCGACCACCCGATCGCCGTCTCGGTGCGCGCGGCCTACTCCGGCAAGATCGACCAGACGCGCATCACCGACGTGCGCGAGGAGTCCGGCCACGGCGTGTCCGCGCACGTCGACGAGCACGTGGTCATGGTCGGCAACGACAAGCTCATGGCCGAGCACGGCGCCGACTGGCACGAGTGCGACCTCACCGGCACGATCCTGCACGTCACCGTCGACGGGAAGTACGCCGGCCATATCGTGATCGCCGACGTGGTGAAGGACGACGCGGCGCAGACCATCGCCGACCTGCACGCGGCCGGCGTGCGCAAGTGCGTCATGCTCACCGGCGACCGCCGCGACGTGGCCGAGGCCGTGGGCGCGCAACTGGGCCTCGACGAAGTGCACGCGCAGCTGCTCCCCGAGGACAAGGTCTCCGAGGTGGAGCGCCTGCTCGCGGACGAAGCCGACGGCCACAGGCTCGCCTTCGTGGGCGACGGCATCAACGACGCGCCCGTGCTCATGCGCGCCGACGTGGGCATCGCGATGGGCGCGATGGGCTCCGACGCCGCCATCGAGGCCGCCGACGTGGTCCTCATGGACGACCACCCCTCCAAGATCGCCCGTGCGATGCGCGTCGCCCGCAAGACCATGCGCATCGTCTGGCAGAACATCGTCTTTGCCCTGGGCGTGAAGATCCTCATCCTCGTGCTCGCGGCCGTGGGCGTGGCCAACATGTGGCTTGCCGTCTTCGGCGACGTGGGCGTGGCCATGATCGCGATCCTGAACGCCATGCGCGCGATGCATGTGGAGAAGTAGCCGACGAGAAGAGCGCGACCGCTGAGCGCGTCGAAAAGAAGCACCGAAAAAGCCCGCGCGGCGAGAAGAACGTTCTTCTCGCCACGCGGGCCTCTCTATGCAGGATCCCGCGCCAGTCGCGCCCGTGAGCGCCCGGCCTCGCCAGCCCGTATCGCCCCGCGCCAGTCGCGCTCGGGTGCACCCGCGAGTACCCGGCTGCGCCGGATTGCCGGGGTTTGTGCGAAAGCGGTGCCAAAATCGAGGGGGTTGTGCGCTCTACGGCGCACAGGGGAGCCGATTCTGGCGGCGCTCACGCACACACCCCGGCAATCCGGCGCACGTCCGGCGCACGCACAAACCCCCGAATTCAGGCACCAGGTACTTCTCGCCAGGAAATGGGCGGCAAGGTGGGGTGGGGCTCGGCTCTCGTCAGCAGACGCGGTCCGCGTCGGTGATCGGGCGCACCACGCGGCAGGGACTGCCCATGGCCACCACGCCGGACGGGACGTCGCGCGTGATGAGGCTGCCCGCGCCGATCACCGAGCCCGAGCCGATGGTCACGCCAGGCATCACCTTGACGTCCCCGCCGATCCACACGTCGTCGCCGATCGTGATCGGCAGCGCGATCTCGAGGCCGCGGTTGCGCTCCTCGGCCACGAGCGGGTGCTGCGCCACGTACGCGCCGAAGTTGGGCCCGATGAACACGTGGCTGCCGATGGTGATCGGCGCGCCGTCCATGAGGTAGGCCCCGTGGTTGAGGAAGCTTCCGTCGCCGATGCGCACGTTGTAGCCGTAGTCCACGTAGAAGGGCTCGAGGATCGTGACGCCCTCGCCGAGCGAGCCCAAAAGGTCGCGCAGGATGGCCTCGCGCTCGGCCGCCGCGCTCGGCGGCAGCTGGTTGAGCTGGTGACAGGCCTCGTCGGCGCGGGCGCGCTCGGCGAGCAGGTCGGCGTCAAAGTTGGCGTCGTACCAGAGGCCGGCATCGCGCTTTTCCTTCTCGGTCATGGGTCCTCCCCGGGTTCTTTGGGCCCGCGCCCTTCTGCGCCGACGCCCTCCGCACCCGATGTTCACACATTCGCTCGGCCGGCGCTTGCGGGAGACGGTTCTTCTCGCCCCGCTTGCCAGCTGATGTGGGGTGCCGCGGCCTTTGGACGGTGCTGCGCTTAGGGATTGAGGGCTGTCGCGGCCTACGGGTCCGATTGCGCTTACGGATTGCAGGCTGTCGCGCCCCGCGGGTCCGATTGCGCTTACGGATTGCAGGCTGTCGCGGCCTACGGGTCCGATTGCGCTTACGGATTGCAGGCTGTCGCGCCCCGCGGGCCCGGCTGCGCTTACGGATTGGAAGCTAACGCGCCCCGCGGGCCCCATCTCGCTTTGAAATGCGCGTCGTTACGCCCGAACTTCTCGCATTGCGTGCAACGGTCACGCGTTCGTAAGCATCGCAAGGCGCCGGAGGCGCACCAGTCCCGTTTTCAAAGCACCCCCGAACCCGCAGAGCGCACCAACCCCGCTTCTCAAAGCGCCGAGAAGAACGGGCGCCGCAGCACCCCCACTCCTCAAAGCACGGGCCCCGCCGGGACAGCCGCGTCCCGGCGGGGTGGCCCGTCTCGCTACTCCCCCACCTTGCCGCCGGTGTAGAGCTGCCAGTAGCGTCCACGCGCGGCCATGAGCTCGTCGTGGCTGCCGCGCTCGATGATGCGGCCCTGCTCCATCACGCAGATGAGGTCGGCATTCTTCACCGTGCTCAGCCGGTGCGCAATCACGAACGTGGTGCGTCCCTCCATGAGCGCGTCCATGCCCGCCTGCACGACCTCCTCGGTGCGCGTGTCGATCGAGCTCGTCGCCTCGTCCAGGATGAGCGCCGGCGGGTCGGCCACGGCCGCGCGCGCGATGGCCAGAAGCTGGCACTGCCCCTGGGAGAGTCCCGCGCCGTCACCAGTGATGAGTGTCTGGTAGCCCTGGGGCAGGTGCCGGATGAAGCCGTCGGCGTTCACGCGCCGCGCGGCGGCCACGCACTCCTCGTCGGTGGCGTCGAGCCTGCCGTAGCGGATGTTGTCCATAACCGTGCCGGTAAAGAGGTGCGTGTCCTGCAGCACCATGCCGAGGCTCCGGCGCAGGTCGCCCTTGCGGATCTTGGTGATGTTGATGCCGTCGTAGCGGATCTTGCCGTCGTCCACGTCGTAGAAGCGGTTGATGAGGTTCGTGATCGTGGTCTTGCCCGCTCCGGTGGACCCCACGAAGGCGATCTTCTGCCCCGGGCGCGCCTCGAGCGTGATGTTGTGGAGCACGAGCTTGCCCGGCTCGTAGCCAAAGTCCACGTCGTCCATCTCAAGCGCTCCGCGCTGGCGCACGTAGGTCACGGTACCGTCGGAGCGATGCGGGTGCTTCCACGCCCACACGCCGGTGCGCTCCTCGCAGGGCTCCACGCTCCCGTCCGGCAGCTCGCGCGCGTTCACGAGCTCCACGTAGCCGCGGTCCTCCTCCGGCTCCTCGTCCATGAGGGCGAAGACGCGCGCGGCGCCGGCGGCGGCCTGCGTCACGAAGCTCATCTGCTGCGAGATCTGCGTGATGGGCTGCGTGAAGTTACGGTTGAGACTCACAAAGCTCACGAGCGCGCCCAGCGTAAGTCCGCCCACGCCCCCGATGGCCATGGCGCCGCCCACCGCCGCCATCACCACGTAGGAGATGTTGCCGATGTTGGCGTTCACGGGCATGACGAGGTTGGAGATGCCCATGGCGCGGTTGGTAGCGTCGTGCAGCTGCTCGTTGACGCGGCGCATGTCGCGCTTGCTCTGATCCCTCGTGACAGAAGACCTTGATGACCTTCTGGCCGTCCATGAGCTCCTCCACGAGCCCCTCGACCTCGCCGAGCGATCGCTGCTGGCCGGCAAAGTACGGCGCCGACGCCCGCGAGATGGCAAGCGTCGAGAAGACCATGAGCGCCACGAGCACAAGTGAGAGCACGGTGAGCGGCACCGACAGCGCCACCATGGCCGCAAAGGTGACCACGAGCGTCACGCAGGAGTTCACGAGCTGCGGGAGGGTCTGCGCGTAGAGCTGGCGCAGGGTGTCCACGTCGTTGGTGTAGACGCTCATGATGTCGCCGTGCGGGTGCGTGTCGAAGTAGCGGATGGGTAGGCTCTCCATGTGCTCGAAGAGCTCGTCGCGGAGGCGCCGCATCGTGCCCTGGCTGATCGTGACCATGATGCGGTTGTAGGCGAAGGCGGCCACCACGCCCACAATGAGCACGCCCCCGAGCCGCACGAGGTAGCTCGCGAGCCCGGAGAAGTCGGTGGATCCCGTCGCGATCATGGGCTCGATGTAGACGTCGATGAGGTCCTGCGTGAAGAGCAGCGACTGCGCGGTGGCGAGCGCCGCCACGATGATGCAGGCCACCACCGCAGCAAAGGCCGCGGCGTAGTGCCTGAGCATGAAGCCGACCGCGCGCCTGAGCGCGGAGAACGAGAACGCCGTCCCGCGAGGGGCCGCGCCCGCACGAGCGGCGTGGGTGCTCGTCTGCGATGCCATCCCTAGGCCTCCTTTCCGGTTGCGGCGGACGCGTCCGCGGTGACGTCGAAGTCGCCGGTGCCCTCCGCCTGTGACTCGTACACGCTGCGGTAGATGTCGTTCTCGGCGAGAAGAACCTCGTGCGTGCCCACGCCGTCGATCCGCCCGCCGTCGAGCACCACGATGCGGTCGGCGTCCTCCACGCTCGAGACGCGCTGGGCGATGATGATCTTGGTGGTGCCGGGCAGGTGGTCGCGGAGCGCCTGCCGGATGCGCGCGTCGGTGGCAGTGTCCACGGCCGAGGTCGAGTCGTCGAGGATGAGCACCTTCGGGCGCTTGAGCAGGGCGCGGGCGATGCACAGGCGCTGCTTCTGCCCGCCCGAGAAGTTCACGCCGCCGCGCTCCACGCGGGTCTCGAGCCCGTCCGGCATGCGGCCGAGGAACTCGTCGGCCGCGGCGGCCCGGCACGCCTCCCAGAGCTCGTCATCGGTGGCGTCCGGCGCGCCCCAGTGCAGGTTCTCCGCCACGGTGCCGCTGAAGAGCACGTTCTTCTGGAGCACCACGGCCACCGCGTCGCGCAGCGCCTCGAGGTCGTAGTCCCGCACGTCCACGCCGCCCACGCGCACGGCGCCCGAGCTCACGTCGTAGAGGCGGCTCACCAGGTTCACGAGGCTCGACTTGCCCGAGCCCGTCCCGCCGATCACGCCGATCGTCTCGCCGCTCCTGACGTGCAGGTCAATGTCTCTGAGCACCGGCTCGCCGTCTCCGTTTGGCGTAGGAGAAGCTCACGTGGTCGAAGTCGATGCGCCCGTCGGGCACGGAGGTCACGGCGTCGGCCGGGTTCTCGATGTCGCTCTTCTCGTTCAGCACCTCGGAGATGCGCCGGGCGCTCGCCATGCTCATCGTGATCATGACGATGATCATCGAGAGCATCATGAGGCTCATGAGCACCTGCATCACGTAGCTGAACATGCTCGTGAGCTCGCCGGTGGTGAGCGAGCCGCCTACCACGAGCTGCGCGCCGAACCACGAGATGCCCATGATGCAGCCGTACACGGCGAGCATCATCGCGGGGTTGTTGAAGGCCACGGTGCCCTCGGCGCGCACGAAGAGGCGGTAGAGCTTCTCAGCCGCCGCGCGGAACTTCTCGTTCTCGTACGCCTCGCGCACGAACGCCTTGACCACGCGGATGGCGCCGACGTTCTCCTGCACGCTCGCGTTGAGGTCGTCGTAGGTGGAGAAGACCTCGTCGAAGAAGCGCGTGGCGAAGAACATGATGGTGCCGAGCACCACGACGAGGAACACGATGGCCACGCCGAAGATCGGCGAGAGGTCCAGGCTGATCGTCATGCACATGACGAGGCTCGAGACGAGCATGATGGGCGCGCGCACCGCCACGCGGATGACCATGAGCACGGCGGTCAGCACGTTGGTAACGTCGGTGGTCATGCGCGTGACGAGGCCGGCGGTGCCGAACTTGTCGATGTTGGAGAACGCAAGCGTCTGGACCTTGTCGAAGATGCTCGAGCGGAGCTCGGCCGCGTAGCCCGAGGCGGTTGACGCCGAGAAGTACGACGAGAGCACGCCGAACCCCAGCGAGAGCACTGCCATGACTAGCATGAGCGCGCCGTAGCGCAGGATGGCCCCCAGGTCGGCGCCCATGACGCCGCGGTCAATGACGGAGGCCATGATGAAGGGCAGGAACACCTCCATCACGACCTCGCCGACCGCCCCCACGATGGAGAGGGCCACGTCCCTCCGATAGCGCCCCAGCAGGGCGAGAAGTGAACCCATAGGCTACCCCCTGTGTCTTGGAACTGTCCAACGGAGGTAGCATTTCCAACGACACGGTGTTTGCACGCTGCTCGCCCGGAGCACACGTGCGGTGCAGCTCACCGACGAGGGCCACGCGTTTCTCGGCTACGCGATCGACATCCTCGAGCTCGAGGCGCGGGCACGCACGCAGGTCGCCCACGGCGAGGGGGTCGACGCGCACCGCCTGCGCATCGGCGTGAGCTCGGGCCTCGAGGCGCAGCTGCTCGTGTCCACGCTGCGCAGGCTCCACCAGGACGACCCCGCGCTCGACCCGGTGCTGCGGCTGGGGCCCTACTCGGCCATCGACGGCATGCTCGAGCGGGGCAGCGTCGACGTGGTGCTCGCCTACCGGAACCCCGAGGGCGAGCACGCGGGCGCCACCGCCTTCCGGCGGCTCCTCGACGCGGGGGTGGCCTGCGTCTGTTCCAGCGACCACCCGCTCGCCGGGCACGCGGGGACGGGGGTGGAGGGCGAGGAGCTGCTGGCCGCCGGGCGCATTGCTGTGGCAAACCCGCACGCCGCACCGGCGGCCATCACGCAGGCGCAGCGCTCCATCGGCCTCAGGATGAACGAGCAGCAGGTCATGATGTGTGCCAACGTGGAGGTGGCGCTCGCGCTGGCCCGGGCGGGGATCGCCTTCACCCTCATGCCCGACATCCCCGCCCTGCACCAGGACGGCCTCAGCTTCGTCCCCGTGCGCGGCGCCAGGCCCATCGCGCTGGGGGTCCGCGTGCGCCGTGGCCGGCAGCGGACGCTCGTCGACCGCTTCATCGAGGCCCTCGGCGAGGAGCTCGCGCGCGAGCCGTGACGGCGCGCCAGCGGTTGGGTGTGCTTACGGGAGGGTGCGCCTGTCAGACGCGCTTGCCAGGTGCACTCGTCAGGTGCACCCACAGTCGGGTGCACTTAATCGCAAAACCACGTTTTTCGGTGCACTTGACGCGTTTTCGAGGCTCCGCGGAGTGCACTTGATGAGCTCTCCTCGCCCCGCGGGTGCACCTGACGCGCCACACATCGCCCCGCGGGTGCACCTGACGCGCCCGAGCGCCCCCTACGCCGCTACCCCAGCCGACCGAGCTTGAGGCGCAGCACGCGCGCCACGGACGCGTCGACGCGCTCCCCAGAGAGCTCGCCTGACGTCACGGCGTCAAGCACCCCCTGGTAGGCGGCGTCGAGGTCGGCCGGCATGAGCACGATGTCCACGCCGGCGAGCAGCGCCTCCACGGCCAGGCGGTCGTCCGGCAAGCTGGAGGTGGCCGCGCCCATGCCCATCGAGTCCGTGATGACGACGCCCTCGTAGCCGAGCTCCTCGCGCAGGATCCCCGTGACCACCTCGGAGGAGACGGAGGCAGGGTCGTCGTCGCCGGTCACGTTGGGCAGGCTCAGGTGGCCCACCATGATCATCGGGACGTCCTCGGCGATGGCCGCCTCAAAGGGCCTCAGCTCCTCGGCGCGCAGCTCGTCGACGGTCTTCTCGCTGTAGATGCGGGCGTCGTGGGAGTCGCCGAGGGCGCCGCCGATGCCCGGGAAGTGCTTGGCGCAGCAGAGCATCCCGCCGTCCGTGAAGCCGCGGACCTGGGCGGCCACCATCGGGCAGACCGCGTCGGCCGTGGCTCCGAAGGAGCGCAGGCCCATCTCTCCGTTTGGATTGTTGGCGATGTCGGCGTCCGGGGCAAAGTCCAGGTTGAAGCCTAGGTAGCTCAGGTAGTCGGAGATGTGGGCGGCCACGTCGTAGGCCTGCTGCGCGTCCCCGGTGGCACCCACGTCGCACATGTCGCCCACGTTGTCCACGCCAAAGCCGGGGTTCCCGCCCACGCGGCTCACGGTGCCGCCCTCCTCGTCTACGGCCAGCAGCAGCGGCAGGCCCGTGACCTCGCGGCCGTAGGACATCGTGTTGGAGAGCATCTGACGCGTCTGGTCGGCGTCCAGCAGGTTGGCCGCAAAGTAGACGATGCCGCCGACGGGGCGCTCGACGAGCGCCGCGCGCGTGGCCTCACCGGCCGCGGTCTGCACGCTCACGCCCGTCACGGCCTCGGGGCGCACCACGAAGAGCTGCCAGACCTTCTGCTCGAGCGTCATGGCCGCCAGCCTGTCGGTAACCTCGGCCTCCAGCGGGTCGGCCGCGGGAACGTCCTGCTGGGGCGCGTCGCCGGAGTCAGGTGCGCCCGGCGCGGCGTCGGGGTCCCGCAGGGTCTCCGTGCCCGAGGCGGGCTGGCTCGTCTCCCGGTCGGGCGCGCACCCGGCAAGCACCGCAGAGACGCAGGACGCCCCGGTGGCGAGAAGGACCTCGCGACGGGTCCAGGCGGACTTCTTCGACATGCGGCTCCCTTCGGCCGTCCCCGCGCTACGCACGGGCCAGGCGGTCCTTCACGATCCCCATGAGAACGTCGCCGAGCTCGTGGCCGGCCACGCGCATCATCTGGGGAAAGCGGGAGTAGGTGGTGAGGCCCGGCATCGTGTTGACCTCGTTGAAGACGACCTCGCCCTCGGGCGTGACGAAGAGGTCTACGCGCGCGAGCCCCTCGCACCCAAGCGCCTCGTAGACGCGCGCGCCCGCCTCGCGGACGCGCGCAAGCACGTCTGCGGGCAGCTCGGAGGGGCAGCGGAGCTCGGTGTTGGCGGAGGGGTCCTTCTCGAGGTGAATGGCGAAGAAGCCGTCCTCGGGGACCACGATCTCGTCCGGCTCACCCATCCAGATGCCGTGCGCGGCGTCGCCCACCACGGCGCAGCCCACCTCGATGCCAGTGATGGCCTCCTCCACGGCGACCTTCTCGTCAAGCGCGAAGGCGGCCTCGAGGGCGCGCTCGTAGGCGGCCTCGTCGGCGGCGCGGGAGACGCCGATCGAGGAGCCGCCGCGCGCGGGCTTCACGAAGACGGGGAAGCCGCCGCACGACGCGACGGCGGCGGCGCGATCCTCGGGCGACGCGCCGCGCCAGAGCACCTCGCAGCGCGGGGAGCGCACGCCGGCCGCGGCGGCCAGGCGGTGTGCGGAGTCCTTGTCCACGCAGATCGAGCTCGCCATGACGCCGCAGCCCACGTACGGGACGCCGGCCACGTCAAGCGCGCCCTGGATCGTGCCGTCCTCGCCGCCCTGTCCGTGCAGGATCGGCAGCGCCACGTCAACGGCAAGTGGACGGGCCTCCCCGCCGGCGGGCAGCTCCACGAGGCCCGCGCCGGGGACGAGCGCCACGCCCGGGAGCGAGGCGTCGTCCTCCCACGCGGCGAGCGGGCTTGTGCCGGGGGGCACCAGATGCCAGGCACCGTCCTTCGTAATGCCAACGAGCACCAGCTCAAGGCGATCGCCGAGCACTGAGATCACGTTGTCGGCGGACTTGCAGGATATGTCGTGCTCGGTGGAGATGCCACCGAAGATGAGCGCAGCTCGCGTCATGGCGCGTCCTTTCGTCGTCTGTGGTCGCACCATTATACGGAGTGGCGTCGCCGTGCGACGTTCTTCTCGCCAGGCGGACGCGGCCGGTGGCGCGACGGGGCCGTGGCCGGCGGGGCGCAGCGGGAGCCAAGACGCACCCGTGCCCGGGCGGCTACTCCTCCGGGTAGCGCGGCGGCACGAGGCCCGCGCGCTCGAGCGAAACCACGATCGGCACCACCACGGCGAGCTGCAGCACGATGCCCGTGATGCCGGTCACGAAGGACGCCGTGACCCACGCCTCGAGGCTGTAGGAGCCGGCCGAGAAGACCAGCGCGTCGAGCACGCCGCGCACCACGCGGCCGGCGAGCATGGCGCCGACCAGGGAGACGTAGAGGTCGCGGCTCACGCTGCCGGTGCGGACGTGCTCGGAAAGCGCGCCGGAGGCCAGGCCGTAGACCACGAGCTCGCAGGCCATCGACGGCAGGATGGCGGCGGCGGGCATGCCGGTGAGCAGGCTGGAGAGCACGGGCGCCAGAAGGCCGGTGGCGGCCCCCGCTGCGGGGCCGGCCACCAAGCCGCAGATCATCACGGGGATGTGCATCGGCAGCCACACGCTGCCGGCGTTGGGGATGGAGTGGAAGGCCATCGGCAAGACGATGCCGATGGCGGCGCAGACGGCGGCTATGACGATACGCTTGACCTGGCTCACGGGCGTCTCCCCTCTTGCGCGCGGGGCTCGTCGTCGAGCCGGTAGCCGCGCGCCTCCATGGCAACGGAAAGCTCGTCCGCCCGCCGGAACGCGGACACGAAGATCGGAACGAGCAGCCGCACATAACTGACGGCTCGTCGCATAATACTACGAGAAGAGACGTCACCGCAACGTATGCGCTGCGCCCAGATGATCTGGCGACTCTCGCGCAGGAGCGTCGGCACAAACTGCACGGTCACGCCCACGGCAAGGGCCACCGGCTCCACGGTAAGGCCCAGCCGGCCGAGCGGCGCCAACAGGGAGCGCACGCCGTCGACGAGCTGCTGCGGGCGCGTGGTGGCGGTGAGCAGCGCGCCGAGCACGCCCACGGCCCCCACGCGCACGACGACGGTGAGCCCCTGGGCCGCGCCGGCAAGGGAGGGCGCGAGCGGGCCGATCGCCACCGGGGCGACGCTGGCAGGGGCGCCACCGACAGGCACACCACCCGCAAAGAGCGCGTTCATGACCAGTACGAGCAGCAGGAACCAGCGCATCCCCCAGAGCGGCGCGCACGCCCGGCGCCAGCCCACCCGCGAGAGCGCGACGAGCACCGCGCACCCGGCGCACACGGCGAAAAGCGCCCACCCGCGCGCCACGACCACGAGCACCGCGCAGGCGAGAAGCCCGACGAGCTTGGCCGCGGCCGGCGCGCGGTGCAGCGGCGAGTCCGCCCAGACGTATCCGGAGGCCGCCCTCATGAGGCGTCCCCCTCTCGGGCATCCGGTACGGCGGCGGGCGCAGGGCCGGCCGGCGCTGCGGGCGCAGAACCGTCCGTCGCCACGCCCCGCGCCGCGAGGATCGCGGCCGCGAGCTCGTCGGAGGTGAGCGGCGCGCCGGCCACGGGAAGGCCCGCGCGCCTGAGGGCCGCGGCCGCGCGGGCGGCGCAGGCGGGCTCGAGGCCGTGGGCGCGCATGAGCGCCGCGTCGCCGAGCGTCTCGCGTACGGGGCCGTCAATCGTCACGCGGCCGCCCTCCAGCGCGACCACGCGGTCCGCTGCCTCGGCGAGGACGTTGGCGTCGTGGCTCGCCAGCACCACGGTGGCGCCCGAGGCCGCCGCGGCGCGGACGGCCCGCACGCACGCGGCGCGCGAGTGCGGGTCGAGCCCGGCCGTGGGCTCGTCGAGCAGCAGAAGGCCCGGGCGCAGCGCCAGCACCGAGGCGATGGCCACGCGGCGCTGCTGCCCGCCGGAGAGCGCAAACGGGGAGCGTCGCCCCAGCTCGTCGAGGGAGAGCCCCATGAGCGCGAGCGCCTCGGCCGCGCGGTCTCGCGCGTCCTTCTCGCCCATGCCGCGGGCGCGCAGGCCGAAGCACACCTCGCGCTCGACCGTGGTCTCGAAGAACTGCCGCTCCGGGATCTGGAAGACCAGCCCGACCGCCGTTGAGAGCCGCCGCGCGCCCGCCCCGCGAGAGGCGTCCTCGCCGTCGACGAGCACCGTGCCCGCGTCCGGGCGCAGCAGCCCGGCCATGACCTCCAGCAGCGTGGTCTTGCCCGAGCCGGTCTGGCCCATGAGCCCGGTGACGCCGCCGGCAAGCTCCAGCGTCACGCCGGCAAGCGCCCGGGCCCTCTCGCCGGCCGAGGTGGAAAAGGAGAGGCTCACGTCGGAGAGAGTCAGCCGCACAGCGCCCTCACCAGCCCCTCCGTGGTGACCGGGCACGCCCCGCTGACGGCTCCGGCCGCCTCGAGCGCGCGCCAGGCGCGCACCGCGAGCGGCGCCTCGAGCCCGGCGGACGCGAGCAGCGCCTCGTCAGTGAGCACCTCGCCGGGCGCGCCGGCCGCGGCGACCTCGCCGGCGCGCATCACGACCACGCGGTCGGCGCGGGCGGCGATCTCCATGTCGTGCGTGATCCAGAGGACCGTGGAGCCGCGCTCATGGCGCACGGCCTCGACCGCGCGGGAGAGCTCGTCGCGGCCCTGGGGGTCGATCATCGAGGTGGCCTCGTCGAGCACGATCACGTCCGGCTCGCAGGCGAGCACCGCCGCGAGCGCCACGCGCTGCTGCTGGCCGCCGGAGAGCGCGTGGGCGTCGCGCCGCTCGAAGCCGGCGAGCCCCACCGCTGCGAGGGCGCGCGAGGCAGCCGCCTGCGCGTCCTCCCCGTCGGCGCCGAAGTTTCTGGGACCGAAGGCCACGTCCTCCCCTACCACCGACGAGACGAGCTGGTTCTCCGGATTCTGGAAGACCATCCCGCAGGCGCGCCGCAGCTCCCAGACGCGGGCGGGGTCGGCGGCGTCGAGGCCCGCCACGGTGAGCGAGCCGGCCTGCAGGGCGAGAAGGGCGTTCAGGTGCCGGGCGAGCGTGGTCTTGCCGGAGCCGTTCTCCCCGACGATGGCGACGAGCTCGCCGGCGGCCACGTCGAGGTCGACGCCGCGCAGGTCCTCGCGGCCGCGCACGTAGCTGTGGCGCACACCGCGCGCCCGCACGGCCAGGCCGTCCCGGCTGCCGCCCATCGCGCTCCCTCCCCGCATCCGCGCGCCGCGTCTCCCGCGCGGCACGACATGGTTAAATGACACAACGTCAGCTATTCTAGCAGCGCGCGACCGCCCCGCAAGCGGGCGCCGGGGCCCGCGGGTTCTTCTCGCCGGGCGATATGCCGTGGCGGGCGGCATCGGCCCCTCGCTTGGCCCGTCACCGTTATGCGTCCGAAAGGGCAACGCTTGCCCCCACGGCACCGCTCACCTGCGGTATCGTAGAGAAACCCACCACGACCAAAGGAGGACGCGTGCTGCGCTTTGAGAGCTACACCCGCCCGGAAACGCCCGAGGAGGCCCTGGAGCTGCTGCGCTCGGACCGCCGCGCCACCGTCGTCGGCGGCATGATGTGGCTGCGCCTCGCGGACCGCACCGTGCCTCTGGGCATCGACCTCTCCCGCTGCGGGCTCGACCACATCGAGGAGACCGAGGACGCCTTCGTGATCGGCGCCATGGTCACCCTCGGCCAGATGGAGCGCCACGAGGCGCTCTCCCGCGCCACCGCCGGCGTCCTCTCCGAGGCCGTCTCCGGCATCGTGGGCACGCAGTTCAGGAACCTCGCCACGGTGGGCGGCTCGGTGTGGTCGCGCATGGGCTTCTCGGACGTCATCTGCGCGCTGCTCGCGCTGGACACCGAGGTCGAGCTCGCCGGCGCCGGGCGCATGCCGCTCATCCCCTTCGTGGAGCGCGGCGCCGGGCGCGACGTCCTCACCCACGTCATCGTCCGCAAGCACCGCTACCGGGCCGCCTTCGCCTCCATGCGCCCCGCGGCCACGGACTTCTCCGCTCTCAACGCCGCCGCCGGCCTCTGGAGGGGCTCCTGGCACGTGGCGGTGGGCGCGCGCCCGCAGAAGGCGCAGGCCCTCACCGGCGGCGAGAGGCTGCCGCTGCGCGAGGGCTACTCGCCCACCGAGCTTGCGTCCGTGCTCTCCGCGGCGGCCGACCTCTCCTTTGGCTCCGACCTGCGCGGCACCGAGGCCTGGCGCCGCGCCGTGGCGCCGGAGCTTGTCCGCCGCACCCTTGCCGCCGCCCACGCGAAGGAGGCCTAGGCCATGCAGATCTCCCTCACCCTGAACGGCGCGCCCCTCACCGAGGACGTGCGCGCCGACATGACGCTCCTCGACTTCTGCCGCGCCCACGGCGCCAAGTCCGTCAAGTGCGCCTGCGAGACCTCCAACTGCGGCCTGTGCACCGTGCTCCTGGACGGTGAGCCCGTGCTCTCGTGCTCGGTCCTCATGGCGCGCGCGGACGGCCACGACGTCACCACCTTGGAGGGCGTCGCGGACGGCCGGCGCGAGCTCCTGGCGCGCTGCCTCGCCGAGGAGGGCGCCGAGCAGTGCGGCTTCTGCGCGCCGGGCCTGGAGATGGCGGTCCTCGCCCTGGACGCCGCCCACCCGAATGCCGACGACGAGACCGTCCGCCGCTTCCTCGCGGGCAACCTCTGCCGCTGCACCGGCTACGCAAGCCAGCAGCGCGCCATCCGCCGCTTCCTCGCGCGCCACCAAAACGGCGGCGAGCTGCCGCCGCGCGCCGTGCCGGACGACCCCACCACGCAGTCCGGCGAGCGGCACGCCCAGATCGCGCGGCCCGTGGCGAAGAAGGACTCCGCAGCCCTTCTCGCCGGCAAGCCCGTCTACACGGCCGACCTCGCGCCCGAGGACGCGCTCGTGGTGAAGCTCGTGCGCTCGCGCTACGCGCACGCGCTGGTCACGGACGTCGACAAGAGCCGCGCGCTCGCGCTTCCCGGCGTCGTGGCCGTCTGGGGCCCCGATGACGTGCCCCACCACCGCTTCACGCTGGCCGGCCAGTCCTTCCCCGAGCCGAGCCCCTACGACACGGTCCTTCTCGACCGCCACGTCCGCTACGTGGGCGACGAGGTGGCAATCGTGGTGGCCGTCGACGAGGCCACCGCCGCGGCGGCCGCCAAGCTCGTGAAGGTCAGCTACGAGCAGCTGCCCGCAGTGCTCGACGTGGAGGAGGCGATCGACAACCCCACCGTCATCCACGACGAGGACGACTGGACGCCCGGCGGGGACACCTCCGGCGACCCGCGCCGCAACCTCGTGGCCGCCGGTGAGCGCGTCCACGGCGACCTCGAGGCCGCCTTCGCCGAGGCGGACGTGGTCATCGAGCGGCGCTATCGCACCCAGGCCACCCAGCAGGCCATGATGGAGACCTTCCGCTCCTTCGCCTACACCGACGCCTTCGGCCGCGTCACCGTGGTGAGCTCAACGCAGGTGCCCTTCCACATCCGCCGGCAGGTCGCCTGCGCCCTCGGCATCCCCAAGCGGCAGGTGCGCGTCATCAAGCCGCGCGTGGGCGGCGGCTTCGGCGCCAAGCAGTCCGGCAGCAACGAGGCCTTCGCCGCGCTGGCGGCGCTGCGCACCGGCCGGCCCTGCGTGTGCACCTACACGCGCGAGGAGACCATGTGCTGCTCCAACACCCGCCACGAGATGGTGCTCGACGTGCGCGTGGGCGCCCGGCGCGACGGCACGCTCACGGCCATCGACCTGCACGCCCTCTCAAACGCGGGTGCCTACGGCTACCACGCCACCACCACGGTCACGCTCACGGGCGGCAAGGCGCTGCCGATCTACAACCACGTGGCGGCGAGCCGCTTTTCCTACGAGGTCGCCTACACCAACACCACGCCGGGCGGCGCCTACCGCGGCTACGGCGCCACGCAGGGCTGCTTCGCCGTGGAGTCCGCCGTCAACGAGATGGCCGACGAGCTCGGCATGGACCCCTGCGAGCTGCGCCTCAAGAACCTCGTGGGCCCCGGCGAGACCCTCTGGCAGCTGAACGACGAGCCGCTCCACTCCTGCCGCGCCGACGACTGCCTGCGCCGCGCGATGGAGATGGTGGGCTGGGAGGGCCGCCCGCTCTCCGAGGACCTCGGCGACCGCGTGCGCGGCCTCGGCGTGGCGCTGACCATGCAGGGCTCCGGCATCGCCAACGTTGATATTGCCAACGTGGACATCCGGCTCGAGGACGACGGCTTCTACGTGCTCTCCATCGGCGCCACCGACGTGGGCACCGGCGCGGACACGATCCTGGCCCAGATGGCGGCCGAGGCGCTCGGCTGCAGCGTCGACCGCGTGGTCACCAAGGGCGTTGACACCGACACCTCCCCCTTCGACACCGGAGCCTACGCGTCCTCGGGCACCTACACCACCGGCGGGGCCGTGGTGCGCGCGGCCGAGGACCTCAAGCGGCAGATCCGCGCCCAGGCGGCCCGGCTCTGGGGCGTCGGCGAGAAGGACGTGGAGTTTGACGGGGAGCGCCTCTGGTGCGTCGGCTCTGGCACGCCCGAGGCGCCCGAGCACGAGACGGGCCTCGCCGAGCTCGCCAACCGCATGATCGGCTTTGGCCTCATGCCCGGCATGCTCGAGGGCCACGGCTCCAACTCCCAGCCGAGCTCGCCGCCGCCCTTCATGGCCGGCGTCGCCGAGGTGGAGGTTGACAAGGCAACCGGCCAGGTCCGCGTCACCGACTACGCCGCCGTCGTGGACTGCGGCACCGTGGTGAACCCGGCGCTCGCGCGCGTGCAGGCCGAGGGCGGCATCGCACAGGGCATCGGCATGGCCCTCACCGAGGACGTCTCCCGCGACGACCACGGCCGCCTGCGCACGGGCAGCTTCCTGACCTACAAGCTGCCCAGCCGCCTCGACGTGCCCGAGCCGCGCGTGGAGTTCATGCCGAGCTACGAGCCAACCGGCCCCTTTGGCGCCAAGTCCATCGGCGAGGTGGTCATCAACACGCCCTCGCCCGCCGTCATGAGCGCCGTGGCCCACGCCACGGGCCGCTACGTACGCGACCTGCCGATCACGCCGAGCAAGGTGCTGCTCGGCGAGTAGCGCGCGTGGCGCGAGGTTATCGCCTGACGCACGTCCTTCTCGCCCCGCCTCACGTCCTTCTCGCCCCTGCCTGACAGCGAGAAGGACGTGACTTTTTGCGAGTCGACTTCCCCAGCTCGTCCAAAGTCACGTTTCAGAGCCTCAAAGCGTGACTTCCAGCGAGCTGCGCCACTTTGACTCGTCCAAAGTCACGTTTCAGAGCCTCAAAGCGTGACTTCCAGCGAGCTGCGCCGCTCCGGCTCGCTCAACGTCACGTTTTGAGACGCGCCGAGAGTTGAGACGCGCCGAAAGTCGAGACGCGCCGAGAAGGACGCGACGTTTTGCGGGCCTCCCCCGCGGCGCTAGAATCGAGGGGTTCGATCCCCGTCCGGAGGCCGCATGTTCAAGCTCAGGAGATACCTTGCCGGGCACTACGCCGAGTGCGTGCTCGCGCCCCTGTTCAAGATGCTCGAGGCGCTGCTGCAGCTCCTCGTGCCCCTCGTGATGGCGCAGGTCATCGACGTGGGCATCCCCACGCGCGACGCCAGCTACGTGCTCTGGCACGGGGCGCTGCTCGTGGGCATGGGCGTCTTTGCCTGGGCCATCTCGGTCACGGCGCAGTACTTCTGCTCCAAGCTCGCGGCCGCCTT
Organism: Olsenella profusa; assembly: GCF_016900315.1. GTDB lineage: Bacteria > Actinomycetota > Coriobacteriia > Coriobacteriales > Atopobiaceae > Thermophilibacter > Thermophilibacter profusus_A. The sequence goes on from NZ_JACSNQ010000007.1 coordinate 19,107, forward strand.
CGGCACGGCGCTGCGCGACGACCTCTTCCGCCACGTACTCTCGCTCTCCCGCGCGGACGTGGAGCGCCTCGGCCGCGCCAGCCTCACCACCCGCCTCACCAACGACACCCAGCAGGTCCAGGACGGCCTCAACATGTTCTTCCGCCTGATCCTGCGCTCGCCGTTCGTGACGCTCGGCACCGTGGTGGCCGCGTGGCTGGTTGACGGCGTGGAGGGCGCGGCGCTGCTCGTGGCTGTCGTCGTCTCCTTTGCGCTGGTCATGGGCTTCATGCGCCTCACCACCTCCCGCTACCGCGACATCCAGCGCGGCCTCGACGAGGTGCTGCTGCTCGTGGCGGAGAACCTCGAGGGCGTCCGCGTGCTGCGCGCCTTCCGCCGCGAGGCCGACGAGCGCGGCGCCTTCGCCGAGGCGGCCGGCACCGTGCGCCGCCGCCAGGTCACGACCGGCGACCTCTCCGCCCTCGTGAACCCCCTCACCTACGTGGCCATCAACTGCGGACTCATCGCGCTTTTGTGGCTCGGTGGCGCGCAGGTGGACGTCGGCAACCTCACGCAGGGCCAGCTCGTGGCCCTGGTGAGCTACGTGAGCCAGGCCCTCGTGGAGCTCCTCAAGCTCACCAACCTCATCGTCCTGCTCTCCAAGGCCTCCGCCTGCGCCCGCCGCGTGAACGAGGTCTTCGAGACGGCCCCCTCCATGGCGGACGGCACCCGCGAGGCAGCGCTCGCCCCCGACGCGCCCGCCCTCACCTTCGACGACGTCAGCTTCACCTACGCTGGCGGCGCCGGCCCCGCGCTCTCCCGCGTGAGCTTCGAGCTTCCGGCCGGCGGCACCCTCGGCGTGATCGGCGGCACGGGCTCGGGCAAGTCCACCCTCGCGAGCCTCGCCCTGCGCTTCTACGACGCCACCGAGGGCTCCGTACGCGTGGGCGGCACGGACGTCCGCGAGCTCACGCGCTCCTCGCTGCGCCGCGTGGTCTCCCTCGTGGAGCAGGGCGCGCAGCTCTTCTCCGGCACCGTCGCCTCCAACCTGCGCTGGGGACGTTCCGACGCCGGCGAGAAGGACCTCCAGGCGGCGCTCGCCACCGCGCAGGCCGCCGGCGTCGTGGCCGGCAAGGGCGGGCTCGACGCGCCCGTGGAGCAGTTCGGGCGCAACTTCTCCGGCGGCCAGCGCCAGCGGGTCGCCATAGCCCGGACGCTCGCGCGGCGTCCGGAGGTGCTCGTGCTCGACGACGCCTCCTCCGCGCTCGACTTCGCCACCGACGCGGCTCTGCGGCGCGCCCTCGCGCACGACTGCGCGGGCGCCGCCGTCGTCACCATCTCGCAGCGCGTGACCGCCGTGCGCCAGGCCGACCAGATCCTCGTGCTGGACGGTGGGCGCCAGGTGGGACTGGGCACCCACGAGGAGCTTCTCGCCAGCTGCCCGGTCTACCGGGAGATCTGCGAGTCGCAGCTCACGCCCGAGGAGGTGGCCCGATGAGCGGCAGGTTTGGCGGGCGCGCGTCCGGCGCGCGCGGGGTCGGCAGGGGCCGCGGGGCCGCGCGCAGCGACGGCACCGTCCGCCGCATGGTCGGCCTCTTTGCGCGCAGGCGCGGTAGTGTGGCCGCGGCGGCGGTGCTGGCGGTGGCCGTGGTGGTGGGGACGCTCTCCCTGCCCGTGCTCTCCGGCCGCGCCGTCGACTGCGTCGTGGGGCCCGGTCAGGTCGACTTTGCCGGGCTGCGACGCGCGCTCGCGGCCATCGCGGTGGCGCTGACGGGAACGGCCCTGGCGCAGTGGGCGCTCTCGGCGCTCACCAACCGGCTCGCCTTCGGGGCCACCTTCGAGCTGCGCCGGGCTGCCTTCGACCACCTGCAGGAGCTCCCCCTCTCCTACCTGGACTCCCACGGCCACGGCGACCTCGCCAGCCGGATCGTCACGGACGCCGACCAGCTCTCCAACGGCCTGCTCATGGCCTTCCAGCAGCTGCCCACCGGCGTGCTCACCATCGTGGTCACGCTCGCGTTCATGTTCGCCCTGAACCCTCTGGTCGCCGCGGTGGTGGCGCTGCTCACGCCGATCTCGGTCTTCACGGCGCGCTTCATCGCCACGCACAGCGCCCGGCACTTCTCCGGCCAGACGCGCCTGCGCGGCGAGCTCACCGCCTACGCGGAGGAGATGATCGGCGGGATCTCCGCCGTGGAGACCTTCCAGACCCAGGACGAGGTGCTCGCCCGCTTCGCCGTCACCGACGCCGCGCTCGGGCAGGAGAGCTTCAAGGCGGTGTTCTTCTCGTCCCTGGTGAACCCCACCACGCGCTTTGCGAACGCCCTGGTCTACGCCGCCATCGGCATCTTCGGCGCGTTCGTGGCCATGTCCGGCGGCATCACCGTGGGCGGGCTCTCGGCCTTTCTGGGCTACGCGGACCAGTACGCCAAGCCGTTCAACGACATCTCCGGCGTGGCCACCGAGCTCCAGAACTCCGTGGCCTGCGCGCGGCGGCTCTTCGAGCTCCTGGACGTGCCCGCCGAGGAGGCGGACGCTCCCGACACGGCCGAGCTGACGGCGCCGCGCGGCGAGGTGCGCCTGGAGCACGTGGCCTTTGGCTACGAGCCGCTCCGCCCGGTCCTCACGGACGTGGACCTCTCCGTGCGCCCGGGCCAGCGCATCGCCCTGGTGGGCGAGACGGGCTGCGGCAAGACCACCCTCATCAACCTGCTCATGCGCTTCTACGACGTGGACGCCGGCGCCGTGCGCGTGGACGGGCTTGACGTGCGGGGGCTCACGCGCGCAAGCCTGCGCGCCGGCTGGGGCATGGTCCTGCAGGACACCTGGGTGCGGCGCGCGACGGTCTTCGAGAACGTGGCGATGGGCCGGCCCGGCGCCACGCCGGAGGAGGTGCGCGCCGCCTGCCGGGAGGCCTACGCGGACGACTTCGTCTCCCGGCTGCCGCAGGGCTACGACACGGTGCTCGACGGCTCGGAGTCGCTCTCCGCGGGCCAGCGCCAGCTCCTGTGCATCGCGCGGGTGATGCTCGCGCGCCCGGCGATGCTCATCCTGGACGAGGCCACGTCCAACATCGACACGCGCACCGAGCTCCTGGTGCAGCGCGCCTTCGCCCGCCTCATGGAGGGCCGCACGAGCTTCGTGGTGGCGCACCGCCTCTCCACCGTCCGCGACGCCGACCTCATCTGCGTGATCGCCGACGGGCGGATCGTCGAGCGCGGCACTCACGAGGAGCTGCTCGCCACCGGCGGGCGCTACCGGCAGATCTACGAGGCGCAGTTCGCCCCGACGGAGTAGCGGGGGGTACGGCTGGCGGGGGCGCGGGCGGACGGGCGGCCGGACTTCCGCACCGTTTTCGGACACCTCCGGCGAGAAGAACGTCCGGAAACAGTACGCGCTACGAGGGACGCACTGTTTTCTGACGTTCTTCTCGCCAGGTTCGTCCAGAAGCGGTGCGCCCGATCCCCCACGCACCGTTTCTGGACACTTCCCACCTGCAAACCGTCCGGAAACAGTGTGCCCCTCTGGGGACGTACCGTTTCCGGACGCTCTCGGGCAGAAAAACGTCCAAACACGGTGCCGCCCATCACCCGCCGCCCGCAGCCCGCCGTCCATCCAGCCACGGCACCACCACCCGCGACCACCCGCCGGCGAGAAGGACCCCTACAGGCCGTGCTCGGCCAGGCGGCGCACGATCTCCCGCAGCGTCACACGCGCGGCGAAGAGCTGCCGGTACGTGGCCGTCCGCACCCTTCCCTCGGCGGCGAGCCGTTCCATGCGCGCGCACGTGTCGGCGAGCTCGGCGCGCACGTCGGCAGCGAACGCGTCGTAGGCCACCAGGCGCGCCGCGTCGTCCGCGCCGCCGGAAGCGTCGCCGGTCATCAGAAGTTGGCCCCGTTCCAGCCGAAGTCGGGCGTCCAGCCGTAGCGGATGTAGAGCCGCGCCGGGTCCACGCCAAGCTCGCGGGCAATCGCGGGCGTGACCTCCTCGGTGAAGCGCTCCCAGACGCCTGCGTCGACCGCGTCGCGCGCGAACACGCTCACCTCGACGTAGGCCGCCGGCGCCGAGTCGTCACCGGCAAAGTAGATGGGCACGTCGCCCTCGAACAGGCACATCAGCCACGACTCGGACTTGCCGGGCACGACCTCGATCGCGCGGCCGTAGGCGGCCTTCAGGGCCTCGCGGGCCTCGGGCGAAATGGGCTCGGAGCAGTGCGTGTGAACGACGGGCATGGCGTCTCCTCTCGTCGGGTCCCGCAGGCAAACGGGCAGATAGCAGAAGGATAGCCGAGAAGGACCCGCGACGTGCCGCTCCCCGCCACGGGCCGCCGCGGGTCGTGCGGGCCCCGCTCCCCGCCACAAGCCGGCCCACCATGGGCCGCCCTACTCCCCCTCCACGCGGCGGCGCAGCTGCTTCACCTTGCCACGGGCGCGCTTGTCCTCGAGGCGACGGCGGCGCTGACCCACCGGGACGCGCGTCTTCTTCCGCGGGCGCGGCGGCCGGGCACGGCGCCGGCACGTCTCGAGGATCTTCTCGACGCAGCGCTCGCGGTTGCGCAGCTGGCTGCGCTCCTCGCGCGAGACCACCACGATGCCGGTGGGCACGTGGCGCATGCGCACGGCGGAGTCGGCCGTGTTCACGCCCTGGCCGCCCGGCCCCGAGGCATGGAAGGCCTGCACCTCGCAGTCGCGCGCGATCTGCTCGGCGCTCATCCGTGCGAAGGCGGCGTAGTCGCGGTATGTGAGCGGTCTCTCCCCCATGCCGGCAATCCTACCAGAGGGAGGCACGCACCCGCAGGCCCAAGCGGCGAGAAGAACCCGCAGGCGCCACCCGCCCCCGACGCCCGTCGCCCGCTCCCCGACGGCTTCCGGAAGTCCCAAACCCGGCAGCGTATAGTAAGGGTTTTGCAAGCCCACCGTCACGACTCTGTGAGGTTCCCGATGTCCCTGCCGTCCCTCGTGGTCCCGCTCGCCACGCTCGTCCTTATCGCCGCGCTGTCGGCCGTCCGCGCCCTCCGTGTCGGCCGGCCACGTGCCGCCGACGTCGCGTGGCTCGCCGTGCCCGCGGTCCTTCTCGCCGCCGTCGCCGTCTGGTGCACCCTCGGCCTCTACACGGGAGGCCTCGCCGAGCTCGTCGCCGCCTGCGTCGCTGCCCTCCTGGCCGCCGCGACGGCCCTCGGGCGCGAGCGCGCCCTCACGGCGCTCCGCCGCAGGCTCGCCCCCGCGGCCGCCGAGGTCCTTCTCGCCGTGGTGGCGCTGCTCGTCTGCACCGTGCTTGCCCACCTTGCCCTAGAGCTGCCCTACAACCCCACGGCCCTCTCCATCGCCCCCGGCTTCGCCCTCATCCAGCTGCTCGTCATCCTGGCCGCCCTCGTGCTCGGCTACTTCCTCTTCCAGCGGCACGGCTCGGGCCTCGCGCTGGGCGTGGGCGTCTGCTTTGCCATCGGGCTCGCGCAGTTCTTCGTCGCCGGCTTCAAGGCGTCGGCGATCCTGCCCAACGACCTCTTCGTCCTGGGGACCGCCGCTGCGGTGAGCGGCAGCTACGTCTACAGCGTCGACGGGGCGGTCCTGCTGGGCCTGGCCTGCCTGCTTCTGGCCCTGCCCGTCTGCATGCTCGTGGCGCCGGCCCCGCGGGAGAGCTCCCGCGGCGTCGTGCGGGAGGCCATCGTCAACCTGGGGTGCTCGCTCGTCGCGCTCACCCTGCTGTGGGTCGGCGTGAGCGTCCCGAGCTACTTCGACGACCTCGGGGTGGGCATGGAGTACTGGTACACGCTGGACTACTACGAGAAGCAGGGGTTTCTCACCACGTTCATCGCCGTGGCGCAGGACCTGCCGATCGAGGAGCCCGAGGGCTACACGGACGACGGCGCCCGCGAGCTCGAGGCCCGCTACGCCGCGGCCTACGACGAGACGCTCGGTGCCACGGAGGCGTGCGCCGCCGCGAGCGCGCAGTTCGCAGACGTGCGGCCCTCGATTGTCTGCGTCATGAACGAGACCTTCGCCGACCTCTCCGCGCTCGACGGCGGGAGCTGGGGCTATGAGGGGCCGGCGCGCTTCCGGTCGCTGGGATCTACGGACGGCTCCGTCATGACCGGCGAGCTCAGCGTCTCCGTGATCGGCGGGGGCACCTGCAACTCAGAGTTCGAGTTCCTCACCGGCGTCCCGCTGGCCTACGTGGGCGACGGCAAGTACCCCTACTCGCTCTACGACCTCTCCGAGGCGCCGAGCCTCGCCAGGCAGCTCGGGGCGCTCGGCTACGACACCACGGCCATCCACCCCAACTTCCCCACCAACTGGAACCGCGACCGCGTCTACGAGATGCTCGGCTTCGACCGCTTCCTCTCCTTCGACGCCTTCGACGGCGCCGCGTGGTTCCACAGCGGGGTCTCCGACGCCGAGACCTACGACGAGGTCCTCGAGATCCTGCGCTCCGACGACGACCCGCAGCTCGTCTTTGACGTTACGATGCAGAACCACTCAAGCTACGACCAGGGAAACATTGGCGACGTGGAGCGCTACGAGGTCGACGGCGTGAGCGACTACGACAACGCCCGGCTCTCGGAGTACCTGGGCTGCATCGAGGAGTCCGACCGCGCGCTCGCCGACTTCGTGGCCGAGCTCGCCGAGCTGGACCGCCCGGTGGTGCTCGTCTTCTTTGGGGACCACCAGCCCGCGCTCTCCACGATCCTGGCCGACGCGCTCTACCCCGGCGAGGCGGAGGCCGACCCGCTCTCCCACACCCTGCGCACGCACGAGACGAGCTACCTCGTCTGGGCCAACTACGACGTGGCGGGGGCGGCCGACACGGCCGGCGCTGAGTCCGCGGCCGGCGCGGCCGGGACGAGCCCCGCCTACCTCTGGGCACAGACGGCCGAGGCCATGGGCGTGCCCCTCACCGACTACCAGAAGGCGCTCCTCGCGGTGCGCGCGGAGATGCCGGAGCTGACGCTCGTGGGCGCCCGGTCCGCGGACGGAACCTGGTGCGCCCTCACCGACGAGGACGCGCTGCCCGCGGTCTTTGACGACCTCGCGCAGATCTCCTACCTTGAGTTCGCAAGCAAGCTCGAGTAGCCGCGCGTGGCGGCGAGAAGAACCTGCGGGCAGGCACCCCCCGGCAGGTCTCAGGTTCTTCTCGCCGGGTCGGGCGTGCGGTTGCGCGTGCTTCTCGCCTGCCGTGCGTCCTTCCCGCCCGCTGCGCGTCCCTCTCGCCCCGTCCACGGCGCGTCGGCAAAAGAAAGTCAAAATTGGGGGTTGCGCTACCGGTACCTTCCTTGCTAATATATCCCTCGCGCTGCAGACCCCACTGCAGCGGAACAACATTCGGGCGTTTAGCTCAGGGGGAGAGCGCTTCCCTGACACGGAAGAGGTCACAAGTTCAAATCTTGTAACGCCCACCATTAATTCGCAGCTCAGAGCATGTCCGCTCTGAGCTGTTTTCGTATCTGTCCAAATGGTGTCAAAACAATTATCAAAATTCGGCGAGATTCACCGGACGGTATGAAGTGCCAAGTTATGCATGGACTCGAGATTCTTTCGAGTGCCGAGACCTACCTGCACCTCTCTTCCTTTGTATGAGGTCGAGTGGCAGTGGAATCAAAGGAGCGCTGGTTGACGCTTCACGCATAAAGTCAACCGCTCCTCGACGTCGCGTTCGCAGCGTGCGGGAATCGGGTTCATCGCCACCGACTTCGACCCGACCGTGTCCTCGACGCAGCTTGACTCGCACAGCGGCGAGATCGTGCTCGACAGCGTCGAGGCGGAGGGCCCACCGGCATGTACAACCTCGACCGCGTCTTCGGGCGCGACGACGCCAGCGTGGGAGTCACCGGGGCGTAGGGGCCCGCCGCCTCCGTAGCCGCCCGCTTCGCACGGAACGCCGCAGGCGGTATAGGGCTCGACGTCGTCGCGCTCGTCATCGCACTTCGCGCCCGGCGCGGCCGCGCTCTTGTCATCGGAAGCAACCCTGCGGGCAGCCCATGCCGGACCCATGCCGGACTAGCTATCGCGACGCCTCTTAACGTACCGAAAGAGCGAGATGGCCGAAAGGGAGCTGGAGGTGACCATCAGCGCAACCCCTCCGAAATACCATCCGTTAACCGTGTCAAGAATCGACGATACGTCGACCCTGGTGTTCGACCACAATATGAAAAGAAAGCAGAGGGATGAGAGGAAGAAGCTCGAGGCGACGAGCACTATCGATCGGTCCGAGGGCCTGAGCAGGGCGGCAATCAGCGCGAGGGCCACCGAAGCCGCTCCCAGATACAGGGCGAGTATCATAATTTCCGCCAATCTTTAGCAGTGCCGCCCATCAAATATCTGCATGATTGATTTTACAGCAACTCATCGCGCCGCGAGCCTAGTTCCCGATGTACGAGGAGTATGGGAGGTCAGAGGCTCCGCCCAGCGCGCGCTGGGATTGCGGGAAGTCGGGGGCTTTCTCCACCCCGCGCTCAAGAATTGCGTAAAGTCTGGGGCCTCGTGGCCAGACATCGTAGATTCCTTGAGCGGATGGGGACAGAACCTCCCGACTTCAGGGCTTCTCCGCGCAGACAAAGACAGAGCCCTCCGACTTCCGGGGTTTCTCGAGCACAGGGGCGTACGATCTCGCAGGATGACCCGCTCAGCCCTCAGGACGGGGAGCGGCCTCACGCGCGGCGGTCGGCAGCCCGGCAGAATAGACGCGCCTCCGGACGAGATGGACCTCCCCTCTTGTTCGGCGCCGGAAGCGGTCGATATCCTGCCGGAAGGGCCGTTTCATGCCGTGGCCCTCGCCAGCGTGCGACACGGGTGCGGGTGCTGTCGCCATGTGCAGACAGACATCCCGTTGTCAAAGAGGAGGCACATTATGCAGTCCAGAGTCGTCTCTCTCAGGGACTACCGCGAGGTGTCCCTGGACATCCCGACGTTCGAGCCCGACCTGGCCGCCCTGCAGAGGGAGCTCGACCGGCTGCGCAACCCCTACGTCAGCTGGCAGGACGGCGGCGCGGCGGCTCGCGGCGACATGGTCAGCTGCTCGCTGCGCTCGGACGTGCCCCGCTACCAGAAGGACAAGGTGCGCTTCGTCGCGGGCAGCGGGGTGTACAACCACACGCTCGAGGAGCTGTCCGTGGGGATGCGCGCCGGCGAGACGCGCACCTCCTCCCTTCCTGAGGGCCAGGTGAGCCTGACCGTGCAGGCGGTGAAGAAGCGCGTCACGCCTCCCCTCTCCGACGAGATGGTCGCGGCGCTGGGGCTGCCCGGCGTGCTCACCGTGGCGCAGTACCGCCGCCACCTGCTGGGCCTCCAGCTGGACCAGTCCGCCGAGCAGGCATCCTACGCGCTGACGGCGCAGGTCAAGCGGACCGTGCTGGACGAGTCGGCATTCGTGCTCGCCAAGGCCGACTGGAAGCTTGCCGTAGGGCAGGAGCTGGACCGCTGTCGCGCCATCGCCCGGCAGGACGGGATGGTCCTCGAGGAGATGACCGCCGAGCAGTTCGCCGGCAACATCCCGGTGAGAAGCTACGCCGAGCTCGTGGCCATGACCCAGGACTCCTGCTGGGACAGCCTGCGCTGCTATCTCGCGGGGCGCCACTACGCCGAGCGCGACGGCTTCGTCGTGACCAAGAGGGGCCACGAGGCCTTCCTGCACGACTACGCCAGCACCTGGCACGTCAGCGAGGCCCAGGCCCGAGACGCCCAGCCCTGGGACACCTACGAGTTCAACCAGTACGCCGCCCATGCCGAGACGCTGTGGCGAGACCACGCCGTCCGGCTGTATCGCGAAAAGAACCAGCTACCGGACGAAGAGGGAGACCTGCGATGATTCAGCTTGCCGACAAGGACAACTTCGAGAGCCTCATTCAGAACGACTTCGTGATCGTCGACTTCTTCGGGACCACCTGCGGGCCCTGCAAGGCGTTCTCCCGCATCCTGGAGGACCTCGACGCGGAGATACCCTTCCTGAACATCGTGAAGCTCAACACCACCGACAACCTCGAGCTGGCCGAGCGCTACGGCATCCGCGCGGTGCCGACCGTGCACTTCTACAAGGACGGCAAGCTGGTCGAGAGCCATGTGGGGGTCATGCAGCCCCAGCAGATCAAGGACGTCATCGCCCGATACATGTACGATTAACGGGCAGCAGCCGGCGAGCCCCGGCGCAGCAACGAACTCGCCGCGAGGGAGGACGTCATGGACAAAGAGGTCTACCAGAACTACTGCGCCATCCTGGCCGAGGAGCTCCAGCCCGCCATGGGATGCACCGAGCCCATCGCCGTCGCCTACTGCGCCGCGATCGCGCGCGAGACGCTGGGCGCCCTGCCCGAGCAGGTGGACGTCTACGCCAGCGCCAACATCATCAAGAACGTCAAGAGCGTCGTGGTGCCAAACACCGGTGGCCAGCGCGGGCTCTCCGTGGCCGCCGCCGCGGGCATCATCGCCGACGACGCCGCCGCGAAGCTGCAGGTGCTCGCCGGCCTCACCCCGGAGCAGGTGGAGCAGGTCTCTGAGTACGAGCGGCGCGGCGTCATCCGCGTCCACCCGTCCGAGCGCGACTACGTCTTCGACATCCAGGTGCGCGTCGAGGCCTCCGGGCACACGGCCTTCGCCGAGATCGCCGGCTCCCACACCAACGTCATCCGCGTGGAGCGCGACGGCGAGGCGCTCGTCGACCGCCCGTACGCCGAGGAGGGCCCCAAGCACGCCACCGACCGCTCCCTGCTCACGGTGGAGCGCATCGTGGAGTTCGCCGACACAGTCGACGTCGAGGACGTGCGGGCGGTCCTGCAGCGCCAGATCGACTACAACACCGCCATCGCGCGCGAGGGCCTGCGCGGGACCTGGGGCGCCAACATCGGGCGAATCCTGCTCGAGTCCTACGGCGACTCCACGCACAACCGCGCCAAGGCCTGGGCCGCGGCCGGCTCCGACGCCCGCATGAACGGCTGCGAGCTGCCGGTCGTCATCAACTCGGGCAGCGGCAACCAGGGGCTCACCGCGTCGCTGCCGGTGGTCGTCTACGCCCGCACGCTAGGCTCGACCGAGGAGGAGCTCTTCCGCGCGCTCACCGTCTCCAACCTCGTGACCATCCACCTCAAGACGGGCATCGGCAGCCTCTCGGCATACTGCGGCGCCACGGCGGCCGGCTGCGGGGCCAGCGCGGGCGTCTGCTACCTGCACGGTGGCCGCTACGAGGAGATCGCACATACCATCGTCAACGCCGTGGCCATCGACTCGGGCATGATCTGCGACGGCGCCAAGGCCAGCTGCGCCGCAAAGATTGCGTCGGCCGTCGAGGCGGGGCTTCTCGGCTGGAAGATGCAGCAGAACGGCAGCCAGTTCTATGGCGGCGACGGCATCGTGGTCAAGGGCGTGGAGAACACCATCAAGAACGTCGGCACCCTAGCGAGCGAGGGCATGCGCGAGACCGACCGCACGATCATCCGACTGATGACGAGCGGCATGTGCTGAGATCCCTCCGCTCGCGAGAAGGGCAGGCCGAGAAGGACGTCCTTCTCGGCCTTTCCCTCCCCGATCGCCGCACACGCGAAGCGACCCCAGAGAAACGCTCTTCTCTGGGGTCGCTGCCGTAGCGGTGAGGGCCGGGTGTCACAGGTCGATGTCGGCGTACTTCTCTCTCAGCAGGGCGAGAAGCTCGGGATACTTGTCGCGGCTGAGCAGAATCTCGCCCTCGTATCCCTTGAACTGGATCGCGTAGCTCTTGTTGCTGCCGTCGGCCCGGACGAACGAGATCTTCGAGAGGTTCACGATGAACGACTGGTAGCAGCGGAAGAAGCCGCAGCCCTCCAGCATGTGCTCCAGCTGGCTCAGCGTGTAGCCGATCGGGTGGACCTCGGCGCCGGACTGGGTGACGATGCGGTTGCGGCGGTTGCTGCGCTCCACGAACAGGATGTCCGCGACGGGCGTGAGCCGGTAGCCCTCGCGGGTCTTGATCAGCAGGCTGCGGTTTGCGGTCTCGCGCTTGACGCGCTGCAGGTCGAACACGTACCTCAGACGGCCCACCAGCGCCTGCAGAGCCAGCGGGTCGAAGGGCAAAAGCAGGTAGCCCGCGCACTGGCTGCGAAAGGCCTCGAACGCCCACTCCTTGCTGTCCGCGTAGAGAACGACCTGCACGTCGGGGTGGGTCTGGGACAGGAGGTAGGAGACCCAGTCCCCCGTGCTCGTGCGGGAGGGCGAGGCCGGCTGGTGATTGACGAAGACCACGTCGACATGGTTCTGCTGCACGAAGTCCACCGCCTCCTCGGCGGTCTCGACCTCGCCGGCCAGCTCGAAGTCCTGATACAGCCTCAGCAGGTTCCACAGCGACGAGCGAAGCTCGCGGTCGGCGTCGACCAACAGGGTCCGCATCCTCATGAGCCTAGTCCGTCCCGTCCTGCCCGAAGGCCATGAAGGCGTCGGTCAGGGCGTCCACGTCGCCGGTGTAGTTCGTGGCAAGCAGGGCGAACGGGCCGTTATGGGCGGGGGCGATGATGCTGCCGCTGTTGAAAAGGTTGATCGTGCCGTCGTTCTCGAGGCTCTCGTAGGCGACGTACTCGTCGCTGTCCTTGTCCAGGTTGTTCAGATCCCACCAGTAGAACTCGGCGCCGTTCATGGACACGGCGTCCGAGCAGAGCCCGCTCGAGGCCAGCTTGGTCTGGTCGCCGCTGATCAGGCCCTTCTGCTCGAGGTATGCCAGCAGGTCGTCCATCGTCTTGTCCCACACGGCCGAGTTCTGATCATCGCCGGCAGCCGCCTCGCCCTCCCCGGAGGCGTTCGCCTCGCCTGAACCCTCGGTCTCGCCCGAGCTTTCGGCCTTGCCCTCGCTCGTGTCCTCGGGCGCGCCCTGCTCCGAGCTCGTCTGGGTCGCGGACGGGTCCGTGAAGTCCGGCATGGAGATCACGTAGGCCACCACACCGCCAAAGCATAGCACCAGCAGGATGGAAACGACGACCGTAAAGCGCTTCATGACCGTGCCCCCTTCTCGTACGATGTGATTCCCTGCTTCTCGAGGTAAGCTCGATAGGTTGGGCTGGTTCGTGCGAGCTCCGCGTTGGTGCCCGCGGCCTCGAGCGTGCCGTGGTCCAGAACCACGACGTAGTCGGCCGCCATCACCGTGCGCATGTCATGGGTCACCACGACGATGGTGTGGCCACCGAGCCCCCGGCAGACGGCGTCGAGGATGGTCGCGTCGCTTCGACGGTCGAGGTTGGCGCCTGCCTCGTCCATCAGCAGGCAGGCGGGGTCCGTGTACAGCGCCCGCGCGATGGCGACGCGCTGGCGCTGGCCTCCGGAGAGCAGGGTGCCCTCGGCGCCGACCTGCGTGTCGTAGCCTTGCGGGAGCTGGCGGATGAAGTCATCGGCGTCGGCCAGGCGGGCGGCCCGCTCGACGCGCGCCTGGTCGGGCTCGCCCTCGGCGCCGTAGGCGATGTTGTCCCGCACGGTGCCGGAGATGAGCGGATTGTCCTGCAGGATGTAGCCGAACTGCCGACGCAGGTCGTGCGGCCTGACCTCGTCGGTCGTCTGGCCGCCCAGCCAGATGTGGCCGCCGTCCGGGGCGTAGATGCCCTGCAGCAGCTTGAGCAGCGTTGACTTGCCCGAGCCGTTGCCGCCGATGACGGCGGTCATCTTGCCGGCGGGGACGGTGAAGGACAGGTCGCGCAGCACCGGCTGGTCGGGCACGTAGGCGAAGGACACGTTCTCCAGCCGAATCTCCGGCGCGGCGTCACCCGACGGCAGGACGTCGCCTGCGTCCGGCTCCTCCTCGGGGCCGTCCAGCAGCACGCCCACGTACTGCAGCGCGCCCTGGGTGCCCTTGAGGGTCTGGTAGTGGGTCAGCACCTCGGCCGTGTACATGTCCACCCGGTCCTTGTACGTCGAGAAGTCGTTGATGCCGGTCTCGGGCATCTGGCCGCGGCGGATGAGGTCGGAGCCGCACACGGCGGTGACGACCGTCCCGACGTTGACGTACAGCGAGTTGGAGAGCATCTGCAGGGCGCTCATGAAGGCGTAGTAGACGTCGGCCTTGTACCGCGCGTCGATGGCCCTGATGCCCTCCTCGACCTCGAGGTCCTCCATCGCCTGCGCCTTGATGTGCTTGGCGGCGGAGATGTGCTCCGAGAAGAACGTGGTCATCTTGTTGAGGCTGGCGTAGCGGCGCTTCATGATCTGGTACTGCAGGTAACCCACCAGGGCGAACATCACCACGGCGAGCGGCAGGAGCATCAGCATGTACACCGAGAGCGTGCCGTTGAAGCTGTACATCTCCCAGCAGCACCTAAAGAAGCTGTAGAGCGACACGACGGCACTGAACACCATCTGCACGACGGGGCCAACCTGGGTCACGTCGTTGGTGACGCCCGAGATGAGCGTCGAGGGTTGGCGACGCTCCACCTCGCGCAGGGGCAGCCGCAAGATCTTGTGCCACAGCAGCTGGCGGACGCGAAGCGTCACCTTGGCGCTGCCGTAGCCGCTCGCCACGTTGACCACCATGGACAGCAGCGCGTTGAGCACGGTGGCAATGGCGAAGCCGACGATCACCGCGTTGTAGAGCTCGCCCTTGTTGATGCGGATCGTGTACTCGGAGATGGCGAGGACCACCTCGGTGTTGGCGAACCCGATGACCATCGAGAGCAGGAACAGCCACCAGGGAATGGGAAAGCGGGTGAAGAAGGACAGGTACGCCTTGAACGAGAACTTCGGCTTCTTCGCGGCGTCCTCGCCCGGACGCGCGTCGGGCTGTGCGCTAGGGATGCTCATCGTGATACCTCGCTTCCCGACTCCATCATCTCGCGGCAGAAGGCGCTCTCTCTCAGCACGTCGTCGCGCTCGCCGAAGGCAGTCACCCGGCCGCCCTCCAGCACGACGACGAACTCGGCGTTGCGCAGCGTCTGCGCGTCGTGGGCCACGTACACCACGGTCTTGCCCGCCATCAGCTCGTGAACGCTCTTCCACACGCGGTCCTTGCCGTCAATGTCGAGGGCGGCGGTCGCCTCGTCGAGCAGCAGGCAGTCGGGACGCTGTAGCAGGGCGCGCGCGACCGAGAGGCGCTGCCGCTGGCCGCCGGACAGGCTGCCGCCCGACTCGCCCACCGGCGCGTCGTAGCCGCCGGGCTGCTCGCGCACAAAGTCCAGCATGCCCACCGCCTCCATGGCGCGGTCCAGCTCCTCGTCGTCGGGGGTACGGTCGAGCCCGTAGAGGAGGTTCTGGCGGATGGTGCCGGCATAGAGCACGCATTCCTGGGTCACGTAGCCTACGGACCTGCGCAGGCCGCGCAGCGCGAGCTCGGATATGTCGCGCCCGTCGATGGTGATGGAGCCCGCATCCAGCGGGTACAGCCGGTCGATCAGGTTGAGCAGCGTCGACTTGCCGCTGCCGGACGGCCCCACGACGGCCGTGATCTTACCGGCCGGGATGTCGACTGAGAGCCCCTCGAAGAGCGGCTCGCTTCCGTCATAGGCAAAGGCAACGTCGCGCAGCGCGATGCCGCCGACGAGATGCGCCACGTCCGTGCCCTTCTCCAGCTGCTCCTCCGGCTCCTCCATGATCTGCGAGACGCGGTCCAGGGCGCCCTGGGCGCCCTTGAACTCGGACCAGTTGCTGCAGTAGGTGCTCAGGATGTTCGTGAGCTGGACCGCGAAGCCGTAGTAGGCGATCCACTGGGCGAGGTCGAGGGCGCCGGCCCCGTAGAAGGCACGGCCAGCCAGGATGATAACGACGCTCTGCAGCGACGTCGCGATGGCGTAGACCGGCAGCGACAGACCGCGAACCCAGAGGTCCGTCACCTCCGCGTCGTAGGAGGCCTTCATACGCGCCTCGCCCTCGGCTGCCTCCTTCTCCTCGGTCCCCATGGACTTGATGAGCAGCATGTTGTTGGTCCGCTCGGCGATGGAGGCCGTGAGCTGGGCGGTCCGCCGGTTGATGAGGTCCGCGACGCCGAAGCGCAGCCGGCCGATGACGAAGGCCAGAATCACGTTCACGGGCAGCACGACGACGAGCGACAGCATCAGCCTACCGTTGTAGCTGGATATGCGCCCCAGGATCAGGGAGGTCGAGTAGGCCGTCGTGAAGATGGGCAGGACCACCAGCATGATCAGCGAGCTGATGCTGGTCACGTCGGTGGTGATACGGCTGAGTAGCTCCTTGGGGTTGTTGGCGTCGTAGAAGCTCAGCGGCAGGTGCACCGCCTTGCGCCACACCATCCGCCGCAGGTTGCGGTCGATGCGCGCCTGGCACAGGTCACGCACGAGGCCCGAGACCGAGCCGATCACCAGCGCCAGCACCGTGTAGAACAGGTAGGGCAGCACGACGGTCCAGAGCCCCACGTTGCCGGCGAACAGCGCGGCACTGTACTCGGTCGTGCTGACGCCCACGTTGGCGATGACGGCCGACACCACCAGATACCCCACGATCCAGAGATACGGGAGCCGCGCCTTGCCCAGCATCGAGAAGAAGCGCCTGAAGCTGCCGTATCGCGTCCGAAACAGCGCGTCTTGGTCCATGTGATCTCCCTTCCGCCTCCCGAGCTCTGCTCAGAGAAGCAAGGGACCTGTCAGCTTCGAGCGCGCGACGTCTCTCAACAGCCTGGAAGCGCCACGGAACCAAGACGGGATGGGTCCCCATGTCTGGAGGCGCCGGGTCTGGCTGCGCGATACGGGCTAAATCGCCCGTATGCGGCCCTCCTCAGACGCCTGGAGCGGATGATTTGCCGGTTGTACCACGGTTTTCTCGGGCACAGTAGACGGTGTTGTCGATTCTGTCCCGACGCGCGTCCATTCTGCCGCTTTCGCGTCGGCCCCGCGGTGCATTGAGACGCCTCGACGGCGGGAAGGCCGCGTGCTACACCTTCTCGCCGAACTCCAGGTAGGTGATCTGCTCGAGGTCGCGGTAGCCCGCGGGCAGCGCCTCCTCGTCGCCGAGGTCGAACCACGTGCCGCTCGCGTCGCGCACGCCCATGAGGCTCATCGCCGACGCGTCGCCGTAGGCCACGACCTGTGCCTTCTGCAGGTCGGTGAGCGGCGCACCCAGGGCGTGCAGCGCGAGGGCGACCACGTTGGAGGCGCTCGCCCGCACCTGCTCGGACACCTGGTCGCTGCCGGCCACGTCGTAGTTGGCCCACAGCAGGTAGGTCGTCTCGTAGATGCGGCGGGTGTGGTCGGGCTCGGCCTCGCCCGCAAACACCGCGTCGTTCACCCACTGGCCGACGTAGGACTGGTGGTCGCCCAGGAAGAGCACCGCCACCGGGCGGTCCAGGCCCCGCAGCGCGGCCATGAACTCCTCGAGCGCGCGGTCGCTCTCCTCGACGCAGGCCAGGTACTTGGGGAGCTGCGCGTTCGAGTCGTCGTCGAACCCCGCGACGGCGTAGCGCGGCACCCCCCGAGGTTGTTCTGGTTGTAGGCGGAGTGGTTCTGCATCGTGAGGTCGTAGATCAGCTGCGGGCCGGCGTCGGCCTGCAGCAGCTCGAGGATGCGGGAGAAGGTCGCCGCGTCCGAGACGCCGCTGTGGTACCACGGCGCGCCCTCGAAGTCGTCGATGTCGAGGAACTCCTGGAAGCCGAGGTCGGGATAGACGACGGAGCGGTTGTAGTTGGTCGCGAGGTTGGGGTGCATGGCGACCGTGGCGTAGCCCAGCGCGTCGAACTGGCGGGGCAGGCTGGGCGCCTCGGAGAGGTCGAAGAACGAGAAGGGGTAGACCCCCTGGCCCACGAGCCCCAGCGAGACCCCGCACAGGAGCTCGAACTCGGTGTTGCAGGTGCCGCCGCCGGCCGTGGAGACCGCGAGCGACCCGCGCATGACGGCGTCGCCGACGGAGTTGTAGCGCACGGGGCCCGCGTAGCCCCACGTCGCGCCCGAGAGCGCGCTGAGGTCCGAGAACGACTCGTCCACGATGACGACGAGCGCCGGCTGCGTCTCGGCGAACTGCTGCTCGGCGGCCACGCGGGCGGGGTCCGCGCCCGGGCCCTCGTCGTAGGCGGTGGCGTAGCGGGCGGCGAGCTCGCGGGCGCCCTTCTCGGTGTAGCCCTTGGGCGGCCGCATCGCCATGCTCTGCGCGAGCTTGACGAACGACGGGACGAAGCCGTTGGCGTGGCAGTCGTCGAGCGGGCTCCAGGCGTTGACGTTGACCCCGAGGTCGTCGGCGTAGCTCGGGACCACGACCGCCGCGGCGAGCAGAGCCGCGCAGCCGACGCCAGCGCCGCGACGCGGAAGAGAGGCGGGGATGCAGCGCTAGGAGCATGCAGAGAGAGAGTGATTGGAGCGAGGGATGAGAGTAAAGATCTACCGAGGGGGCTGCGATGTGGAGACCCACGAGATACCCCCGCTCGTCGGGAGAACGATTACGCGAGACGGGATCGAGGTCGGGACCGAGAGACTGGACTGTGGCAGCGAGTCCGAGGCCGAGGCCGACGACGTCGCCGACATCATCGAGCGGTTCACATTTTCGCCCGAGAAGGGCGGTGTGCTCAGGCGGCTGGTGCGAAAGTGGGAGCGATCTGATGAGGGCTGGCGGCATGTGGACCGCGTGGCGAACGGAACGTTCGACATGGTGATCATTGCCCCCGAGGAGACTGAGGCGATCACCCGCATCGACGTCGACGACGTCCAGGCGTGGCCCGAGGAGGACACCGGGGGCGGGCGTCTCGGCGATGGAGCTGGCGCGCCAGCTCGGCGTCTCGGAGCGCACGGCCGGCTACGTCGTGCTGCGCCTGCGCGGCGCCATGGCAAGATCGGAGTCCGTTCAAGCGGCTTGACGGGACCGTCGAGGTGGACGAGATGTGCCTCGGCGCCACCGTCCCGGGCAGGGTCGGGCGCGGCTGCGAGAAGGCGCCCCTGCTCGTCGCTGCCGAGGCCGCGGGGCCCGGCGGCCCCGGGCGCTGCTCGGCGAGGGTCGCCTCGGACGTGACGGCGGGCAGCTACCGCGAGTTCTGCCGCCTCCACGTGGGCGTGCTCGCGCGCGTGCGCTTCGACGGCTTCCTGCCGATCGGCTGCGCGCTCGCCTCGTGGCCGCGCGCCGAGGCGGGGCGCACGCCGTCAGGCGGCTCGCCCGGGACGTGGCTGCGCCTCGCCCACAAGGTGATATCGAACCTGCGCGCCTACGTCCAGGGGACCTACCACGGTCTGTCGGCAACGAGGCTGCAGGGGGCGGTGGACGAGTTCTGCTGGAGGTACTCCCACCGCGCCCCGGGAGGGCCCGGCATCGCCTCGGAGCTGCTGGGCGACGCGGTCCGGGGCCACACGCCGCGCGCCGAGCTCCTCTCCTCGACGTTCGCGGCCCAGGGGCCGGGCGGGAGGATCAGGAACGCGAGGAGGGAGAAGAGGGAGAACGAGGAGTGGGTGGCGAGGGCGACGGCGAAGGCGATCGGGGAGAGGGCGGCCGACTATGCCTCTCGTTAGGGGCCACAACCCGGCTTTTCGGTGCACTTGATGCGGGTGTGGCTTCCTTCTCGGTGCACTCCGCAGGTGCACTCCCCGGGTGCACCCGCCTGCCAGTGCACCTAGCGTCAACGGGGCTGTTTCTAGTGCACTTAGCGCTGTTCCGGCGTACTTCTCAGTGCACTTAGTGCGGCATCCCGGCCTCTCGGTGCACCTGACACGGGCGTGGCTTCCTTCTCGGCGCACTCCGCAGGTGCACTCCTCAAGTGCACTCACCCGTCAGTGCACTTGACGTCAAAACCCGGCTTTTCGGTGCACTTGACGCAGATTTGGCGCCTCTCGCGGTGCACTTGACGGGTGCACTTAGCAATCGGGCCCAGTGCGCGCGCTTGGCGGGTGCACCTGGCGGGTACACCTAACGCCCGCGAGCACGAGCGCCGGGTGCCCGGACGCCCAAGCACCCGTGCGCCAGCCCATCCCGAACCGCCCCCTACGCCCCCAGCGTCAGTAACCCGGCGCAGGGCGACATGCGCTCGAAGGTGAGGCCCGGCAGGGCGTCCCTGAGCTCGTCGTAGACGAAGTAGACCTCGTCCGAGTCCCAGCGCTCCCCCGCCTCGGCGCGGCACGCCTCCAGCTCGGCGCGCGTCGCAAACGCGACGTCGCCCACGTAGAGCCGGCCGCCCTCGGCAAGAAGCCCGACGAGCTGGCGAAGAAGCGCGACCTTCCCCGCGTCATCCAGGTGGTGCAGCGAGTAGGTGGCCACGATCGCGTCATAGCGCCGCCGACGAATCTCATCTGCGACTCCGCCCGAGAAGTCGCCCTGGAAGAGGTGCGCGCCGGGCATGCGCCCCTGGGCGAGCTCCACCATGCGACCCGAGAAGTCCTCGCCCCAGACCTCGCACCCGGCGTCGTAGAGGCGCGCGGTCAGCGTGCCCGTGCCAAAGCCCACGTCGAGCACCCTCCGCGCGCCCGCGGCCAGCACGCGCCGCTCGATGGTGCCCAGTACGCGCTCGTAGCCCGCAAACGGGTATGAGCCCTCCTCGTCCGATTGCTCCACGCTCGCGTCATAGCCGTCCGCCCACGCGTCGAAGTCCTTCTCGCCCAGCACGCGCCCTCCTCGGTCCTGTCCTCCTTGGGAGAAGGATAGCCCAACGGGGCGCCGACCCGCATGCCTCATGTCGGAGACGCGTCGCACGAATCATCTGCCTGTGCTCCGGTAAATAAATATTCGTATCTCCTGAAAAACAGCAGGTCGCGAGCTCCCGGGAGCTTCGACGACGGCCATCATCACCCTTTTGCAAGGGTAATGAACCCGCTGGGGGCGTCGACCGAAAGCTAACAAACCGCCCGAAGGCCCCGCCAGCAGAGTCGCCCCAACGCAGCCCGCCCCGTCCGTGACGCTCGCGTAGAAAGGCGCGCGCCCCGGCGCCGCGGCTGGTAGAGCACCAACCCGTCGGGACGAATCGCGTAACGGGAGACACCATGGGCAAGACGCCGGAGGCCGGCACAACGAAGCGCCCGTACTTTGGGTACGGCTCCAACCTTGACAGGGACGGCATGGTCGGGCGCTGCCCGGACGCCGAGTACCTGGGCGTGGCGCGCCTGGAGGGATGGACGTTCTGGATGGACTCCAACGGCTACGCCACCATCGAGCCTGACGGCGGCTCCGTCGAGGGCACCCTCTGGCTCATTAGCGAGAAGGACGTGGCGCTGCTCGACGACTACGAGGGCATCGACCGCGGGCTCTACGAGAAGCGCGAGGTCGACGTCGTGCGCGAGGGAACGGGCGAGGCCGTCCGCGCGCTCGTCTACGTCTCGCTCAGGCCGCCGCTCACGATGGAGACCTTCCGCCGGGAGTACCTGGAGGACATCCGCGATGCCGCGGTGGAGCTCGGGCTGAACGAGGCCACGCAGGCGAGAATCGCGCAGGTGCGCGTCACCGAGGACCGCTAGCTCGCGCTCCCTCGGGGCTACTTCTTCGCGGCCTTCTCCCCCGCCGCGACGCCCTTCTCCCCCGCGGCCTTCTTCGCGGCGGCCGCCGCCTTGCCGGCGGCGATGCGCGCCTCCACGTCGGAGCCGCCCTTGCCACCGTGCGCGCCCTTCGCGCCCGTGCCGCCGGAGACCGTGACCTTCTTCTTGCCCGGCTTGACCGTGACGCCACCGCGCGCCGCGGAGCGCCTGCCGCCGCCGGGCCCGGAGCCCGCGCCGCCCACGAAGCCCCGCACGCGCTTCCACGCGCGCCGCACGCGGCGGTTGATGGACTCGCCGCTCGTGGAGCGCATGCCCATGCACGGCGCCGCGATGAGCACCGGCAGCAGGTACTCCACCGCACGCCAGATCACGAAGCCGGCCGAGAGGTGTACGCCGTACATCCGCCCGAAGAGGTAGGCAAAGCCCACCTCGGCGCCGCCCGTACCGCCCGGCAGCGGCACCGCGTTGATGAGCAGCTCGAGCATCGAGCCGGAGGCCAGGCACACCAGGAAGTCCGCGTCCCCGCCGAAGGAGCGCAGCACGAACCACGGCAGCGCGTACATGCAGCCCAGCTGCAGCAGCGTCACGAGCATCGTGGCCACCATCTCGCGCACGTTGGCAGCCGAGCGCTTGAACGCGGCGGAGAACATCGCCACCTGCGTGTTGACGACCTCGTAGTACTGCTCGTACTTCTCGTCCTTGAGCCACTTGCGACGGTTGGCAAAGCGCAGCGCCCAGTTGCCGACGGCCACCACCGGCCGGGGGAACAGGCACAGGAAGAGCATGCCGCCCACCTGCACCACCTTGAAGCCAAAGAGGAAGGCGCCGATCAGCGTGACGTCGCCGAAGGTCTGGTAGAAGTAGCCGCCGCAGAAGACGAGCATGATGGCCGCGAAGACACCCTCGCCGGCCTCGTAGAGCACCGTGCGCGTGAAGTTGAGCGCACTCGCCTCGCCCACCGAGAGCCCGGCGCGCGTGAGGCGGTAGATCTGCGCGGGCGGGGCGCCGGCGCTGTTGGGCGTGAGGCGCATGAAGAAGACGCCCGAGGCCTCCACACTCATGAGGTCGCGGATGCCCACGGGGTTGTCGGGGTCGGCGGCCACGGAGAGCACGTAGGCCAGCACGCCGAAGACGTAGTAGAACAGAAAGCACACCACGCCCGCGACGACCCAGGCCGTGTCCACGCCGGCAAGCGACGTCACGAACTCGTCCACCTGGCCGGTGAGGACCAGGTAGAGCGCATAGGCGATCACCACGAAGCCCAGGAACACGAGCGTCTTGCGCACCTGGCCCAGCGACTTCTTGTCCGCGGCGCGGTCCTCGGCGTTGACGGTGCGCACCGCGGAGACCTTCAGGGCGACCTTCTTGCCGGCCGCCTTGGCGCCCGCCGCCGGCGTGGCCGGCCTCGCCTTCTTGGGGCTCTCCTGCTCTGCTGCCACCCGCACGCTCCCGACGTCCAGAAAACTACCCAGTCAGACTAGTGTAGCGCGCCGGCGAGAAGGACGCCTGCCGGAGGGCGGCGAGCGGCGGTGCCCACCGAGTCTCTACGCCCCGGAAGCCGGCCGCGCCGACGCGCCGGCCCCGGGCCGCCCGCGCCTACTCCTCCGCGCACCAGCCGCGCCCCACGTCGACCCAGCCACGCGCCCGCGAGAAGCGCTCGAGCTCGTCCAAGGTGAGCTCGATGGCGGAGTTGGAGCTGCCGGCGGCGGGCCAGACGGTCTCGAAGCGCCGCAGGCTCTCGTCGAGCCACACCTCCACGCCGTCGTTGACGCCGAAGGGACACACGCCACCCACCGCGTGCCCCACGAGCTCCGCGGCCTGGTCGGCTGAGAGCATCTTGGCCTTGGTGTGGAAGGTGGCCTTGAACGCGGCGTTGTTGACGCGCGCGTCCCCAGCAAGGACCACCAGCGTGGGCGTGTCCCCCACCATGAAGCTCAGCGTCTTGGCGATGCGCGCCGGCTCGGTGCCCACGGCACGAGCGGCAAGCTCCACCGTGGCGCTCGACTGGTCGAACTCCCGGATGCGCCCCTCGGCGCCAAACTGCGCGAGGTACGCGCGGACCCGCTCTATCGACATGCTTCCTCCCCCGTGTCAGGCCCGGGGGCGCCCGTGCGTCCCCCGGCCATGTGTCTCCCTAGGCCGCACCGAGCGACCCCGGGCCTCCCCCTCTGCGCCCCCGCTGCACGATGCCGCCGCCGAGGCAGCAGAGCCCGTCGTAGACCACGGCAGACTGCCCGGGAGCCACGGTGCGCACCGGTTCGTCGAAGCGCAGCGTGGCCGTCCCGTCCGGCCCCACGGCGAGAAGGACCTCGCGCAGCTCGCCGGTGTGGCGCGTCCGCACGAGGTAGCGCCCCTCCGCGGGCGGCTCGCCTGAGACCCAGCGCGTGTCGGCGAGCGCGAGCTCGCGCGTGAAGAGCGCCGGGCTGTCATGGTCGGCCGTGACGTAGACGACGTTCTTCTCGACGTCGGTGGAAACCACGTAGCGCGCCGGGCCGCCCCCGAGGTCGAGCCCCTTGCGCTGGCCCACGGTGAAGAGGAAGGCGCCGTCGTGGCGGCCGAGCACCCGGCCGCTCTCCCACTCCACGATGTCGCCGGCGCGCCGCTCCAGCGCGTCGAGCAGGAAGGTGCGGATGCCCACCGGACCCACGAAGCAGATGCCGTCGGAGTCCGGCTTGTTCTCCACGCCCAGGCCGCGCTCGGCGCACATGCGGCGCACCTCGGCCTTGCTCGCGATGTCCCCCACCGGCAGGAGCGCGCGGGAGAGCGCCTCCTCGCCCACGCGCCACAGGAAGTAGGTCTGGTCCTTGTGCTCGTCCCGCGCGCGCAGCAGGCGCACGCGGCCGTCCTGGCCGCGCTCCACACGCCCGTAGTGGCCCGTGGCCACGAAGTCCGCCCCGCGCTCCAGGGCGCGCTCGGCGAACGTGCCGAACTTGATCGTCTGGTTGCACATGACGTCGGGGTTGGGGGTGTAGCCGTGGGCGTAGGCGTCCACGAGGTAGTCCACCACCGTGGATCGGTACTCCTCCTCGAAGTCCCAGACCTCGAGCTCCACGCCCAACGTCACGGCCACGCGCTCGGCATCGGCGAGCTCGTCGGCCCAGGGGCAGCGAAAGCCCGGCAGGTCGCGCGACCAGTTGCGCATGTAGACGGCCGTGACATCGTAGCCGGCCTCCACCAAAAGCGCGCAGGCCAGCGCCGAGTCCACGCCGCCGGAGAGGCCGCAGAAGACGCGCGCGCCGCCGCTCATCGCACGGCCCCCTGGCCCGCCCACTGGGCGCGCAGCGCGCGCACCCGCGCCCCCTGGCCCGCGTCGTCCAGGCCCAGGCGGGCCATCTCGGCGCGCACGCAGCGCACGATGGCCGCGGCGGCAAAGTCCACGTCCGCCTCCGTCGTCGGGCGCCCCAGCGTGAGGCGCAGGCTCCCCTCGGCGAGCGGCCGGGGCATGCCGATGGCGTCGAGCACGTGGGAGACGCGCATGCGGCTTGCCGCGCAGGCCGAGCCCGTGCCCACGCTCACCCCCATGCGCTCCAGCGCGATCACGAGCCGACGTGCCTCGATCCCCGCAAAGGCGACGCTCAGCAGGCCCGGCAGACAGCGCTTGGGGTTGGAGGGCCCGGACGCCACCGTCCACGGCAGCTCGGCGAGAAGCGCGCGGCGCAGCCGCTCGCGCAGGGCGGCAAGGCGGCGCACCTCGTCCGCGCGGCGCTCGCACGCGAGCTCGAACGCGCGCGCAAACCCCACGACGCCCGCCACGTTCTCCGTCCCGGAGCGCACGCCGCCCTCCTGGCCGCCGCCGTAGACGAGCGGGCGCAGCCGCACGTCGTCGGAGGCGTAGAGGGCGCCCACCTGCTTGGGCCCGTAGAGCTTGGCGGCCGAGAGCGTCATCAGGT
Organism: Olsenella profusa; assembly: GCF_016900315.1. GTDB lineage: Bacteria > Actinomycetota > Coriobacteriia > Coriobacteriales > Atopobiaceae > Thermophilibacter > Thermophilibacter profusus_A. The sequence goes on from NZ_JACSNQ010000007.1 coordinate 44,289, forward strand.
CGACCCCGAGCGAGCTCACGTTCACCGAGAGCGCGCCGGCCGCCTGGGAGGCGTCCGTGTGCAGGTAGAGGGGGGTCCTCTCGCCCGCCTCAAGGCGCCGGGCGCGCTCTGCGGCCACCACGCGCGAGATCTCGCGCACCGGCTGCACGCAGCCCAGCTCCCCGTTTGCGAGCTCCACGGAGACGAGCTCGGTGTCCGGGCGGATGGCGCGCGCCACCGCCGCGGGGTCAACGATCCCGTCCGCGCCCACGCGCACCGTGCGGCGCGCGTGGGTGGAGGCGCAGGCGAGCACGCTCTCGTGCTCGATGGCGTCCACCACCACGTGGCCCTCCACGGCCGCGAAGGCGAGGTTGTTGGCCTCGGTGGCGCCGGCCGTGAAGACCACGTTGTCCGGGCGCGCCCCGATGAGGCGGGCCACGGTCCCGCGGGCACGCTCGACGTCGTCGCGCACCTCGCGAGCGCGCGCGTAGGGCGCCGAGGGGTTCCAGAACCGCTCCGTGAGGTAGGGCAGCATCACGGCGGCCACCTCGGGGTCGACCGGCGTGGCGGCCGCGTAGTCAAGGTAGACCTCGCGCACCGGGGCGCCGGCGCCGGGGGCGGCGGGGGTGCCACACGCAGCCCGCAGGTCCTTCTCGCCCTCCGGCCGCAGGTCCTTCTCGCCGGGCGTCACTGCATGCCTCCCGTGGCCTCGTCCTCGCTCATCGTGTTGCCGTTCTCGTCGAGGACCAGGTTGCCGTTCTCGTCCACGAGGTCGCGCTGGCCGCCGATCTTGAGGTTCTCAAAGCGGCCGGCGATGAACTCGTCGTTGTAGTTGGTGTCCACCCACTCCTCGAAGGCGTTGGACGGCGGCACCCCGGCGTCGCGCGCGGCCTTGCGGTTGAAGCACACGAGCGTCATGGCCACGTCCGCCACCAGGTAGACCGCCACGAGCGTCACGAAGATCGCCTGGCGGCGCGTGGTGGGCATCCCGATGGTGTAGAGCAGCCGCGGCATGACCAGCTTGCACCATGCGAGCCCCAGAAGGCCCCAGAACAGCAGGAAGCGCCAGGCCACCCACTGCGTGATGTGGTCGGGCAGATGCAGGTAGGTCCAGGACTCGGCGTCGAAGAAGGTGGACATGGACCAGCCGGCCAGCTGCTCGAGCAGCCCTCCCACCACGGCCGACACCAGGAAGACCTGCCAGGCCCTGGCGCCCTTGCGGCGCAGCAGGAAGCTCATGAGCGTCAGCAGCACCGCGCCGAGGCCGTAGAGCGGCGAGAAGGGCCCCCAGACCAGGCCCACGCGGCTCTCCGTGAGGCCGGCCGAGACGAGCATCCAGACCTCCTCGATGAGCAGCCCCGCCATGGAGCCCACGAAGAAGATGATCACGAGCTGGTACCAGGAGAGGTGCAGGTGGTCGAGGTACTCCTCCACCGCCTCGCCCGAGGCGCGCCAGCGGGCGAAGAGCCGTCCCAGGCCGCGCTCGCGCTCGGCACGGGCCAGCTCTCGCTCCAGGACGTCCTCGGACTCCTCCATCGCCGTCTCGGCGCGCTTGACGTCGTCCTGGTCAAGCTGGTCCCCGTGGGAGAGCCAGTCCCAGAAGAACATCACCACGCGCACGAAGCCCTGGACCACCAGGAAGAGGAAGACCACGAAGATGAGCGAGAGAAACATTCGCCAAAGCTCCTAGCAGACGACTCCCATGCGTCCGATCCCGAGGATAGCAAAAGGGGCCGGTCAGCTGACCGGCCCCAGAAGGCTCATGGAGCGGGCTACGGGGTTCGAACCCGCGACCTCCACCTTGGCAAGGTGGCGCGCTACCAACTGCGCTAAGCCCGCGACGCGAGAGGTAATACTACGGCAAGCCCCGACGGATTGCAAGCGGAAATTTTCGCGGGAGGTGATTTGGTGCGGGCGGGTGTGCCGGTTCGTCCCCCGTTTCGCCCGTCCTTCTCGGCCCTCCGGAGAGCTTGTGCGCTGGAGGTCGCTGCGTCTTAGCGCCCTGGTCCATCCGGTCGTTAAGAATTGCCGTGCCTTCGAACTGGGGCCGCGCCGGCCGTTAGGAAACGCCGTACGTTAGCGCGCCAGCGCCCCTCGTCCGTTAGAAATCGCCGCACCTTAGTGCGCCGGAACGCCCAACCGTTAGGAATCGCCGCACCTTAGTGCGTCGTGGGCAAAAGATGCGGCCGTTCCTAACCGAACGGGACCACGGCGACACAAGATGCGCCGGTTCCTAACGGCGGGGGCGGAACGCGTCATAGACGCCAACCTGGGAGCCATCCTGCGCCAGTCCATAACGGCGGGCGGAATGCTGAGGGGCAGAAGCTTCACAGGACGAGAAGGACCACGAGGACGAGGCGTCGCGGAACGAAATCACGGCGTGCCGAGAGCGGGGCGAGAAGAACCACGGGCCGGAACACCACAAGCCGAGAAGAACCCGCGACCGCAACCCGGCGCGCCCACAGTCCGCGCACGAAAAAGGGCGCCCATCAGGGCGCCCATCTGGTCTTGGAGGCGAAGCCCGGATTCGAACCGGGGGTCAGGGCTTTGCAGGCCCGTGCCTTACCACTTGGCCACTTCGCCGTATGAAAAAGGCCGAACGAGTCCGGCCTGGAGCTCACATGGAGCGGGCTACGGGGTTCGAACCCGCGACCTCCACCTTGGCAAGGTGGCGCGCTACCAACTGCGCTAAGCCCGCACGAGCAGGAATACTATACGGGCCGCGGCGCCCGCGCGCAAGCAGAATCTGACAGAAAGGTGAAGAACCTGTGAAGGCCCAGCTCTGCGGGGGCCGCAAGCTAGGCTGGAACGTCCTCCGCGCCTTCCCCCGCCGAGGCGTCCGCGTGGTCGAAGAGCTTGACGAGACGCACCACCGTGCCCTCGCCCGTGCTCTTGTGCGCGATGGTCACCGAGTCCGTGAGCAGCCGCATGAGCCGGATGCCGCGCCCGCGCTCGGCGCACGGCCCCGCCTCGGGGGGCTCCTCGTCGTCGGCGAGCTCGTAGCCGCATCCGCAGTCCGCCACGTCGATGGTCACCCGGTCCGGGTAGGCCGCCACCGTGGCGAGCACCCCTCCCCCGCAGGTGTGGTCCACCGCGTTGCCCAGCGCCTCGCCCGAGGCCAGCTTGAGGTCAAAGACCTCGTCCGGCGAGAAGGGCAGCGAGGAGAGCAGCCGCCCCATGCGGTCGCGCGCCTCGGAGAGCGCCGCGGCGTCCACGCGAAAGGTGGTGCGCCAGCGCGGCAGCACCGAGGGGTCGAGCGCGCTCACGGACCGGCGCGCGCCCGCGCGGACGACCGGCATGTAGTCGAGCACCCTCATGCGCCTGAGAGCCTGGTAGACCTGGGCGGAGACGTTGGTGAGCGAGAGCAGCCCGCCCATGCGGCGCATGCGCCTGAGCTCGGTGAGGATGAGCCCCATGCCGGCGGAGTCCACGTGCGTGGCCTCGGCCATGTTCACGAAGACGCGCCGGCAGCCGCCCGCCAGGAGGCGGTCAATCTGGCGTCGCACGGAGGGGACCGTCGTCACGTCGAGGTCCCCGTCCACCACCACGAAGGCTATGTTGACGGAGTCGGACATGCCGTTGTTATTCCCCAAAAGGGGCGCTGCCTAACCCTGCGCGCCGTCCTTCTCGCCAGGTGCGTCGTCCTTCTCGCCGGGCGCGCCGCCCTGCACGGCAGGCGCGCCGTCCCACTCGCCGAGCTCGTCGAAGCGCAGGGCCACCATGGCCACGTCGTCCTCAAGGTTGCGCCCCGTGAAGGCGTCGAGGGTGGCCAGCAGGCGCTCCACGAAGCCGTCGAAGGGCTTGTCGCCCTCGGACTCGCGCATCACCATGTCCCGCAGGCCCTCCTCGCCGAAGAAGGCGCCGGAGGGGTCGCGCGCCTCGGTGGTGCCATCGGTGTAGAGCAAAAGCACGTCGCCGGGCTCCAGGCTCACGAGACCGTCCTGGTAGTTGATGTCGTGGAAGGCGCCCACCACGCCCGACTGCACGTCCAGGATGGAGATCTCGTCGGCGCCGGGGCCGATAAGGATCGCGGGCGGGTGGCCGGCCGAGCAGTAGCGAATCGTGGCCGCCTCGAGGTCGACGATCCCCACGAAGAGCGTCGCGAAGGTCTCAAGGCGCGAGAAGCCCAGGAGGAACTCGTTGAGCGAGCGCACCATGCGCGCCGGGGAGAGCCCCTCCCACGCGTAGGCGCCGAGCGCGGTCTTGACGGCCGCGGAGACCGATGCCGCCTCCACGCCCTTGCCGGAGACGTCGCCCATGATGACGCAGGCGCGCCGGTCCGGCAGGCGGATGAGGTCGTAGAAGTCCCCGCCCACCGAGGCTGCCTTGGTGGCCGAGGAGTAGACCGCCTGGGCGGTGATGCCGTCGACGCGCTGGAGCTCGTTTCTCATGCCGGTCTGGAGGGCCTGGGAGATGCGCTTGTCCTGCTCGCGCGCCTCCTCGCCCCGGGCGATGTCGTGCACGTCGCCGGCGAGCACCTGGAGGAAGTCGAGCTCGATGTCGTCGAGCGGCTCGGCACCGTCCGGGCGCAGCACCATGAAGCAGCGCCGGTGCTCGGAGAGCTCGCCGAGGTCCACGAGGGCGCCCACGCAGGGCTCGCCGAGGCCCCGCAGCGCCGAGAAGAGCGGCGTGTCAGGCTGGATCGCTACCACGGCCACCCCGTCGCGGCGGCGGTCCCCCACGAGCTCGTCGACGCTCACCGGCAGCTCGCGCGCGCCCGTGAGCGGCAGCTCGGCCACCGCGAGGTGCTGGTGCTCGTTGGTATGCACGCGCACGAGGGCCGCCTCGAGCTCGTCGGCGGCCTCGGCGAACACCTCGTCGATGCTCTCGAGCGTGCCGGCGCCCTCGCGCGTGGCGGAGGTGAGCAGCTCCTCGCGGAGCTCGGTGGCAAGCGTGTCGAGCCGGCTCGCGCGCTGGGCGCGCAGCGTGGTGAAGGCGCCGGCGAGCTGCACGGAGAGGTAGTGGGCCACGGAGTCGAGCAGGCCCGCCTCCTCCTTGAGGATGGGGTGCACGCGCCGCCAGCCCACCTCGATGATCGCGATCACGTGCCCGCCGAACCACACCGGCACGGAGACGAAGCTCGTGAACGGCGGCAGCATGTCGGAGCGCATCTTGAGGACCTCGTGGGTGTCCTCGTTGACCACCTCGCGCGTGGTGAGGCGCCCCTGGCGCAGCGCGCCGCTCGAGGGAGCGCACACCCGCAGGCGCACGGCATGCCCCTCGCGGATGGCAAGGCGCTCCACGCTGCGCCCGGAGGGCATGAAGCGCGCGACCTTCTCGCCGGCAAGGCCGCTCGAGATGCCGCGCAGGTGAAAGCCGTCCGTCTCCGCAAGGTAGACGATCGTGCCGTCGGCCTCCATCGTGTCGGTGACCTCCTCGAGTACGCGCTCGAAGAGGGCAGAGACGTCCGTGGAGTCGAGCGTGTCCAGGACGATGTTGAGCGTGCCGGCAAGGCGGTGGTTTGCGCGGCGCAGGTCCTCGAGCACGCGGGCGCCCTCGCGGTCAACGAGCGCGTCGTCGCTGTAGTGGCGCGCCACGAGCAGGTAGGTCTCGCCGGGGGCCTGGACGGTCTCGCAGCGCACCCTCACGCGCACGGAGCGGCCTGACGCGCCGCGACAGGACACGAGCGAGGCCGTGCCGTCCACGGGAAACGGGAGCGCCCGAGCCTCGAAGGGACCGTGCGCCGCCGTCTCGTCGCCAGAGGCCGGAAACACCAGGCGGACGTCGGTGCCCACCAGGCCGCCCGGGGCGTCGAAGAGCTCGGACGCCTCGTCGTTTGCGAGGAGCACCCTGCCCGCCCCGTCAAAGACGAGCACCGCCTCGCAGGTGAGCTGCAGGAGGCGCGAGAGCGTCCCGACGAGGCTCCCCTCGCCGATGCCCTCGACGCGCCGCGTGGAAAGTCCCGCCTTCGCCATCTCTCCCCCGTCCGTACGTGCCCTACGCGCAGAAGCGTAGCACGACGAAGCCGTGCGGGGCCCTACTCCTCCTCGTCCGGCACGTAGAGCTCCGCGGCGTCCAGAAAGACGAGTCCGGTCTGGGCGAGCTTCACGGCGAGGGGCTCGCCGGAGACCTTGATGAGGTCGACCACACGGCTCCCGAGCGAGCAGCAGTAGGCGTACTCCACGTTGAGGTCGTAGGAGGCAAGGCGCTCGAGCAGCGCCCCGAAGGCGCCGGGGACGTTCTCCACCTCCACCGCGGCCAGCCTGCTCGTGATGGCGGCGTAGCCCCTCTCGGCAAGGCGGGCGCAGGCCGTGCGCGGCTGGTCGCAGATGATGCGGACGATGGAGAAGTCGCTCGTGTCGGCAACCATGAACGCGTGGATCTGGAGGCCCCACTCGCCGAGCAGGCGACACATCTGGGCAAGGCTGCCGGGACGGTTTGGCAGGCTGACGCTGAGCTGGTCAATCATGGCGCGCTCCTCTCCAAGATAGCCGTTGAGCGCATCATAGGACGCGGAGGCACCCGTCTTCAGCCACGAGCCCGCACGCGAAACCGTCCAGTGACGGTTCGTAACATAAAAGCGGGCCTCCCTAGGGAGGCCCGCGAACCCTCGTGGTGTCGGAGGCGGGACTTGAACCCGCACGACCTTTTAGTCAGTCACTAGCACCTCAAGCTAGCGCGTCTGCCAATTCCGCCACTCCGACTTGTCACTGCGCTTTCGCGCAAGGGATAGTATGCACCAGACCCCATCTCCGCGCAAGCCCCAATTTTGGATTTTTTCGCCGCGGGAGGGGCGCCGCACGAGGGAGGCGCGCCGCGGGAGGGACGCCCAAGGCGCGGACGGAAGCGCTGGCCGGCGGCGCGAGGTTCTTCTCGCCGGGTCTGCCGCACACTTGGCCGGGAGGGGCCAGGGGTGCTTGGCACAAAAAGAAGGAGGCCCCACCTGGGACCTCCCCCGAGTCAAGTCAATGCGCTTGCCGTGCGACGGGGCTAGCCGATCGTGCCCGTCGGGAAGGTGAGGGCCATCACGATGACGCAGACGATGAAAATCGTGGTGGTGATGACCGTGAGGCGGTTGAGGTTCTTCTCGAGCACGCCCGAGCCGGTGCCGGAGTTGTAGATCGACGAGGCAATCATGTCCGAGACGCCGGTGCCCTTGCCGGAGTGCATGAGGACGAGGGCGACCGTCAGCAGGCCGGACAGGACAAGAAGAACAACGAGGATGATGTTGAGGACGTTCACGTAACACTCCTTAGGGGGCAGATGCAGTCCAGTCTGCAATGGTAACACAAAGGGACCCGAGCACCTGCCCGGGTCCCAGAACACATAATCTGGCGAGAAGAACGTCAGGCCCTGAGGGTCTGTCGCCTACGCCATGGCGCTCTTGACCATAGCCGCGAAGCTGTCGGCCTTGAGCGAGGCGCCGCCGACGAGGGCGCCGTCGACGTCCTCCTTCTCCAGGAAGCCGGCGATGTTCTCCGGCTTGGCGGAGCCGCCGTAGAGGACGCGGATGCCGGCCGCGGTCTCCTCGCCGAAGATCTCGGCAAGGGTCTTGCGGATGGCGCCGCAGACCTCCTGGGCGTCGTCGGCCGTGGCGGTCTTGCCGGTGCCGATGGCCCAGATGGGCTCGTAGGCGACCACGTACTTGGACGGGTCGGTGATCTCGAGGCCCTCGGTGTCCTTCTTGATCTGGTCGACGACGAACTCGACGTGCTTGCCGGCCTCGCGGACCTCAAGGGACTCGCCGCAGCAGCTGATCGGCACGATGCCGTGAGCCATGAGGGCCTTGGCCTTCTTGTTCACGTCCTCGTCCGTCTCGTGGAAGTAGTCGCGGCGCTCGGAGTGGCCGATGATGCAGTAGGTGGCGCCCACGGCCTCGAGCATGCTGGGGGCCGTCTCGCCGGTGTAGGCGCCGGACTCCTCCCAGTAGACGTTCTGCGCGCCGAGCGCGTACGGGGCGCTCGTCTGCTCGATGACCTCGGAGACGCCCTTGAGGTCGACGGCGGGCGGGCAGACGACGACGTCGACGTCGCCGGTGCCGTCCTTGAGCTCGTCGGCAAGGCCCTGGGCGAGGACGACGCCCTCGCTGTAGGTCTTGTTCATCTTCCAGTTGCCAGCGATCATCCTCTTACGCATCGAGAAGCGCCTCCACTCCAGGAAGGGCCTTGCCCTCGACGAGCTCCATCGAGGCGCCGCCGCCGGTGGAGATCCAGCTCATCTTGTCGGCCAGACCGAACTTGTTGATGGCGGCCACGGAGTCGCCGCCGCCGATGATCGAGGTGCAGTCGGAGTCGGCCACGGCGCGGGCGACGGCCTCGGTGCCGGCAGCGAACTGGTCCATCTCGAAGACGCCCATCGGGCCGTTCCAGAAGACGGTCTTGGCGCCCTTGATGGCCTCGGCGTAGAGCTCGCGGGTCTTGGGGCCGATGTCCATGCCCATGCGGTCGTCGGGGATCTTGTCGGAGTCGACGACCTCGCCCACGGCGTCCTCGCCGAAGTGGTCGGCGACGACGTTGTCGATCGGGAGCAGGATCTTGACGCCCTTGTCCTCGGCCTTCTTGAGCATCTCGCCGGCGCGCTCGACCCAGTCCTCCTCCTTGAGGGAGGTGCCCACGGTGTAGCCCTGGGCGAGGAAGAAGGTGTAGGCCATGCCGCCGCCGATGATCAGGGTGTCGGCGGAGTCGATCAGGTGGTCAAGCACGCCGATCTTGGAGGACACCTTGGAGCCGCCGACGATGGCGACGAACGGGCGCTCCGGCTCGGCGAAGATGGAGGTCAGGGTGTCGACCTCCTTCTCCAGCAGGAAGCCGGCGTAGGCGGGCAGGTACTGGGCGGGGCCCACCACGGAGCCCTGGGCGCGGTGCGCGGTGCCGAAGGCGTCGAGCACGAAGACGTCGCCGTAGGAGGCGAGGATCTTGGCGATCTCGGGGTCGTTCTTCTTCTCGCGCTTGTCGAAGCGGACGTTCTCGAGGACGAGGATGTCGCCCGGCTCGAGGGCGTCGACGGCGGCCTTGGCCTTCTCGCCGTAGGTGTCATCGACGAACTTCACGTCATAGCCGGTGAGCTCGGCGAGCTTGTCGGCAGCCGGCTTGAGCGAGAGCTCGGGCTCCGGGCCGTCGCCCTTGGGGCGGCCGAGGTGGCTCATCAGGATGGTCTTGGCGTTGTGCTCCTTGAGGTACTTGATGGTGGGGATGGCGGCGCGCACGCGCGTGTCGTCGGTCACGACGCCGTCCTTCAGGGGCACGTTGAAGTCAACGCGCATGAGGACGCGCTTGCCGTCGACGTCGGCGTCGCGGACGGTCTTCTTGGTGAAAGCCATGCTTCACTCCTTGCGACTTGCGGGTACCTTACGAAAAGGGGCGCGGCCGCGGCCCTGTGAGCTGCGACCGCACCCCTTGCGAAAAGCTGATGCGAAGCTGAGGCTACGCGACGAACTTCTCGAAGTACTTGATGGTGCGGACCATCTGGGAGGTGTAGGAGTTCTCGTTGTCGTACCAAGAGGTGACCTGAACGAGGCTCTGGCCGTTGCCGAGGTCCTGGACCATGGTCTGGGTGGCGTCGAAGATCGAGCCGTGGGTCTCGCCGACGATGTCGCGGGACACGATCTCGTCCTCGTTGTAGCCGAAGGTCTCGGGGATGGTCTCGGCGTAGGCCTTCATGGCAGCGTTGACCTCGTCGACGGTGACGGTCTTGTCAACGACGCAGTAGAGGTTGGTCAGCGAGCCGGTCGGCGTCGGGACGCGCTGGGCAGCGCCGATGAGCTTGCCGTTGAGCTCGGGGAGCACCAGGCCGATGGCCTTGGCGGCGCCGGTGGAGTTGGGGACGATGTTCTCGGAGCAGGCGCGGGAACGACGCTTGTTGCCCTTGCGCTGCGGGCCGTCGAGCGGCATCTGGTCGCCGGTGAAGGCGTGGATGGTGGTCATGATGCCGGAGACGATCGGGGCGAAGTCGTTGAGGCCCTTGGCCATCGGGGCGAGGCAGTTGGTGGTGCAGGAGGCCGCGGAGATGATGTTGTCATCGGCGGTCAGCGTCTCGTGGTTGACGTTGTAGACGATCGTGGGAAGGTCGTTGCCCGCGGGAGCGGAGATGACGACCTTCTTGGCGCCGGCGTTGATGTGCGCCTGGGCCTTGGCCTTGGAGGTGTAGAAGCCGGTGCACTCGAGGACGACGTCCACGCCGAGCTCGCCCCAGGGGAGGTTGTTGGCGTCGGCCTCCTTGTAGATGGTGATCTTCTTGCCGTCGACGGTGATGGAGTCCTCGTCGGAGGTCACCTCGTGGTCACGGCCGTAGTTGCCCTGCGTGGAGTCGTACTTCAGGAGGTACGCGAGCATGTCGGGGGAGGTGAGGTCGTTGATGGCGACGATCTCGGTGCCCTCGTGCGCGAACATCTGACGGAACGCCAGACGGCCGATGCGACCAAAGCCGTTGATAGCAACCTTTACTGCCATGCTTTCTCCTTTCACGGTGCCACCGGGGTCCTTCCCCGGCGAACCAAGCACAGGGCACACTGCCCTAACCGTCTGATAGTGTACCCCAGACGCGCGCGCGTGAAGCACGTAATCCTGAAACAGGCGGGGGAAATTTGAGCCGGGCGCGCTCAGGTGTGGGAGGGGCGGGGTTCCACCTGCCGCCGGACAGGCCTGCGGCCCCCTCGGCGCCGCGGCGTGCGCCCGTCCCCGGCGCCACGGTCCTGTCCCGTGGCAGGTGCCTGTCCCCCAGAGACCGCGGTCAGCGCCCCTGGTTCTTCTCGGCCTCCGCGACGAGCTCCTCGAGGCGCAGGACCCGGTGGTACATGGCGGACTTCGAGGCGGGCGGGTCGAGCTCCTCCCCAAGCGCGGCGAGGCTGAGCTCGGGGTGGGCGCGGCGGGCCTGGCAGAACGCGCGCAGGGCCGGCGGCAGCGAGGCTAGGCCGACCTCGCGCTCCGCCCGGTCGATGAGGTCGAGCTGCGCGGCGGCGGCCCCCGTGGAGCGGGCCTGGTTGGCCATCTCGGCGTTGACGCGGCGGTTGACGTCGTTCTTGACGGACTTCTTGGCCCGCGCCACCTCCACGACGCGCGCCATCCGCCCCGCCCCCATCGCGCGCAGCAGGGCGATGACGTCATCGTAGCTCTTGAGGTAGATGGCAAAGGCGCCGCGGCGGCGGTTGAGGCGCGCCGAGACCCCGAACGACCCCACGAGCTCTACGAGGCCGCGGGCGAAGTCCTCCCCCGTCACGGCAATCTCCAGGTGGAAGTCCCCGCGCGGGTCCGCGATGAAGCCGCCGGCCATGAAGGCGCCGCGCACGAAGGCCTCCCGCGCCGGGCGGGTCGAGAGCAGCGCCGCGGGCACCCCGGTGGCAAGCCCGCGGCCCGGGACCAAGATCCCCAGCCTCACGAGGTCGGCGGCCAGCTCGTCCTGCTCGGGCATCTCTATGAGGTAGTTGCGGGTCTTGTGCAGCACCGAGCGCCGCACGGTGAGCGAGGTGTCAAGGTCAAAGATCTTGTGCGTGAGCTTGATGACGGTGCGCGCCACCGCGCCCGTCTCCGTGGCGATGCGGACCGAGTAGCGCCCCGACCCCCGGAAGGAAAGCGTGCCGCACACGCGGATGAGGGCCGAGAGCTGGGCGAGCTCGGCTTCGGCGGTGGGCGCCTCCACGCGGGAGAGCTCGTCTTTGACCTCCGCGGTGAAGGACATGCTAGCTCGTCCTCACGTTGGCGAGCGCGAGGTCGCGGTGCGAGAGGCTCACGTGGTAGCCGCCTCGCTCCAGGTAGGCGGCCGTGGCGGCGGCGATGGCGACGCTGCGGTGCTGGCCGCCCGTGCAGCCCACCGCGATGGAGAGGTGGCTCTTGCCCTCGGCCACGTAGCCCGGCATTGCCACGTCGAGCAGGCGGTACCACGCGTCGAGGAACTGCTCGGTGGTGGGGTTGCCCAGGACGAAGTCGCGCACCAGGGGGTCGTTGCCGGTCAGGGTGCGCATCTCGGGGTCGTAGAAGGGGTTGGGCAGGAAGCGCACGTCGATCATGAGGTCCGCCTCCACCGGCATGCCGTGCTTGAAGCCAAAGGAGAAGACGCTGACCTCCATGAGCTGCTGGTCGGTGAGCTCGGAGAAGGCGCGGCGCAGGCGGGAGCGCAGGTCCTTCGTGCGCAGGTGGCTTGTGTCGATGACGAGGTCGGCCGTGTCGCGGACGCCCTCGAGCTGCGAGCGCTCGCGGGCGATGGCTGAGGCCACCGACTCCCCCGGCGCGGCGAGCGGGTGGCGGCGGCGGTTCTCGTCGTAGCGACGGATGAGGATCTCGTCAGAGGTGTCGAGGAAGACCACCTTGACCGAGATCTCGTGCTCGCGCAGCTGGGTCACGGAGTCGGAGAACTCGTCGAAGAGCCCCTGGGAGCGCAGGTCGCAGGTCACGGCGAGGTGACGCCCCACGCCGGTGTTGATGCCCACGAGCTCGGCCAGCTGGAGCAGGAGGCGCGGCGGCAGGTTGTCGATGCAGAAGTAGCCCATGTCCTCGAAGACGTGCAGGGCCTGCGTCCGCCCCGAGCCGCTCATGCCCGTGATCACCACGACGTCGGGAACGCGCGCGGCGCTCTCGGCGGCGCGCATCTGCTGCCCGGCCTGCTCCATTGCGACCCCTTTCTCCGATGTGTTCAGGATACCCCAGCCAATAAGCCCGTGGCGAGAAGGACCACGGGGTGTGAGGCCGCGCCCTCGGGGTAGACGAACACGCCCCAGGGCAGGGCCGCACCCCGGTCTCAGGACGCGAGCAGCGCCTCCACCTCGGCGCGCGTGGCCAGGCCCTCCGAGAACGCGCTCGCAGAGCCGGTCGCCAGCGCCATGCGGAAGGCGGCCTCGTAGCTGCCCGTCTCGGCGAGGCCGGCCAGAAAGCCCGCAACGGCGGAGTCGCCGGCGCCCACGGAGTTGACCACCGTACCGCGCGCCGCCGGGTGCTCGAGGACCTCGCCCGTCTCGGCCACGAGGACGCCGCCCTCCCCCGCCATCGAGACGAGCACGTTGGCCGCGCCCAGCTCCTGCAGGCGCCACGCGTAGGGGACGACCTCGTCGCGGCGGCTCAGCGTGACGCCGAAGATGTCGCCGAGCTCGTGGTTGTTGGGCTTCACGAGGAAGGGGTGCAGGGGCAGGGCGCGCGTGAGGAGGTCGCGCTCGGCGTCCACCACCACGCGTACGCCACGGCCGGCCACGCGCCGCATGAGGCGTTCGTACATGTCCGGGGGCAGGCACGCCGGCACCGAGCCGGAGACCACGAGCGTGTCCCCCGCCCCGAGCGCGTCCAGGCGGGAGAGAAGCGCCTCCACGTCGGCGGGCGTGATGGTCGGCCCCTGGCCGTTGAGCTCGGTCTCCTCGGCGCTCTTGACCTTGACGTTGACGCGCGTCATGCCCTCGGCCACGTGGATGAAGTCGCAGTCCACGCCGGCCGCGGCGCACAGGCGGCAGAGCTCGGCGCCCGTGAAGCCGGCGACGAAGCCCAGCGCGCGGCTCGCGTGCCCGAGGTTGCCGAGCACGATCGAGACGTTCACGCCCTTGCCGCCTGGCAGGATCTTCTCGTAGGTGGTGCGGTTGATGGCGCCGAGGCGCATGCCGTCCACGCGGACGACGTAGTCGAGCGACGGGTTGAACGTGACGGTGTAGATCATCGGGACGTCCCCTCGCGCGGGACGCCCGGCGCGCTCTCCTCGGGGTAGGTGACGCCCCAGTCCACGCGCAGGCGGGTCATGAGCTCCATGACGTCGGAGACGTAGCCGATGAGGGCGCGCTTGGACTCGTCGCCGGCCACGGCGGCCTCGAGGTCGGCCATCTCGTAGCAGAGCGCGTAGCCCTCCTCGCCGGCGCGCACCTCCTCGCGCGCGCCGTCGGCGGTCCACACGATGGTGGCGTGGTCGGCGCGCGGGTAGTCCATGACCTCCACATAGCACTTGTCGAAGGAGAGCACGGCGCGCTTGGGCTGCTTGGAGTGGAGCGTCAGGGAGACGACGCCGAGCTGGCCCTCCGCGTTTCTCGCCACGATGCCGCCAGCCACGTCGACGCCCGTCTCGCAGAGGTTGCCAAGAGAGACCACCTCGGTGGGCTGGGACGCCATGAACAGGCGCATGAGGCTGAGCGCGTAGACGCCGATGTCGAGCATCGCACCGCCGGCCAGGCGCAGGTTGTAGAAGCGGTTGGTGAGATCGCCGTACTCCTTGTAGGAGCCGAAGTTGAGCTGGGCCAGGTTCATCCGGCCGAACTCGCCCGCTTCGGCGCGGCGCAGGAGCTCCTGGTAGAGTGGCATGTGCAGGATCGTCGTGGCGTCCATGAGCACCACGCCGTGCGCGTCGGCGATGGCACGGGCCTCGTCGAGCTCGGCGGAGCTGAGCGTGATGGACTTCTCGCAGAGGACGTGCTTGCCGGCGGCGAGGGCCGCGCGCAGGTAGGTGATGTGGGTGTTGTGCGGCGTGGTGATGTAGACGGCGTCGACCTCGGGGTCGGCGTAGAGCTCCTCGAAGGAGTCGTAGACGCGCTCCACGCCGTACTTCTCGGCAAAGGCGACGGCCTTCTCGTGGGTGCGGTTGGCCACGCCGTGGAGGCGCCGGCCCGCCAGGGCGAGCGAGGCGGCCATCTGGTTGGCGATGACGCCGCAGCCGATGACGGCCCACCTGAGCCTCGGAGCGCGGAATACCTCCTCCGGGAAGGGCTGGCCCTGGACGGCGGCGAAGGCCGCGGTGGCGGCGGCCGCGGAGTCGAGCGGGGCGGCGGTGCTCGGGGTGGTGTCTGCCATGGGGGTCTCCCTTTCTCCTCGTTTCCTGGCTCACCATTGTTGCGCAAGCGGGCGGCCCGGGCTATGCCGGGCGGCAAATTCGCGGGAGCCGGGCGACGCCCCGGAGGTGCGCCCTTGCCGTACCCTGACGGCGGCGAGAAGAACGCGGGGCCGCGGCAGACGCCGTGACCCCGCGCGGGTGACGTGCGATGGGTGGCGCCCCTACTTGAGCGCGTCGACGAACCAGCTGGTGATGCTCGTGGGGTGCGTGATGGCGGTGCCGGACACCACGGCCCAGGCGCCTGCGTCCAGGGCGGCGCGCGCGTCGGCCGGGGTGTGGACGTGGCCCTCGCAGATGATGGCAGCGTCCGGGAACTCGCTCACGGCCTGCCTGAGGATCGGGAGGTCCGGGCCGTCGTCCATCGTGGTGTCGATGGCGGGCTTGTTGTGCGAGAGCGTGGTGGACACGAGGTCGCAGCCGGCGGCCACGCCCCGGCGGATGTCCTCGATGGTCATGCAGTCGGCCATGACGAGGACGTCGCTCTGGGCGCGGATGGCCTCGACCGTCTCCTCGAAGGTGCGGCCGTCCGGGCGCGGGCGGTCGGTGGCGTCAAGGGCCACCACGTCGGCGCCAGCGTTCACGCACGCCAGCGCGTGGCGCAGCGTGGGCGTGATGTAGACGCCCTCGTGGCCCTCCTTCCACAGGCCGATCACGGGGATCTCCACGCGGCCCTTGATGGCGGCGATGTCGGAGAGCCCCTGGCAGCGGATGGCGGCCGCGCCGCCGAGCTCGCAGGCGCGGGCCATCTGGGCCATGGTCTCCGGGTGGCGAAGGGGCTCGCCCGGATAGGCCTGGACGCTCACGATGAGCTTCCCACGCAGGGACTCCACGAGCGGGTGATGTGACATCTCTCCTCCTTGACGAGACAAAGGGACAGTCCCTTTGCCTCATGGAACGTTGAACGAGATGAAGGGACCGTCCCTTCGTCTCAGGCGATCTCGGCGTAGCCGGAGCTGACGAAGTTCTCCGCGGCGCCGATGAGCGGGGCGTCCCCGCCGAGCTCGCCGTCCACGACGGGCGTGGCGGCAACCGGCGGCATGGCCTGGCCGCGGAAGGCCTCGGCCAGGGCGTCCGACCAGGCGGGGCCGCACTGGGCCACCGACCCGGAGAGGATCACGCAGTCCGGGTCGAGCATGTTGCACATGGACCCCAGCACCTCGCCGAGGGCGCGGCCCGCGCGGGCCTCCGCGGCCTGCGCGGCGGCGTCCCCCGCGGCGGCGCGGCGGTCGATCTCCGCGCCGTCCATCGGCGCTCCGTCGGCCTGCGTGGCGTCGCCGCCCAGGCGCACGTACTCCTCGATGATGCCCGGGCCGGCGGCGACGGGCTCGAGGTGCCCCGTGGCCCCGCAGCTGCACGGCACGCCCGCGGCGGCCGGGCAGCAGACGTGGCCGATGTGGCCCGCCTCGTCGTGGGCGCCGAGCATGATCTGCCCGCGCTCCACGAAGGCGCCGCCGATGCCGGTGCCCACGGCCACCACCAGGCAGCTCTTGGCGTCGCGGCCGCCGCCCCAGCGCGCCTCGCCGAGGGCGTGGGCGTGGACGTCGTTCAGGACGCGGCACGGCAGGCCCGTCGCGGCCGTGACCTCGGCGCCGAGGTGGGTGCCGCCCCAGCCGGGCATGAGCTCGTTGGCAAAGGTGATGTCGCCGTTTCGGGGGTTCACCACGCCGGCGGAGGAGATCCCCACGCCGCAGGGCGCCTCGTCGGCGCGCTCGATGGCGGCCTTGACCTGCTCCAGCACCGTGGCAAGCACGTGCTCGCCGCCGGCCATGGCGTCCGTGGGGACCTTCTCGACCTTGGAGATGACGGGCTTCTCGCCGCCCAGGGTGACGAGCCCGCACGCGATCTTGGTGCCGCCGACGTCGACGGCGACGATGGTCTGGCTCATGACGACTCCTATCCCTCAAGCAGCCCGGTGTCCACGAGGACCTTGCGGATCGCGTCGACGTTCTCGCCCTTGAGCGAGTGGACGGGGCGCGGCATCTGGTTGGTCTCGAAGATGCCCATGAGCATGAGCGCGGTCTTGAACGCACCGACGCCCGCGCCGAAGCCCTTGACGCCCTTGGTGACGTCGGTGATGTGCATGATGCGCGCCAGGCGGTCCTGCTCGGCCTTGACCGTGGCCCAGTCACCCTCCTGCGCGGCCTTCCACATGCGCACGTAGCCGTAGGGCTCCACGTTGGCGAGGCCCGGGACCGAGCCGTCGGCGCCGCCGAGGTAGGCGCCGTCGACCACGACCTCGTGGCCGGTGAGCAGCGTCAGCGGGTGGCCTGCCTCCTCGTTGGCGATGCAGAGGAAGCGGAAGGAGATGTCGTCGCCGGAGGAGTCCTTGACGCCGGTGAGCACGCCGTCCTCGCCCAGGCGCAAAAGCATCTTCCAGTCGAGCTTGTTGTGGACGCAGACCGGGATGTCATAGGCAAAGAGCGGCAGGTCGAGCGCGTCGTGCAGGCACCGGAAGCTCCACTCGATCTCGTCGATGCCCTGCAGGGCGTAGAACGGGCAGGTGGCCACGAGGGCGTCCACGCCCAGCTGCTCGGCCGCCTTGCCGTGCTCAATCATGCGCTCGGTCTCGGTGTCGATGATGCCGGCGAGCACGGGGACGCGCCCGTCGACGATGCGGACCATGTTGGAGATGACCTCGCGACGGCGCTCGTCGGTGGAGAAGACCACCTCGCTGGAGGAGCCCAGGATGAAGAGGCCGTCCACGCCCGCCTCGATCATGCGGTTGACGCTCTTCTCGAACGACGCCACGTCGAGGCTGCGGTCCTGCTTGAGCGGGACCACCACGGGCGGGATGACGCCGGAGAACTTCTTGTCTGCCATGCCAATCCTTTCCATCTGGCGGCCCTTGGCCGCCGGGGACAAAGTACTGTGATGCTATGACAAGCGCGGCGGGACGGGCCCGCCGCTCACCGATTGGCCGTGCGGGCGCGCCCCGCAGGACGCGCCCGCCTGGGGTGCGCAGCTATCGGCCGAGGTTGGGATGGAGCAGCGAGGGCGCGGCCGCGAGGAGCGTCTTGGTGTAGGCGTCCTGCGGGTCCTCGAAGATCTTCTTCGCGGGGCCCTCCTCCATGATCTGGCCGTGGTTCATGACGACGATGCGGTCCGAGATGTAGCGCTCGGTCTGGATGTCGTGGCTGATGAAGACCATGGCGAGCCCGAGCTCGTGCTTGAGGTCCGTGAGCAGGTTGAGGATCTGCGCGCGGACCGAGACGTCGAGCGCCGAGGTGGGCTCGTCCGCGATGATGACGTCCGGGCGCAGGGAGAGCGCGCGGGCGATGGCGACGCGCTGCCGCTGGCCGCCGGAGAGCTGGCCGGGCAGGGCGTACATCGCCGACGACGGCAGGCCGACGACGCCGAGCAGCTCGCGCACGCGCTCCTCGCGCTCCTCGTCCGAGCCCACCTTGTGGACGACGAGGGGGTCGAGCAGCTGGTCGTGCACGGACATGCGCGGGTTCAGGGCCGTAGCCGGGTTCTGGAACACCACCGAGACCACGCGGCCGATCTTCTTGCGAAGCTCCGCGGTGCGCTTGGTGACGTCCTCGCCCTTGAAGTACACGTGGCCGGCGGTCGGCGACTGCAGGCCGCACATGACGTTGGCCGTGGTGGACTTGCCGCAGCCCGACTCGCCGACAATGCCGATGGTCTCACCGGGCATGAGCTTGAGCGTGAGGCCGTTGACGGCGTGCACGAGGTTGGGGTGGAAGAGCGAGCCCGTACGGGACTTGAACGTGACCGAGATGTTGTCAAGGAAGATGATGGGCGTCTGCCCGGTGCTGCTCTCAGCCATCTACCTCACCTCCAGTCGAGAGACGAGACCGTACTTCGCAAGCTCCTCGTCCGGAATCTCCGCGACGAAGTGGTGGTCGGCGCCGGGGACGGGCTTCAGGATGGGACGGACGTCGAGGCCCACCGTGGGGTGGCTCGAGCGCGGCGCGAAGCGGTCGCCCTTCGGGAAGTCCGCCGGGCTCGGGACGGAGCCGGGCACCTGGTGCAGGCGGCTGCCGTCGTGCGCCTCGATGGAGAGCACGGAGCCGAGAAGACCCTGGGTGTACTCGTGAATCGGGTTGGTGAGCAGCTCCTTGGTGGGGGCGGACTCGACCACCTGGCCGGCGTACATGACGGTGATCTCGGAGGCGACCTCGGCGACGAGGGCCAGGTCGTGGGACACGAAGATCATCGCGAAGCCGAGCTTTCTCTGAAGGTCGTTCAGGAGCTTGATGACCTGCTTCTGGACCGTCACGTCAAGGGCGGTGGTGGGCTCGTCGCAGATGACGAGCGACGGGTCGCGCGTGAGCGCCATGGCGATGATGACGCGCTGGCACTGGCCGCCGGAGAGCTCGTGCGGGTAGCTCTCGAGCGTGCGCTTGGGGTCCAGCCCCACGAGCTCGAGGAGCTCCTCGGCGCTGCGGGTGCCGCCGCGGCTCGTGAGCTGCTTCATCTGCGCGGAGATGAGCATCGAGGGGTTGAGCGAGGAGAGCGAGTCCTGGTAGACCATCGCGAGCTCGTGGCCGAGCAGCTTGCGGTGCTCCTCCTTGGAGAGCTTGAGCAGGTCCTGGCCCTTGTAGAGCACCTCGCCGGTGATGCGAGCGGAGTCGGGCAGGAGGTTCATGATGGTCTTGGTGGTGATGGACTTGCCGCAGCCGGACTCGCCCACGAGCGCCATGCACTGGCCCGGGCGCACGTCGAAGGAGACGTTGTCGACCACGTTGACGTCGCCGTGGCGCGGGAAGCCGATCGAGAGGTTCTTGACCTGCAGCAGCGGCTCCACCGAGTAGTCGGGCACGCGGCGGTCGGTGCGGGCGAGCTCGACCTCGCGCAGGGCGGAGAGCCTGCGCTTGAGGGAGTCGGCCTGCTCCTTGTAGGCGCGCACCGGGTCGGCCACCAGAAGGTCGGCCTCGCGGCGGCTCTCGGCGTTCTCGCTCGCCACGGGGGCGGCCGGGGCGGCCGCCATGGCGTCGGTCAGGCCCTCGGAGAGGATGTTGAGCGCCAGGCACGTGACCATGATGGCGATGCCCGGGAACAGGGCCTGCCACCAGCGGCCAAGGAGGACGCCGTCGCGCGCGGAGGACAGGATGTTGCCCCACGTGGCGGTGGGCTCGGCGATGCCGGCGCCGATGAAGGTCAGCGACGCCTCGAAGATGATGGCGTCGGCGACGAGCGTGACCGTGAAGACCATGATCGGGGCGATGCAGTTGCGCAGGACGTGCCTCATGAGAATCCACGGGGCGCGGGCGCCGGAGACGATGACCGCGCGCACGTAGTCCTCGCCGTACTCGGACACCACGTTGGCGCGGACGATGCGCGCGATCTGCGGCGTGTACATGAAGCCGATGGAGAAGATGATCGCCGGCACGGAGTTGCCGAGGATCAGCACCAGGATGGCCGCGAGCGCGATGCCCGGGATGGACATGATGACGTCGAGCACGCGCATGATGACCTCGGAGATCGCCTTGCGCGAGACCGCGGCGATCGCGCCGATGATCGAGCCGAGCACGAGCGCGAGCGCGGTTGCGCCGAAGCCGATGACCAGCGAGTAGCGCCCGCCGTAGAGCATACGGGAGAGGATGTCGCGGCCGATGTTGTCCGTGCCGAAGAGGAACTCGGAGCTGGGCGGCTGGTAGGCCTGGTAGATCTGGAGCGGGTCGTGCGGGGCGATGACCGGGGCGAGGATGGCGGAGAGCGCCACGAGGACGAGAAGGACGAGCGAGATCTTGCTCGAGAGGCTCATCCTCTTGAGGCCGCCGAGCCTCGCGCCCCTTGCGGCGGCCTGCTCGAGCTTCTGGGTCTGCTGTTCTCTGATCTTGACCATGAGCCTACACCGTCCTAATGCGCGGGTTGATCAAGAGGTAGAGCATGTCAACCACGATGTTGATGACGACGAACGCAAGCGCCACCACCACGACGACGCCCTGGACGAGCATGACCTCGCCGCCGGTGATGCCCTGCTGGATGAGCGTGCCCATGCCGGGGAGCGCAAAGATGACCTCGATGACGACGGCTCCGCCCATGAGGTAGCCGATCTTGAGGCCGAGCGTGGTGACGGGGGTGATGAGGGCGTTGCGCAGGACGTTCTTGGCGATGACGACCTTCTCGGGGATGCCCGAGCCGCGGGCTGTCTGCACGTAGTCCTTGTCGAGCTCCTCGACCATGGCCGTGCGCACGATGCGCGTCATCTGGCCGATGACCGGGAAGGCCAGCGCGATGGCGGGCATGATCATGCGCCCGAAGTAGCCGGCCGGGTTGGTGAAGAGGTTGGGCAACGCGCCGGATGACGGGAAAACCCTCGTGAGCCCCGCCATCGAGACGAGAAGTATCAGGAGCACCGCCAGCCAGAAGGACGGCGTCGCGATGCCCGCGATGGAGAACACGCGAATTATCTGGTCGGGCCATCTGTCTCGGTACAGTGCCGATATGACGCCGAGCGTGAACGAGACCACCGCGGCGATCAGCAGGCCGAAGAACGTGAGCTGCATCGTGACGGGCAGCGCCGAGGCGATGGCGTCGGCCACGGGCGTCTGGCGGCTGCCATAGGTGCCGAGGTCGCCGTGGAGAAGCCCGCCGATGTAGTTGACGTAGCGCACGGGCCACGGGTCGTTCATGCCGTGCTCGTCCATGTACTCCTCCACGGCCTCCGGGGGCGCGCCCTCGCCGAGGACGGTGCGAGCCGGGATGGAGGGGTCCGTGAACGACATGAGGAAGAACACGAGCAGGGTGACGCCCAGGGCCATGATCGGCAGCGCGATGAGACGCCTGCCAATAAGGCGCAGAAGGTTGTTCATACCCTCTCCTCTCTCTTGCCTTCATTGAGAAAGAGGGGCCCGAGCGTACAGGAGCCCGGACCCCTCGTGCGTGTCCGCCGTCACCGTCCCGCGATGGGCGCGCTGGGCGCGGCGAGAAGAACTACGCGCTGACGGTCTTGCAGCCGAGGAAGTACATGCCGGTGGTGCCGATGCCCGAGAAGCCCTCGATTGCGGTGCCCAGGGACGGCGCGGTGGCGTCGGCCCAGGAGGCGGTCACCGTCTGGACGTGGATGAGCGGGTACAGGACGCAGTTCTCGGCGATGATGTCGTAGCACTGCTTCCAGGTGGCCTGCTGCTCGTCGCCGGACTGGCCGAGGGCCGTCGTCATGAGCTCCTGGAGCTGGGCAAACTCGGGCGAGCTGCCCCAACCGGTGCGCGTCTGCTGCCAGACGTTGTCGCCGTACCACCAGTTGAGGAGCAGGTCCGGGTCGGCGCCCCAGCAGGACGGGTCGCCCGGGGCGATGAGGATGTCGAAGTTGTCGGTGCCACCGTCAATGGCCGCGTAGGTAGCCGCCGAGGTGTCCTCCTCGATGGAGGCGTTGAAGCCGAGGGCCGAGAGGTCCTGCTGGACCTGGGTGGCCATGGCGGACGCCTGCGTGTTGTCCGTGCAGCGGATGACGAGGTCGCCCGGGGTCACGCCGGCCTCGTCGAGCAGGGACTGGGCCTTCTCGGCGTCATAGGTGTAGACGACGGAGGCCTCCTGGTAGTTGGGGAAGTCCTTGGGGATGTAGGAGCTGGCGGGGGCGGCCAGGCCGTTGAAGATGTTGGTGACCATCTTGTCAGTGTCGATGGCATACATGATGGCCTGGCGGGCGGTGACGTTGTCCCACGGCGCCTTGGCGGTGTTGAACATGATGAAGCGGGTGCCGAAGCCCTGGACCTGGTCGATCTTGCAGCCGGCGGACTGGATGGTCTCGATGGCGTCGGCGGTGACCGACTCCATGACGTGCGTGGTGCCCTGCTGCTGGGCGGTCATGCGGGCCGTGGCGTCCGTGAGGATGTCGTAGTGCAGGCCGGCGTCCTCGGCGGGAAGCGACCCGTTGTAGTTGGGGTTCGGCACCAGGTCGACAGTGTTGTCGGTGATGTCGTCGTACATCCAGGGACCGGAGCCGACGGGCGTGTCGGAGAGCTCTTCGTCGGTGGTGCCGGCCGGGAAGACGCGGACGAGCGCCAGGCGCTCCTTGAGCAGCGAGAAGTTCGCGATGGCCGTGGTGACGGTGACGGTGGCGTCGTCGGTGGCCTCGAGGGAGTCGATCGGCGTCAGGAAGGCGGCGTAGGTGGTGTTGGCCTTGGTGCGGTCGAAGGACTCGACGACGTCGGCGGCGGTCACGGGGTTGCCGTTGGAGAACGTGGCGCCCTCGCGCAGGGTGACGGTGAAGTGGGTGTCGTCGACCTGCTCCGGGTCGCCGGTGGCGAGCTCGGGGAAGGTGCTGTAGTCGTGCGGGTCGGTCCCGTAGAGGCCCTCGAGGACGTGCCAGTTGGCGCCCAGGCAGAAGGCCGACGAGGTGGACGTGGGGTTGTAGTCCGACGGCGCGTACGCGGAGCCGGCGGCGATGGTGCCGCCGCCCGAGGTGGTCTCGCCACCCTCGCCGCCGTCGTCGGCGGGCGTGGTCTCGCCGCCGCACGCGGCGAGGGCCAGCGCGGACGCCGCAGCGGTCCCACCCAGGAACGTGCGACGGGTCACGGCGCTGCTCGTAAGCTTCTTCATGGTTTTCCCTTTTCTCCTCCTTGCGACCGCCTCTTGGCGGCGGCCGTCCCTTCCTCACCTACCTTACGGCGTGCCCCTGGGGTGCACCTCGCCTTAAACTGGCAGACGGCACCAACGAGTACCCCAGACGGTTAACATCCGGTAAACCGGCAGTTCACTGGTATGAACCGCAGGGGCTTCGAGGCACGCCTTATATATATAGAGAGTCAATGTGTTGGGCTCAATGCGCCCCAGTTAACGAATAGTCTACGGATTGTTACCGTTCTTCTCGCCAGCTGAATTTTCAGCAAGTGGTATCTCTTCTGAAACCCTCAGGGTCTCCCAGACGGCGCGGGCCACCTCGGCGGGCACGCCGGGCGTGGCCGCGATGTCCTCCTCGCTCGCCGCGCGCAGGCGCCGGAGCGAGCCGAAGCGGCGCATGAGCGCCCGCTTGCGCTTGGGGCCCACGCCCGGCACGTCGTCGAGCACCGAGCGTGTCATGGCCTTGTCGCGGAGCTCGCGGTGGAAGGTGATCGCGAAGCGGTGGGACTCGTCGCGCACCTGCTTGATGAGGTAGAGCGAGGGCGAGCCGGAGGGCAGCACCACCGGGGTCTCGTCCCAGGGGACGAAGATCTCCTCGTCGGACTTGGCCAGGCCGCAGACCGGGATGTCCAGCCCGAGCTCGGCGAGCTGGTTGATCGCGGCGGTGAGCTGGGGCTTGCCGCCGTCCACCACGAGCAGGTCCGGGCGGGAGCCGAAGCGCTCGTCGGCCATGCGCTCGGGGGCGTAGCGGCGCCCCAGGACCTCGGACATGGAGACGAAGTCGTTTGCCTCGTCGAGCTCGGTGCGGATCTTGAAGCGACGGTACTGGGACTTGTCCGGCCGCCCGTTGGTGAAGACCACCATCGAGGCCACCGTGAAGCGCCCGTGCAGCGTGGAGATATCGAAGCACTCGATGCGCATCGGCGGCGCGTCCAGGGCCAGCGCGCTCTCCAGCTGCAGGAGCGCCTGGTTGGTGCGCTCGTCGGCGTAGCCGGTGCGCACCATGTAGCGCGCGAGCGCGTGGCGGGCGTTGGCGGCGGCCATGTCGAGCAGGTGGCGCTTCTCGCCGCGCTGCGGACGGTGCAGACGCACGCCGTGCCCGCGCTTCTCGGCAAGCCACCCGGCGATGACCTCGGCGTCGGCGAGCTCCACGTCAAGGTCCACCTCGGACGGGATGTCGGCCGTCTCGTCGTAGTAGCGCTTGACGAAGCCGGAGACGAGCTCCTCCTCGGGCACGTCGAGGCCCTTGTCCAGCACGAACTCCACCGAGCGGACCGTGCGGCCCTCGCGCACCACGAAGACGCAGGCGCAGCTGATGGTCTCCTCCCGGTAGAAGCCGATGAGGTCGAGGCTCACGCTGGACGAGAAGACCACCTGCTGGCGGTCGTCCAGCGCGTCGAGGGTCTCCAGGCGCGCCTTGATGCGACCGGCACGCTCGAAGTCGAGGTCGGCCGCCGCGGCGCGCATCTGGTCGGTGAGCTCGCCGACGATCTCGGAGCGGTGCCCCTGGAGGAAGCGCTCGACCTGGTCCACGTGGCGCGCGTACTCCACGGTGTCGATCATGCCGGCGCAGACGCCCGGGCCGCGGCCGACGTGGTAGTCGAAGCAGGGCCGGCAGCGCTTGGCCAAAAGCATGTTGGCCACGGCGGCCTGGTCGGGCTCGCGCTCGAGCAGGCGGCGGGCGCGCTTCCACTCCGCGCAGCTGGCCATGCAGATGGGAACCACCTTGCGCAGGGTGTCGATGGTCTCGCGCGCGGCCTTGGCGTCGGTGTAGGGGCCGAAGTAGCGGGTGCCCTTCCTGTGCTTCTCGCGCGTGTACTTGATGGCCGGGAAGACGTCGGACTCCGTGATGGCGATGAACGGGTAGGACTTGTCGTCCTTGTAATCCACGTTGAAGTAGGGGTGGTACTGCGCGATGAGGTTGCGCTCCAGGACGAGCGCCTCGTGCTCGGAGCCCACGACCACGTAGTCGAAGGAGTCGACCACTTGCATCATGAGCGGGATCTTCTCGCGGTCGTCCTGCAGCGTCACGTACTGGCGCATGCGGGCGCGCAGGTTCTTGGCCTTGCCCACGTAGACGACCTCGCCCTGGGCGTTCTTCCAGAGGTAGCAGCCGGGGTCGGTGGGGACCTGCGCCACCTCGGCGGCGAGCCGAGCCAGGTGCTCGTCTATGTTCCTCTCGCTTGGCATGGGGTCATTATAGGGCGCGCGGCGCCGCGGGACGAGGCGCGGGGGTCACGCCGGCAGGCGGCCGGAGCGCCGAGGTGGGCAGGGTGCCGCGGCGCACCGGCTCAGGCCTGGTCGCCCTTAGGCAGGTACCGCTTGAACTTGGAGACCTGGTGGTAGAAGTTCGCGGAGGCCCACAGGCGCTGCGCGAGGGAGTCGCGCCCGCCGCGCCAGTCGAGGGCGAAGCTCGCCGTGCCGTCGCGGTAGGCGGCAAGGATCCGCTGCTTGAGCTCCCCCTCCGGCATGCAGCGCTCGATCACGGCGCGCGGCACAGCCACGTAGACCCAGTCGGTGGAGACCGAAAGGCGCCCCGGGGCGCGTCCGAGCACCACGTCCTCCACCTGCACCTTCGCA
This sequence comes from Olsenella profusa, assembly GCF_016900315.1. Taxonomy (GTDB): domain Bacteria; phylum Actinomycetota; class Coriobacteriia; order Coriobacteriales; family Atopobiaceae; genus Thermophilibacter; species Thermophilibacter profusus_A. The sequence goes on from NZ_JACSNQ010000007.1 coordinate 70,104, forward strand.
AAGTTCACGCCGGCCAGAAGGACGATCCAGGAGCTCCGGCCCGGGCGGGCGTTCATCTCGAGGAACTTGTACTCGCCGCTGCGCGCGTCCCACTTGGCGTCGAAGGTGCCCATGCCGTGGTAGCCCACGCGCCTGACGAAGCGCGCCGCGGCGGCCTCGAGCTCGGGGTTCTTCTCGCCTGCCATGGCCACGGCGTTGCCGATGGCGCCAGGTGCGTGGTCCTCCAGGCCCACGTGGCCGCAGACGCAGAAGCTGAGGTTTGAGCTGGCGTCCGCGTAGAGGTAGACGGCGTGCATGTGGGAGTCCCCGCCGCCCACGTACTCCTGCACGATGAGGCTCTCGTCGTAGCAGGAGCGCTGGAGCTCCGAGTAAACGCTCCGCAGCTCGGAGGGGTCGTCCACGTAGTAGACCTTCTTCTTGCCGGGAAACTCCGCGTAGTGGTAGGCGGCGGAGTTGGAGGGCTTGGCCACGAGCGGGTAGGAAAAGCCCGAGTCGTCCGCCACGCCGGCGGCGTCCGAGCAGTCCAGGAAGCGCGTCTTGGGGTAGGCCACGCCCACCTCGTCGCAGGTGCGGTAGAAGTTCTCCTTCTGCGTCACGAAGTCGAGCACGGAAAAGTCCACGACGGGCGTGTAGAACCACCGCTCGAGCTCGGCCTTGTGCTCCGAGACGATCCGCGCGTAGAAGTCCCCGCAGGTCACCAGGAACGGCACGCGTCCGGCGTCGCAGAGCTCCTCGCCCACCCGCTCCAGCGTAGCGAGAAGGACCTCCTCGGTGTCGATGCCGTCGACCACGTGGTAGTCCGCGAAGCGCGTGCGGCTGATCGACTTGACGTCGAAGCTCGCGTAGATGCGCGAGCGCACGCCGTAGGCCTCGCGGAAGGCGCGGACGTAGGCGTAGGCGGAGTAGTCGGCGCCCAGGATGACGGGCTGGATGAGCTGCGGCAGGGACGCCGCGTCCACGCCCTCGGGTCTACTTGCCATGCGGGCCTCCTACCTGTGGCGGGCGTCGAGCTCGCCGGCGAGCTCGGCCACGCTTACGCCGTAGCGCTCCAGCGTGACGAGCAGGTGGTAGACGAGGTCGCCCGCCTCGTAGCGGATGTGGTCGTGGTCGTTGTCCTTGCAGGCCATGACGACCTCGGTGGCCTCCTCGGTGAGCTTCTTGAGCAGGCGGTCCTCGGGCCCCTGGAGCAGGCGCGCGGTATAGGACTGCTCCGGGGACGCCTCGCGGCGGCCGTGGATGACGTGCGCGAGCCCCTCGATCGTGGCCCCGATGCTGCCGTCCTGCACGTTTGCGGTTCTCTCGCCCATGGTCCCCCCCTAGTTACCGGCGGCGGTGCCGGCAGATCCTGCGCTGCTGGCAGCGTCTGTGGCGGTGCCGCCGGATCGTGCGCTGTCGGCGGCGTCTGTGGCGGTGCCGCCGGCCTCGAGCTCCCGGTAGAAGCAGCTGCGGTGCCCGGTGTGGCACGCCGGGCCCGGCGAGTCCACCTCCACGAGCAGCGTGTCGGCGTCGCAGTCCACGAGCATGCGATGGACGTGCTGGACGTTGCCGCTCGTGGCACCCTTGTTCCAGAGCTCCTGGCGGCTGCGGCTCCAGAACCAGGTGGTGCCGGTGGCAAGCGTGAGCCGCAGTGACTCCTCGCTCATCCACGCCACCATGAGCACCTCGCCGGTGCCCGCCTGCTGCACCACGCACGGCACGAGGCCGCGCTCGTCGAAGCGCACGCCCGCCGCCGCGGGCGCCACGGGCTCGACGCGCTCGCCGGCGTAGGTATACTCGTCTTCACCCTGGGGCACGGGACCTCCTCGCTTCCGTTTTTTCGCCCCACCACTTTACTACAGGCAGGAGAGGGCGGTCATGGCTTGTGCAACGGAAACCGGCCCGCTTGACGTCCTCGTGGTCGGCGCGGGCGTCGCCGGCTGCGAGGCGGCGCTCGCCGCGGCGGGCTCCGGCGCGCGTGTGGCGGTGGCGTCCGCGGGCGGCACGTTCTCCGGCTCGAGCTTCTTTCCCGGCACCTGGGGCCTCGGCCTCGTGGGGCCCCGTGACGAGCATGACGTGGACGACCTGGTGGACGCGATCTGCGCGGTGGGGCGCGGCGTGGCCTCCCCCGCGCTCGCCCGCGCGCTCGTGGAGGGCGTCCCGGCGGCGGTGGCGCGCCTTGGGGCGCGCGGCGTGGAGCTCCGGAGCGCGGAGCGGCCCGACGAGCGCGACTTCATCCCCTGCTTCGACCGGCACACCCGCAGCTGGCACGGGCTCGTGCGCGCCTCCTACCGCGCGGCGACCGCGCGGGCGCTCGCCGCGGCGGGCGTGACTGAGCTCGAACGCTGCGAGCTGATTGACCTCGTCGAGAAGGACGGGCGCGTCTGCGGGGCGCGCCTCCTTGACGGCGGCTCGGGACGGGCCCGGACGGTTGCCGCCGGCGCGGTGGTGCTTGCGACGGGCGGCTTCGGCGGGCTCTTCGGCCGCACGCTCACGACGCCGGACGTGGCGGGCACGGCGGCCGCGGTGGCGCTGCGCCACGGGGCGCGCCTCGTCAACGTGGAGTTCATCCAGATCATGCCGGGGCTCGTGGAGCCGGTGCGCGGCGTGGTCTTCAACGAGCGGACCTTCCGGTACGCGCGGGTCGAGGGCCTCGACGCGGCGGAGTCAGCGGCGCTGCTCGACGAGCGCGGCGGGCACGGCCCCTTCACGGCGAGCCTTCCGGACCGCGTCGTGGACCTTGCGATCGCCGCCGCGGGGCCGCGCGGGGCGGAGGTGGGCTACGACCTGCCGGACCGGCTGCCGGAGTTCATGCAGACCTACTTCGACTGGTTCGAGGGCGCGTTCGGGCAAAGGCCGGACGAGGGCGTGCGGATCGCCCCGTACGCGCACGCCTCCAACGGCGGCATCCTCGTGGACGCGCACGGATCCACCGGCGTGGCGGGGCTCTTCGCCTGCGGCGAGGCCACGGGCGGCATGCACGGCGCCGACCGCATCGGCGGCCTCTCGAGCGCAAACGCCCTGGTCTTCGGGCACGCCGCCGGGCTCGCGGCGGCCGCGTGGGCGGCGGGGCCGGGCGCGGGCGCGGGGAGCGCGGCAGGCCCCGGGGAGGCGGCTGCGGCGGCGTCCCCACACGAGCGCACAGTGCTTCTCGCCCTGCGGCGCGCCCTGGACGAGCACTGCCTGCTGACGCGCACGGAGGACGGGCTGCGCAAGACGGGGCACCTGCTCGACGAGCTGGAGGCGCGCCTGGGCGACGCGGCGGCCCCACGCTGCCGGAACGCCCTCCTCTCGTCGCGCGCCCTCGTGTGCGCCATGCTCGCGCGCACCGAGAGCCGCGGCGCACACTTCCGCGCGGACTTCCCCAGCGAGGACCCCGCGCAGGCCTGGCCGCTCGTGGTCGCACTCGGCGCGGACGGGCGGCCCGTGGCGACGCCGCTCGGGCGCGCGACGGGCGCAGACGCCGGCGACGGCACCTCACGCTAAGTCACGTTCTTCTCGCCAGAAGCGTGACATCGGGCGAGGTGCGCTCAGCAGACTCGCTCTTCGTCACGCTTTCCGCATCTGGAACGTGACTATCAGCGAGGTGCGCTCAGCAGACTCGCGCTAGATCACGCTTTTCGTCTCTGAGACGTGACTTCCAACGAGTCAAGCCCGCCGAGCTCGCGTTAAGTCACGCTTTCCGCCTCGGAAACGTGACTTTAAGCGAGGCGCGCTCGCGAGACTCACTCAAAGTCACGTTCTTCTCGCCAGAAATGTGACATTCGGCGAGGCGAGAAGAACGACGCTAGAAGTCCAGCCGCACCGGGATGCCCTGGCTGGCCATGTACTCCTTGACCTGGCGGATCGTGTAGGTCCCGAAGTGGAAGACGCTCGCCGCGAGCACCGCGTCCGCCTCGCCCTCGATGATGCCCTCGGCGAAGTGCTCGAGCGTGCCCACGCCGCCCGACGCAATCACCGGGATGGGCACGGCGCGCGCCACCGCCCGGGTGAGCGCGAGGTCGAAGCCGTCCTTGGTGCCGTCGCGGTCCATGCTCGTGAGCAGGATCTCCCCCGCCCCGCGGCGCGCGGCCTCCTCGGCCCACGCCACCGCGTCGACGCCCGTGGCCTCGCGGCCGCCGGCCAGGTAGACCTCCCAGCGGTCCTCGCGGCCCACGCGCTTGGCGTCAATCGCGCAGACCACGGCCTGGGAGCCGAAGGCGGTGGCTGCGGCGGTGATGAGGGACGGGTCGCGCACCGCGGCCGAGTTCACCGAGACCTTGTCCGAGCCCGCCGCGATCATCGTCCGGCAGCCCGCCACGTCGCGAAAGCCCCCGCCCACGCAGAACGGTATGCGCAGCTCCGCGGCGGCGCGGCTCGCGAGGTCAATCGTGGTGGCACGGTCGTCGGAGGTGGCCGTGATGTCAAGGAAGACCACCTCGTCGGCGCCCTCCTCGTCGTAGCGGCGCGCCAGCTCCACCGGGTCGCCGGCGTCGCGCAGGTCGACGAAGTTGACGCCCTTCACCACGCGCCCGTCCTTCACGTCCAGGCAGGGGATGACTCGCTTGGTCAGCATGGCTGCTCCTCTCCCGAACACGCCGCCAGCGCATCGGCAAGCGAGAAGGACCCCTCGTAGAGGGCCCTCCCGCAGATGGCTCCCTCAATCACGGACGGCCCGAGCGCCGCGAGCGAGCGCAGGTCATCCAGGCTCGCGATGCCGCCCGAGGCCACCACGGGAAAGCCCGCGACCTCGGCCACGTGAGCATAGGCCGCGGCGTCGATGCCGCAGCGCATCCCGTCGCGCGCCACGTCGGTGAAGACGAGGTGGCGGTACCCCAGCTCGGCGAGGCGCGCCACGAGCTCGTCGGCGGAGAGCGCCGCGCCCTCGCGCCAGCCGTTCACCCGGACCTCGCCGTCACGGGCGGCCACGTCGGCCACCACGAGCTCGCCGAACTCCCGGGCCGCCTCGGCGGCGAAGGCCGAGTCGCGCACGAGCGCCGTCCCGATGGCTATGCGCCGCACGCCGAGCCCGACCAGCCGCTCCACGGCCGCGAGGTCGCGCACGCCGCCGCCCGCGTCCACCGAGATCCCCTCCACGGCGCAGACCGCGCGAATCGCGGCGTCGTTGGCCGCGCGGACCGCCTCGTCCTCCTCGAGCGTGGCGGAAAGGTCCACCACGTGCACCCAGGAGGCCCCGGCGTCGCGGAAGGACTCGGCCACGGCGGCCGGGTCGTCGGAGTAGACGTCCATGTGGGCGCGCTCGCCGCGGGCGAGGCGCACCACGCGGCCGCCCACGAGGTCGATCGCGGGAAAGAGAATCACGCCGCCTCCCCCGTCCTTCTCGCCGCGTCGCCGACCACGCGCACGAAGTTGGCGAGGATGCGCCCGCCCACCGCGGAGGACTTCTCGGGGTGGAACTGCACACCGAAGACCGAGCCCCCGTCCCAGACCGCGCTCGCGAAGCTGCGCACGTAGTGGGTGCGCGCGGCTACCACGGCGACGTCGACGTCGTCGGCGAGCGCGTAGGAGTGCGTGAAGTAGACGTTGGCGCCCTGCGCCACGCCCTCGAAGAGCGGACAGGCGCGCCCGTGCGCCGTGAGGTCGATCTGGTCCCAGCCCACGTGAGGCACCTTGAGGCGCGTGGACTCCAGGCGCGTGGCCGAGCCGGCAAGGACGCCGAGGCCGCGGGCCCACGAGCCGTCGCCCGTCTCGTTGCCACGCTCGAAGAGCAGCTGGAGCCCCAGGCAGATGCCGAGGAACGGCACCCCGCGGCCCACGGCATCGAGCAGGGCCTCGGCCTCGCCGCTCTCACGCAGGAACTCCATCGCGTCGCCGAAGCTCCCCACGCCGGGCAGGACCACGCCGGCCGCGGCGCGGATGGTCGCCGGGTCGTCCGAGACCACGGCCGCGCCCCCCGCCTCCGCAAGGCCGCGCTCGACCGAGCTCAGGTTGCCCTTGTGGTAGTCCACGACGACGATGCGCCCGCCGGCCGCAGGAACGGCGGGGGCGCCGGCCGCGGGCGCAGGCATAGCGGCCGCGGTCGCAGACGCAACGGCCCCAACCGCCCCGCCCATCACAGGCTCCCCTTGGTGGAGGGCACGCCCTCGACGCGCGGGTCGGGCTCGACGGCCTCGCGCAGGGCGCGCGCTGCGGCCTTGAAGGTGGCCTCGAGGATGTGGTGGGCGTTCTCGCCGCATACGAGCCGCAGGTGGAGGGTGATGCCCGCCTCGCGCGCGAGGCCGCAGAAGAACTCGTGGCCGAGCTCGGTGTCAAAGGTGCCCACCTTGTCGGGCCCGATGGGCACGTCCCAGTAGAGCTCGCCGCGGCCGGAGACGTCCACGGCCGCCATGACGAGCGCCTCGTCCAGCGGCACGAGCGCGCTGCCGAAGCGGCGGATGCCGCGCTTGTCGCCAAGCGCCTTGCGCAGCGCCTGACCGAGCACGATGCCCGTGTCCTCGACGGTGTGGTGGTCGTCGACCTCGGTGTCGCCCTTCGTGCGCACCGTGAGGTCAATGAGCGAGTGGCGCGCGAGCGCGCAGAGCATGTGGTCAAAGAAGCCCACGCCCGTCTCGACGTCGGCCTCCCCCGTCCCGTCGAGGTCCACGGAGAGCCCGATGTCCGTCTCGGCGGTGGCGCGGACGGCCTTTGCGGTCCTGGTCATGCATCCTCCTTACCTAAGCGCGTCATGATACAAAGGGACTGTCCCTTCGTATCACGGCGAGGGCGTCGAGGAGCGCGTCGTTCTCCTCGCGCGTGCCCACGGTGAGTCTCAGACAGTCGGCGAGCCCCGGCGCGGCGCTGAAGTCGCGCACGAGGATCGAGTGCTCGTCGCGCAGGCGCCGGCGAACCTCGGCGGCGTGCGGCAGGCGCACGAGCACGAAGTTGGCCGCGGACGGCCACGTGCGCACGCCCGGCAGGTCGGCAAGGCTCGCGAGCAGGCGCTCCCGCTCCGAGACGATGTCGGCCACCACGCCCGCAAGCGCCTCGCGGTGCGTGAGCGCCGCAAGGCCCGCGGCCTGCGCGAGCACGTCAACCGAGTATATCTGACGCACCGCGCCGAGCGCGTCCACCACGGCCGGATCCGCGAGGAGGTACCCCACGCGCACGCCCGCCAGGCCGAACGCCTTGGAGAGCGTCCGCAGCACCACGAGGCGCGGGCGCTCCCCCACCCAGCCGTCCAGGCTCGCGCCGTCGCCAGCAAACTCCACGTAGGCCTCGTCCACCAGCACGAGCGCGTCCGTCTCGTCGAGCAGGCGCCGCACGAGTGCGGGGTCCACGAGGTCGCCCGTGGGGTTGTTCGGCGAGGTCAAGATCACAAGCGCCGCGTCGCGCGCGGCCGCCACGAGCGCGTCGGCGTCGATCGAGAAGTCCTCGGCGTCGCGCCAGACCGGGCGGACCTCCGTCTCGCACATCGCGGCGAAGTTGGCGTACTCGGCAAAGTCCGGCGGGCACGTCACCACGGAGCGCCCGGGCCCGCCAAAGGCGAAGAGCAGGTTGAAGAGCAGCTCGTCGCCGCCATTGCCCACGATCACGTGCGCGCGGTCGGTCCCGTGGCGGCGCGCCACCTCGTCGCGCAGGTCGTTTGCCATCGGGTCCGGATAACGGTTGAGCGGCGTGGCGAGAAGAACCTCGCGGATGGCGTCCGCCACCTCGGCGGGCAGCGCGTGGGTGTTCTCGTTGGCCGAGAGGTTCACGCGGCACGGCGTGAAGGCCGGGTCGTAGGGCTCGAAGGAGCGCAGCGCCTCCCGGAGGCGCGCGGTGACGTCAGAGCCGGCTGCGGTGGGCCGGGCCGCAACGGCCTCGCGGTCCTTCTCGCCGGCGGGGCTCATCTGGTCCATCACACCCTCCCCTCGAAGCCGGGCAGGTAGGCCGCGCCCGGGGTGGCGAGGTCTTCGGGCCAGGCCACGCGGTGCGCCCCCTCACAGGCGGCAACGGGGTCGTCGTGGCGCTCCCGGCCGGCCTCGGCCAGGCGGCGGCGCAGGCCCACGGAGAGCGCGTGCGCCCAGAGGCCCTCGGACTGCGCGATCGTCTGGACGGCCGGCGCGTCGGCCAGGAGCCCCTCGGACGTGTAGCAGATGACGCTCGAGCGCTTCTGGAAGTCGTAGACGCCGAGCGGGTTGGAGAAGCGCGCGGTGCCGCCGGTGGGCAGCGTGTGGTTGGGGCCGGCCACGTAGTCGCCGAGCGGCTCGGAGCTCCAGGCGCCCACGAAGATGGCACCCGCGTTGCGCACCTTGCCCAAAAGGCCGAGCGCGTCGGCGCAGTGGAGCTCCAGGTGCTCGGGAGCGATGACGTTGACCGCGTCCACGGCCGCCTCGAGCGTGGGCGCCACCACCACGACGCCGCGGTCGTCGAGCGAGGCACGGGTGATGTCCGCGCGCGGGCTCTGCGCCACGAGGCGCCCCACGGCGTCGAGCACGCGGTCGGGCAGGTCGGCATCACAGGTCACGAGGTAGCAGGAGGCCAGCGGGTCGTGCTCGGCCTGGGCCATGAGGTCGGCGGCCACCACCACGGGGTCGGCCGTGGCGTCGGCGAGCACGCAGACCTCCGAGGGGCCGGCCACCATGTCGATGCCCACGTCTCCGGAGACGTAACGCTTGGCAGCCGCCACGTAGGCGTTGCCGGGGCCGACGATCTTGTCGACGGCCGGGACGGACTCGGTGCCGTAGGCCGCCGCGGCGATGGCCTGCGCGCCGCCCACGGCGTAGACCTCGTCCACGCCGGCAAGCGCGGCGGCGGCCAGGGTGTAGGCGGAGAGCGTGCCGTCGGCCTGCGGCGGAGTGAGCATCACCACGCGCCCCACGCCGGCGACCTTGGCCGGGATGGTGTCCATGAGGACCGTGGAGGGGTACTGGGCGCGGCCGCCGGGCACGTAGACGGCCGCGGAGGCCACCGGCGTCACCTGCACGCCGAGCAGCGTCCCGTCCGGCCGCGTGGTGAACCAGGACTGCTCGAGCTCGCGCTCGTGGAAGGCACGGATCTGGTCGCGCGCCCGGGTGAGGGCGGCGAGAAACGCCGGGTCCACGAGATCGGCCGCGCCGGCGAGCAGCTCGTCGGGCACGCGGAAGGCGTCCGGGCAGGCGCCGTCGAAGCGCAGGCAGAACTCGCGCACCGCGGCGTCACCGCGGGCGCGCACCTCGTCGACGATCTTCTCGGCGGACGAGATCACCTCGGCCGGCAGCGTGCCGCCGGTGCGGTTGAGGTCGGCCTGCGTGAGGCGTTCCCCGTCCGAAAGCGTCACGACCCTCATGACTCACTCCCCCTTCCGGCGACCTCGGCGAGACGTGCCGCGAGGTTGCGGATTCTCTTGTCGCAGCGATAGGCGGCCGGCCCGGCGAAGAAGCGGGCCGTGCACTCCATGACCTCGTCGACGATCACGAGGTCGTTCTCGGCGAGCGTGGTGCCCGTGGCCGTGATATCCACGATGCGGTCTGCCATGCCCACGATGGGCCCGAGCTCGATGTTGCCGTGCAGGGCCACGATGTCGACCTGCTGGCCGATGGAGTCATAGTAGTCCTGCGTGATGCGCGGGTACTTGGTGGCCACGCGCATCGAGCCGCGCCAGGCGTAGTTGCGCTCGGCCCGCCCGGCCGCCGCGGCCGGCTCGGCCACCACGAAGCGGCAGCCGCCGTAGCGCAGGTCGACGAGCTGCAGCAGGTCGAGCCCCGCCTCGATCAGCGAGTCCTTGCCACAGACGCCGCAGTCCGCGCCGCCGTGGCCCACGAAGGCGGGCGCGTCCTGTGCGCGCACGATAACGTACTCCACGTCGCCGGCGGCTATGACGAGCTTGCGCCCGGGGTCGGCGAGCTCGGCGGTGGGCAGCCCCGCCGCGGCGAGCGCCGCCACCGTCTCCTTGAAGAGCGAGCCCTTGGGCACGGCGATCCTGAGCGGGCGCTCGGCCAGGCGCACGCCCGGCGTCACCACGCCGGAGACGCCCGGCTCGCCGAGCACCTCCTGGAGCCGCTCGAGCGAGAGGGCAAACCCGCAGGCGGCTACGCCGGGCCGGCCGAGGTTGGCGAGCACCGCGTCGTAGCGGCCGCCCGAGGCGAGGCTCGCGGCGATGCCCTCGGAGTAGGCCTTGAAGATGATGCCCGTGTAGTAGTCGAACGAGTTGATGATCGAGAAGTCAAAGGAGAGCCGCCCGGCCTCGAAGAGGTCCGAGAGCTCGGCGGTCAGGGCGGAGAGCTCGGCGGTGCCGCGCGCCGCCTCCGCCACGCCCGCCTCGGCGAGAAGGACGTCGAGCCGGGAGATCACCTCGGGACCGCCGCCCATGCGCGGGACCTCGTGGAGCGCGCGGGCCTGCGCCGGGCTGATCCCCTGCGTGGCGTCGATGAGCTCGTCGAGGGAGACGAGGTCGGAGTCGTGCACGAGGGAGAGGACCTGCTCGCGGAAGTCGTCCGTGGGTGCGCACGCGTCGAGCAGGGCCGTGAGCGGCGTCACCGAGCCAAAGACGATGCGCCAGGCGGGCACCTCGAGGGCGCCGAGCGCCTCGGCGAGCAGGCGCACGACCTCGACCTCCGAGGCGGCGCCGTCGGCCCCGACGAGCTCGATGCCGAGCTGGGTGAACTGGCGCGGCTGCCCGCGCAGGCTCGGCTCCTCGCGCACCACCGGGGCGCAGTAGCGGAAGCGCGCCGGCAGGTCGCCGGCGGCCACGCGCTCGGCCACGAGGCGCGCGACGGGCAGCGTGAGGTCGGGCCGCAGCACGAGGAGGGAGTCGTCCACGTCGAAGAGCTGGAACGGCGAGTCGCGCAGGCGGCTGCCGCGCTCGAGCGCCGAGCGGTCCTCGAGCAGGGGCGTCTCCACGGGCAGGTAGCCGTGGGCGGTGAAGCACCCCCGCACGACGTCAGTGATGCGCTCGCGGGCGAGCGCCTCCCTCGGGAGGATGTCGCGGAAGCCGCGGGGAGTTCCTGTTCTCACGTCCGGTCCTTTCAGGCGCCTCCTGGCGCCGGTCTGCGTCTGCTGTCGGCCGACGGGCGGGGTGACCCGGGTCCGTCGCCACGGTGGCTACTTTAGCACAGTAAAGTGGCCCGGCAAGGGCGAGGAGGCAGCGTTTGCCGGGCTGAAACGAAAGGCGCGGGAGTGCACGGCGGCGGGGCGGGCTGACGCGACGGAGCACGGCGGGCGCGGGACCAAACCTGACTGGGCGCGCCCGGCCTGGCACCGGCCGGCAGCCGGTGCGGGCACGGCGGGCGACCGCCGCAGCCGCCCACCGCCAAAAGGGGCCCGCTCGTCGACGGTCCGCGGCCCTGGCCAGCCACCACACCCCCGCCGAGCTGCCCGCGAAGGCCCGTGAAAGCCAGCATGCAGACAAACGGAAGGGGCGCCCTGTTACGCTGTGCGGCCCATCAACGCGACGGAAGGAGCAGACATGGCACTCTACTGGCCCGAGGCGGCACTTGCGGTGGCCTGCACGGGGACGGAGGAGGCCCAGGAGTGGCCGGGCAACGTGCTCGTGATCTCCATGCGACCGGAGCAGGCGGACGACCCCGAGTTCGTCGAGACGGTCATCGACCTCGTGGTCGACCGGATCTTCGAGCACCGTCGGATGCTCGTCAAAGACCTGCTCGCCAGCGGGTCGACGGTGCCGGAGCCCCGTGGCGGCACCCATGACGGCGACGGCGCGAGCGAGGCCGAGCGCGCCGAGGCGCTGCTGCGACGCAACATCATGGAGGACGCCCCCGGGACGTGCAACGACACCTGGGACCCCGCGGAGCACGCATACGGCGAGAGGGGCCCGTGGGCAGGCGGGGACCTCGGCGACCACGGCTGGCTGGGCTACGGCGACGTGTACGGTCCCTACCCCGGCGTCGCGCCCGACCCCGCGCACTCCCCGCTCGTCGTCAACCACTGCGACCAGCTCGTCATCCACGCCTGACCCGAGCGGCGGGCGGCGGCGACTCGCCGCCCGCCGTTCTTCTCGCCTGAGCTCTTGCCGGTGTTTTCCTGCCTCTATTTTTGTTATATAGTTTTGTTTAATGAAAGGCGGGGTCATGGCGCCGTACAAGGTCAAGGTCCACGGCCGCGTTTTCCTTCGCCATCCGGACATCACGGAGCAAGACGTCCTCACCGCGTGGGCAAACGCGTTCGTTGTCCGGGAGCGCGTGGGAGCGGGGCTCCCCTCGGGCACGCTCGTGGCCCTTGGCGAGGACGGGCGTCACCGCACGCTGGAGATGGTGGGGGTTGTCCTTGAGGGAGGCGACATCCTCGTCTACCACGCCATGACGCCGCCGACGCAGGCGCTGGTACAAGAGCTCGAGGAGGGCAGGCATGGGCTACATCACGCGAGACGGCACCGAGCTTTCCGACGAGGCCATCGAAGAGCTCGCGGTGCGCTTCGAACACGGCGAGATGCCGGGCCGCTGGGGTCGAACCCTCGTGGGGCGGCCGCGCATCAGCACCGAGCCGCTGAGGCTCGTGGGGGTACGGGTACCGGGCTCGCTCGTCGAGGCCTTCGACGCCAAGGCGGCGGCCCAGGGCCAGACGAGGTCCCAGCGCCTGCGGGCCCTCATGGAGCGCGACGTCCGCGGCAGCGAGTCCTGAGCGCGACGGGCGGCGACTCGCCGCCCGCCGTTCTTCTCGCCTAGGCCTAGCGGTGCAGCAGACGGCCGGCGAGCCGTCCGATGACGCCCGCCTCGGGCACGTGCAGGACGAGCGCGCCGCCGTAGGTGGCGACCAGCGCCGGGATGCCGGCGGCCACGCAGTAGAGCACCGAGCGCACCGTCGCGCCCGAGCAGTCCCCCACCCAGGTGTTGAGCGCGTACAGGATCAGGGCGCCCACGGCCGCGCCGGCAGCGCCGAGGGCAAGCGTGCGGAGCGTGGACAGGAGCACGCCGCCGAGGCCGATGGGGCCGAGCGTGCGGCGCAGGCTCGCAAACATCACCACGCAGAGGGTGACGAAGAAGAGCGTCGACGAGAAGGCCACGAAGTCCAGGCCGAAGGTCGGAGTGAGGGCGAGCAGGGCCACCACCTGCACCACGGCGGCGATGACGTTGGCAACCGCACACAGCGCCATCCGCCGCATGGCGGAGGCGACCTTCTGCAGGTACATGTAGACGGCGTAGGACGGCAGCGAGATGGCGTAGAAGGAGAGGTAGGAGGCCGTCATGGAGAGCGCCTCGGCGGAGAAGCTCCCCGCGGCGAGCACCGATATGAGGGGGACGGAGAATACGATGAGGTAGAGGGCAAACGGCACCGCGAAGAACATGATCTGGCCGGTGCCCGAGGCTATGCCGCGGCGGAACACGCTGCGGTCCCCCTTGGCCCAGCTGTCGGAGAGCTCGGTGAACATCGCCGTGGTGATGGGCACCGTGAGGATGGAGTACGGCAGCGTGTACCACAGGCGCGAGTAGTAGGTGATCGAGGCGCCCGTGGCCACCACGGAGAGCGCCGAGGAGGACTGCACCGACGTGGTCACGAAGGAGGCCACCACCACCGCCAGAGAGGGGACGCCGATCTTGAGGGTCTCCTTGAGCAGCGGGTCGTGCAGGTCGATGTGGAAGCGCAGGCGGATGCCGTGGCGCAGCATCGGGGGCACCTGCAGGAGCACCTGCACGGCGACGCCGAGGGGGTTGCCGAGGGCAAGGACCAGCAGCGCGAGCCCCGGGTTCTTGTCGGCGAGAAACGCATAGAGCAGGAAGGAGGCCGTGGTCACGAAGTTGTTGAAGATCGGAGCGGCCTGGCCCCAGAAGTAGTCGCGCTCGGCGTTGAGGACGCCCGAGAAGATGGACGAGAGCGCGTAGAGCACGACCTCGATGACGAAGAACCGGAAGAAGTAGACCGTGAGGTCGAAGTCGAAGTCGGAGGTCGCCGTGAACGACTGGGTGTAGACCATCTGCGCCGCGAAGATGAACCCGAGCACCGCGACCGCGCCCATAGCCACGAGCACAATCGAGACGAGGTTCGAGGTGTAGGCGCTTGCCCCCTCGGTGCCCGCGCGCTTCTTGACGCTCATGTAGACCGGCAGGAAGGCCGTGGTGAGCATACCCGCCGCGACGAGCTCGTAGAGCTGGTTGGGGAGGTTGTTGGCCACCGAGTAGCAGCTCGCCATCACCGTGACGCCGATGGCGTAGGCCTGGCCCCACGTGCGCATGAAGCCGGTGAGGCGGCTCACCACCACGAGCACGCTCATGAGGGCGGCGCTGCGGCCCACCTGCTCCTGGGTGCTGACGGCCTGCCGGGCGGGCGCCTCCTCGCGCGGGGCCGGGCGGCGGCCGGGGTCGGCGGCAGGCTCGACGGGCTCGTCGGGTCTCCTCATGTGCTTGGGCTGGTAGCTGGGCCTGCGACTCACCTTGTGGGCTCCCTTGCGATCGTGACAACGTTTCAATAGTGCCACCGCCGCCGAACCCCCCGCGCCCGGATGGCGAGAAGAGCGGCCAGACTCCACATTGGACGCCCGCGGCAGCCGGCCCACCCACGGCAGCCGGCCCACCCACGGCAGCCCGCGCTTCTCCCTACCGCACGATGTCGGCGTAGACGGCGTCGCAGAAGCGGGCGAGGTCGTCCGGCGCAAGCACCAGGGAGAGCCCGCGGCGCCCGCCGGAGACGTGGATCGCGTCGAAGAGCTGCGCCGTCTCGTCGATGAGCGTGGGGAAGCGCTTCTTCATGCCTACCGGCGAGCAGCCGCCACGCACGTAGCCCGTGACCGGCTCGAGGTCGCGGACGTGCATCATGGCCAGGCTCTTCTCGCCGGCGGCCGCGGCCGCCTTCTTGAGGTCGAGCTCGTCTGCCACGGGGATGCAGCAGACCACGTGGCCGCCCGAGGCCGCCTCGCAGACGAGCGTCTTGAAGCTCGCCGCCGGGTCCTCCCCCAGCATCTGTGCGATGTGCAGCCCCAGCTCGCTCGAGGTGTCGGTCTCGTCCACCTCGTAGGCCTCCCACGAGAAGGGCACGCCGGCCGCCTCGAGCTCACGCATCGCGTTGGTCTTCTGGAGCTTCTCCCGCCGCGCCACGCTAGTGCCTCTCCTCCCGCGCGCGCTCGCGGGCGCGGTCGCGCGCGAGGATCTGCGCCAGGAACTGGCCGGTGTAGCTCTCCGGCACCTGGGCGACCAGCTCGGGCGTGCCGTAGGCGACCACCGTGCCGCCCCCGTCGCCGCCCTCGGGGCCCATGTCCAGCACGCGGTCGGCCATCTTGATGACGTCGAGGTTGTGCTCGATCACCAGGACCGTGTTGCCGGCGTCCACGAGTTTCTCGAGCACCTCCACGAGCTGGCGCACGTCCTCGAAGTGCAGGCCCGTGGTGGGCTCGTCGAGGATGTAGAAGGTCTTGCCCGTCTGCTGGCGGTGCAGCTCCTTGGCGAGCTTGACGCGCTGCGCCTCGCCGCCGGAGAGCGTGGTGGCCGGCTGCCCCAGGTGGATGTAGCCCAGGCCCACGTCAAAGAGGGTCTGCAGCTTGTTCTTGATGCGCGGGATGTTGGCGAAGAAGGCCAGGGCCTCGTGCACCGTCATGTCCAGCACGTCCGAGATGGACTTGCCGTGGTAGAGCACCTCGAGCGTCTCGCGGTTGTAGCGCTTGCCGTGGCAGACCTCGCAGGGAACGTAGACGTCCGGCAGGAAGTTCATCTCGATCTTGATCTGGCCGTCGCCCTTGCAGGCCTCGCAGCGGCCGCCCGGCACGTTGAACGAGAAGCGGCCCGGGCTGTAGCCGCGCGCGCGGCTCTCCGGCAGCGAGGCGAAGAGCGCCCGAAGGTCGTCCCAGAGGCCGATGTAGGTGGCCGGGTTGGAGCGCGGCGTGCGCCCGATGGGCGACTGGTCGATGTCGATGACCTTGTCGATGAGGTCCACGCCCTCGAGCTTGCGGTACGGCCCGACGGGGCGCTTGGAGCGGTGCACCGCGTTGGTAAGGGCCGGCGCCAGCGTGTCCGTGACGAGCGAGCTCTTGCCCGAGCCGGAGACGCCCGTGACCACCGTGAGCGTGCCGAGCTCCACCTTGGCGGTGACGTTCTTGAGGTTGTTGGCAGAGGCGCCCGTGATCTTGATGGCGCCCTTGCGCGGGTTGCGGCGCCGCTCTGGCAGGCGGATCTCGCGCGCACCGGTGAGGTAGGCGCCCGTGATCGAGTCGGGGTTGGCCGCAATCTCCGCAGGAGTGCCGGCCGCCACCACGCGCCCGCCGAGCTCGCCGGCGCCCGGGCCCATGTCGATCACGTAGTCCGCGGCGCGGATGGTGTCCTCGTCGTGCTCCACCACGATGACGGTGTTGCCCTGGTCGCGCAGGCTCTTGAGCGTGTCGATGAGGCGGTTGTTGTCGCGCTGGTGCAGCCCGATCGAGGGCTCGTCGAGGATGTAGAGCACGCCCATGAGGCCCGCGCCGATCTGGGTTGCCAGGCGGATGCGCTGGGCCTCGCCGCCGGAGAGCGTGGCGGCCGCGCGGCTGAGCGTGAGGTAGTCCAGGCCCACGTTCACGAGGAAGCGCAGGCGCGCGACGATCTCCTTGACCACGGGGCCGGCGATGAACTCCTGGCGGTCCGTGAGCGTGAGGCCCTCGAAGAACTCGAGGCACTCGCGGCAGGAGAGCTCGCAGACCTCCCAGATGCTCTTGTCGCCCACCGTCACGGCCAGGATCTCCGGCTTGAGGCGCGCCCCGTGGCAGGTGGAGCAGGGCTCCTCGCGGATGTACTTCTCCAGGTGGGTCTTCATCGTCTCCGACGTGGTCTCCTGGTACTTGTCGAAGAGGATCTTGCGCACGCCGGCAAACGGCGTGAGCCAGTGGGTGTTGCGGCCGTCGCGCGTGACGTAGTCCACGCGGATCTTGGTGGTGCCCAGGCCGTCGAGCAGGGCGCGCTGGGCCTTGCGCGGCAGGTCCTTCCAGGGGGTCTCGTCCGAGACGCCGAGGTGGCGGCAGACGGCCGAGAGAATCTGCGGGTAGTAGTTGGAGTGGCCGAAGAGGCTGCCGAAGACCCCCTCCGCAACGGAGAGCGAGGGGTCCTCGATGAGCGCCTCGACGTCGACGACTTTGCGGAACCCCAGGCCGTCGCAGTCCGGGCAGGCGCCGTAGGGCGCGTTGAACGAGAAGTCGCGCGGCTGGAGGTCGTCCATGGAGTGGCCGTGCTCGGGGCAGGCCAGGGCGAGCGAGTACTGGAGCAGCTCGCCGGGCATGTGCTCGGGGTCGTCGCGGTCCGGCAGCAGCCAGAAGCCCACCTTGCCCTCGGCGAGCTTGGTGGCCTGCTCCACGGCCTCCGCGATGCGCCCGAGGCTGTTCTCGCGGATGACGATGCGGTCCACGACCACCTCGACGGTGTGCTTGAGCTTCTTCTCCAGGCGGATCTCCTCGTCGCCGAGCTCGCGCACTTCGCCGTCCACGCGCACGCGGGAGAAGCCCTCGCGCCGCAGGTCCTCGAAGAGCTTGGTGTACTCGCCCTTGCGCCCCAGCACCACCGGGGCCAGGACCAGGGCGCGGCGGCCCTGGGCGTGCGCCAGCACCTTGTCCGCCACCTGGTCGGTGGTCTGGCGCTCGATGACGCGCCCGCACTCCGGGCAGTGCGGCGTGCCCACGCGCGCGAAGAGCAGGCGCAGGTAGTCGTAGATCTCCGTGACGGTGCCCACCGTGGAGCGGGGGTTTCTGGAGGTGGTCTTCTGGTCGATGGAGACGGCCGGGCTGAGGCCGTCGATGCTGTCCAGGTCCGGTTTGTCCATCTGGCCGAGGAACTGGCGAGCGTAGCTGGAGAGGCTCTCCACGTAGCGGCGCTGCCCCTCAGCGTAGATGGTGTCGAACGCGAGGCTCGACTTGCCGGAGCCGGAGAGCCCCGTGATCACGACGAGCTTGTCGCGCGGGATGTCGACGTCGACGTCCTGGAGGTTGTGCTCGCGGGCGCCGCGGATGACGATGGAGTTCTGGGCCATGTGGGGCCTCCCGAGTTGCGTGTCTCTAGCCGTTCCAGTGTAGCCGAGCGGCCGGACGGCGGCGGGGCGCGCCCCGGGCTTCACGTGACCTGCAACACGTGTTCTAGTTTCACGGCGAGAAGAACCGTCGGGCCGCGGCGTGGCGCCCGGCGTCGAGGTTCTTCTCGCCGGGCGAGGGGGCCACGCCCCGGGTCGTGCCTACGCCAAGAGGTAGCGGCTCACACCGTCTGCATCGCGCGTGCGGTGCACGGAACCGACGGCCACCAGGTGGTCGAGGTGCGCCACGCTCTCCGAGGCGAGGAACCACCGCGTGAGCGCGGGCAGCTCGTCCCAGCCGCCGTCGAGCGCGCGCCAGCCCATCGCGGGCATGAGCTCGCGCCCCGTGCGGCCCGGCCCCAGCGCCACCGCGTCGAGGGCGCGGGCGCTGCGGCGCTCGTGGTGGGCGGCGTTCTCCTCGCAGCGCTCGGCGAGGGTGCCCCGCTGCAGGCCGTGGCCCATGAAGGCGTGCTCCACGCCCCTGCGGGCCAGCCGCCGGAGCGTGGCGACCTGCTCGCCGATGGGGTCCTCGCCCTCGTCCCAGAAGCCGATACAGGTGGAGCACAGGAAGAGCACCGCGTCGCCGAGAAACGCCGTGTGCGTGGAGCCCTCCCAGAGCACGCACTGGCCCGGCGTGTGGCCGGAGGCGGCGCACACCTCGAAGGACCAGCGCCCGCAGCGCACCTCCTCGCCGGGGGCCACCGTGGAGAAGGGGATGCCCTCCCGGGCAAAGTCCAGCGTGTGATCCCAGATCACGTCCGCGAGCTCCGCCGCCTCGGCCTCGCCGAAGCCCTCCGCCGCAAGGCGGGAGGCCATCTCCGCGCGCCAGGCGACGGTGGTGAAGCGGCACATGTCGGCCGCCACGCCCTCGGGTACGAGCACGCGCACGCCGGCCTCGGCCAGCTCGCGGGCCAGGCCCACGTGGTCGATGTGGGCGTGCGTGCAGAAGAGCGTGACGGGCGTCGTCGCCGGGTCCACGCCCAGGCCGAGCAGCGCCCGCATGAGGCGCGTGTCGTTCAGGGGGTCCGGCGTGCCCGCGTCCACCACGAGCGCCTCGCCGCCGTCCACCACCACGAAGGCGTTGACCGACGGCAGGAAGGTGTCCCCCATGAGCAGCTCGACGCGCCAGACCTCGGGCTCGTCGAGCACCTGGCGGCAGGTGAAGCCGTCCTCGTCGAGGGTGAAGCAGTTGGCCCCGCAGCCGGCGCCCCACCCCTCGCCGGCGGGCGTAGCCGGCAGCCCGCTAGCCAACGAGCACCTTCACGCAGACCTTCTTGAGCGGCGCCGGCTCGGCGTCGACCGGGCAGCAGCCGGGCTTGTGCGCGTCGCACGGCGGCGTCACCGCGAGGTCCCCCGCGCGCAGGACGGCCCACGACTCGCGCGGGCCGGGCGTGTACAGGCCGAAGTCGTCGGCCTCGGAGAACTCGCCGACCGGCGTGCACTCCCCCACCGGCGCCACGCCGATGAGCTCGGTGCCGCTGATGACGAAGTGGATGTCGGCGTAGCGGCGGTGCGCCTCGTAGTTCTTCTCGCCGGGCGTCACGGTCGTGAGCTCCTGGACGTTGGCAAAGACCTCGTCGCCGTCGATCTCGTGGCGGCCGGGCGCAAGCTCGGCAAGGTCGTCGCGGCCAAGGAACGCGAGCGCCTTGGCAAGGCGGTCGGCGGGGACCTCGTTTTCGGCGAAGTCGGCCAGGGACGTGAGGATCATGGGGGTCTCCCTCCTGTGACGGCGGGTGGTACGGCAGACGGGGCGGGCGGGGCGACAC
>NZ_JACSNQ010000008.1 GCF_016900315.1 Olsenella profusa
ACCCCCAACGCCCCCGTCCCTCCCACCTGGGAGTGAGTCGACGACGCGAGGGGACAGCCCCTTCGTGTCATAAACTTTAGAATGAGATGAGGGGACGGCCCCCTCGTGTCTCCTAGCAGGCGGCGGTGCCGCACATGAGCTCGATGATCGTGCGGTCGGTCTCGCGCATGCCGTCGTGCGCGAGCACGCCGACGTTGCGGATGGTGTTCTCCACGCCCTTGACCACGATGCCGTCGCCGCCGTAGAACTGCTCGCCCTGGCGCTGCATCTGCATGCCCAGAAGGCCCGCCTCCACCGCGCTCGCGATTTTGGCCGCGCAGCTCGCCTTGGCGCCGTCGCAGACCATGCCCGAGTCGATGGCGATGGCGTTGACCACCGTGTGGGCGACCTCGTGGAAGCGCCCGCCGTAGAGGTAGGTGATGCCGGCCGCCGCGCCGGCGCCCGCGCTCGTGGCGCCGCAGTAGGCGGAGAGCCGGCCGATGCCGGTCTTGAGGTGGATGGTCACGAGGTTGGAGACGACCAGCGCGCGCAGCAGCTCGTCGTGGGAGGCGCCCAGCTCGCGCGCGTAGACCACCACCGGCACGCTTGCGGTGAGCCCCTGGTTGCCGCTTCCGGAGTTGATCACCACCGGCAGCTCGCAGCCGCTCATGCGGGCGTCCGAGCCGGCCGCGGCCCAGGCCTTGGCGCGGTTTGCCACGCCGTCGCCGTACGCGGAGAGAAGGACGCTGCCCACGTTGGCCCCCCAGTCCCCGGAGAGCCCCGCCTCGGCGATCGCGACGTTGCAGCTGACCTGGCGCTCGAGCACGGGGCGCACGCCGTCGAGGTCTACCGTGTCGGCAAACTCTACGATGCCCTCCACGGAGAGACAGGAGCGGTCCGTGGCCGTGCCACCGTCGGCTGCCTCCTCGTAGGGGCGGTCCAGCAGGACCTCGCCGTCACGCTCCACGCGGATTACGTTGGTGTGCGCGCCGGCGATCTCACAGAACGCCGTGTGGCCGCCCGCCCCCACGCGCACCTGGATGTCGAAGATCCACGGGCGCTCGGACGGGCGTACCGTGACCTCGTGGCTGGTGAGAAACGCGCGCATCTCGTCCACCTGCCCCTCGGTGACGCCGCTCAGGACCTCGAGCTCCGCCGCCGCGTCCCCGGCGACGACGCCGGCGGCCGCGGCTGCCTCGATGCCGCGGGAGCCACCCGTGTGGGGGACGGTCACGCTCTTGACGTTCTTGATGATGTTCGCCGAGGCGGCCACGTCCACGCGCTCCGGGAGCGCACCGAGCGCCTCGCGCGCCCGTGCCGCGCAGTAGGCGACGGCGATGGGCTCGGTGCAGCCCATCGCGCAGACGAGCTCCTCTTCGAGAATGGCGACGTAGGCGTCGTAGATCGTGCGGTCCATGGCTCCCCTTCTGTGAACAGCCAACTGGAGAGAGGCCCCCCCTTTGGCTTGCGGTCTCGATGAGCCAGGGGGAACCTGCCCCACGTCGGCTCACCCGTTACGGCGATGTTACCCACCAACCCATAAGCCTAAGGTTCTTCTCGCCGCGCGGTATCCTCCCACGCGTGCACGTAACTTTCTCGCATAAGGGCGGGCGCGCCTGGTTGCAAGGGGGAGGGGAATGGGTCCTCTCCGGTTGCGGGGCACGGAAGGGGACTAACACAAAAGGGAAAGGAACCACCATGAAGGCCACCCCCACGCACGTGTACGTATCCAACAGAGTCTCTCGCCGCGACTTCCTGAAGCTCTCGGGCGTCGTAGCGGGTATGGGAAGCCTGGTAGTCCTTTCCGGCTGCGGCCCCGCCGCGCAGGACGCCCCCGCCGACGACTCCACCGAGCCCGCCGCCGACGCCTCGACCGACGAGGTCACCCTCGGTGACGGCCAGACGCTGCGCGTGGGCATGGAGGCCGCCTACCCTCCGTACAACTGGCAGGTTGAGGAGGAGTCCGAGTACACCATCCCCATCGACAACGTGGACGGCGCCTTCGCCGACGGCTATGACGTCCAGGCGGCCAAGATCATCGCCGAGGGCCTCGGGATGGACGCCGTGGCGGTCAAGCTCTCCTTCGACGGCCTGATCGACGCGCTCAACAACGGCCAGATCGACATCATCTGCGCCGGCATGTCCGTCACCCCCGAGCGCGAGGGCGCCGCTCTCTTCTCCGACTCCTACATCGACGACGACATCGTCATGATCACCAAGGCCGACTCGCAGTGGGCCGGCGCCACCACCTTCGCCGACCTTGCCGGCGCCGCCATCATGGGCCAGGCTGCCACGATGTACGACGACGTGATCGAACAGGTCGTCGAGGCCGAGCCGAGCGTCACGCACCTCACGCCCGCCGAGACCGTGCCCCTGGTCGTCCAGAACCTCGAGAGCGGCACCGCCGACGTCATCACCTACTCCATGCTCTCGGTGCCCAAGCTCCTTGAGACCTATCCCGACTTCGTCGAGCTCGAAATGACCGACAAGTTCGAAGGCTCCGTCATGCCCGACAACGCGGCCATCGCCAACGGCCAGGACGCGGCGTTGGATAAGGTCAACGAGATCATCGCCGGCATTCCCGAGGACGAGCGCCAGGAGATGTGGAACGCCTGCATGGATCGCCAGCCGGCGTAGGTGCGGCCGGCAGCCTGCCAGCAACCTGCTAGCCCGGGGGCGCGCGCCGCTTTGGTCTGCGGCGCGCGCCCGCACGCGTGTCTTCAAAGGAGGACCCCAAGATGAGTTCCGCTGCCACGGACGAGCGTGCGGAGGGGAGGGGACGGGGCCGCATCGCCTCGTTTCTCCTTGACGACCATCGCTACGTCCTGCTCGGCACGAGCGCCATGGCCCTCGTGGGCATGCTGCTCTCGAGCTCCCCGCGCCCCGCGCTGAGCTTCCTCGCGCCCGCGTTCACCGTCGAGCTCGTGCTGTACTACGTTCTTGCCGCCTGGCTCGTGCTCTCTGCCGTGGCGCTCGTGTACAAGCTCACCCACTGGAGGACCTATGCCGAGGTCGCGCCCTTCGTGCGCCCCGGCGCCCGTCGCGCCCTGCGCTACCTCTCGTACGTCATCTGGGCGGTGGCGCTCGTCTTCGTGGCCGACCGCGTGGTCATGGGCTTCGCCTCGGCCTGGCAGGTGGCCACGACCGCGGCGGACCGCCCCGCGGACGAGTTCCTCACCAACCTGCTCTGGATGTTCTGGACGGGGCGCCAGACCTACCTCACGGGCATCTACACCACGATCGCGCTCGCGGTGTTCGGCACGGTGATCGCCTTCTTCCTGGCGCTGCTGCTCGTGTTCTGCCGCATCCAGGCCGTCGACCGCCCCGACAACGACTTCGTCCGCTTCTGGAAGGTCGTGGGGCGCGGTTTCGCCAAGGTCTACAGCACCGTGGTGCGCGGAACGCCCATGATGGTCCAGGGCATGATCATCTACTACGGCGTCGTCGGCTTCATCCAGGCGACGGGCAGCTACAGCGGTGCCGAGCTCAACCGGATCTGGTCTCCGTTCATCGCAGGCCTCGTGACCGTGTCGCTCAACTCCACCGCCTATATGATGGAGGTCCTGCGCGGCGGCATCGCCGCGGTCGACTCCGGCCAGATGGAGGCGGCGCGGTCCCTGGGCCTCTCGCAGTGGCAGGCCATGCGCAAGGTGGTCTTCCCCCAGGGCATCAAGAACTCGATCCCGGGCCTCTCCAACGAGCTCGTCATCAACATCAAGGACTCCTCCGTCCTGTCGATGATCAGCGTGTTTGACCTCACCTTCGCCGCACGCACCATCGGCGGCAACTACTACGAGTACTTCCCGGCCTACCTCGTGGCGGCGGTGATCTACCTGGTGCTGACCTCCATCGCGACCTCGCTGCTTGGTCGGGGGGCCCGGCACTTCGACGTCAAGCCCCAGCCCGTGGGCGGCACCGCCGACCAGGGCCTCGTGTCGGGGGAGGAGTGAGCATGGCTGAGAACACCGGCGCGACGCGCGCCACCGAGCCGATGATCCGCGTGGAGGGGCTGCGCAAGTCCTTCGGTTCGCTCGAGGTCCTGCGCGACATCAACCTCTCCGTCATGCCCGGCGAGGTGGTCACCATCATCGGGCCCTCGGGCTCCGGCAAGTCCACGCTCCTGCGCTGCCTCAACCTGCTCGAGACGCCCGACGCCGGCCACGTGTGGTTCCACGGCTCCGACCTCACCGCCGAGCACGTGGACGTGAACCGGCTGCGCGCGCGGATCGGGATGGTCTTCCAGGGCTTCAACCTGTTCAACAACATGAACGTGCTCGACAACTGCACCCTCGCGCCCGTGACGCTCAGGAAGATGGGCAGGGCCGAGGCCGAGCGCGTGGCGCTGGAGCACCTGGAGTCGGTGGGGCTGGCCGACTTCGCGCACGCCGACGTGACGCGCCTGTCCGGCGGCCAGAAGCAGCGCGTGGCCATCGCGCGCGCCCTCTGCATGAACCCGGAGATCATGCTCTTTGACGAGCCGACCTCTGCGCTCGACCCGGAGATCGTCGGCGAGGTGCTCGAGGTCATGCGGCGCCTGGCCGCCGACGGCATGACGATGGTCGTCGTCACGCACGAGATGGCCTTCGCGCGCGGCGTCTCCGACCGCGTGGTCTTCATGGATGGCGGCGTCATCGCCGAGGAGGGCGCGCCCGAGAAGATCTTCTCGGCGCCCGAGCATCCGCGTACCCGCGAGTTCCTTGCCCGCTACCTTGGGTGATGCGAGGGGGCGGCCCCTTCGTACCATTATCGGGCGGCAGGTCCTGGGCAAGGTGGAGCCCCGGGAGTTCAAGGCCGTAGAGCGCCCCCGCCGCAATGCGCTACTCTTGAGTCTCAAGGAGGCCGGCCTGTCGGTCTCGCAGATAGAGCGGCTGATCGGCATCGGCCGAAACGTGACAGCTCGAGCAAAATGATACGGAGGGACCGTCCCTTCGCATCATGGGGAGGAAGCCATGAGGGACGGGTTCGTGGAGGTCGCAGCGGTGACGCCGGAGGTCCGCGTGGCGGACGTCCCCTTCAACGTGGAGTCGTGCGCGACGGCGGCCCGCCAGGCTGCCGAGAAGGACGGCGCCGCTGTCATCGTGCTGCCGGAGCTCGCGCTCACGGCCTATACCTGCGAGGACCTCTTCTGGCAGGAGGCCCTGTTGCGCTCCGCCGAGTCCGGCCTCGCCGACCTTGCCGCCCGCACCGCCGACCTCGACGCGCTCATATTCGTGGGCGTGCCCGTGCGCGCGGGCGGCAAGCTCTACAACTGTGCGGCGGCCGTCTGCCGCGGGGAGCTTCTGGGCCTAGTGCCCAAGACGCACATCCCCACCTACAACGAGTTCTACGAGGGGCGCCACTTCGTGTCCGGCCCGACCCGTCCCGTGAGCGTCTCGTTTGCGGGCGAGAAGGACGTGCCGCTGGGCACCAGCCTGCTCTTTGCCTGCACGGAGCTGCCCGAGCTCGTGGTGGCAGCGGAGGTCTGCGAGGACCTCTGGGTGCCCAACCCGCCCTCGACCGCGCATGCGCAGGCCGGCGCCACGCTGGTCTGCAACCTCAGCGCGTCCAACGCCGTCGTGGGCAAGGCGGACTACCGCCGCAGCCTGGTGACCAGCCAGAGCGCGCGCCTCGTCTGCGGCTACGTCTACGCGAGCGCCGGTGCCGGCGAGTCAACGCAGGACCTCGTCTTCTCCGGGCACGACCTCGTGGCCGAGAACGGCCGTCTGCTTGCGGAGGGAGCCCCCTTCGGCACGGGCCGCGCCGTCTCCGAGGTCGACGTCCGCTACCTCGTGCAGGAGCGCACCCGCATGTCCACCTTCGAGGCGGCGCCCGCGCCCGAGGCGGCGGGCTACGCGTGCGTGCCCTTCTCGCTGGGTGCCGACGCCGCCACGCGCGAGACCACGCTCACCCGCTGGGTGGACCCGCACCCCTTTGTCCCGGCCGACCCCGCCCACCGCGCGGAGCGCTGCGAGGACGTCTTCAACATCCAGGCGCACGGCCTCGCCAAGCGGCTCTCCCACACGCGCTCGACGCACGCGGTGATCGGCCTTTCGGGCGGGCTCGACTCCACGCTTGCGCTGCTCGTGACCGTGCGCGCCTTCGACCTGCTGGGGCTTGACCGCGCGGGCGTCATCGCCGTGACCATGCCGGGCTTTGGCACCACGGACCGCACCTACAACAACGCCTGCGAGCTCGCCCGCACCGTGGGCGCCGAGCTGCGCGAGATCGGCATCGCCGCCTCCGTGCGCCAGCACTTCGCCGACATCGGCCACGACGAGGCCGTCCACGACGTCACCTACGAGAACTCTCAGGCCCGCGAGCGCACGCAGATCCTCATGGACGTGGCCAACCAGGAGGGCGGCCTCGTCATCGGTACCGGCGACCTTTCCGAGCTGGCCCTGGGCTGGGCCACCTATAACGGCGACCACATGTCCATGTACGCCGTCAACGCGAGCGTGCCCAAGACGCTGGTGCGCCATCTCGTGCGCTACGTGGCCGACACGTGCGGGAACGAGGCCGAGTCCAAGGTTCTTCTCGACGTGCTGGACACGCCGGTCTCGCCGGAGCTTCTGCCCGCCACGGGTGACGGCAAAATCGCGCAGAAGACGGAGGACCTCGTGGGCCCCTACGAGCTGCACGACTTCTTCCTCTACGAGGTGCTGCGCCGTGGGACCAGCCCGCGCAAGGTCTATCGCCTTGCCCGCTACGCCCTGGGCGAGAAGTACGACGACGCCACGATCCTCGCCTGGCTCAAGGTCTTCTACCGGCGCTACTTTGCCCAGCAGTTCAAGCGCAGCTGCCTGCCCGACGGTCCCAAGGTGGGCTCAGCGGCCGTGAGCCCGCGCGGCGACCTGCGCATGCCGTCGGACGCCTGCTCGACGCTCTGGCTCGCTGAGCTCGAGGAGCTGTAAATTGGGGACGGGTCCATTCTCACTGAAAGATTGGACCCGTCCCCAATTCACACAACTCGTTGTAGGCAGTTTTTTCGAAAGCCCTCAAGTATCAGGGGATGACGACTTCGCAAAATAGCAGGTAGAAAGCGTGACCTTTCGGATCGTACTTCGACGCCTCGAAAAAAACTGCCTACAACGCGAGCTCGCCGCAAGGCAAGCCCGCCGCAAAGAGGGACCCCTGCCTCATCGAACGGTAAAGATGTAGAGGGCCTCGCCCGCGTCGAAGTGGGCCTCGACGGCATAGCGCCAGCCGGGCTCGACGGTGAAGACGACGTCTCCGTTAACAATCTCGTGTTCGTTGGCGGTCCAGGCGTCGCCCTCGACGGCGTCGATTTCGACAGCCTGGGCCGACCCCGCCGCCTCTGCCGCCGTCTCGAGCTCGTCCTCGGGCCAGCGCACGATGCCGGCCGCCGTGCAGGGAACGTCAAAGCTCACGGTGACCTCGGTGGGCCCGCCCACGCGCGCGTCGGGCAGGTCGCTCGCCTCCAGTTGGACGGGGTGCGGCGCGTCCGCGACGACGGTCGCCATCTCGCCGTTCTCCTCGTAGCTCCAGGTGTAGCCGCACGTCTCGAGCATGACGGAGGTCGCGGCGAGCTCGGTTGCGTACTCGAGCGAGGCCAGCGGCGGCTCGGCCGGGTCCTTGGGCTGCCAGATCTGCGTGACCAGCTCGTCGTACTTCTCGGCGTCCGCGGGTGTGCCCTCCTCGATCACCTCGATATCCGTGATGCCCGGGTACTGCGCCGGATAGCTCTCCAGCATGATGCCGTTGCCGGTCACGCGCACGACGTTGCCGGCCGTGAGCTCGGGCGTACCCTCGGGCAGGGTGGGGTAGTAGG
Source organism: Olsenella profusa (assembly GCF_016900315.1). Lineage (GTDB taxonomy): Bacteria > Actinomycetota > Coriobacteriia > Coriobacteriales > Atopobiaceae > Thermophilibacter > Thermophilibacter profusus_A. The sequence goes on from NZ_JACSNQ010000008.1 coordinate 7,748, forward strand.
GGGTCTCGGTGCGCTGGTCCATAAAGAGGACCTGGCCATCGCCAAACGTGACCACCATCGCGGTGGAGGTGAGCGCTTCATAGGCCGCGTCCGCAGGGGTCTCGAAGACGTAGCCCGCGTCCCCGCCGTCAAACTGCGCGAGTACGAGGTAGCGCCAGCCGGGCTCGACCTCAAAGGAGACGGCGCCGTCGGAGAGGGAGCACGTGACGTCCTCGCCGGCGGGGTCATCGGCGTAGCGGGTGACCGTGGCGTTCGTCGCTGGCTGCGAGAAGGACGCGCGCACCTCTGCCGCCGCAGAGACCTCGATGTCGGGCACCTCGTCGTCGGAGAGCTCAGCGGGCGCGACGGGGTCGCTGGCAACGCCGTCCCAGGTGTAGCCGTGCGTGAGCATGGCGGCATTGACCACGGCGGTTTCCGCCTCCAACCGGACGGTGCCGGTGGGCGGCTCCTCGTGCGCGCAGCCGGCGAGAAGAACGGCGAGCGCGCAGGCGCATAGGGCCCTGAATGGGTGCGGGACGTGGCTCTTCATGGGTCTGCCCTCCGGGTCTTTGCCTCGTAGGGCACATCATACTAGAAGGGGTGGTGAGACGTGTTCTTCTCGTCTGCCTCTCAGGCCCTCAGAAAATCTAAGTGCGTCTTGGAAGATTTTTTTACCTGTGGTGGTATAAGTCGACGCGTCTGGGTATGATTCTGAACGTTGGATAGCGCGGTGCCCACATGGCCGCACCGCAACACCGCGCCCGCGCGGGCGCCTCAGAAGGAGGTTCTTGAACATGACTCTCAAGCCGCTTGGTGATCGCGTTCTCGTGAAGCCGGCCCCCAAGGAGGAGAAGACCTCGACGGGTCTCTACATTTCGAGTGGCGCCCAGGAGAAGCCGCAGCGCGGCCAGGTCATTGCCGTGGGTGCCGGCAAGCTCAACGACAAGGGCGAGCGCATCGCCCTCGACGTCAAGCCGGGTGACGAGGTCTACTACGGCAAGTTCGGCGGCAACGAGGTCAAGATCGACGGCGAGGACTTCCTGCTCCTGCGCGCCGACGACATCTACGCCATCATCGAGGACTAGCAACGAAAACCGATGAAAAGGGACAGTCCCTTTTCATCAACGGGAAGGAAACGAAGAAATGGCTAAGGACATTCTTTTTGGCACCGACGCTCGCGCCAAGCTCGCCAAGGGCGTGAACACCCTGGCTGATGCGGTGACCACCACCATGGGCCCCAAGGGTCGCTACGTGGCCCTGCAGCGCTCCTACGGCGCCCCCACCATCACCAACGACGGCGTCTCCGTTGCCAAGGAGATCGAGCTCAAGGACCCCATCGAGAACATGGGTGCCCAGCTGGTGAAGGAGGTCGCCACCAAGACCAACGACGCCGTGGGTGACGGCACCACCACCGCCACGCTACTGGCCCAGGTCATCGTCAACGAGGGCCTGCGCAACGTGGCCGCCGGCGCCAACCCCATCGCCATCCGTCGCGGCGTCGACAAGGCCGTGAACGCCGTCGTGGAGGAGATGCGCAAGAACGCGCAGGAGGTCTCCACCAAGAAGCAGATTGCCTCCGTCGGCACCATCTCCGCCTCCGACCCCGAGATCGGCAACAAGATCTCCGACGCCATGGAGGTCGTGGGCAAGGACGGCGTCATCACCGTCGAGGAGTCCCAGACCTTTGGCATTGACATCGACACCGTCGAGGGCATGCAGTTCGACAAGGGCTACATCTCCCCGTACTTCTCCACCAACAACGAGACCATGACGGCCGAGCTCGACTCCCCGTACATCCTCATGACCGACCAGAAGGTCTCGAACATCCAGGACATCCTGCCGATCCTCGAGGCCGTCCAGAAGCAGGGCGCGCCGCTGCTCATCATCGCTGAGGACGTTGACGGCGAGGCCCTGGCCACGCTGATCCTCAACAAGCTCCGCGGCGTCCTCAACGTCTGCGCCGTCAAGGCTCCCGGCTACGGCGACCGCCGCAAGCGCATGCTCGAGGACATCGCCATCCTGACCGGCGGCCAGGTGGCCATGAAGGAGCTCGGCGTCCAGCTCACCGACGTCACCGCCGAGATGCTCGGCCGCGCCAAGTCCGTCAAGATCTCCAAGGACGACACCACCATCGTCGGCGGGGCCGGCTCCAAGGAGGCCATCGACGAGCGCATCGCCCAGATCAAGGCCGAGTACGAGGTGACCACCTCCGACTTCGACAAGGAGAAGCTCCAGGAGCGCCTTGCCAAGCTGGCCGGCGGCGTGGCCGTCATCAAGGTGGGCGCTGCCACCGAGGTCGAGCTCAAGGAGATCAAGCACCGCATCGAGGACGCCCTGCAGGCGACCCGCGCGGCCGTTGAGGAGGGCATCGTCGCCGGCGGCGGCGTGGCGTTCCTCGAGGCCTCCAAGGTGCTCGACGGCGTCGAGACCGTCGACTCCGACGAGAAGATCGGCGTTGAGATCGTCCGCAAGGCGCTCGAGGCGCCCGTGAAGACCATCGCCAACAACGCCGGCTTCGAGGGCTCCGTCGTGGCCGAGAAGATCAAGGGCCTGCCCACTGGCCAGGGCCTCGACTCCGCCACCGGCAAGTACGGCGACATGATCGAGATGGGCGTGCTCGACCCGGTCAAGGTCTGCCGCGTCACGCTGCAGAACGCCGCCTCCGTGGCGTCGCTGATCCTCATCACCGAGGCCACCGTCTCCGACGAGCCCAAGAACACCACCATCGAGGAGGCCATCTCCGCGGCGGCGGCTCAGGGCGGCAACGGCGGCTACTAAGGTCCGCGCCCGAGCTCGTCTGACCTGACTGTTCGGCGCCCCGGTCGTTCCCTCGAGAAGTACGTCTCGCACGGCTTCTCCCCCGGAACGGTCGGGGCGCCTTTTGCGTACGGGCGCTGCGAGGCTGGCGTCGGGTGCGCCCGTTTGCTTGGCATGCCCGTTGCGTGTACCCCCAAGTGCGCCCTCTTGTCAGGTGCACTGCTCAAGTGCACCCGTCTGTAGACGAAAAGGGCCTTAAGTGCACCCAAATCGGCGATAAAGCAGTCAAGTGCACCGAGGGGCGGGTGCACTTGAGGAGTACACCTAGAGGGCGGGTGCACTTGACGGGTGCACCTGACAAGAGGGCGCACTTGGGCAGCGCTCGCCCCGCGTCGCCCGGCAGTACAACCACCGGTTGTCTCCGCAGGTAGAATGGGGTATCTGGATAGTTGGTGGAACTCAACCGGGCGTGCTGGCAGAGTGGGGCTTGTCAGAGAAGCCCCGACGAAAGGATCAACGATGGGCGAGAAGAACGAGACCCTGGGACGTCGAATCGCGCGGCTGCGCCTTGAGCACGGCATGACTCAGGAGAGCCTGGCCGGCAGGCTGGGCGTGACCGCGCAGGCCGTGAGCAAGTGGGAGAACGACCTCAGCGCGCCCGACATCTCGCTGCTATCTGCGCTTGCGCGTACGCTTGACGTGACGGTTGACGAGCTGCTGGGCTCAGGCAAGCCCGAGCCTCCGGCGGGCTTGCCTGAGCCTGCGAAGGTCGAGCCCGGCCCTGTCGTTCAAGACGGTGCCAGGCCCCGCAAGCTGCACCTTCACGTGGAGAGCGCGGACGGCGACGACGTCAACATCAACGTGCCGCTGGGCATGGCGAGCGCGGTCCTCAAGGTCGGCTCCAAGTTCCCCGGCGCCGCCAGCCTCGACGTCGACGGTACCGGCATAGACCCCGAGCTTCTCGTCGAGGCCGTCAAGCACGGCGAGAAGGGAACGCTTCTCGAGGTCGACACCGGAGACGGCGACCACGTGACCATCTCACTTGAGTAGACGTTCGGCTAGGGAGGGACGATGCCAGAAGAGACGACGCCTGGAGGGACGATGCCAGAAGAGACGACACCGCGCAGAGGGCGTTCCACGGGAGTGGCGCGGCTTGACCAGGCAATCTCGCGCATCGCCGGGGCCGCGGTTGCGGACGGGCTGTGCGAGGCGGTCGTCCTCAAGGGATCGATTGGCCGCGGTGACGCGGACGAGTTCTCTGACGTGGACCTCTATCTCGTCGTCTCTCCCCAGAATCGCGATGTCGTGCTCGGGCGACGCAATCAGTACCTTGCTGCCAACGGGGACGTCGTGTTTGTCGAGGACGTCGACTTTGGGCTGCCCCAGGTACCGTCAAGATTCTTGCGCACTTTCCGACAGCCCCATAGGCCCGCCGTCCGGTGCGGCTACCCCTCCAGCAGAGTCACGTCCAGGTAGCGACGAGAGCCCCACTCGCTCTCGGCCACGTACTTGAGCCTGGCGGTCACGAGCATGAGGGCGCTCCTCCCGTCGGGGAAGGTGCCCACGACCCTCGTCCTGCGCCGGATCTCGCGGTTGAGCCTCTCGATGGCGTTGTTGGTGCGTATGCGCCGCCAGTGCTCGCGTGGGAACCGCGTGTAGGCCAGGGTCTCGGCGTAGCCGTCCCTCACGACCTTGGCGGCCTCCCCGAGCTTGGACTTCTCGAGCTCGGATGCGACCTCGAGGGCCTTGGCCTCGGACGCCTCGCGCGACTCCATGGCGTGGATGGCCTTGAGCATGGCCGCGACCTTCGGCCGCTTGGACTTGGGCACCTTCGCGAGCACGTTCCTGTAGAAGTGGACCGTGCAGCGCTGGTAGGCCGCGCCGGGGAAGACCTCCGCGATGGAGCCGACCATGCCGGCCGCCTTGTCGCCGGTGAACATCCTCACGCCGCGCAGCCCGCGCGACTTCAGCCACGAGAGGAACTCCCGCCAGCACTCCGCCGACTCCGTGAACCCCTCGGCGGCACCGATGACCTCGCGGAAGCCGTCGTCGTTCACGCCTATGGCCACCATCACGGCCACGTTCTCGTAGCTCCCGCCCCAGGATCTCTTGAGGTATATCCCGTCGACGTAGACGTAGGGGTACGCCCGGTCGAGCGGCCTGTTGCGCCACTCCTCGACCGACGCGAACGCCTTCTCGTTGAGGTTGGAGACGGTCGACGCCGAGACGCTCGAGCCCCAGAGGATCTCGGAGACGTCCTCGATGCGCCTGGTGGAGACGCCCGCGAGGTACATTTCTATCATGGCCTCCTCGACGCTCGTCTCGCGGCGCCGGTAGCGCTCGATGATCGCCGTGGTGAACCGCATGCCCTTGAGCTTGGGCATGCGGATCGTGACCTCGCCGGACGTCGTCGTGAGCTTTCGCTCGTAGTGGCCGGCGCGGTACGCCTCGCGCCCTGCCGTCCGCTCGTAGCGCTCGGCGCCCACGAGGTCGTCGGCCTCCTCGTCCAGGAGGCCGTTCAGCATCTCCTCGACGGTACTCCTGACGAGCTCGCGAAGGTCGGTCTTCAGGCTCTCCTCGTTGAATGTTACGATTGGCTCGGGCATGGTCTACCTCCAGCATGTTTCTTGTCTAGGCAACTCGAATCATACCGGGGCGGGCCGTGCCCTCCTTCCTATCTGGACGCTATGCCGCTGTCAAAGTGCGCAAGAAATTGTACGTTACCGTACGCTTTCTCGATTTGCATTCTGATGATTTTTGGGTGTTGTATATAGTCCGATGACCCACATATAGCAAGCGACGAACCTGAACCCATGGACGAGACCCGCCTCAAAATAGCCTTCGGCAGCCGATGCTGGCAGCTGCGCGACCAAACCGGCCTGAGCCAGGAGCGGCTTGCGCTGAGCATCGGGATGGACCGGTCCTACTACGCGTCCATCGAGACGGGCGCGCGCAACGTCACCCTGGTCAACATGTCCAAGATCGCGAACGGGCTCGGCGTGAGCCTCTCCGAGCTGCTCAGGGGCGTCGAGCGCTGACGGCGAGAAGGGCTGCCCCGCTGCGCAGGTCGCGAGAGCCGGGCCGACCGTTCTTCTCGCCTGCGCTTATTCCGCTGACTCGGGCTCGGGGACGTCTGCGGTGGTGAGCCCGGCGTCGGCCGCAAGCGCCTCGTAGTCGCGCGGCCCCGCCGCGTTGCTCGCCGAGCCGAGGCGCTCGTCCTCGGCCTGCTGCTGCGGGACCTCCGCCGAGATGTCGTTGGGGTCGAGCCCCGCGTCCACGAGCTGCATCATCTGACGCCACTCCTCGTACATGGTGGCCACGTACGAGACGCCGTCCTGGGAGAGCGTGTAGCTCGGCGTGATGCACGAGTAGATGCTCAGCCCGTGGCCCGACCCCTGCAGCTCGAGCGCGTACGAGATGATGTCCGGGACGGAGAGGTCCGTGGAGATGGACTGCGCCAGCTGGGAGATGAGACGGGGCATGTCCGTGGGGCTTGCCGCGAGCACCTTCTGGACGATGGCACTCAGAATCTGGCGCTGCGCCTGCGCGCGGCTGAAGTCGCCGCCGGAGACGCTGTAGCGCTCGCGCGCGTACGCGAGGGCCTCCGCACCAGTGAGCGTCTGCTCCCCCGCCGAGAAGGACGCGCCGCCGTTGCCCGCGGGGATGTCCTCGGGTATGTCCACCGTCACGCCGCCGAGCGCGTCGACCACGCTCTCGAGCCCCTCGAAGTCGACCTCAACGTAGTGCGCGATGTCCACCCCGGCAAACTCGGACACGGCACGGACCGCGGACGCGGGGCCGTAGTTGTACGCTGCGTTAATCTTCTCGACGCTCCCCGAGGAGGTGATCATGGTGTCCCTGGGTATGGACACGAGCGTCACCGTCGCGTTTGCGGGGTCAACCCTCGCCAGGATGATGACGTCCGAGCGCGACGCCGTGTCCCCCTCGCGCGCGTCGGAGCCTATGACCAGGGCGTAGAAGGCCGACGAGTCTGCAACGGGCTCGGACTCCTCCGGCTTCACGAGCGCCTCCTCGAGATCAGCACGGTCCGCCTCGTCCACGCCCATCGACCGGTTGAGGTCGCCCACCCACACGGCAATGGCCACCGCCACGACCACGATCGCGGCAAGGACAAAGGCGAGAAGGACCTTGGCAGCAAGGGGCACCCGGCGGCGCCTGCGGCGCGGGCCGGCTTTTGCCTCCCCCGCCGCGGTGCCGTTTGCGGTGATTTTGGAGCCGGCGGCGTCAACGTTGGCGGCGTTGGCGGGGCCCGACCCCCGGGAGCTCACGGGGCGCAGACGGCGCGCGACCGAGCTCTCTGGCTCAAGGTCCTGCTGAAAGGTCTCCTCAAAGCGGCCCCGCCGGAAGTGGCGCGGCGTCACCGAGGGCTTGAGCGGCTCCGCGGTGCCCAGGGGATCCTGGGGGGTGCCGGAGGGGTCCGGGCCGTGGCCGAGCGGCGTGGCCGTGGCGCCCTCGAGGTCCTCGCGCGTGCGCGGCGTGGTCGGAGTGTGGGTGGGGGCGGTTGCGTGGCTGGGGGTGGTTGTGCCGGCGTCGGTTGTGCCGGCGTCGGCGGCGTGGCGCGGGTTCGAGGCGTGACGCGGGCTGTCCGTATTGTCCTGGCTCATGGGACCACTTCGATTCTGTCTGGGGCGGCTCCTGGAACAGCCCGTCCCTGCTCGCTGGCGGCGCCGCAACGTTCACGGGCGCGTGAATACCGACATTGTACGTGGAGGGACGAGACGCGCAAGCGTGGGCGGTACGAAGACGCGGAACGAGGGCATGGCGGAGACGGGCGGGACCCTTGTCCCGTCCCTATGGCTCGCTTAAAGTCACGCTTCTGGCAAGAAAAACATGACTTTGAGCGACTTCACCGACCTGCGCTACGACGTCAAGGGCGAGCTCTACGAGTTCTATCTCAAGGGAATGCTGGGAGGTAGCACCCATGCCTAGGTCTCGGAAGCGCCCCTCTCGCCAGCCTTGGACGCGCATTCCGTCTATGCCGACGGCCAGCCGACGCGTGGCAGCTCGCTACCTTTCCGGTCCGCGGAACAGCTCGTCATACGTCCCCATACGGACAAAGCGAACATCCGGGTTGGTCCTGTGCGGCAGGTGCAGGACGACGACATCGACCGCGCCGTCCGACAGGTGGAAGTCGACATCATCATTCCGCCTCAAGCCAGGCGATGAAGCCTTCGGCGCTGTCGAAGCGCAGATCGTTATCTTCAATGAGCCCGGCCCTCAGGCGCTCGCAGAACCTCACGGTCGTCGATCTCATCGTCGCAGTTGCCATGGCGGCCTCCTTATGTTGCGAGAATGGTTATTTGATAGCAGAGGACGCCGATGTGCAGTTGAAGAATTGCATTGCGCAATAGGTTTTGGCGTTGTAGAGGAGTGCCTCACACAACCCTTTCGCGCATCGTGAGACGTGGAGCTTGCGGGATTAGAAGGACAGGGCTGCTGAGAAAATCACATCTGTGTTGAGGAACCCGCAACGACCACCGTTCCGTAAGCGCACGCGCCCTCAACGCACACGCCAGGCAGGCGTCCAAGGGAGCTGGCCTGTCATTGCCCGTCATTCACCGTCTGCCCATAGTATCGTCCGGTCTCCTCACGGGTATGACTAACTCACGGCTCGGCGGTCAAACCGCGTACCGAGGGCAGCGCCGCTCCGAGAGGGGAGGTGATGCCGATGGACGTATCTGAGGTCGTTGCGTTACTGACCAGCTGCGTTTCGCTGGCCCTGGCGATAGTAAGGCTCGTTCGAGAGGTGCGTAGGAGGTCCGACGAAAGTGAGGGCCGCTGACGCGTAGCGTAAGCGGCCCAATACCCAGTAGCGGCACTGCCTAGGTCCCACAACGTAGGCGGCCGTCGAGCCTATTGTACCCACTCCCACCCGACGCAATGCGCGTCAAAAGCTCGTGGCGTAAAGTTGTTGTTGACTGGCCCGTCAGCTCGCCCTGAACCGAATCCCTGCCCACGTTGGCGAGAGGGGCAGAGACGGGGGTGCACGCGTTAGCAATCGGGGCATCTTTAATCCCAGAGGGCCAAAGATGCCGCGAATCCTAACCAGGAGGGGCCGAAACCCGCTAAGATGCGCCGATTCTCAACGCCCCTGGCAGAGGGGCCGACTGCGCGCCGGGGACGCCCCACTCCCATCCGGCACAATACGCATCAAAAGCTGTGAAAGTGTTTGCGGGCACCGTCCATACTCTCGCACACCTTCCGACAGCGCTATAAGCCCCAGTGTAAACGGGGGTCTCTACCACCACACGTCGCCCGCGGTGTACCAGCCGGACAGGTCGCCAACAACCGTAGGGCCCTCCCCCTCGGTTACCGGGTCAAGGCGAATCTGGCGCTCATCGCCAGAGGTGAACTGCCGAACGACGTAGGTTGCCTGGCCATAGTCCTTGCCGCCGAGCGACGTCAGGCTGAAGGTGATGTTGTCCCCGTCGAGGCTGAAGGTACCCGTCCCCTCGGCACCACCATACCCGTAGAGCCAGCGGGTCACCGTACCGTCGGGAGCGAGCGCAAGGCACACGACGCCGGCGTTTGCCATGGGGTCGTCGAGCATCCAGACTCCCGTGCCGGAAGTGAGCCATGCGAGCGTGTCGGATGCAAGCGAGGCGTCCTCATCCCCTTGCGCGGTAAGCTCATCGGAGGAGGTGGGCGTGTCCTCGGGGACATAGGTCCCGTCGAGCTCCGCGATACCACAGGCTAGGTCGAACGAGCCGTCGTCGTTCAACGTAATCGCGAGCGTGACGTTGCCATAGTCAAGAGACTCGACCGCAATCGAGCCCTCTCCCCCGTCGAACGCGACCATAACCGGCTGGTAGTTGGTGAGGCTGAGCATGCGATAGCCGGCCTCCGCCTCATGGCTGAAGGTGAGGCCACCGTCGGCGGGCGCGACGTCAAACGTGGACCACGTGCGCTCCGTGTCTCCCACGCGCCGATAAGTGCCCGAGAAGCCCGTGAGGTCAACCTCACCGCTTGCCACGTCTCCCGCACAGCCGCACTCGCACGTTCCCGTGAGCGCCCTGTCGGCAAGGCCATAGAACATGCCCTCGTACTTCTCGATAAGTTCGATCATTTGGGAGCGCGTCTGCTGCTGCGCCGCTGCAGCGTCAACGATTGCCTGGGCGCCCTCCTGGTTCATCCAGGGACGGTTTCCCACGGCATCGGCCCAGCTCGACGCCTCGTCAAGCGCAAACAGCTCGAAGCTCAGATAAGCCTTCCAGCCCTTGACGAACTCAGCCGCGGAAGGTGCCTCGCCGCCCTGCACGAGCTCGCCATTCGTCGCCAAGAACGCGTCGCTCAGCCCCTGCCTGAGGTACTGGCAGCATATAGGTGACAAGCATGCCCATGTTGGCGTCCGCGTCCTCACCCGTGGAGAAGACGAGGTCGAGCCCGTCCATCCCGAGCGACAAGATCGGGTTGTCCCCGCTGAGGGCATCCCACACGCGGCTCATGACCACGTCAGCCGCCGCGGCGGTCATCTGCGACGCAGCGAGCTCCACTCCGTCCTCGTCAAACACGAGGCTCTCGTCAACCGCACTTCGATATGCATCGAGCACACGGTCTGCTGCCGCAGCGAAGTCGTTGTTTCCCGCCTCGGCAGCCCGGTCGCGCGCGCCCTCGAGCAGTACGATGCGCGCCTCGTCGGCACCAAGTGCGGCATCGATGCCAGACCACGCCTCGCCAAAGCGCGCCGCGGACTGGGCGGCGAACCACCCATCGCCCACCGCGTCGGAGAACGCGCCGAGCGCGGCAGAGTCCCCCGAAACGTGCGCGCCGAGGTCCTCTCCCGTGAGGCCCTTCCAGCCATCGAGGAACCGGTCGTACTCGGAGGCGAGGTCGGCCTCGTTCTCCGCCGTCATGCTGAACAGCGTCGTCAGAATGCCCGCGGCGGAATCCGCCGTTCCCGCGTCGTCAAGGTCAAGGCCTTCCTCGGCCGCAGCGTCCTCCGAGCCGGAAACAGCGCTCACAGAGTCCTCGTCAAACGCCAGCCAACTGAGGATCGCGGCCTCGTACAGATGCTGCGAGGACAGATCCGAGGGACCGTTGTAGAGGCTGTTCAGGAATGCCGCCGAGAGAGCAAGCCCAGTGTCCTCTGAAATCTGCTCGCCGATCTTTTCGTACTCGGGCGCAGAGAAGTCCAGGAAGGTGGAGTAGAGCGAATCGCCGCCCGACGTCGTCGCCTGCGCGACCCAGGGGTACATGCCAAGCTCCAAGGCACGACGGGCCTGCGCACACGCGTCATCCGGGCAGTCATCACCACACGTGCAGGCGAGCGGCGTCCCCGGCTTGAGCGTGACGGCAAGCTCGAGAGACGCGGGCTCAGCCTGTGGAGGCTCGCTTGCGTTGGCATCGGGTTCCGCATTCGGGATACCGGACGGAGCGCAGCCAACAAGCACCAGGAGCAGGCATGCAGCGAGAACCGCCAGTTCGGCCTTTGCTGTTACAGTCTGCATTGCTCTGCCCAGGGCACCTCTGCACATCACGGCCTCCGCTTGTTGCTTAACGACGTTCCTGTGCAAAAGCTTAATGCATTGCCGTTGCGGTTTGAGCTAGCCTGCGAGGGCGGAGGCTCTGCCGTAGGCATTCAGTTATATAGCGAACTGAATAGGGCGGCATTTAGACAAGCGCGCTGAATCAGATGTAAGGCGACTTTTAGTTTTTAGACACAGCATTTTAGTCTCTCCGGAACAGGTCGCGGGTGTAGACCTTATCCGCCACGTCCGCGAGCTCGTCCGACCAGCGGTTCGCGACGATGACGTCGCAGCGGGACTTGAACGCCCCGAGGTCGGAGGTGACCTCGGACCCGAAGAACTCGTCGCCCCTGAACGTGGGCTCGTAGACCACCACGGGCACGCCCTTGGCCTTGACGCGCTTCATGACGCCCTGGACGGAGGAGGCGCGGAAGTTGTCCGAGCCGCTCTTCATGGTCAGGCGGTAGACGCCCACCACGGGCTTGGGAACGCCTGCGTAGACAAGCCCAGCGACCCTCTTGAGCACTTCGTCGGCCACGAAGTCCTTGCGGGTGGCGTTGGAGTCCACGATGGCCCGGATGAGGTCCTGGGGGACGTCGCGGTAGTTGGCGAGGAGCTGGCGGGTGTCCTTCGGCAGGCAGTAGCCGCCGTAGCCGAAGGAGGGGTTGTCGTAGAAGTCGCCGATGCGCGGGTCGAGCGACACGCCCCGGATGACGTCCGCCGTCGATAGCCCCTTGGTGGCGCAGTAGGTGTCGAGCTCGTTGAAGTAGGAGACGCGCAGCGCCAGGTAGGTGTTGGCGAAGAGCTTCACGGCCTCGGCCTCCGTGCAGCCGAGGACGAGCTTGGGAATTCCCACCGTTCCATCGGCGTTCTTGCGGGACCTTTCGACTGGGTCCGCCCCCTCCTCGAGTAGCGATGCGAACCGCTCCGCCGCCGCTACGGCATCAGCATCATCCTTTGGCGCCCCAACCACGATGCGGCTCGGGTGCAGATTGTCATAGAGAGCGTGTCCCTCGCGCAGGAACTCGGGAGAGAAGATGATCTTAGAATCCCCCCGCTCCTCGCGAATACGCTCCGTATATCCAACGGGAATAGTCGACTTGATGACGATCCAAGCATCCTGGTTCACCGAGCGCGCAGCATCCATCGCGGCCTCCACGGCACTGGTGTCGAAGGAGTTGGTGTCCGTATCGTAGTTAGTAGGGCAGGCCACCACCACGTAGCAGGCATCTCCGTAAGCCTCGGCGGCATCCGTTGTCGCCTCGAAGGAGAGGCCCATCTCCTCCTTATTGGACAGGAACCGTTCGATCTCCGCGTCCCGGATGGGCGAGACGCTCCTTCGGAGCATCTCGACCTTCTCGGGCACGATGTCAAGGGCTTTCACGTTGTTGTACTGACTCAACAGCAAGGCGACGGAAAGGCCGACGTAACCAGTGCCCGCAACCGCAATTTGCATATCAGTTCTCCTTAACTTAATATTTCTGCTGCAGAACTCATCGTCTATGGTGGCTTTAATCCGTTGCTGACGGAACCGAATATATACAGCTAGCCAAACGTCACTGTGTTCGGGCAAATAATCCCTTTACAAGATTCTTTTCATAGTCATCGAATGCGAACATCCAGCAAGTCATTGCGTACACAAGAAACGCTATCACGCCGCATATGACAAATCCGGCCCAGCCCTCAACTGGAAGAAGCGCAGACACAACGCAACCCCCTGTCAGTGTAATCACTGCCGGAGCCAACCATCTCAAGAATGTCTGGATGAAGAACGAGGAAAGGTCTATTCCGAGTTTCATCTTGTATAGAACGTTCTCACCAAGCGTCCTCAAGAAGTACGCAACGCAAATCGAAACGCATCCCCCAAAAGCTCCGAGAAAACGAGTAAGCACGAATCCCAGTGCGATGTTACAGGCAGCCATTCCAATGAACACGATCGACTTTTCCTTCACATGGCCGGAAGCCGTTATTGCCGTCCCGCCTATTAACTGCGGAAGCTCGAACACAGAAGGCAAAATGAGAAGAACCGTGCATGCCCACAGAGGCTCGTATCCCTCCCCCATCCAGCAATCGACAAATCGCGTCCCGATCGCAAGGAAGCAAACGAAGATGAAGCCGATGATGTAAAGTTGGATTCTTCCTATGCGGATCATCAGACTCTGAAGCCCTTCGTCCTCCCCGGCTAGGGATCGCGAGACCTTTGGCATGAACATGCCGTTCAGGGCAGCCGCGACGGTATAGACGTATCCCTCGAGGGACGATGCAAGTCCGAATAGCGTCACTTCGATTGTTGATGAGGTCATAGCAATAATCGACGGCATGATGGAGAAAATAAGCCTCTGACAAATCTGCGAAACGGTAACCCACACCGAGAAGCCAATCACCTGCCCGGCAGTCCCGGAGTCCCAGCTGCCGACGTTGACGGTCACGTCGGTCCATTTTGAAACGATGAATAGCTTAACTAGCGTAACGGCAACGCTGACAAGCGCGTTTACAGCGACCAGGGCGTAAACCCCCCACCCAAGGAGCAGCGCCACGACGATTAGAGCGACAGTTCCGACCTTCTGCGCAAGATTGCAGAGGTTCAGTGCGACGAAGCGCTCCTTCGCTGTAAGGATGCCAGAAAGTGGTGAGAACGGAAAGGAGAAGAGGCTGTAGAGGGCTACGATGAGGTAGAGCCCTCTGAATACCTGCAGCTGATGCGGGCCAAGCCCCGCGTAAATTGCGTCGATATTGATATATATGATAAGCAACACGATGGCAATCGCGGCAGTGATGATCAAGTAAACTTTGAATACGATGCCGAGAAACCCTGCGACGAGCTCGTCCCTCCCCTCAGCGTAGTACTTCGACATGAACCTCGAGACTGCATCCCCGAGGCCGAAGTCGAGCAGGAAGAAGTTGACGACGGAGATGGCAAGCGTGTACAGGCCGTAGTCATCGGAGCCGATGCAGGAGATCATCCAGGGCGTGTAGAGCAGACCCGCCAGCGTATTGAACGCGACGGCAGCATACGAAATTGCCGCACCGGCCTTTAGCTGGCTATACATTATTCATTCCCCGGATGCTGCATTTTTTATCTGCTCTACTTTCTACTCCATCAAGATATCCGCAAAGAATCCAAAACATAAACGAGCAAGTACCCGGTCCAAAAGGCGGAAAACCCTCAAGAAGCGATTCGACAATGTAGAAAACTGTGAGACATGCCAAAAATCGAAACAAGTGACGGCAGGACTTCGGAATACCTTCTATCCGTGAGCCCCTTGAGAGGTTAAGAATGACGCGAGGCACCCAAAATCCCATCAGCAAGAAAAAACCAATGATGCCCAAATTTGCGAGCAGGTTGATATACATGTTGTCGACGTAGTAGTCACCTAGACCGAACAGCTCCCGACCATTGATGCTCTCAAGCGCCTTTTCCCATAGACCCAATCTTCCGCTGGACATGGCGTTCGCATCGGCACCCTCATATTTATCCAGAAAAAAGGCGTGCACAAAAAACTCTCGCCATTCCGAAGAGAAAATAAGCGTAAGAATTATTACGATGCATGCAAAAAGCAGCAGCTTCTTCTTTCTTCGCAAAACCAGTAGAAATACGAAAGCGCAACAAATAGCGAGAAAGGCTGTCCGACACTGAATCAACAGGGAACATATCGACAGGCTAAAACTGATTAGCAAATTGAATGCTTGCCAGCGTAACTGCTTTGACTCATCAAATGCGTTGACCAGAAGGATTATTGCCGCAACTCCAACGATTTGGCCCAAGCTGTTTTTGCTCTCAAAGAGATACGTCATGCTCGATAGCCATTCAGAAAAACCGGGGAAATAGCTTACCAAGGCCCAACAAAGATATATGCAGGAGGCCAAAACATAAGCTATCTGAATACTCGTCCAACCAGAATCCAGAGAGATCAAATTTCGGCAAAGTGTGCCAATCAGGTACATAAGCAGGCATTTCAAGTAAAGCTGGAAAAAACCAGTTAAATAGCCAATTTCGCCAAATACCAGATAGCAACAAGAGCAATACACTGCAAGCAGGACCGCAATAAATACGGTCGCAAAAGTCATGCCGGAAAACCTAATATCATTTCGCTGGTGTACACATAGATAAATTACAAGAACAATCCAAAGCGTCGTATAGGCAATAGAAAGACGTGAATCAATCTGAGCGATAACCGTCACAAAGGATCCTATTGCTACAGCAAGACATACTTTATTATCAGTTAATTTACAAGGGGTGACTCGCGTAAACGGCATCATGTCTATTCAGCCAGTTCTATTGAGCGCTTTGCGATATCCGAATAAAGGAAAGATTTTGCCGCACATGACGCGTTATGTTTAATTTGAGACGCAAAACTATCAGACGAAGAGACTCTCATAATTGCTCTGACAATCTCCTCAGCTCCACCGCTGTCAAGAAACATCACATTATCATTGATATTTACATGCTCGGTACCCGGCCAACGTTTCACAATGAGGGGCTTTCCCATCGCTGCAGCTTGCTCCCAGTAGACTGAATGCCTTCCCGGAAAACAGACAACATCTGCCGCAGCAAAATAGTCATAAGACTCAGAAGCATTGGCCCAAGATACATGAACCATCTTATCCGAATCAAACTTTTCGTCAAACTCCTCCTTCATCTCTGAAGCAATCGGTCCAAACACTAACAGTTTTATGTGCTCGTCCATTAAGCGCACTGCATCCATAAGCTGAAGTGTTTGACGCTTTTCTGTATCTATTTTTCCACCAGTCACTACGACAAAATCATCATCAGTAAATCTAAAACGATTACGGATTGATATACGAACTGGCGAATTGCTCGCACGCTCAACCTCATCGTCGTCAGCGCCCATCACGAGCAAGGCACATTTAGCGCGTGGTAAATCATAATTTTCTACAAGAAAATCAACACGAGCGGGGAGAACTCCCCAGAACATGCTTGTATAAGGTGCAACAAGCTTTGCACACCGTTTCCAAATTAAGCGGTGAAGAACATGCTTTGAAAGCCAATTACGTGCGCTGTTGCTATAGTCTGCATGATTGTCAACATAAACTTTAATGCCAGGATGGTTCTCAAGATATGCAACCACAATATCTATATCAAGAAATTGACACCCATGGATGAAAAGAATATTAGGAGCCGCTTTTTCTAGAGCATCCGCGAGCCCAATAAACCGATTGAGTTTGCGATAAATCTGCATTGGTGATTTATACGCCAAACGCGTAACTGGTATATTATACTCATTCAAATAGCTAGTTGGTTTAGGTAGAATGATGTCAAGACCACCCTTGTCAAAGCTTAGCAGCGATGCAATAACTTCGACGTCATATCCTAGCCGCTTATGCCATTTAGGAAGCATGTTCTCTTGATAAGTAAACCCATCGGGAAAAAAGCATGCTAGACAAAGATGCACAATTTTCAAAGTAGCCCCTCGCTTTCTAGCAAGGCCTTTGGGTTAGCGAACAACGCAGCATTCTCATATAGCCGATCATCATCCCAGTCCCACCATTTGAGTTTGAGCAAGCCATTCACTACATCATCGGAAAAACGTCTATGGATCTCTTTAGCAGGCGCGCCCACAACAACCGCGTAAGGCCTCACATCATGAGTGACAACTGAGTGTGCACCTACAACGGCGCCGTCCCCTATACTGACGCCACCTCTAATAAAGACACCTTCACCAATCCAGACATCATTTCCGATTACAACTCTTTCGGAATCTTCGAATTCAGCCTGTGCAAAATTCTTATTAAAGATATTCTTGCCCGCCAGAAATATGGGCGAAGTTGATACTTGATGTACTGGATGTTCGCCTCCTCCAATCGCACAATAGCTCGCAATCGAACAAAAGCTGCCTATGACGGTATTGCAGACAGAATTATTCGCACCCATATAACTATATTTTCCCAATGCAACCATTATGCAATTAGAGCCAGACCCTATCCGTCCTCGCCTGTCAATTTCACAGTCTCGCAAAGCGGGTCGATATATATATTTAATCATTTTGTTAACTATTAGTCCAAGATTGAACTTCACTTTCGTGTGCCCCTATCTCCCAGACAAAATATTTATTTTATTGATTACAAACCAGATAGGACGAATGCCAACGAGAAATAGTAACCAATTAGAGAGCGTTAGCTTGCCCCCTCCGCTTTCTGTACGAACTCTAAGCAAGTCCCACTCTTTGGGATACGGCCAGAGTCCCATATTTCGAAGCATCTGAAATGGGCTGTCCTTAAATCCAGCGCGAAGGCGATAATATATATATCCAGCCGTAGCACGAGCAGACCATTTTATAATTCGTTGACTTTCGTTTTGAAAAGTACCTTCATGTAAGATTTTCTGCAAGTTAGTAGCAATTCTCAACATGCTTTCAGCGCATATGGAGAAATCTCTGGTAGCCATTGCCGAGCGCTGGCTTTGTCTATAAAAATAGCATCGATCTTCCACAACAAGGCATCTCGGCCGATGAAGTCTTACACACTGTACGAAAAACGTATCTTCTTCGTACTTCAGCTCAGTATCAAAAGTCATATTTCCGAATTCAGCTGATGAAAAAATGTATCTCCATACGCTTCCAGACAGAGTCATCTCATCTACATAATATTTCGATATATCCATCGGCTTAACATATTTAAATTCAAAGCCATTTTTAAAGTTGAACTGGGCAACTGTACAATGCAATTCGCGCATTAAATCACAGATGATTTTAAGCGAACCTGGGACAACTACATCATCAGCATCAACAAACTGGAAATAAGAACCAGTCACTTGACTTAATCCCAAGTTTCTTGCTGCTGATACTCCAGCATTAGCCTGATGAAATGTTCGAATATTTAGATGTACTTTTGACCATTTTCTTATAATTTCTACTGAGCTATCTGTTGAACCATCATCTATACAGAGAACCTCGAACTCATCGTCTTTGAACCCCTGCATAAAAATGCTTCGCAGACAATCATCTAGATACTGATTTGCATTATATACAGGTATGATTATTGAGAGAACAGGCTTATTTATCATTTGGATTTTGCCCATTGAGTTCCTTTTCATAAATTTTTGCGTCTACGAGAAACCGATACCAATAGGCTTGGAGAAACGCATACATCTTGCCAGGTTTGCCATCCAGAAAACCAAAACGGAAGTAATAGCGATAAATGAAATATAGGTGAGCCCGCAAAAACAATGGCAGCTTGTAATACAGGTTATCTCTTAGGGATTTCGTCCTCTCAGCTTCCCCGTAGAGAGTCGCGAGCTCAGGATTGTTTTCACGCACGTAAAAATAATCAGTGACTTCTCGCGTTGAATAATTATTGTGCTTAATCGTCCAGCTTGAAAGATCCTTGAAATCATAGTGAAGGCAATCATGCTCTAAATTGACAGATCGTCCTTCTGATAAGACTATATGCTCACCCATGGCCCGATCTTCATAGCGACCAAAACCATTCTTAAAAATTGTCAAGTTATAAAAGGGATAGACACCTCCATGAGTGAGAAAACGGCCCATAAAAAATATCTTAAACTTCATGACTAGACCGTTAACATTATCCTCAGCGTGCTCTTCGCAAGCTTGTTCGATTTCGCAAGCAAGCTCAGGGGTTACTACTTCATCAGCATCAATACGGTATATCCATTTTGTATCAATGGGAATATTGTCTATTGCCCAGTTGAACTGCGCGGCATAGTGAATCCACTCGTGCTCATAAACCTCAGCGCCGTAAGAAAGAGCAATTTCCTTCGAAGAGTCAGTGCTGCCCGAATCAACAACCACGATGCGCTTCACAAGGCCTTTTATCGAATCAAGGCAGTTTGGCAGATTCTTTTCCTCATTTTTGACTAGCACTATTGCTGTCATGTCGCAGGGTGTCTTTATATCCATTAGAAAGCTTTCCTCCACACCATTTTGTCCACGATGCCGGTGTAAGACTGGACGATCTTCACGACCTTAGTTGAGACGGTCTCGCCAGCATAGTCCGGTACGGGCGCCTCTGGATGACTTCCCTCCTCCTCGAGTGCCACAGCGGTGCGCACCGCCTGCAGAAGCCCCCTCTCGGTAATTCCCGCGAGGGTGAAGCACCCCTTCTCGAGCGCCTCAGGGCGCTCAGTAGAGGTTCGGATGCACACCGCAGGGAACGGGCGTCCCACGCTGGCGAAGAAGCTCGACTCTTCGGGCAGGGTGCCGGAGTCCGAAACCACGCAGAATGCGTTCATCTGCAGGCAGTTGTAGTCGTGGAAGCCCATGGGTTCGTGCATGCGCACGCGCGGGTCGAGCTTGAAGCCGGTCTCCTCGAGGCGCTTCCTGGAGCGCGGGTGGCAGCTGTAGAGTATCGGCATGTCGTAGGCCTTCGCGAGCGCGTTGATCGCGGAGAAGAGGGACTCGAAGTTCGCCTTAGTGTCGATGTTCTCCTCGCGGTGGGCGGAGAGAAGCATGTAGCGCTTGGGCTCGAGGCCCAGCTCGTCGAGGACGTTCGACGCCTCGATCTTCCCGAGGTTCCTGTGAAGGACCTCGGCCATGGGGCTTCCCGTGACGAACGTGCGCTCAGGTGCGCAACCCGTGTCCTTCAGATAGCGGCGCGCGTGCTCGGAGTAGGCCAGGTTCACGTCCGATATCACGTCCACGATGCGGCGGTTCGTCTCCTCGGGCAGGCACTCGTCCTTGCAGCGGTTGCCCGCCTCCATGTGGAAGATGGGGATGTGAAGCCTCTTCGCGGGGATGGCGGAAAGGCAGGAGTTAGTATCCCCTAGGATCAGCAGCGCGTCGGGTTTAACATGCACCATGAGCTTGTAGGAGCGGTCGATGATGTTGCCGATGCTCTCGCCGAGGTCGCCGCCCGCGCAGTCAAGGTAGACGTCGGGGTCATCGAGTTCGAGGTCGCGGAAGAAGATGCCGTTCAGGGTGTAGTCGTAGTTCTGACCCGTGTGTGCCAACAGGCAGTCGAAGTGCCGCCTGCACTTCTTGATGACCTCTGAGAGGCGGATGACCTCGGGGCGAGTGCCCACGATGATGAGGAGCTTCAGGCGGCCGTCGCCCTTGAAGGAGACATCCGAGTAGTCGATGGGCATGCTATACCTCCTCGTAATAGGTGTCGGGTGCCTCGGGGTCGAACGGCTCGTTGGCCCACATGACGGTCACGAGGTCGTCTGTCTCGGAGAGGTTCGTGATGGAGTGCGTCATGCCGGGCGCCATGTCTACGACGACCGGCTCCGCGCCGGAGACGCGGTACTCCTCCACCGGGTACGGCTCGCCCTCGGCGTCCGTCCCGATGCGGCGCAGGCGGATGAGCGCCTCGCCCGACACCACAAGGAAGCGCTCCCACTTGGACTGGTGCCAGTGGTTGCCTTTGGTGATCCCGGGCTTGGAAACATTGACGGAGACCTGCCCCCTGTCAGGGGTGCGCAGGAACTCCGTGAAGGAGCCGCGTTCGTCCACGTTCGCATGAAGCGGATAGGCGAGGCATCCCCCATCGTAATAGCTCTCGAAGGTGCTCCAGAGCTTCTTTGAGAGGGAGCCCTCCGTCAGATCGGGCACGGAGAGGTCCTCACGGCTCTGCCGGAACGATTCGAGCATGGAGACGATCTCCCCAAGCGTCGCACGGTCAGTCGGACCAGCGTGGCAGAACTCCCCCTCAGGGTCGAGCACGGCTCGAACTCCGTCATAGCGGCAGCGGGTAATGTTGCTGATCAGTGCCTCGAGCATAGCGTCGACGAGGTCGCCCACCCAGAGGAGCTCGAGTTCCGTGGATGGGTCGTCCACGTGGAACGGCCTGCCATTCGATATAGCGTCGCAGAACGTGGCGACAGCCGAGTTGTAGCGCGGGCGGCACCACTTGCCGTAGAGGTTCGGGAACCGGTAGACCAGGACCGGGGCCCCGGTGCGCTCGGAGTACTCCCGGAATAGTTTTTCTCCCGCGAGCTTGGACTCGCCATAGGGGGAGTTGGCATAGCGGCCCTCGAGCGTCGCCTGGACCGAGCTCGAGAGCATGACCGGGCAGCGGTTGCCGTGGTGCTCCAGCAGGCCCAACAGCTCCGAGGCGAACCCGAAGTTGCCCCGCATGAAGTCCGCGGGGTCCTCCGGGCGGTTCACGCCCGCCAGGTTGAAGACGAAGTCGGCCTCGGAACAGTAGAGCGAGAGCTCCTCGCGGGAGCCGTCACGGTCGTACTCGAAGACCGTGAGGGGCAGCAGGGACTGGTAGCGCAGGCGGCGGTCCTTGCCGTCGCGGACGTTCTTGAGCGCCTCGCAGAGGTTCCTGCCCACGAACCCCTTGGCGCCGGTGACGAGAACCTTCACTACTGCACCGCCTCGTTCTCGCGGCCCTCGAGGGCGAGCCGCACGTACTCGGCGGTCTTGATCTTCTCGATGGTTTCCTCGACGTTGAGTCTGCGCGTGTTGTGGCTCGTGTAGGGCTCATCCGCTTGAGTCTTGACCTCGCCCTCCACGACGAACTGATCGTAGTTGAGATCGCGCGAGTCGCATCTCACGCGGAAGTACTCGCCCATGTCCTCGGCACGGAGCCTCTCCTCTCGGGTCATGAGGGTCTCGTAAAGCTTCTCGCCATGACGCGTGCCGATAATCTGGGTGCCCGTGTGGCCGAACACCTCCTGGACCGCCTCGGCGAGGTCACCGATGGTGGATGCCGGCGCCTTCTGGATGAAGAGGTCGCCCGGCTCCGCGTGCTCGAAGGCGAACTGCACGAGGTCCACCGCTTCATCGAGGTTCATGAGGAAGCGGGTCATGTGAGGGTCGGTCACCGTGAGAGGCTCTCCCTTGCGGATGCGGTCGATGAAGAGCGGGATCACGCTGCCGCGAGAGCACATGACGTTGCCATAGCGGGTGCAGCAGATGGTGGTGCGTCCGGCGCCGTTGCGAGCGTTGGCGTAGATGATGGACTCCATCATGGCCTTGGACTTGCCCATGGCGTTGATGGGGTAAGCGGCCTTGTCCGTGGAGAGACAGACCACGCGGTCCACGCCCTCGTCGATGGCGGCGTGGAGCACGTTGTCGGTGCCGATGACGTTGGTGCGCACCGCCTCCATGGGAAAGAACTCGCAAGAGGGAACCTGTTTGAGCGCGGCCGCGTGGAAGATGTAGTCCACGCCGTGCATGGCGTCGCGCACGCTCTGGGCGTTGCGCACATCGCCGATGAAGAAGCGGACCTTGTGCGCCTCTTCTGGATAGCGCTCCTGGAGCATGTGGCGCATGTCATCCTGTTTCTTCTCGTCACGCGAGAAGATGCGGATCTCACCGATGTCACTCTTCAGAAAGTGCTTGAGCACGGTATTGCCAAAACTGCCCGTACCACCCGTAATCATGAGGGTCTTGCCGGAAAAGGCAGAGAAATCAGCCATTTAGTTAACCTCCGCAAGTTGTGAGAGAAGGCTTTCCAGCCTCTCGAAGAACCGTTCTTTGGTGAAGCGCTTCTGGTAATAGGAGCGAGAGGCTGCCCCCATACGCTCGCGAGAATCGACCGGCAGAGCCGCAAACTGACGCACGATCTCCGCCAGCCCCCAAGCGTCTGCAGTCCCACACGTGAGACCACACCCGGCCTCGTCTATGACGCGCTTTGTCTCACCAGACAGCGCAGCAAGTATGGGCTTGCCCGCGGCGAGATAGGTCGTTGCCTTTCTGGGAAGGGTATAGGTTGCCATCGGGCTGTCCTCAAACGTGACGAGCATGGCATCCGAGGCGGAATAGTACGCAGGCATGTCCTCGAGTGGCCTTCGACCATGAAACGTAACGCTTCGAACGCCGAGCTCATCCGCGCGGGCTTCGCAGCTTGCCAACTGCGAGCCGGACCCGACAACGTGAAACGCAACCTCTGGCTCATCCACAAGCAGGGCGGCAGCTTCGACAATGGTTATGACCGACTGAGCCTGACCAACGTTTCCCGCAAAAGTGAGGTTGATCTTTGATGGGTCATAGCCCTCAGGAACCGGGAGCCCTTCAGTCGTAGAAAACGAGTCCTCGGCAAACTGGGGGAGATAGGCGGAGTCCTCACGCACGATACCAAGTTCGTTGCGGAAGTACTCATCGAACAGAGGCGATGTGACCGCAATGCGGTCAGCCTGACGATAGATTCGCTTAGAGACGGCCGTCATCCACTTATACGGGAGAGAGTCATCGGAAAACCCGCCGGCCGTCAAACTCACCGGCCACAGGTCAAAGCAATAGAGCAGCATCTTCTTGTGGTGCTGGCGCGCATAGACAAGCCCGGGGTCGACTTGCATGACCGGTGAGAACTGATAGCCCAGCACGACGTCAAAGTCGTCCTTGAGCTTTCCCGCCAGCTTGTTGGCGTTGTACCAGAAGGAGAGGTAGTTCAGCACTCTGTTCTTTGCCCCGGAAAGACGGGGGTGCAGCTTTACGCGCAGAACGCGTACGCCGTTTATCAGCTGATCCCAACGCGCAGGGTCTCGCCAGTCCCTAGGAATGTCGTTATCGGGCATACCCGTGTTTGGCAGGGCGGTAATGACTGTCACCCCATGGCCACGCCTAGCCAACTCCTCGCAAACCTCGCTGGTATTGAAGGGCTCTGGCCAATAATGCTGGCACACGACGAGGACGCGCATTACCGCGCCCCCTCCCCCGACTTCACCACGCCGAGCGTGCGCAGGATGAGCTTGAGATCCAGTCCCAAGCTCCGATGCTCGATATACTCCAGGTCAAGCACGACCTTCTCCTTGGGCAGCAGGTCATAGCCGCCCGTCACCTGAGCAAGGCCGGAGAGGCCGGGGCGCACCTTCGTGCGCCAACGCCAGCCGTGAATGCGCTTCTCGAACTCACGACAGAAGGCCGGGCGCTCCGGACGCGGGCCGATGAGACTCATATCGCCCTTGACGATGTTCCAGAACTGCGGAATCTCGTCCACGCGGGTTTTTCTCATCACGCGCCCAAAGGGCGTCACTCGTGGGTCGTCGCCCGCTGCCCAGCGTGCGCCGCGAGCCTCCGCGTCAACGTACATGGAGCGGAACTTGTAGATGTTGAACTCGCGTCCGTTCTTGCCCACGCGGCGCTGAGCGTAGATGACGGGGCCCGGCGACTCGCTCTTGATCTTGAGGGCAATGACAGCCATCGGAATCGCCAGGACAACAAGTGCACAGCTGCAGGACACTATGTCAAAGGCACGCTTGACAAAGCGGTAGCCCAGCCCTCCCGCAACGCGCGGCTCGCTGAGCTCAATCACGTCATCGCCGGGCAGAAGCTTTCTAATCACGTCCAAGGGGATGCCCACCGCCGTGAGGTCGGGCTCGTGCTTGCCCGCCTCGCTGAGCACGGCCGCCTCGCGTCGGGACGCAAGGTCCAGCCCCACGTCCTTCTCGCTGGCGTCAATCGCTCTTTCTGACAATCTCAAGACCTACCTTGATCGTCTTTGTTCTGCCGAACATGCGCATGTCCAGGTAGACAACCCGCTTGTAGCGGTTGATCTTGCTGATGAGGCCCTCGTGGCCCACGAGGGGGCCGTCGGTCACGATCACGCGGTCTCCCTCTATCACGCCCACGCTCATCTCCACGGTCTTGGAGACGGGCTCGAGCAGGGCGTTCAGCCAGGAGACCTCTTCGGGGCTCAGGGGGGTGATTCTCTCGTCGTTCTTTCCCAAAAGGCGCGTGAACTGCGGCACGGCCCTCAGACGGTCGGAGACGCCCAGCACGTCATCAGTGGTGATGAAGAGATAACCCGGGAAGAGCAGCTCGGTCACGCTCACCCACTCGCCGTCCACGCGGCGCTTGACCTCCCGGCGCGGGATGAAGCACTCCCCCACCAGGTCACCCAGCAGCCTCATGACAAGCGTGCGCACGCGGCTCTCCAGGCCACCCGTGACCTGGATGACGTACATGGACATACGGCACCTCCACAGGCAAGGCCCCTGGTCGCGCTGGCAAAAACGGCCATGCACTGCCACCCGGGCGCTTGCTCGAGAAAAAAGCGACGATATTCACCCTCCGCAAGCCCCGGCAACGAACCCTGGGAAACGATTGCCTACCTGCGAATATGTGCGCCCGCGGCGCAGGCTGGGAGACCAGAGCCTCCTTCGCCGCTCTCACGCGCTCCCATGAGCGCGGCGAAGGGGTCTCTGGGGCCCGCCGCTACGGCACCCCGGCGTGGGCGCCGCGCGTGGGGTAGTCGCGCACGGCCTCGGCCAGGAGCGCGTAGTGCTCCGGTCGGTGCGCGTCGCTCGCTATGTAGCGGTAGAGAAGCTGGTCGAACATCTTCCGCGCAGGACGCCTCTCACGGCCCAGCCGCCCGCCGGCCACGAAGTCCGCGGACGCCTGCAGCTTGCATCCCATACGCACCAGGCGCGCGGCAAGCCCCACGTTGCGCTGGATGGCGCGGTAGCGCTCCGGGTGCGCGATGATCACGTCGTAGCCCATGCCCTGGAGCTCGAAGATCGTGCGCTCGTAGCCGGCGAAGCTCGCCTCGGAGCAGCCGGGGTCAAGCTCCAGCAGGAACTCGTTGGTGCCGTCAAAGGCCAGCCGCGGCGCCCACTCGGACACACCCAGCTCAACGAGCTTGGCGTGCGCCACCTCGAAGCCCATCTGCAGCGGGAAGCCGCCGGCGTGGGCGCGGAGGTCCTCGTAGGCGGCCCACATGGCGTCGTAGTCAAAGTAGGGGTCGCGCGCGTGCGGCGTGCAGACGATGGAGGTGACGCCGGCGGCACGGGCCGCCTCCAGCATGTCGAGGCTCATTGCCAGGTCACGGGCGCCGTCGTCAACTCCCGGTAGAATGTGGCTGTGGATGTCTCGCATGTCCGTCTCCCCCTTCCTCTGCCCGAGGTCCCTTCTCGCCCCGCCTGCGCCGGCCGAGCTGCTAGTCGTCCGTGCGGGTCCTTGGCTGGTAGCCAGCGATGAACTGCGCGGTGGAGTCAGGAGACACGGCGTGCTGCTGGGGCTGCGGGATGGGCCGGAGCCCGGACGCGGCCTGCGCCTGCTGGCGCGTGGGGGCCGCCTGGGCGGTGGCGCGGGAGATCTGGTCCTCGGCCGCAGAGCGCGAGGGCTCGCTGCCGTAGTGGGAGTAGTAGCCGTACCCCGCGGACTCGTTGTCACAGCAGTTGAGAACGGCGCCCACCAGGTTGACGTCCGCCTGGCGGAGCTGGGTGTAGGCGGCCACGAGCTCGTCACGACGCACGAAGTTCTCGCGCACCACGAGGACCGTGGCGTCCGCCACGGAGCCCAGCACGGCCGCGTCAACGAAGGCGCCCACCGGCGGGGTGTCCATGACCACGTAGCCAAAGCTCTTGCGGACCCCCTGGAGCAGGCCGCGGAAGCGCTTGGAGGAGAGGATGTCCGTGGGGTTGGGGATGCCCGGCTCGGCGTCCAGGAAGAAGAGCCCCTGGGTCTTGGTGGGGACCACGGACTCGTCGAGGTCCGCCTCGCCGGAGAGCACGGCGTAGATGCCGTGACGGCCGTGCACGTCAAGCATCGCCGCGAGCGAGCGCTTGCGCATGTCGCACTCGATGAGCAGCACGCGCTTGCCGCTTGCCGCCAGGGCGCGCGCAAGCTCAACGGAGACGAAGGACTTTCCCTCGTTGGGGACAGACGACGTCACCACGATGCTGCTGACGGGGTTGTCCACGGAGGCAAAGCGGATGTTTGCCGCAAGCGTCTTGGCGGCGTTCTGGACGGCTACGCGGCTCGAGCCCTTCTTCTTTCCCGGCATGCTAGCGCCCCTCCCTCATAGTCGGAATGCGGCCGATGACCGGGAGCTCAAGCAGGGCCTCGACCTCCTCCTGGCTTCTGACCTTGGTGTTGAGCATGTCGGCAATAACCACGACGGCGACGGCCGCAAACAGGCCCGCCATGAAGGCCACGGCCACGTAGAGCACGCGGTTGGGGCCGCTGGGGGCCGCAGGCGTGGTGGCGGCGTCGATGGCGTTGACGCTCTCCACGTTCATGACCTCGCGGGCGATCTCGGACACGTTGTCGACCATGCCGTTGGCGATGTCCGCCGCGGTCTGCGGGTCCGGCCCGGTGACGGAGAGACCGATCACGCGCGAGGTGGTCTCGCTGGTGACGGAGGTCTCATAGCCGTCGAGGTTCTCCAGGCCGAGGTCGGAGGCGGTCTCGCTGAGGACGCGGTCGCTCGTGAGCAGCGTGGAGACGTCGTTGGAGATCATCTGGGAGGCGTTGAGGTCCGTAGAGAGGTTGCTGCTCCCCGTGTCCTGCTCCTCGCCCTGTGCCAGCACGTACATGCTGGCCGTAGCCGTGTAGGTGTTGTGCATGAACGCGAACGCGTAGACGCCCATGACGAGCGCGCACACGACGGGCAGCGCCAGCACCAGACCCAGGTGCTTCCTCAGCAGGTGGAGCAGTTCCAGCAGGGTCATCCCCCGTACCTCCCATTCCACCGGGGGCAGGCCCCAGTCCACTTTCGTGCCATTCGTGCCGGTACGCAACATCGTGGTACGCGACGTTGTATTTATACAACACATTGTTGGGGGGAGGGTATCGCATTTGTTAACGCCACACAATCGGGGCGCAAGGACGTCGCGGACGGGTCGGCGCCGTCATGTGCCAGCATGGCCTGGCGGGCACGAAGAAGGGCCGAGAAGGACCCGCGACTGCAGGTTCTTCTCGGCCCCTTGGTGTCTGTGGGCGCCGGGCGCGCACCCGGCTGTAAGGGCTCCCCTACCGGAGCTCATCCACCGCGGCGCGCAGCTCGTCCACGCGGTCGGTGGCCTCCCAGGTGAAGTCCGGGTCCTCGCGACCAAAGTGGCCGTAGGCGGCGGTCTTCTCGAAGATGGGGCGGCGCAGGCGCAGGTCGCGGATGATGGCGCCCGGGCGCAGGTCGAAGACGCGCTCCACGGCGGCCTCGATCACGGAGTCCGGCACCGTGCCCGTGCCGAAGGTATCAACCATGATTGAGAGCGGGTGGGAGACGCCGATGGCGTAGGCCAGCTCGATCTCGCAGCGGTGCGCGAGGCCCGCGGCCACCACGTTCTTGGCCACCCAGCGCGCGGCGTAGGCGGCCGAACGGTCCACCTTGGTGCAGTCCTTGCCGGAGAAGCAGCCGCCGCCGTGGCGACCCATGCCGCCGTAGGTGTCCACGATGATCTTGCGGCCGGTAAGTCCGGTGTCGCCCATGGGGCCGCCCACCACGAAGCGCCCGGTGGGGTTCACATAGATGTCCGCCTTGTCCCACTTGATGCCCGCCGCGTCGAGCACCGGCGCAATCACGTGGCGGGTCATGTCCGCGCGCACCTGGGACATGTCCTCCACGTCCTCGGCGTGCTGCGTGGAGACCACCACGGCCGTGACCTCGACGGGGCGGCCGTCCTCGTAGCGCACGGTCACCTGGGTCTTGCCGTCCGGCCGCAGGTACGGCACCGTGCCGTCCTTGCGCACCTGCGCCAGGCGCTCGGCCATGCGGCTCGCCAGGTAGTGCGGCATGGGCATGAGGACGTCGGTCTCGTCCGTGGCGTAGCCGAACATCATGCCCTGGTCGCCCGCGCCCACGAGGTCGAGCGGGTCGGTGGTACGGCCGGCCTGCGCGTCGTAGGACTCGTCGACGCCGGCGGCGATGTCCGGGCTCTGCTCGTGGATGAGATTGAGCACGCCGCAGGTGTCGCAGTCGAAGCCGTACTTGGCGCGGTCGTAGCCGATGCGGCGGATGACCTCGCGCGCGATCTTCTGGACGTCGACGTAGGCCTCGGTGCGGATCTCGCCGGCCACGATCACGGTGCCGGTGGTGACGAAGGTCTCGCACGCGCAGCGCACGTTGTCGACGCTGGCGGGCACGCCCGAGGGCGAGACGTACCCCTTGGCCTCGAGCTCCGCCTCCTTGGCGAGAAGGGCGTCGAGGATGGCGTCGGAGATCTGGTCGCAGATCTTGTCCGGGTGGCCCTCCGTCACGCTCTCGGAGGTGAAGAGGTAGCTGCGGGGCGTGGCGCTGGTGGAACGAGAGGTGTCTTGCATGTGAGTCACTCCTTAGGCGGTTTCCCCGACGGCCGTTACCATTCCGTCGGGCATGCGACAAAGCCCTCTTATCCTACCCGCTGCGGCTGCGCGTAACGGGTCAAAGGCCATTCCCTACAAAGTCCCTCGCATTCGCCCGCGCACGGCGGGCTGCAGGCAGCGGCGAGGCGGTCGCCTAGACGTCAGGGCCTGCCGCCGCGGTCGAGCCCGCGCCCGCAAACCTCTTCCGCCCGGCATCGGTCCCGGTCCCGCAGAGCGCGAGACCCAGGACGTCCTCGGCGGTTGCCCGCACGTCCACCCGCTCAAAGACCAGGAAGGCACCCGCGACCGCCGCCGCGGCGAGGCGCGCGTTGACCTCGGGGCGCACGAGCCCCTCCACCTTTGCGCGCTCGATCTGGGCCTCCAGCACGTCCACTATGCGCGCGAGGCGCGGCCCCTCGACCGGAGCGGAGCCGGCGCCCGCCCCGGCAACGGCAAGCATGAGCGGGCCTCCCGGGCGCGTGGCCTCAGCGAGGGCGTCGAGCAGGCCGGCGATGGAGTCCGCCGCCGAGGGGGCCGTGGAGACGATCCTCTCGACGCTCGCCACCAGGTCGTCAACCGCACGGTCCAGCACCGCGCGAACGAGCTCCGCGCGGTCGGAGAAGTAGTAGTAGAGCGAGCCCTTGGACATGCTGCAGCGAGCGGAGACCTCCGCCATCTGAAAGTCCGCCGAGCCGCGCTCCGCCATGAGGGAGGTCGCGGCCGCCATGATCTTCTCGCGCGTGGCCGCGCTCTTGGGCGTTGCCGTGCCGGACCTTGCCGCCATGTCCTTCTCCGTTCCCTCGTGCCGCGCCGCGGGGCGCAGTCGTACCAACGCGTCAATCTTAGCATCTGTTCAACTGTTTTGAACTTGACTCAAAATTATTGGACTCCTGAATAAAACTCGCCCCGCGGGGTACCTCTTGAGCCATTGAACGCGTAACACGTCTCGCTCAAGGGAGCTCTCATGAGAACCATCGCGCGCATCCTCGGCCGTGACCTCAAGCGCCTGGTGTCAAGCCCCGTCGCCCTGGTGGTTGCGGTCGGGGTCTGCCTCGTCCCCGCGCTCTACGCGTGGGTGAACATCCTGGCCAACTGGGACCCGTACCAGAACACCTCCACCGTGCCCGTGGCCGTTGTCGTGGAGGACAAAGGCGCCGAGGTCCCCGGCATGGGAGAGGTCAACGCCGGCGACATGGTAAGGGAGAGGCTCGAGGAGAACCACCAGCTCGGGTGGACCTTCGTGGACCAGGACGAGGCGCTCGAGGGCGTCCGCGCCGGCCGCTACTACGCCGCCTTTGTCATACCGCCCGACTTCACCTCGACCCTCGCGGGCGTGCTGGACGGCCACCCCACGCAGGCCTGCATTGGCTACTACGTCAACGAGAAGGCCAACGCGGTGGCGCCCAAGGTGACGGACACGGGGGCGACCACGCTCGAGGACCAGATCGCCGGGCAGTTTGTGTCGCTCGCCGGTAAGACCGTCACCCAGAGGCTCCAGGGCGCGGTGGGGTCCGCCGCGGGGGATGTCGACGGGGCGAGGTCATCCGCGCTGAAGAGCCTCCGAGCCACGCAGGGGCGCCTCGACGACCTGGCGGACTCCCTCGAGGACGCGGGCGGGACCGTGGATGCGGCCCGCGAGGCCGTGGGCCGCGCGCGTGAGACGCTCTCCGCCACGGCGGACGCGGCGGGAGGGCTCGCCTCGTCGATGGACTCCGCGCTCGGGTCGCTCGCCGGCGCGCGCGAGGGGCTGCGCTCCTTTGCCCGCGGCCTTGACGACAGGCTGGGCGAGGGCGCCTCCGCGATCTCCGGACTGTCCTCGACGGCGAGCCAGGACATCGGCCGCATCGCCGGGGACGTGGGCTGGGCGCAGGGGCGCCTCGACGCGGCGCTCTCGCGCCTGCGGGCGGCAAACGACGACGTGACGGGCATGGCGGAGTCGCTCGGGGCGGCGCGCGACGAGGTCGCCTCCCTCGAGCCTGCCGACGACGCGCAGCGCGCCCTCCAGCAGCAGGTGGTCTCCGCGCTCGACGAGCAGGTGTCGCTTCTCGAGGGGCTTGCCAGCGGACAGGCCTCCGCCCTCGACGAGCTCCAGGGGATAAGCAACGAGGTGAGCGACGGGGCCAAGAGCGTGGACGGG
Organism: Olsenella profusa; assembly: GCF_016900315.1. Lineage (GTDB taxonomy): Bacteria > Actinomycetota > Coriobacteriia > Coriobacteriales > Atopobiaceae > Thermophilibacter > Thermophilibacter profusus_A. The sequence continues at coordinate 39,037 of NZ_JACSNQ010000008.1, forward strand.
CTCGCCACCTCGGTGAACGACGCCGTCCAGGCGGGCACGGGCTCGATCGACGCCCTGCGAACGGACCTCGCCACGGGCGCGGCGCCCGAGCTCTCCTCCGCGCTCGACGCCCTCGCGGACGCGGGCGGTCGCCTTGCCGGCGGAACCGGCTCGCTCGTGCCGATGATCGAGCAGGCGGACGCCGGGTTGGCCCAGCTCGACGCGCTTCTCGCCCAGAGCCAGTCAACCCTGGCGGACACCGCCGACTCCCTGAGGGGCTCCGCCGATCGCATGGGCGCGCTGGCAGACGACCTCGCCGCCGTGCAGAGCGCCCGTGCCCTGCCCGCCATGGGCGACGTCCTCTCCCTCGACCCCACCTCCACGGGCGCGGCGCTGGGCTCGCCGGTCCAGATGGTCGACGAGCCGGTGTTCCCCGTTGCCAACTACGGCTCCGGGGTGGCGCCGTTCTACACCAACCTCGCGCTGTGGGTGGGCGGCTTCGTGCTCGTGGCCATCTACAAGCTGGAGGTGGACCGCGAGGGCCTGGGCGACGAATCGGGCGACGTCGAGGTCACGCCCACGCAGGCCTTCTTTGGGCGCTGGCTCCTGCTCGCCCTCCTGGGCCAGGTGCAGGCCCTGACGTGCTGCGTGGGCGACCTGGCACTCGGCGTCCAGTGCGTCTCCCCCGTTGCGTTTGTGCTCGCGGGCATGGCGGCGTCGCTGGTCTACGTGCTCGTGGTCTACTCGCTCGCCGTGGCGCTCAAGCACGTTGGCAAGGCGCTCGCGGTGCTGCTGGTGGTGCTGCAGATCCCCGGGGCGTCCGGCCTCTACCCCATCCAGATGCAGCCCGCCTTCTTCCGAGCGCTGGGGCCGTGGCTCCCCTTCACCTACGGGATCGGCGCCATGCGCGAGGCGGTGGCGGGCTTCTATGGCACAAACTACGCGCGCGACCTCGCCGTCCTTGCGCTCTTTGCCGTTCCCGCGCTGCTTCTGGGCGTGGTTGCCAGAAGGAGGCTCCTCGGGGCAAACGCGCTCTTTGACCGCAAGATGGCCCAGACGGACCTCCTTGTGACCGAGCGTGACGGCGAGAAGGACGCCGGGCGCCTGGCGCTCCTGGTGGACGCGCTCGCCTCCTCCCCCGCCCACCGCGAGGCGTTCCTGGCACGGGCCGCGCGCTTTGAGCTGGCGTACCCGCGCCGCGTGCGGCGCGGCGTCGTGGCGCTGCTGGCCGTGCCGCTGGCCCTTCTCGCCCTGCTCTTTGCCCATCCGGCAAAGCTGTTGCTGCTGAGCCTGTGGGTGGTCTCCCTGGTTGCCGCGAGCGCGTACCTCATCTGGCTGGAGTACGTGCACGAGCGGCTGGCGGAGCGCGCCGGGCTGGCACGGATGGACAGAGACGAGCTGGTCGCGCTGGCCGAGGACGCCGCGCGGGCCGAGAAGGGAGGCGAGGCGCGATGAGAGGGGTCTGGGAGCTTGTGCGTCGCGACGCGCGTCACGTGCGGGCCAACGCCATCGCACTAGTGGTCTTTGTGGGAATCGTCGCCGTGCCGTCCTTCTACGCGTGGTTCAACATCGCGGGCAGCTGGGACCCGTACGGCAACACGGGCAACATCCGCGTGGCCGTTGCCAACGAGGACGAGGGCTACTCCGGGGAGCTGGTGCCCCTGACCGTCAACATGGGCGAGCGCGTGGTGGCCGAGCTGCAGGGTTCCGACTCCATTGGGTACGTGGTCACCTCGGAGGCCGACGCCGTCGAGGGCGTGCGCTCGGGCGAGTACTACGCGGCCGTGGTGATTCCGCCGGACTTCTCGCGCGACATGATGACCACCTTCTCCGCCGATCCCGTCCGTGCCGAGGTGCGCTTCTACCAGAACGAGAAGGCAAACGCCATCGCCACCATTGTCACCGACAAGGCGTCCTCGGCCGTGATGGCGCAGATCGACTCCGGATTTGCCGAGGCGGTGAGCGCCGTTGGCGCGGGCGCCCTCAAGGAGCTGGGCTCCGCGCTCGACGACGACGCGGTGACGGGCCTCGCGGCGCGCCTCGACGCCGCGGTGACGGACTCCGCCGACGCGCTCTCCGGAACGGCGGGCTCCGTGAGGGACTTCGCGGACCTGCTCGAGTCGACGCGCGGGCTTCTGGGCAGCGGCGCGGGGGTGGCCGACGCAGCGCTCTCCCCCACGGCGGACGCCGGCGAGGTGCTCGGCGAGACGGCGTCGGGCCTTGCGGGGACCGGGTCGGCGATAGACGACGCGGAGACGTCCGTGGCCGGCGCGCTCGAGTCCGCGGGCGCGGGGCTCGACGGCGTGGACGCGGCGATAGACGACGCACTCGACGTCGCGGGCGCGCAGGAGGCAAGGATTCAGAAGGGCCTCTCCGCCGCGCGGGACGCCGTGGGCGAGCAGATCGATGCACTCGAGCGGCTGGACGGCGCGCTTGGGGAGCAGCTCGACCTCATGCGCGAGCTCGAGGGGACGCTTCCCGAGGGCAGCCCCGTGCGCGAGGGGCTCGGCAGCGCGATTGCGGGCGTGGGCGGTCTGCGCGACCGCGTTGACCAGGCGCTCGTTGAGCTGCGCGACCTCTCTGACGGGCTGGGCCGGACGATGGGCGACCTCGACGCCGGGGCAGCGGACGCCGAGGAGGCGCGCGAGCGGCTTAAGGGCCTCGTGGACGAGGCGCGCACGGCGGTGGGCGGCGCGGGGCAGCTCTACGACGACGAGGTGCGCGGCAGCCTCGGGAACCTTGCTGGGCAGGTGGCCGAGGCCGCCGAGCAGGCGGACGCGATCGAGGGAAACCTCGCCGGGACCCTTGCGGCCGTGGGCTCCGCGGCAAAGGACGCGAGCGACGGGCTCGCCGGGGCGCGCGACGACCTCGACGAGACCGCGGACAGCCTGGACGCGGCGGCCGAGAAGCTCGATGGCCTGCACGAGCGGCTGCGCTCCGCGCTTGACTCGGGCGACGCGCGGCAAGTGAGGGAGGTTCTGGCGTCTGGCCCGGAGGGGCTCGCCGAGTTTGTGGCGGCGCCGGTCTCGGTCGAGCGCACGGCGGTGTTTCCCGTTGAGAACAACGGCTCGGCCATGGCGCCCTTCTACACGACGCTTGCCATCTGGATCGGCGGGGTCGTGCTCGCGGCGCTGGTGCGCGCGAAGCCCTCCGAGGCCGCGCTCGAGGAGACGGGCTGCTCGCACGCGCAGGCCTACGTGGGACGCCTTGCGCTCTTTGTTGTCGTGGGGCTGGCCCAGGCGGCGCTCATCTGCGGCGGAGACCTCTTCTACCTGGGAGTTCAGTGCGAGCACCCGTGGCTCATGCTGCTTGCGTGCCTGGCGTCGTCGCTCGTCTACGTCAACTTGATCTTCTCGCTCACGGCGTCCTTTGGCGACGTGGGCAAGGCCGTTGCCGTGGTGCTCATGGTGGTCCAGGTGGCCGGCTCGGGCGGCACGTTCCCGCCCGAGATGCTGCCCGCTCCGTTCCAGGCGGTCTACTCGTGGCTGCCGTTTGTGCACAGCGAGGCGGCGCTGCGGGCGGCGATGTTTGGAGTCTGGGACGGAGACTTCTGGCGCGAGCTGGGCGTTCTTCTCGCCTACCTGGCGCCGGCGCTGCTCCTGGGCCTGGTGCTGCGCCGTCCCGTGATCCGCCTGAACGAGTGGTTTGAGCACCGCCTGGAGCGCACGCGCCTCATGTGAGGCCGCGCGGGCGACGCGCGGTGCCGGTGGAGCCGAGAAACCCGCTCGGTTGCGACGAACTCGCCGGGCGCGAGCCCAAAATCGGCCATGGTTGCGACGGACTCGCCGGACGCGAGCCCAAAATCGGCCGCGGTTGCGACGAAATCAGGGCGATCGCGTCGCAACCACGACGGATTCCAGGCTCATCACGGGCCGCGACCGGGCATCACCGTCGCAGTCGCCGGCGATTCCAGGCTCACCGCATCGCCGTGCGTCGCAGGCGCCGCCGATTCCGGGCTCACCGCGTCACCGCGCAGACATCGTCGGGACGTCGCCGTTCTTCTCGCCGGCGCTGTATACTAAGTGCGTATGTGACGATAAGAACCACCGAGAGGAACCTCATGTCCGAGACCCCCGTTCGCGTGCGCTTTGCGCCCTCCCCCACCGGCAAGCTCCACGTGGGCGGCGCGCGCACCGCGATCTACAACTGGGCCTTTGCCCGCGCCAACCACGGCACCTTCATCCTGCGCATCGACGACACGGACCCCACTCGCTCCACCGAGGAGAACACGCAGATCATCCTGCGCGCCATGCGCTGGCTGGGGCTTGACTGGGACGAGGGCCCCGAGGCGGGCGGACCGTACGGCCCCTACAAGCAGACCGAGCGCGCCGAGCTCTACCGCGCCGCCGCCCAGCGTCTGTGGGACGAGGGCAAGGCCTACCCGTGCTTCTGCACGCCCGAGCAGCTCGCGGCCGACCGCGAGGCCGCGCAGGCGCGCAAGGACCCCTTCCAGGGCTACAACCGCCGCTGCCGCGGCCTCTCCCGCGAGGAGGCCCAGGCGCGCATCGACGCCGGCGAGTCCTACGTCCTGCGCATCAAGGTCCCCGAGGACCGCGGCGACGTGGTGGTCCACGACGCGGTGCACGGCGAGGTCACCTTCAACGCGCGCGAGCTCGACGACTTCGTGATCTTCCGCTCCGACGGCACGCCCACCTACAACTTCGCGACCGTCGTGGACGACGCGGCCATGAAGATCACCCACGTCATCCGCGGTGACGACCACCTCTCCAACACCCCGCGCCAGGTCATCGTCTACGAGGCTCTCGGCGCACCGGTGCCCACCTTTGCCCACATCTCGATGATCCTGGGCGCCGACGGTAAGAAGCTCTCCAAGCGCCACGGCGCCACCAACGTGGAGGAGTACCGCGACGCCGGTTACCTCTCCGACGCCTTCGTCAACTACCTGGCGCTGCTGGGCTGGTCGCTCGACGGCGAGACCACGATCGTGCCGCGCGACGTGCTGGCGCGCGAGTTCTCGCTCGACCACGTCTCCAAGAACCCAGCGACCTTCGACCCCAAGAAGCTCGACTGGATCCAGGCCGAGTACGTCCGCGCGATGTCCGACGACGAGTTCTGCGAGAAGATCCTGCTGCCCTCGCTTGCCGCCGCGGGCGTGGACGCCGGCGACCACGGCTCGGCCTGGTGGCGCGCGCTCGCGCAGATCGTCCGGCCGCGCACCAAGATGCCGGCCGACGCCGCACAGGTGGCGGCCCCCGTCTTTGCCACGGCCGCGACGCTTGCCTATGACGAGAAGTCCGTGGCCAAGGGCCTTGCCAAGGAGGGCATGGGCGCGGTCGTGGACGCGGCGCGCGAGGCCCTGGGGGCGCTCGGCGAGGACGAGTGGCGCCCGGAGCGCATCGACGCCGCGCTGGAGGAGCTGCCCGAGCGGCTCGACCTGAAGAAGCGCCTGGTCTTCCAGGCCGTGCGCGTGGCCGTCTGCGGCAACATGGTCTCGCCGCCGCTCGGGGAGACGATGGCGCTCGTCGGCCGCGAGGACTGCCTCGCACGCCTGGCGCGCGGCCGCGAGCTGGCGCTGTAGCCAGCGCACCCGCAACAAGGCGGCGCCGAGAAGAACCACGATCACAGGTTCTTCTCGGCGCCGTTTTTTGTGTCAGGTGCTTCTTGGCCCTGCGTTCTTCTCGGCTGCGCACTGTTTTCGGACGGAAACACGTCCCGGACCGTCCTAAAACAGTGCGCCACCAGACCCGCGCACCGTCTCCGGACGGAAACACGTCCCGGACCGTCCTAAAACGGTGCGTCATCAGACCTACGCACCGTCTCCGGACGAAACCATTCTCCAGAACGTCCGAAAACGGTACGCGGGAGCTGCGCACCGTTTTCGGTCGGAACCACATCCCAAACCGTCCTGGAACAGTACGCCGCATGACCTACGCACCGTCTCCGGACGAAATCAGCCCTCAGACCGTCCGGAAACAGTGCGCAGCCGGCCACCAGCCACCGACCACCAGGCGAGAAGAACCGTCGGGCAGCCTACTGCTCGGTGCCCTCGCCGGCCACAAGCGGCTCGTTTCCGCCCGTGACTGCGGCCTCGAGCATGGCCGTGAGGCCCGCGACCATCATGTCGACGCTCATCGAGGCCGTGCCCTCGCCCATCGAGGCGGTCTGCTCGGTGGCGTAGGGCACGTGGACGAAGCCGCCGCGCACGCCGGGGTGGCGCGTCGCGAGCATGTGCATCAGCTCGTAGAGCACCTCGTTGCAGCAGTACGTGCCGGCCGTGTAAGAGACGGCCGCGGGCACCCCCGCCGCACGCGCCGCGTCGACCATCGCAAAGACGGGCAGCGTGGCGAAGTAGGCGTCCGGGCCCTCGGGCTCCAGGCGGCCCACCGGCTGGTTGCCCTCGTTGTCCGGGATGCGCGCGTTGGCGAAGTTGATGCCCACGAACTCGGGCGTGATGTGGCTGCGACCACCCGCCTGGCCCACACAGAGCACGAGGTCGGGCCGCTCGGCGTCGATGGCCGCCTCCACGGCCGCGGCGTCCTTGCCAAAGACCACCGGAATCTGCGTGCGCGCCACCTCGGCGCCCGCGATCTCCTGCGGCAGACGGCTCACGGCCTCCCAGGCCGGGTTGATCGTGGCACCGCCGAAGGGCTCGAAGCCCGTAACCAGAACCTTCATCGAAACCTCCTCGCGGGGACGGACGGGGCGGTGAGCCGGGTGTGCGGGTCAGGCGCAGGCCACGGCGCACCGGGCGCGCGGGACAAGCCACGGCCCGGCGCACCGGGCGCGAGCCAGCCGCAGATCACGGCGCAAAGCCCGCGGCCAACAACGCCCGCAAACCCGGCGCCGCCCCGTCGCGTCCCTACAACGTCATGACGATCATGTACACAATCTGGACCACAAGCATGATGAGCGCGATGGGCACCTGCTTCTTGATGACGCCGTAGGAGTCCTTCATCTCAAGGATCGCCACCGGCACGATGTTGAAGTTGGCCGCCATCGGCGTCATGAGCGTGCCGCAGAAACCGCAGGTCAGCGCCACCGAGCCGATGAGGGCCGGGTCGGCGCCCAGGGCCAGCACGAACGGCGCGCCGATGCCCACGGTCATCACCGTGATGGCGCCGTAGGCGTTGCCCATGACCATCGTGAAGACGGCCATGCCGATCGCGTAGACGATGATGCCCACCACGACGTTGCCCTCCGGGATGATGCTGGAGACCAGGTTGGAGATCACCGTGCCCACGCCGGCCGCCGTGAAGATGGAGCCAAGGGCCGCCAGCAGCACCGGCAGCATGGAAAGCGGGCCCACCGTGTCGAGCATGCGGCGGGAGTCGTCTAGGAAGACGCGCGGGCTGTTCTTGCGCGAGAAGACCATGAGCAGGATGCCGCCCACGACCACGCCGAAGGTGAGGCCCACGAGCGAGCTGATGTTAGTGAACAGGGCGAAGATGAGCGCCATCACGCCGAGGGAGAGGGCCGGGGCAAAGATCTTCATGCCGATCTTGTCGTAGTTGGCCTGCATCTCGGTCTGCGTGGGCTCGCCGCCCGTGCCGCGGCCGACCTGACGGAAGATCGCCGGGATGACCATGACCACCACGAGCACGCCCACCCACGTGGACGGGATCCAGCGGCCCACCACGAAGAGCAGGCCGAGCACGCACCAGAAGACGGCCGAGCCGACGCGCTTCTCGTTGGTCTTGTCCGTCAGGTTGCGCAGGCCCGCGTAGATGGCCACCACGCCGATCAGGATGTAGACGACCTCGAGCAGCTTATCGGAGAGCGTCACGTCGGCGCTCTGGAAGAACTGGATGAACTCCGCCATGGCTACTCACCGTCCTTCGTGGTCGCGGCGGGCGCGGAGGAGTCGACGGCCGCTGCGGCAGCGCCGTCCTTCTCGCCGTCCGCCGGGGCGCCCGCGCCCGCCAGCTTGGTGCGCCTGCGCATGAGGCGCCGGTCGAGCACGTTGTAGTAGACGATCGCCACAATCATGGCCACCACGGCCACCGGGATCTGCACCGCGGCAAGGTCGACGAGGCTCACGTCGTAGCCGAGGCCGGCAAGCGTGCCCTGCACGAGCAGACCGCCCGAGCCGCCCACAAAGAGGACCTGGCCGAAGAACCACGCCACGTTGTCGATGCCGGCCGAGATGCCCTTGAGCTCCTCGAGGTGCCTGTCGGAGATCTTCTTGCCGTCACGCTCCACGGCCGCCTGCTCCATCGGCATGATGACGGGGCGGACGAAGCCGGCCACGCCACCGAAGTTGACGTTGAAGGCCGCGAAGATCACACGCACCACGCCGTAGGCCGACGCGATGATGCCGGCCGAGGCGTTCTTGAGCTTGCGGATGAGCGCCGCGGCGGCCTGGCGCAGGCCGTTTCGCTCGAGGGTGCCCGTGATCACGAACGTCATGATGAAGATGCACATGCTCCGGTTGGAAACGAAGCTCGTGCCGAGGGTATCGAGAAACGACACCGGGTCCATGCCCCCCACCACGGCGGTCACCACGGCGGCCACCATAATGATGAGGATCGAGTCGAGCTTGAGCGCAAACCCGACCACGACGATGACGATTCCCAGCAGCTTGAGAAGCTCTGCGGGATCCATTCGTCCTCCTTCTTACCTGAAAACCCACTTACCTGAAAACCCAACAATAGGTAGGTATCCTATACAAGTGACGCCGCGGCGCCAGGGAACGTGCGGAAACGGAAACATGGGCGGCACCAATGCCACCGGCTGGCGGTGAGCGGCGGACGACGCGGCGGCAAGAAGAACCCGGGGGCCGGGGGCCGGGCGACTGGTGCGGCCGCGCCGGAGTCGAGCGGCCACCGCAGGTCCTTCTCGCGAGGACCGAGCCGCTGCCGCAGGTCCTTCTCGCCAGCGCTGACGCGGCCCTTGCACACGCCCGGGCGCACTTGTCGTAAGCTAGGCCTGAAGACCCGCCGCCGGCTCCGTGCCGGCCCCACGAAGGAGCGCCCATGTCAGCCACGCCGCAGACCCTCGCCACCACCTCGGCCTTCGAGGTGCTCGGCCCCGTGATGGTGGGGCCCTCCTCCTCCCACACCGCCGGCGCCCTGCGCTGCGCGCGCGTGGCGGCCTCGCTTCTGGAGGGGCGCGTGGTGCACGTGCGCTTCACGCTGTGGAACTCCTTCGCCCACACCTACCACGGCCACGGCACCGATCGCGCGCTCGTGGCGGGCATCCTCGGGCTCGACACCGACGACGAGCGGATCCGCGACGCCTTTGACCTGGCGCGCGAGGCCGGGCTGGACTTCTCCTTCACGACCGCCCCCGACGACGCCTCCGTCCACCCCAACACCGTGGACATCGACATGGAGGACGAGGGCGGCGCCCGCTGCCAGGTGCGCGGCGAGAGCCTCGGCGGCGGCAAGATGCGCATCAGCCGCATCGACGGGGTGGGCGTGGACATCACCGGCGCCTACACCACGCTCTTCGTGGCGCACCGCGACGCGCCGGGACTTCTGGCGTCGCTCACCCACCTGCTCGCGATGGCCGAGGTCAACATCGCCTTCCTGCGCACCTACCGCACCGAGCAGGGCGGCCAGGCCTACTCCGTCTTCGAGACCGACGGCGCGCCGGACGACTCCGTGCTGCCGATGGTGCGCCGCCTGCGCGACGTGAACTTCGCCACCTTCATCCGGGTGCCGGGCTCCATGGCGGCGGCGCCCGGCGTCACGGCAGAGGAGCTCTTCGACGACGGGGCGCAGCTGCTTGCCGCCTGCGCCGAGCGCGGGCTCTCCATCGGCGGCGTGATGGAGCTGCGCGAGCGCGGGCTCACCGGCCGGGAGGCGGCCGAGGCGTCCATGCGCCGGGTGATCGAGGTCATGCGCGCGGAGACGAGCGAGCCCATCGAGCGGCCGGCGCGCTCGCTCGGCGGCTTCATCGGCGGCGAGGCGCGCGCCGTGAGCGAGGGGGCCGCGCGCTGGGCGGGCCCGCTCATGGGGGACGTGCAGACACAGGCGGTGGCCCGCGCGATGGCGGTGCTCGAGCGCTCCGCGGCGATGGGCGTGATCGTGGCCGCACCGACGGCGGGCTCGGCGGGCGTGGTCCCGGGCTGCGTGCTCGCCGTGGCCGACGCGGTCGACGCCGGCGAGAAGGACGTGGCGTCGGCGCTCTGGTGCGCCGCCGCGGTGGGCCTCAACATCCAGACGCACGCGTGCGTGGCCGGGGCCGAGGGCGGCTGCCAGGCAGAGGTGGGCAGCGCGTCGGCGATGGCCGCGGCGGCGCTCGTGGAGCTTCTGGGCGGCACGCCGGAGGTGGCGCTGACGGCGGCCTCCCTTGCGATCTCCAACCTGCTGGGGCTCGTGTGTGACCCGGTGGGCGGCCTCGTGGAGGTGCCCTGCCAGGCGAGAAACGCCATCGGCGTGGCGGCCGCCTTCTCCGCGGCCCAGCTCGCCCTCTCCGGTGTGAGGTCGCTCGTGCCGTTTGACGAGGTGGTCCGCGCGATGGCCGAGGTGGGCCGCGCGCTGCCGGCCACGCTGCGCGAGACGGCGGCCGGCGGGCTTGCCGCCACGCCGAGCGCGCGGGCGGCCTGCACGCGCTGCGCCGGGTGCGCGTAGGTTCGGCGCGGGCGCGGCGGGCCTGAGGTTCTTCTCGCCGGGCGGGCCGTGTCGAGCTGCGACGTTTCACATCGGGCACGTCGTCCCACGTCGGGCACCGTCGGGCACCGTTTTCGGACGGTCTGTTGACTAGTTTCGTCCGGAAACAGTGCGCGGTCCGGAGGCCGCACTGTTGTTGGACGGTCTGGAGCCGAATTCCGTCCGCAGACGGTGCGCGACCTACGCGGCCGATCGTCAACACTGTTTCCGGACGGTCTGCGTCCCAATTTCGACCGGAAACGGTACGTGACCTACGCGGCCGGCCGGGGGCACCGTTTTCGGACGGTCTGTGGCCCGATTCCGTCCAGAAACGGTGCGCGGTCCGGAGGCCGCACTGTTGTTGGACGGTCTGGAGCCGGATTCCGTCCAGAAATGGTGCGCAGCCGCCCGCAGGCGGCGCGCAGCCAGGCAAGACGCAGCCCCAGGGCGCCCCCTACCCGCGGCGGGCGAGGGCCTCGAGCTTGGCGCGGTACGCCGCCTCGATGATCTCGCAGCAGCCCTCGCGCCCGAACGCCGAGCGGTCCACAACGAGGTTCTTGTGGTCGTGAAGCAGGCACTTGCCGGCGGAGTAGCGCTTGTAGAACGCCTCGCGCTCGCGCTGGCGCTGCTTGACGAGGCGCGCGCCCTTGGCCTTGGTGAGCCCGCGCTTGGCGCGCACGATCTCCACGCGGTCCTCGAAGGGCGCCGTCACGAGCACGGAGACCAGGTTGGGGTTGCCGCGCAGGATGTACTCCGAGAGACGCCCCACGATGATGCAGCTGCGTGAGTTGCCAAGGTCGGTGATCACGCGCGCCACGGCGTCGAAGAGCTCGTCTGAGCGGGTGCGCGCGTCCACGCGGTCGGGCAGGAAGGCGCCCGCCTCGGCCGCCGGGCGCTCGTCGTAGGCGGCGAGGTCATCGACGGTGGCGCCCCCGCGCAGCGCCGCGCGGACCAGGATCTCGTTGTCGTAGAGGGGGATGCCGAGGCGCACGGAGAGCATCTTGCCAATCTCGTGGCCCTCGGCGCCGAAGTCGCGCGCGATGGTGATGACCACCGGGTCGATGCGGGCGGGGGCCTGCGTCTCGGAGGGCTCCGGGGCGGCGCTGCCGGCGGGCGCGCCTTCGGGGGCTGTGGGCTGCATGGTCATGGATCCTCCCTTTGGGTTGGGGCGGACGGGACTCGGCGGACGAACGCGGGGCGCGCCGGACGGGCGCGGCGGGCGGACGGGGCGCACCAGACGGACACGACAGGCGAGAAGAACGGGCGAACCGCTCCCCTACGCCGCCACCAGACGGCGCTGGTAGGCGCGCACCAGAAGCGAGATGCCGAAGTTCAGCGCAAAGTACAGCAGGAACACGAAGCCGTACAGCAGGAGCACCTGGTTGAGGTTGGTGGTGTAGCCCATCACGACCTTGGCCGAGAACATGAACTCGGCGACGTTGATGCCCGCGAGGTACGAGGAGTCCTTGATGACCGTGGTGCACTGGCTGAAGAGCGCAGGGATGATGGTGCGGAAGGTCTGCGGCAGGATGACGTAGCGCATCGTCGAGAAGAACCCGAAGCCCTGGCTCTGCGCGGCCTCGAACTGGCTCTTGGGAATCGAGTTGAAGCCGCCGCGGACGATCTCGGCAATGACCGCGGAGGTGAAGATCGTGAACGCCAGCACCGAGACGAAGACGTCGGAGCCCTTGACCGTGAAGTAGATGAAGAGGATCCACAGCAGGTTCGGCGTGCAGCGGAAGAGCTCGATGTAGCCCGAGACGATCCAGCGGAAGATGCTGAGCCTCCCCCGGCAGAACTGCTTGACCATGGCCAGGACGGTGCCCAGGATGATCGAGAACACGATGGCCAGGGCAGAGATCTCAAGCGTCTTGACGAAGCCCGCCAGGATGAAGGTGACGTTGGCCTGGGTAAAGATCTCCATGAGTCTACGCCTCCTTCACGGGCTCGGGGGTGATGCCGGGGATGACCTTGGCACGCGGCTTGCGCTTGGCTCGCTTCTCCAGGTACTGGACGAGAAGGGCCAGCGGGAAGCAGATGATGAAGTACAGCACGCACGCCATGATGTAGCCCTGCAGGTAGCCGTAGGTCGACACGAAGTTGTCGGCGTTGTACATGAGGTCGCCGCCGGCGATGAGGGCCAGGACCGACGTGTTCTTGACGAGGTTGAGCGCCTGGTTGCAGAGCGGGGGCAGGATCACCTTGAAGGTCTGCGGCAGGATGATGTACGCGTAGGCCTGCGGACGCGTGAAGCCCTGGCTGCGGGCCGCCTCCATCTGGCCGCGGGGGACGCTCTCGATGCCGGTGCGGATGACCTCGGAGACGTAGGCCGCGTGGTAGAGGCCCACACCCACCGCGCCGATCACGAACGACGAGATGCGCACCGGGCTCGGGGCGCCCGTGAGCGCCTGGAGGACGCGCGGGCCCGCCATGTAGTAGAAGAAGACCTGCACGGGCAGGGGCGTGTTCTGGAAGAACTCCACGTACACGCGGCTCACGGCGCGCAGCACGCGCGAGCGCGTCGTGGAGAAGACGCCGAGGATCGTCCCCAGCACCAGCGATATGACCAGGCCCACGACGACGACCTGCAGCGTGAAGAGGAAGCCGTCCCAAAACGGCCCCATGCTGTCAAGCGTTATGGTCCATCGCCGGGCGTCGAACAAGCCGTCGAGCATGCGTGCCCCTCCCGAATGACGTGTGTCCTACCTCGCCGCGGCCCGCACGTCGTGCCCGGGCCGCGCCTGACCGCCGGGGCATGCAAGAGCCCGGCAGCAGCCCCGGCCCGCCGCAAGCGAGGGGCCGGGGCTCCGTGTGCTGGAAAGCCTACGCGCTGGCGCCGAGCCAGGTCTGGATCTCCTCGTCCATCCAGCCGTTGTCGAGGAGCTCGTTGACGGTGTCGTCCACCACGGCGCTGAGGTCGGAGCCCTTCTTGGTGGCCACGCCGTACTCCTGCGTGCCGAACTCGATCTCGGGCTGGACGAGCTCCTTCTGGTCGTTCATGTAGGTGTTGAGCGTCGAGCGGTCCATGGCAAAGGCGTCGACGTTGCCGGACTCGAGGGCCGAGTTGATCGACGGGTAGTCCGGGTACTCCTGGAAGGTCGGCGTGGCGCTGATCTCCTGATCGGAGAGCATCTGGGTCACGGCGTCCTTGGTCGTGGAGCCCTGGGAGACGCCGATGATCTTGCCGTCGAGGTCCGCCATCGAGGTGATGCCGGAGCTCTTCATGACCATGATGCCCACCGAGTCGGTGCGGTACGGGGTCGAGAAGTCGTAGTCCTCCTGGCGCTCCGGGGTGATGGTGTAGGTGGCGACGATGACGTCGAGGGTGTCGTTGTCGATGAGCGGGCCGCGCGTCTTGGGCGTGACGGCCGTGAACTCGCAGAGGCCCTGCTCCTTGGCCTCGTCGTAGGTGACGTCGAGGACGGCGGCCGCGAGCTGGTAGCAGAGGTCGATCTCCAGGCCCTCGTACTGGTTGGTCTCGGTGTTGAGGAAGCCGTAGCCCAGGACGTCCTGCTTGACGCCGCAGGCGAGCTTGCCGCGGTCCTTGATGGCAGCGAGCTTGGAGCCGGAGTCGTCGGAGCCGCCCTCGCCGGAGCCGGAGTCGCTGCAGCCAACGAGGCCGAGGCCGGCAACGGAGGCCAGGGCGCCAAAGGCGCCGAGGAACTGGCGACGAGTCATGTCCTTCATGGTGATACCCCTTTCGTCGGTATCTGCTTATCGCCCGCCAGGGGACGGGCTCGCTCACCGGCCCGCGCGCGGCGGCCCGGAAATGCGCAGGCTTTTGGCTAGTGCAGAATCTTGTTGAGGAACTCCCGGCAGCGCGGGTTCTCCGGGTTCTCGAAGAAGTGCTCGGGCGTGCCCACCTCGAGGATGCGCCCGTCCTCCATGAAGACCACGCGGTCGGCCACCTGACGGGCAAATCCCATCTCGTGGGTCACGCAGATCATCGTGATGTTCTCCTGCGCGAGCTCGATCATGACGTCGAGCACCTCCTGAATCATCTCCGGGTCGAGGGCGGAGGTGGGCTCGTCAAAGAGGATGATCGGCTGCTTGGTGCACATGGCGCGCGCGATGGCGACGCGCTGCTGCTGGCCGCCGGAGAGGTTCTGCGGGTACTCACCGGCCTTCTCGGCCAGGCCGACGCGCTTGAGCGCCGCCATGGCGGTCGCGTTGGCCTCCTCCTTGGACTTCTTCTGGAGCTTGATCGGGGCGAGCGTGAGGTTGCCGAGCACCGTCATGTTGGGATAGAGGTTGAACTGCTGGAACACCATCGAGGAGTACTTGCGGGCCATCTCCAGGTGGTTCTTGCGCGTGAGCTGCGTGCCGTCGATGGAGACGGTGCCCGAGGTGGGCTCCTCGAGGTAGTTGACGCATCGGATGAGCGTGGACTTGCCCGACCCCGAGGGCCCGATGATGACGACCTTCTCGCCGGCGGCAACCGTGAGGTTGATGTCCTTGAGTACGTGAAGGTCCCCGAAGTACTTGTTGAGGCCCTTGATTTCGATCATGTCGGCCATGTGGCGCTACCTCCCCTTCGGCCGTGCAGGCTTGTGCGCCAGCGGCGGCCGCGGCGCGAGTAACGGCTTTTGACTCTAGCTCATGGCACCCATTCACAGTCATTCTTGATACCGAGGGGATACAAACGGGTCCCGACCGGAAACACGCAACCTGCGACGAAACCGGGGCGAAACCGCCCTTTTACCGTCCCGCCATCTTCGGGAGACGGGACTGCGGACCCGCGGACGGGCGGCGCGGGGCTGCATCGGGGCACGACGCCGGGCCGGTACCGCGCGCGGCGGGCGCAAAAAAAACCCGGGTCCGTACGGAACCCGGGAGCGACGTTTGGTAGCCCGTACCAGATTCGAACTGGTGATCTCCGCCTTGAGAGGGCGGCGTCCTGAACCGCTAGACGAACGGGCCAAATGGTAGCCCGTACCAGATTCGAACTGGTGATCTCCGCCTTGAGAGGGCGGCGTCCTGAACCGCTAGACGAACGGGCCACATATGCGATTGAGTGGGCAAATGGCTGGGACTGAGAGAGTCGAACTCCCGTTGACGGAACCAGAATCCGCTGTCCTACCACTAGACGAAGTCCCAATTTGCCACTTCGAGCGCCTCTCAGCGCGAAGAAGTACTATACGGGATTCCCCTCTCCCGTGCAACCGAGAATTGTGGAGAAGTTTTGCGAAGCCCCCTCAGGCCCGCCCCACGGCGAGAAGGACCCGCAGCGGCCAGGCCGACGCCGCACAGGCCGGCTGAGCCACGCCGGCCGGTACCGCACGGGACGCCCCCTGTCAGGTCACACCCCGCCAGGTGACGCGTCCCTTTCCCCTACCAGCGCAGCCAGGCGAGAAGCGCCTCGCGCTCGTTGGGCAGCTCGTCGTCCATGACGGCCTCGAGCAGCTGCGCGAGCACCATCCCCACGCCCGGCCCTGGCTCGATCCCGCGCTCGCGCATCACGTCGGCGCCGGTCACGGCCAGGTCCCTCACGCGCCACGCCCCGCCGGACCCGAGCTCGGCGCGCAGGGCGGAGGTCATCGCATCCAGGTCGGCGGCGTAGCCCATGCACCGTGGCGCCTTGGCCACGGCGTCCGAGCGCTTGAGGTCCAGCAGCGCAAACGCCAGCGGGCGCGCCTGTCCCGGGGCAAGGCGCTCCAGCTCGGCGAGCATCCGCCGCATGGAGCGGCGCGTCGGCGAGATCTCGAAGTCATGCAGGCGCACGAGCGCCGTGGTGGCGCGCGTCACCTCGCCGGGCAGCGCCAGGCGGCCCATCACGGAGCGCGCCACGCGCGCGCCGGCCTCGGGGTGGCCGAAGAAGTGGCCGCGCCCGGAGACGTCCTCGCTCCAGCAGGCCGGCTTGGCCACGTCGTGCAGCAGCGCCGCCCACCTCAGCGTGGGCAGGGGCGCGCCGCCGGAGAACTCCTCGACCGCCGCGCAGACGCGCGCCGTGTGCTCGAGCACGTCGTAGGCGTGGTAGGGGCTCTTCTGGTCGAAGCCCTCCATCGGCGCGAGCTCCGGCACCGCGGCCGCCATCACGGCGAACTCGTGGCGCAGCGCCCACGCCGTGCGTCCCGTGGCAAGGATCCCGTCAAGCTCCTGGCCGACCCGCTCACTCGCGATGGCCGAGAGCCCGCCCGCGCACCGCCGGAGCGCCGCCTGCGTGGCCGGCTCGATCCGCGCGTCCAACCGGCAGGCAAAGCGCACCGCCCTGAGCACGCGCAGGGCGTCCTCGCCGAAGCGCCGGTCGGGGTCTCCCACCGCGCGGATGACGCGCGCCGCCAGGTCCTTCTCGCCGCCAAACGGGTCGAGCAGGCCGCGTATGGGGTGGAAGGCCATCGCGTTGACGGTAAAGTCGCGCCGGGCCAGGTCCTCGCGCACGTCGGTCACAAAGCGCACCTCGTCAGGGTGGCGCAGGTCGCTGTAGCCGCCCTCCACGCGGTAGGTGGTGGTCTCCACGGGCTGGCCTGCCACCACGGCCGTGACCGTGCCGTGCGCCGTGCCCGTCTCGTGCACCTCGATGCCGGCCGAGCGCAGCACGCGGGCCGTCTGCTGCCAGGGGGCCGAGGTGGTCACGTCAACGTCGTGGCCCGGTCGGCCGAGCAGGGCGTCGCGCACCCAGCCGCCGACGACCCACGCCTCGAAGCCAGCCGCCTCCAGCGCCTCGAGCACCCGGCGCGCGTAGCCGGGAAGCTCGCGCGCGAGGCGCTCCGTGACCGTGGCGTCTGCGTCCATGCGAGCCTCCCTCCGGCCGTTCTTCTCGCCAGTCGTCCGATTCTAACACGCGCGCTCGAGCCCCAAACCAGGCGGGCGGAGCCCGGCCCATCACGCGCGTCCTCTCCACCGAACTTCTGTCCGGGCCGAGTGCTATCCTCAGACGCGTTCGAGAAAGCCACCAGACAGGAGGTATCCCCATGGACGAGATGAGGTCCGTTACCGCCGACGACCTCGCCGCCGCCCGCGCCGACTTCTTCGCCGAGCGCGCCAACGTCGTGGCCAAAAACGCCGTCAGCTCAAACGGCGTCCGCGCCGCCGCGCGCGTGCCGGAGGGCGTGGCCAAAAACGCCCTGACCTTCGACATTGAGGTCAGCCAGGGCAAGCGCTGCAACCAGGAGCGCTCCGGCCGCTGTTGGATGTTCGCGAGCCTGAACACCATGCGCTACCGCACGATCAAGAAGTACAACCTCAAGACCTTCGAGCTCAGCCAGTGCTACCCGCTGTTCTGGGACAAGCTCGAGAAGAGCAACTGGTTCCTCGAGAACATCCTGGACACGCTCGAGGAGCCGCTCGACGGGCGCCTCGTGAGCTACCTGCTGCGCGACCCCATCGGCGACGGCGGGCAGTGGGACATGTTCAAGAGCCTCGTCAAGAAGTACGGCGTGGCGCCCAAGGAGGCCATGCCCGAGACCGCCTGCTCCCGGAGCACCGGCGAGATGGACTCCTACCTCACCCGCTACCTGCGCGGCGCCGCGCGTCGCCTGCGCGAGAGCGCCCAGGCCGGCGTGGGCGCGGAGGACCTCGGCGCCATGAAGAAGGAGATGATGGGCGACGTCTATCACCTCCTCGTAACCTGCCTCGGCGAGCCGCCGGCGTCCTTCGAGGTGCGCCTGCGCGACAAGGACGACAAGCTCGTGCTCTCCGGCACCTTCACGCCGCAGGAGTTCTTTAAGACCGCCGTCGGCATGAACGTGGACGACTACGTGAGCCTCATCTCCGCCCCCACCGCCGACAAGCCCTTCGGCCACACCTACACCGTGAGCCGCCTGGGCAACGTGGTGGAGGACGGCGGCGTGCGCTACCTCAACCTCCCGATCGAGCGCCTCAAGGAGTGCGCCGTGGCGCAGCTGCGCGACGACCTGCCCGTGTGGTTCGGCTGCGACGTGGGCCAGAGCTACGTCCGCGAGGAGGGCATCATGGACACCGCCGCGCTCGACGTCGACGCGCTGTTCGGCTTCCCCGTGGAGGGCTGCCTCGACCGCGCCGAGCGCCTGGACTACGGCGAGTCCCTCATGACCCACGCGATGGTCCTCGAGGGCGTCGACCTTGACGCCGAGGGCCACCCCACGCTCTGGAAGGTCGAGAACAGCTGGGGCGCCGACCACGGTCGCGACGGCTTCGACACCCTCTCCGACCCGTGGTTCGACGAGTACGTCTACCAGATCGTCGTTGACAAGAAGTACCTGACGGACGAGGAGCGCGCCACCTACGAGACCGAGGAGGCCCGCGTGCTGGCCCCCTGGGACCCGATGGGCTCGCTCGCCCGCGTGCGCTAAGGAGGGCCGCATGACCGACTACACCGCCGGCGCCATCGCGCCGGCAACCGCCGACGAGCTCACCCGCTCCTTCTCGGCCGACCGCGCCAACCGCGTGGCGAGAAACGCCGTGACCTCGATGAACGTGCACGCCGCCGCGCGCAACGTCTCGACCCTGCGCACCTACCACGACACCTTCGGTGTCTCCCGCGTGCGCACCGGCAAGGTCACCAACCAGCGCCACTCCGGCCGCTGCTGGATGTTCTCCGCCTTCAACGTGGCCCGCGCCGCCACGATGGACCTGCTCGACGTCGACGACTTCGAGTTCTCCCAGGTCTTCGGCTACTTCTACGACAAGCTCGAGAAGTTCAACGTGGGGCTTGAGTACGTCATCGAGACCGCCGCGCTGCCGATCGACTCGCGCGAGGTGGCGGGCCTGCTCGGCCACTGCATGGGTGACGGCAACTACTATCCCGCCGCGATGAACATCATCCGCAAGTGGGGCCTCGTGCCCAAGGACGCCATGCCGGAGAACGCCTGCTCCAAGGACTCCGACCAGATGAACGCCCAGCTCCAGCGTCTCTTCCGCAAGAGCGCGATGGAGCTGCGCCACATGGCCGAGCGCGGCGCGGGCACCGACGAGCTGCGCGCCGCCAAGGAGGGCATGGTCGTCGACTGCCACCACGTCCTGTCCGTGTGCCTCGGTGAGCCGCCGCTCACCATCGACGTGGAGATTCCGGTGGGCAAGAACTGCCGCATCGAGGCCACGCGCCTCGTGGAGCAGACCGGCGACGACCGCGCCGCCTGCGAGCAGGACGCGCCGCGCCGCCTGCTCGTGGACCGCGGCATCACCCCGCGCGAGTTCGCCGAGCGCTACGTGCCGTTCGACCCGTCCGACTACGTGCAGCTCGAGCACATCCCGGGCGCGAGCCGCCCGTTCGGCCACGTCTACCACCGTCGCTTCTCCGACACGATGGCCGGCGGCACGCCCGTGAAGTTCCTGAACGTGCCGTTCGAGGTGCTCGAGGACGCGGCCGTGGCGTCGCTCAAGGCCGGCGTGCCCTGCGAGATGGCCTGCGACGTGAGCCAGCAGTTCCCGCGCAAGATCGAGGACTTCCCCGGCGTGCTGGCCTGCGACACGATGGACTACGAGGGCCTCTTTGGCGTCGACCTCTCCATGAGCCGCGTGGACATGATCGACTCCCACGAGACGTGCAACACTCACGCCATGACCTTCCAAGGCGTGGAGCTCGGCGCCGACGGGCGGCCCGTGGCCTGGCGCATCGAGAACAGCTGGGGCGAGGACAGCTGCAAGAACGGTTACCTCGTGGCCAGCGCCGACTGGTACCGCACCTACGGCGGCGAGGTCGTGGTAAGGCGCGAGTTCGTGCCGGCCGAGTACCTCGAGCTCTGGGACAACGCCGAGGTCGAGGAGGTCGACCCCTGGACCGAGGTGGGCGCCGCCCTGGCCCCGCGCGACTAGCTCGACAAGGCAGATTGGCGCTCTTCCGGGCGGCCGCCGCGCTTCACCTACGCGGCGGCCGCCTTTTTGTGCCCCGCCCTCGGAGCGCCGGCTGGCGGGCGACACGTTCTTCTCGCCAGAAGTCACGCTTTGCTGGTTCAAAACGTGACTTCGGGCGAGCTGAGACGTCATGGCTCGTCTGAAGTCACGCTCTTCTCGTCTAAAACGTGATTTTGAACGAGGTTGCTTCCTGCGGCTCGCTCGAAGTCACACTCCTCCGGTTCAAAATGTGACTATGAGCGAGGTGAGGTGGTATGACTCGTCTGAAGTCACGCTTTTTCGGCTCAAGGCGTGACAAAGCGCGAGCTGGTTCCTCGCAGCTCACTCGAAGTCACGCTTTTTCGGCTCAAGGCGTGACAAAGCGCGAGCTGGCTCCTCGCAGCTCACTCGAAGTCACGTTCTTTCGGCTCAAGGCGTGACTTCGGGCGAGCCGAGGCCGGATCGCCGGGACCCGGACCGCCGAGCCGGATCGCCGGGACCCGGACCGCCGGGCCGGGCCGCCGCGCCGGACCGTCGCTAGAACTCCGCGAAGCGCGGCTCTCCGGCGCGCGCGAGCTCCTCGCCCGCCGCGAGCTCGCGGACCGCCGCCAGAAACGGCCCCTCGTCGCCGGCGCGAAACACGCAGCTCAGCTGCACGTCCTCCGCAAAGAGCGCGTCGGCCACCTTGCCGCCCGCGTCTAGGCACATCCGACGAATCCGCTCGTAGAGCGCGTAGGGCAGCTGCACCGTCACCGGCACCACGAGCGTCATCTCGACGACGGAGCCCTCCCACTGGGCCGCCGCCACCGCCTCCTGGGCCGCGGCGGTGTAGGCGCGCACGAGCCCGCCCGGCCCGAGGAGCGTGCCGCCGAAGTAGCGCGTCACCACGCAGCAGACGTCGGCCAGCCCCGCGCCGCGCAGGACCTCGAGCACCGGCATCCCGGAGGTGCGGCTGGGCTCGCCGTCGTCGGAGCAGCGCTCGCGGCCGTCGGCAAGGATCCAGGCGGGGACGTTGTGGCGTGCGTCATGGTGGCACGCACGAACGGCGGCAAGAAACGCCTCGGCCTCCGCCTCGCTCCCCACGTGCGCGAGCTGCGCGATGAAGCGGCTACGCCGGTCCTCGAACTCGCCGGCGACCTCGACGCCCGCGCGCAGCGTGAGGTAGGAGCCCTGCGCGCCCCTGTCGGCGGGGGCGGTTGCACCCGTCATCGCCGCGCCCTCATCACCACGGCACCGGCAGCCACCTCGTCGCCGGCCGGGGCGCTCTCCTCCACGTGCGAGAGGTCCCCGGCGTTGGTCACCGTGACCAGCACGGTGTCGTCCAGCCCGCGCTCTCTCATGAGCCTTCGGTCGAACTCGATCAGCGGCTGTCCCGCGTGCACGCGGTCTCCCTTGTGCGCGAAGGCCCGGAAACCGGTCCCGCCAAGGCTCACGCTGTCGAGCCCCACGTGAAGCAGCACCTCCACGCCGCTGTCGGCACGGATGAGCAGCGCGTGCTTTGTCTCGACGTCGGCGGCAACGGTGCCGGAAACCGGCGAGAACACGACGCCCTCCTCCGGGCGGATGCCCAGCCCGCACCCGAGCATGCCCTGGGAGAAGGCGGGGTCGCCGACCTCCTCGAGCGACACCACCTGTCCCGAGACCGGAGCGCAGATAACCTGGGGATCCCCCTCGCACACGCGCGCCGGCTCGGGGACTGCCGTGCGGCGCAGGGGGTTCAGCTTTTCGAGAAGACCCACAAGACCAACCTTTCAGCGGAGGGCCCCACCCCTCCGGACGAGCCTGCAAACGCCGACGGGCCGGACCATGCGTCCGCACGTCGCCTGCGTGCAGTATTGTAGAACACCTGAAGGTCGGTGGAGCTTTCTCGATTCATGGTAGAATCTCCCCTGCGAGGTGGGCCAGGCGACCGCGGGGCGCGCGAGCAGTCGCGCGCCATGAGGAAAGTCCGGGCTCCACAGGGCAGGAAGCCGGCTAACGGCCGGGCGGGGTAACCCGACGGAAAGCGCCGCAGAAAAGAAGACTCCCGCTGGCGCCCTCGGGCGTTGAGGGAAAAGCTGAAACGGTGGTGTAAGAGACCACCAGCGTCGCGGCAACGCGGCGGCTTGGCAAGCCCCTTCCGGAGCAAACGCAAATAGGAGCGCCATGGTGTGGCCCGCACCGCGCTCGGGTTGCGCGCTTGAGGCGGACGGCGACGTCCGCTCTAGATAAATGGCCGCCCACGACAGAACCCGGCTTATCGGCCCACCTCGCCTTTCCCCAGATCACAAGCCACGAGCCCGCCCTCCGCGGAGGGCGCCAAGGCACAGCCCGGGCGTCGCAGGGGCGAGAAGCCCGCACGAGGTCGCCCGCGCGCCCGCGGAGGCCGCACCCCGCCACGTCCCAGCAGCCACAGGAAAGCCCCCGCCCTCAGAAGCGATCGCGCTTCCGGGAGGCGGGGGCCACGCTGCTGTTGTCAAAACTGCCCAGGGAGCCGCCGGTGCCAGGCCGGCAGCCGCCAGAGGCTAGTCCAGGTCGCCGAAGTCGGCGGCGCTCACGGCCGGCGTCTGCACGGGGGTCGGCACGGCGACGGGCGTCGGCGCGGCAGTCGGCGTGGACGCCGGAGCGGCGACCGACGCGGCGGCAGAGCCGTTGGGCGCGGAGACGAGCATGGTCTGCGACGGGAACATGGCCTCGGCGTCGTCCATGAAGTGCTGGAGGAGCTTCTTGTACTCGGCGCGGAAGTCCTCGCGGGAGGTCTTGAGGCGGTCGATCTCGTCGAGCTCGTTCTGCTTCTCGGCGAGGGCCTGGCGGATGACCTCGCGGGCCTTGGCATCAGCCTCGTTGCGGATGCGGTCCGCGTTCTCGCGGGCATCAGCAATCAGCTTGTCGGCGGACTGCTGCGCCACGATGAGCACCTGGGAGATCTGGCGCTCGGAGGCGGTGAGGGCCTCGGAGGCGACCGGGGCGGCCACGGGGGCCGGCGCGGGGGCGGAGCCACGCTCCTCGAGGGTGGCGATCTGCGCCTGGGCGGCGGTGAGCTGCTGCTCGGTGGAGGTCAGGCGACCCTTGAGGTCGGCGATCTTCTGGAGCATCGCGTCAACCTCGCTGGAGAGCTGCTCGAGGAAGGCGTCGACCTCCTCGGTGTCATAGCCGTGCTTGGAGGGAGAGAAGGTCTGCTGTTCGATGTCTGCGGGTGTGATTGCCATTCCGAATCCCTTTCCTTCGCAGCGCGCGGGGACGTCCCGCGCGACCGTACCAACAAAATATTACAGAAGAAGCGAGAAGACCAGCCGCTCGATGATGCCGAGCGCCAATATCGCCACAACTGGCGAAAAGTCGACGCCGCCCATCGGCGGGATGAGGCGCCGGAAGAGCCCCAGGTACGGCTCGACGAGCATTCCAAGGGCCCCGCGGATGTCGTCCATGACGCTGCCGGGGCGGATGGGGAACCACGACATGAGGCACCACACCACGATCAGCACCTCGTAGACGTTGAAGAGCCGCTGCACGAGCGAGAGTATCGAGATCACCTAGGGCCTTTCGTCCGCGTTCGTCAGTCGTCAGTTGCCGCCGGCGAGCTCGCGCGTGCGGGCGAGCGCCGCGTCGACGGCGGCGTAGGTCCCCGCGGCGAGGGGCGGCTCGAGCTCGAAGAGCGCTGCAGCCGTGGTCCCACCGGGCGAGGTCACGCGCTCCATATATTCCCGCGGGTGGACGCCCTCATTCAGGAGCTGCTCCGCGCACCCGCGCATCGTGGCCTCCACGAGCTCGCGGCACGCCGCCGCCGGAAGGCCCGCGCGCACGCCGGCGCGCGTGAGCTCGTCCACAAAGAGCGAGAAGAACGCGGGCGCGGTGCCCACCACGGCACCGGCCACGTCGAGCTGGTCCTCGCGCATGACCGAGACGGCCCCGAGCGCGGAGAAGAGCTCCGACACCAGCCGCACGTCGTCCTGGGTGGCGAGCGTCCCGGCGCTTATCGCCGAGGCGCCGGAGCGCACCTGGACGGGCAGGTTGGGCATCACGCGCACCACGCGCGCGCCGGGGAGCGCCGCCTCCAGCGTGGCGAGCGTCACCCCCGCCGCGATGGAGATCACGAGCCTGCCGGCCACGCTCGGCGCGGCCGACTCGAGCACGCCGGGCAGCACCTGCGGCTTGACCGCAAGCACCACCACGTCGGGGGCCTCGGCGAGCAGCGTCCGCTCGTCGGGGAAGCACCGCACCCCGAGCTCCTCGAGCGCCACGCGCTTGCCCGCGCCGTGGTCGGCCACGAGCACGCGCTCGGCCGGCAGCACGCCGGCGTCGACCAGGCCGCGCGCGATCGCGCCACCCATCGAGCCGCCGCCGACGATGCCGAGCGTCACGTCGGCCACCCTGCCCTCAACGTCCTTCTCGCCCATCGAGGCACCCCCTAGCGAACGAGGTCGCCGTCGGCGACGAGCTTGTCGATGTCGGTGGCCGTGAGCTTGATGCCGGCGGGCAGCACCGCGAAGACGCGGTCCCCAAGCTCCTCGATCTCGCCGTCGATGCCGTAGGAGAAGCCGAAGCAGAAGTCCAGGATGCGCTTGGCCGTCTCGATGTTGGTGTTGCGGAAGACGATGACCACGGGCTGGTTGGTGCGCACGCGCCGCACGACGGTCTGGACGTCGTCGTAGGAGACGGGCTTGAGCACGTAGGGCGGCAGCTGGCCGGACGCCACGCGGGAGATGGTGCGGCCGCCGAGGTCGCCCGGCGTGACGCGGGCGGGCGCGCTCGCGGGCGCGGGATCGCCGTGGTCCGCGGGCGCGGCGTAGGCGGACGACGTCACCGGGCGCGTCTGCTGCGTGCGGTCAGCCGAAAGCGGCCTGCCGGAGCGCGTGTAGACCGAGACGCTCTCGGCCTCGGGGCGCGGCGTGGTGCCCAGGAGGCGCGTGGCCGAGGAGGTGTCGCGACGGCGCGGGGCGTTGCGCTGGTCGTAGCCGTCCCCCTCGTCATACCCCTCGTCGTAGTAGTCGTCGTCGTAGTAGTCGTCCCCCGAGCCCCCGCGGAGCCGGTCCTTGATCGAGTCGAGGAAGCCCATCTCTTATCCCCCTTCTCCCCGAGCCCCAGGCGGGCGCGGGGGTCACCTTCAGTCCAGTTACAGCTCGCCCAGGGCGTAGCCCTGGCTGAACACGCATCGCCCAAGGCGGACGAGGGTCGAGCCCTCCTCCACCGCAATCTCGAAGTCGTCACTCATGCCGCAGGAGAGCGTCCCCAGAGCAAGGCCCGTGCGCCCGCGCAGCTCGCAGGCGAGCTCGCGCAGGCCCGAGAAGGTCCTGCGCGCCGCGTCGGCGTCGTGGGCGGGAGCCATCGTCATGAGCCCCCGCACGGAGATCCCGGGCAGCGCCGCCACCGTCTCGGCCGCGGCGCGCAGCTCGTCCGGGGAGAAGCCCGACTTGGATGCCTCGCCCGAGACGTTCACCTCCAGGAGCACGTCCGCCACGAGCCCGCGCGCCTCGCAGCGCGTGGAGACCGCCTCGGCAAGGTGCTCCGAGGAGACCGAGTGAATGAGCGCGGCGCGCCCAATCACCTGGTTGATCTTGTTCTTCTGCAGGTTGCCGATCATGTCGAAGCGCACGCCCACCATCTCCGGCAGGCCACAGAGCGCCTCGGCCTTGCGCACCAGCTCCTGGGGGCGGTTCTCGCCAAAGGCCCGCCACCCGGCTCGCCAGGCGAGAAGGACCTCCTCGGTGCCGACGGTCTTGGACACCGCGATGGCCTGGACCTCCCCGGGGTCGCGCCCCGCACGCCTACAGGCGGCCCCTATGCGGTCCGTGATCTCCTCGCGACGGGCGCGCAGGAACCGCTCGTAGTCATTGTCTGCGCTCATCGCCTCGTCGCCTCCCCCTTCGTCTCGTCGTCCTTACTGCCAGCGGGCCACGCCCAGGGCTCGTCCCGCAGGACCGCGAGCGCGCCGTGGCGCCCGCACGTGCCCCCCTCGGCCCTGTACGAGAAGAACCTCCCCGTGGTCCGTGCGGTCGAGTCCTCGCACACGGTCACGCGGCCCTCCCCCACGCCCGCCTCCGCAAGGGCGGCGCGCACGCAGAAGGCGAGGTCCAGGTGGCGCGGCGTCGGGACCGCGCCGGGACCGAAGGCCGTCGCAAAGCGCGCCGCGAGCTCCTCGGAGACCTCGTAGTCGGCCGCGCCGATATGCGGCCCCACGTAGGCGAGAAGTGCCTCGGGCCCGCAGCCCGCGGCCGCGCAGAGCGCGCGGGTCGTCGTGGCCGCGATCCTCGCCTCGGTGCCGCGCCAGCCGGAGTGGGCCACCGCGAACCCGCGGCCCCCCGGCGCCACGATCACCACCGGCACGCAGTCCGCAAAGCACAGCAGCACCGGCACGTCCGGCGCCGTGCAGACCACCGCGTCGGCGCCCGCC
This sequence comes from Olsenella profusa, assembly GCF_016900315.1. Taxonomy (GTDB): domain Bacteria; phylum Actinomycetota; class Coriobacteriia; order Coriobacteriales; family Atopobiaceae; genus Thermophilibacter; species Thermophilibacter profusus_A. The sequence goes on from NZ_JACSNQ010000008.1 coordinate 65,689, forward strand.
TCGGCCTCGGCCTGCGCCGCGGCCACGGAGCCGGCGTCCCCGGAGCCCACCGTCACCACGTGGTCGCCGTGGACCTGCCGCGGGCACACGAGCCGGCCGAGGAGCCCCTCGGCGCCGATCGCCGCCAGCGCGCGCCGACGGTTCTCGGCCACGCATGCGGGGTCGTCGCCACAGGACGCGCCGAGGTTGAGCGAGGCGTACGGGGCCTCGGAGACGCCGCCGGCGCGCTCCGTGAACGCGAACGTGACCCCGCCCTCGACCGCACGGTCGGTGAGCAGGGTCACGCCTCCCGCATTCTGTCGTGTGAGGGAGGCCATCGCGCGGTCCCTAGAGGCGGCTGCGCTTGAGGAAGTCGGGGATGTCGAACTCCTTGTCGTTGCTGGACGAGGAGGACTGCGGGCGGCTCACGTTGATCGGCATAGTGGCCGGCTTGCTCGACGGCTGGGGCGTCACCGGGCGCGGGCGGTCGGTGGACGCCGGGCGGGTGACGGTCATCGTGGGGAGCGTCTGCTGGACGTTGGCGTCCGAGAAGCCCGTGGCGATGACGGTCACGCGCACCTGGTCGCCGAGGGACTCGTCGACCACGGTGCCGAAGATGATCGTTGCCTCGGGGTCGACGTTCTTGGCCACGAGGTCGGCCGCGTCGTTGATCTCCTGGATGCCGAGGTCCTTGTTGCCCGCGATGGAGAGCAGGACGCGCGTGGCGCCGTCGATGGAGCTCTCGAGCAGGCGGCTGGAGATGGCCTCCTCCGCCGCGTCGGTGGCGCGGTTGTCGCCGGAGGCGGAGCCGATGCCCATCATGGCGGTGCCGGAGCCCTTCATGATGGTGCACACGTCCGCGAAGTCGAGGTTGATGAGGCCCGGGACGGTGATGAGGTCCGTGATGCCCTGGGTGCCCTGGCACAGCACGTCGTCGGCCATGCGGAAGGCCTCGAGCATCGTGGTCTTCTTCTCGGAGAGGTCGAGCAGGCGGTCGTTGGGAATCACGATGAGCGTGTCGACGTTGTCGGAGAGGTTGCGGATGCCCTCGATGGCCGAGTTGTAGCGCTTGCGGCCCTCGAAGGTGAAGGGCTTGGTGACCACGCCCACGGTGAGGGCGCCCACGTCGTTCTTGGCGATGTCGGCCACCACGGGAGCGGCGCCCGTGCCGGTGCCGCCGCCCTCGCCGGCGGTGATGAAGACCATGTCGGAGCCGGCGAGCGCCGCCTTGATCTCGTCGCGGGAGTCCTCCGCGGCCTCCTTGCCCACCTCGGGGTTGGCGCCGGCGCCGAGGCCCTTGGTGATGTCGGTGCCGATGTGCACCTTGATGTCCGCGTCGGAGATGGCGAGCGCCTGGGCGTCGGTGTTGACGGCGACGAACTCGACACCGCGGATGCCCTCCTCGATCATGCGGTTCACCGCGTTGGTGCCGCCGCCGCCCACGCCGACCACCTTGATGACGGCGAGATAGTTGCTGAGGGTGTCGGTGTCCTTGATCATCTTGTCCTCCTCGTAGTGCCTTTGCGCATCGTTTCGAGCGTGGGTCCGTGCTGCGTTGCGCCCAACCCTCCGCTGGCCAAACCCTAAAGGTCAAGTTAAGCCCGAGGCCTGGGATAAAGCGATGCATCTTGGCACACTTGAGGGTCTTGTGTCAAATAGTTTGACGATATTGTGAACGTGACGCCCTGCGGACGGGCGCGGCGAGCGTGGCGGCGCCCTACTGGCCGGAGCCGTCGTCGGCGGGGGCGTCCTGGGCCCCGTCGGAGCCGGCGCCGGCCTGGTCGGAGCCGTCGTCGGCGCCTGCGTTGTCGGCGCCCGTGGGCTCGCTCGTCGCGGCGTCACCCGTGCCCGCGTCGCCGCCCGCGCCAGCCTCGGCGCCGGAGCCGCCCTCATCCACGGAGACCCCGTCGCCGGGCCCCACGTAGCTGGAGTCCACCGGCTTGACCGAGGGGTTGGTGATCACGCGCACGTTGATGCTGACCGCCGAGTCCGGGTACTTCTCGAGAAGCCCGCGCGCGAGCGTCTCCTTCTCCTCAACGTTGGTGGCCGACCCCAGGGAGATCTGCACCCCGCTTTTGAGCATGCAGGAGATGTCGTCGGGAGACGGCGCGAAGTAGCAGACCACCTGTGAGGAGAAGTCCTCGCTGAAGCCGGTGCGGAACGCGTCGACGGCCGCGAGGACGTCGTCCGTGGCCACCGAGCCCGCCTTGGGGTCCACGGTCGAGGGGACGTCGGTGATGAGCAGGCAGCCCTCGGAGAGCGCCAGGTCAAGCGCCGCGTCGTCCGTGGACTGCCCCTCGGCGGGCTCGATCTTCGCCGGCTGGATCCACACGTCCGCGTCGCCGAGGTACCAGCCCACCGAGCCCGAGCTCATGACCACGAGCGCGTCGGGGCGCTGCTCGATGATCGTGAGCTTGAGGGTATGCGGGAAGATGCGCTCGAAGCCCACCGACGCGACCCAGGGGTTGCGCCTGAGGGCGCTCTCGATGGCCGAGGTGTCGACGTTGAGTAGCGTCGAGCCCACGGGCACCTGCGCGAGGTTCTGGACGTCGGTGGCGGAGACGTGCTCGGTCGGCTGCACCTCCACGGAGGTTATCTCGAAGACCGAGGAGTCCCTGAGGGCAAAGAGCACCACCACGGCCACCAGCGCCACGGCGAGAAGGACCCCGAGCACGCCGGCGGCCACGCGCAGGGCCTGGCCGCGCTGGTGACGCTGGCGCCGATCGCGCGGGCTCGCAGAGGCGGTGGGGGCGGTGCGGGCGGAGGGGCCGCCGAGAAACGCGGGCGTGCTGCCGCGGTGGGACGCGGAGGCCGCGGGCGCCGCGGACCGGGCGCGGGGCGCCGTCGCACGCCGCGCGGCGCGCGGGGCGGCCGTGCGCGCGGGCGCGCCCGTCCTCCTCGGCTCCTTCTTGCGCGGCGTCGGCCGCCTGCTCGCGTCTCTTGCCATGGCCCCTCCCGTCGCCCGGGCTAGAACCCGAGCAGCTTGACCTCGCAGGCGAGGTCGATGCCGAAGCGCTCGAGGACGGCGTCGTGGGCGCGGCGGATGAGCGTCACCACGTCGGCCGCCGTGGCGCCGCCGCGGTTGACAATGAAGTTGCAGTGCTCCTCGGAGATCTGCGCGCCGCCGGCGGTGGCGCCGGCGAGCCCGCAGGACTGGACGAGGACCCCGGCGGAGCGGTCGGGGGGGTTGCGGAAGACCGAGCCGCAGCTCGGCAGGGCAAGCGGCTGGGCCTGACGGCGACGGCGCAGGCGGGCGTCCATGTCCGCCGCGATGGCGGAGCGCTCGGCCGGCATGAGGGCGAGCGTGGCCTCGAGGATGATCTCGGTCGGGGGGATGGAGGTCGCGCGGTAGCCCCACTCGATCTCGTCCCCGGAGTAGCGGTGCATGCCCTGGCCCGGGCGCAGCACCACGAGGTCGCGCACGCGCCGGCCGATCCACTCGCGGCGCGTGCCGGCGTCCATGGAGACGGCGCCGCCGAGCGTGCCGGGGATGCCCACGCAGAACTCCAGGCCGGAGAGCCCGGCCTTCATGGCGTCATTCACGAGCCGTGCGAGCGTCACCCCGGCGCCGGCCGTGACCGTGGCCCCCTCGGCGTCGACCGTCATGCGGGAGAACTCGTCGTCCAGCAGGATGACGCAGCCGTCGTAGCCGGCGTCCGAGGCGAGGACGTTGGAGCCCTTGCCCAGGATGACCCACTCCACGCGCTCCGCCGCGAGCACCGCGACGGTCTTGGCGAGGGCCTCGTAGCTGTGCGCCACCACCACGAGCGCCGCCGGGCCGCCGATGCGGTAGCTCGTGCGCCGGGAGAGGCGCTCGTCTCGCAGGACGTCCGCGTCGGTGGCGCCCGAGAGGCTCATGTAGGCGTTGAAGACGCTCACGACGCCTGCCCCCCGCGGGCCTCGCCCGCAGCGCCCTCCGCCTCGCGCGAGCGCATGGCCTCGATGAAGGCGGGGCCGATGCTCGTGACGTCACCGGCGCCCTGCGTGATGAGCAGGTCGCCGGGGCGGCAGGTCCTGCAGAGGTCCTCGATGAGGGCGTGGCGGTTGGGGACGTAGGCGACGTCGGCCACGTGCCCGTGCTCGCGCACGGAGCTCACGACCGTCTTGCCGGAGACGCCGGGGATCGGCATCTCGCCGGCGGAGAAGACGTCCATGACGCGCAGGACGTCGGCGTGGTCGAAGGCGGTGCCGAACTCGTCGGCCAGGGCCTGGGTGCGGCTGTAGCGGTGCGGCTGGAAGACGCAGACGATCCGCTCGAAGGGCAGGTCGGCCGCGGCGCCCAGCGTCACGGAGATCTCCGTGGGGTGGTGGCCGTAGTCGTCCACCACGGTGACGCCGGCAACGTCGCCCACGTGCGTGAAGCGGCGGCGGGCGCCCTTGAACTGGGAGAGCGCCGCGGCGGCCGCGTCCACGTCCAGGCCGAGCACGTCGGCCACGGCGATGGCCGCGGTGGCGTTGGCCATGTTGTGGCGGCCCGGGTTGGAGGAGATCGTCACGTGCACGCTCCTCTCGCCGCCCGGCAGGCGCACGGAGAAGTTGCTCGCCAGGGCGTGGTGACTGTCCTCGGGCAGGCAGACGTAGTCACAGGAGGCGTCGAAGCCGTAGGTCACCACGCGGCGGCCCGTGGAGCGCGCGAGCTCGGCGTAGCGGGGCACGTCGCCGTTGACGACGACCGTGCCCTCCTCGCCCACGAGCCCCATGAACGTGCAGAAGGTCCTCTCGATGTTGGCGAGCGTGCCGTAGTGGTCCAGGTGGTCGGCCTCGATGTTGGTCACCACCACCACGCTGGGCCTGAGGTAGAGGAAGGAGCCGTCGGACTCGTCCGCCTCGCAGACGAAGTGCTCGCCGGAGCCGTTGCGGCCGTTGGTGTCGTAGCCCTCCACCACGCCGCCGATGAGAAACGAGGGGTCCAGGCCCATCTTGTCGAGCATCGTGGCCACCATCGAGGACGTGGTGGTCTTGCCGTGCGTGCCGGCCACGGCCACGGTGCGCTGCGAGCCGGAGAGGTAGGAGAGCATCTTAGCGCGCGGCCAGATGGGGATGCCCAGCTCGCGGGCGCGCACGACCTCAGGGTTGGTCTCGGGGATGGCGGTGGAGGTGACCACCACCTGGGGCTGGACGGCGTCGATGGTGGCCGCGTCATGGCCCACGGTGACGTCAATGCCAGCCGCCTCGAGCTCGCGCACGTAGTGGGAGCTCTTGAGGTCGGAGCCGGTGACCCTGCACCCGCGCTCGTGCAGCACCAGTGCGATGCCGCTCATGCCCGCGCCGCCGATGCCAATGAAGTGGGCGCTCGTGACGTGTGCGATGTCAGTGTTCTTCTCGGCCATGCTGATCGCTTTCCGTCGGAATTATTCGTAGCACCCTACTTTATCCCAATTGCACGCGGCCCGCGGCGGCTCCCTAAATCTCCCGTCGAGGCGTGCGACAGGGCAGGGGCGAGAAGAACTGGCGCGCCGCGACGGCAAGAAGGACCGTCGGGCCGCGGCGGCGTTTCCCGCGAGAGGAGCTAGCGGGCCGCGGCGGCGGCCTCCACCTGGTCGGCGAGCTCGGAGGCCGCGTCGGTGGCCCCGAGGCCCGCGGCCGCCTCGCGCATGGCCGCGCGGCGCGCCGGGTCGTCCAGGAGGCCGAGGAGGGCCTCCCTGAACGCGGGGGCGTCGATCTGGTCGTCCGGCACGAGCACCGCGGCGCCCGCGTCGGTGAGGAAGCGGGCGTTGGTGGTCTGGTGGTCGGCCGTGGCGTGCGGGTAGGGCACGAGCACGCTCGGCACGGAGAGCGCCGCTATCTCGGCGATGGAGGAGGCGCCCGCGCGGGAGAGCACGAGGTCGGCCGCCGCGAGGGCCTGCCCCATGTTGGAGATGTAGGGCATGACGCGCCAGCGGAGCTGCTCGGCCGGGGTGAGCGCGAGCGCGGAGACGGTCTCGTCGAAGCCGTCGGCGCCGGTGGAGTGCACCACGACGAGCCCCTCGCGGGAGAGCAGCTCGCCCTTGAGGCGCGCCACCCCCTCGTTGATGTGGGCCGCGCCGAGCGAGCCGCCAAAGACGAGCAGCATCGTCTGCCCCTCCCGCACGCCGAGCGCCTCGCGCCCGGCCGCGCGGCTCGCCGAGGTCACGCTGCGGCGCACGGGGTTGCCGGTGAGCACCACGGCGGGCGCCATGCGGCCCTCGCGCTCGAAGGCCTCGCGCGCGGCCGGCACGGAGATGCAGACCGCGCGCGCGTACGGGGCGAGCGCCTTGTTGGCGAGGCCCGGCACGGAGTTCTGCTCGTGGAGGACGTAGGGAACGTGCAGGCGGTGGCAGCAGTTGAGAAGCGCCATCTCGACGTAGGCGCCAAAGCCCACGGCCACGTCGGGCGCGCCCGCGGCCGCGAAGCGCCGGGCGAGCTGGCCCTGGGCGCGCCTCATGCGCCAGAGCGAGGTCGCGAGCGTCCAGGGGCGCGAGCGGTCGAAGCCGCTCACGACCACCGGCACCAGCTCGAAGCCCGCCTCGGGCACGAGCCGGCCCTCGAGCTTGGCCTGCTGGCCGTAGAACCTCACGTGGTGCCCGCGGTCCCTGAGCTCCTCGGCGAGCGCCAGGGCGGGGTTGATGTGACCGGCGGTGCCGCCGGCGGCGATGGCCACCTCGAGGTGCTTCTCGCCCATACCGTCCTCCTATCGTCTGGTCCTGGGGCCGGAGCCGCGCCCGCGCAGGCGGTCCGTGGCGCTGGGGCCCAGGTCGATTCTCCTCCTGCCGCTGGCGTCGGTGGTGACGCGGCCCCGCGGCCGGTCGTCGCGGCCGGACGAGCGGGCGCCCCTCCCGGGCGCGCGGCCGCCGCGGGAGGCGCCCCCGCGGCCCGCCGGGGCGCCGGCGCGCCCGGCGCCGCCCTCGACCACGGTGAACCCGCCGCGGCCCCGGTCGGCGCCGTCGGCCCCCGCGTCCCTGCGGGCGCTCCTCGGCACGGGCTCACCCACGAAGGAGAGGCCCGGCGCGTACCCGCCCGCCGCGACGCGGCCGCCCGGGGCGCCCGCCTCGCCGCCCTGGAGCTGCCAGGAGCGACGCACGGAGTCGTGGGCGGTCTCGGGCAGGCGCGAGTGCACGGAGACCGACGCGATGACCCCCACGAGCATGAGGCTCGCCAGGATCGACGAGCCACCGTAGGAGACGAACGGGATCGGCTTGCCGGAGAGCGGGAACAGCCCGAGCACGCCGCAGACGTTGAGCAGCAGCTGCACCATGATGATCGTGGTGCAGCCCGCCGCCGCGAGCCGGCCCGCCATGTCCGGGGCGTAGCGGGCGATGCGGTACCCCGCCCACATGAGCACGGCGAAGCCGGCGAGCAGGCCCAGCGTGCCGACGAGGCCGCACTCCTCGCCGATCACGGCGAAGATGAAGTCGTTGTGAGCCATCGGCAGGTAGGAGTACTTCTGGCGCGAAAGCCCGATCCCCACGCCCAGGAGCCCTCCCGAGCCGAAGGCGTAGAAGCCCTGGATGAGCTGGTAGCCGGTGTCAAAGGGGTCGGCCCAGGGGTTGAGCATCGTGATGAGGCGCTGGCGGGAGTAGTCGTCCTTGAGCGAGAGGGCGAGAAACGCCACCACCCCGAGCCCCATAAGGCCCGCCAGGTAGCGCTTGGGCACGCCGGCCAGGTACCCCATCACCACCAGCGTGAGGCCGAGCACCATCGTGGTGCCCTTGTCCGGCTGGACGACGATGAGCACGAGCGGCACGCCCACGCCCGCGAAGACGAGCTTCACGAAGCTCGACCAGTCGAGCGAGCCGTCCTCGAAGTAGCGCTGCGCGAGGTTCGCCGCCGTGAAGACCACGGTTATCTTGGCGAACTCAGACGGCTGGAGATCGAAGAACCCCAGGCTGATCCAGCGGGTGGCGCCCATGTCGTTGTCCGTGCCCACCACGATGACCGCCGCGAGCAGCCCCACGGTCAGGACCCAGATGGGCATGAGGAGCCGGTGCACCCAGACGTGGTAGTCCATGAGGGCCAGGAAGACGGCCACCGCGGTGCCCAGTCCCACGAACAGGAGCTGGCGCTTGAGGTAGTAGGCGGCGTCGCCGGTATCGGCGAGCGCCGTGACCGACGAGGCCGAATAGACCATCAGCAGGCCAAAGCCCACAAGCACCGCCGTGATCGCCACGAGCACGAGCCGCGGGCGCATGAAGCGCTCGGGCACGCCGAAGAGCGTCCGCTCGGGGCGCCGGGAGCGCCCGGTCGCCTGTGCGCCGCGGCCGCCGCGCGCAGTTCGTGCGGGGGCCATGCCCTAGGCCTCCCCGCCGGCGAGCTCGCGCACGAGCCCCTTGAAGTAGCGGCCGCGCTCCCCCATGTTGGAGAACTCGTCGAAGGACGAGCACGCCGGGGAGAGCAGGACCGTCTCGCCGGGGCGCGCCTCGGCCACGGCGGCGTCGAAGGCCTCGCGCAGGTGCGGCGCGCGCAGCACCGTGAGCGCGGAGCCGGAGGCGTCGCGCGCGACCTCGAGGGCCCCCGCAATGCGCTCGCCTGCGGCACCGAAGCAGACCGCCACGCGGCAGTCCGCGCACACGGCCTTGGCGAGGCTCGTGAGGTCGGTCATCTTGTCGTGGCCTCCCAGCAGCACCACGACGCTGCCCGGCGCAAAGGCCGTGAGGGCCTTCTCCACCGAGTCGGTGTTGGTGGCCTTGGAGTCGTTGACGAAGCGCACCCCGCCGACCTCCCCGGCCGGCTCGATGCGGTGCTCGATCGGCGAGAAGGACGTGAGGCCGCGGCGGACGTCGGCGACGTCTGCGCCGAGCTCGAGGGCCACCGCGGAGGCGGCCAGGGCGTTCTCGGCGTTGTGCAGGCCGAAGATCTGGAGGTCGGAGGCGGCCACGAGCTCGCGCTCCACCCCGTCGAGGCGCACGATGAGGCGCCCCGCGCGCAGGAAGGCGGCACAGGCGGCCTCCGGCTCGCGCCGAACGGAGAGCTCGCAGACGCGCAGGCCGCGCGCCGCGGCGCGCGCCGCCATGGCGCGGCAGAAGTCGTCGTCGACGGAGACCACGGCGAGGTCGCCCGCGCTGAGGTTTGCGAGGACGCGCTCCTTGGCGGCGGCGTAGGCCTCCATCGTGTGGTGCCACTCGAGGTGGTCGGGCGTGACGTTGAGCACCACGGACACGCGCGGGTGCAGCCGCGAGGTACCGGCGAGCTGGAAGCTCGAGAGCTCGGCCACGAACCACTGGCCCTCCGCGCGGCCCTCGAGCAGCGCCGCGGTGGGCGGGGTGCCGATGTTGCCCACGGTGCGCGCCGGCGTGCCGGCGGCCGCGAGCAGGTGCGCGGTGAGCGACGTCGTTGTGGTCTTGCCGTTGGTGCCGGTGATGGCCACCCAGCGCTCGGGACTCTCGCGCCAGGCAAGCTCCACCTCGCCTATGAGCTCGCGGGCGTGCTCGGACGCAGAGCGGGCGAAGGCGGAGTCAAGGGGGATCCCCGGGGAGGCCACGGCGAGGTCGTAGCTGCCGGACACCTCCTCGGTGCCGCAGACCACCCGCACGCCCGCGGCCTCGAGCTCACGGGTCTTCTCGCCGGGCGTCGAGGTGGCGCCGCCGTAGAGCGTCACGGAGCCCACGCGCGGCTGCCCGAGCGAGCGGAGGTAGCGCGCCGCCGCCTCGCCGGTGCGGCCGAGGCCGAGCACGAGCGCGTCGCCGATGCGGCCGGCGCCTTGGATGCTGTCGCAGGAAGTCATTCTCTCATCCCCTAGCCGAGCTGGAAGTAGAGCGCGAAGCCAAGCGCCGCGAAGGCGGCGGACACGATCCAGAACCGCACGACGACCTTGTTCTCCGCCCAGCCGATCTTCTCGAAGCTGTGGTGAATCGGCGTCATGGGGAAGACGCGCTTCCCGGTGAGCTTGAAGCTCACCACCTGGATGATCACCGAGAGGGCCTCGCAGATGAACAGGCCGCCCATGATGAGCGAGGTGACCTCGGTCTTGGTGAGCACGGCGAGGGCCGCGAAGGCCGCGCCGAGGGCGAGTGAGCCCGTGTCGCCCATGAAGATCGAGGCGGGGTAGCAGTTGTGCCACAGAAAGCCGATGCAGGCGCCCGCGATGGCGCCGGCGAGGACCGCGAGGTCGAGCTCGCCGTAGCGGAAGGCCACCATGGCCATGGCGAGCATGACCACCATCGTGCAGCCGCCGGCCAGGCCGTCGAGGCCGTCGGTGAGGTTGACCGCATTGGAGAGGCCCGCCATGAGCAGGAAGACGAAGGCCAGGTAGAGCCACGGCACGCTCACCGTGGTGCCGCCCACCTCGAAGGTCGAGGTGAGGACGCCGAGGTCGATCGCAAGGCCGCCGGGGAAGCGCACCACCGGCGAGATGCCGCAGGCGTTGACCGCGAAGAGGCAGAACGCCACCGAGATGAGGACGAGGCCGGCCATCTTCTGGGAGGGCGTGAGGCCGAGCGAGCGGCCGTGCGCCACGGACTCGATGTCGTCGAGCAGGCCCAGCGAGCCGGTCAAGAGCGTCACCACCACGGCGAGGACGAGGCCCGGCGTCCACTCGGCGATGAGCGCGCAGGACGCGAGCATGCCCACCAGGATGATGACGCCGCCCATCGTTGGGGTCCCCTGCTTGACGAGGTGGCGCTGCGGGCCGTCGGCGCGGACCTGCTGGCCCACCCCCTCGTAGCGCATGAGGCGGATGAAGAGCGGCATGAGCAGCCCCGTCACGATCGCCGCCACGGCGATGGCGAGAAAGACCTGGTAGGTGGGGTAGGACGGATTTCCGATCATCGTGCGAGCACCCTTCTCACAAAGCGGTCGAGGCCAACGGAGCGCGACGCCTTGACGAGCACGACGTCGCCGGCGGCAAGCACCGGGCCCATGACGTCGGCGGCCTCCTCGGCGGTGGCGAAGCGCTCGATGGCGTCCTCGGAGAGACCCATCGTGCGGGCCGCCTCGGCCATCTCGTCGGCAAGCGGGCCGCCCACCAGGACGAGCAGATCGACGCCCTTGGCGGCGGCGTAGGCGCCCACGTAGCCGTGCAGCCGCGGGCCCTCGTCGCCGAGCTCGCCCATCTCGCCGAGCACCGCCACGCGCCGGCCCTCCACCGCCATGTCGGCGAGGACGTCGAGCGAGGAGGCCATCGAGGCGGGGGCGGCGTTGTAGGAGTCGTCGATCACGCGGGCGCCCGAGGGGGCGCTCTCCACCTCGAGGCGCATGTGCGCGGCGGGCATGGCCTCCACGGCGGAGACGGCCTCGTCGCGGTCGAGCCCGAGGCGCCAGACGAGCGCCAGGGCGAGCGTCAGGTCGACGACGGCCGCGCGGCCCGGCACCGAGAGCACAACCGTGCGGGACCAGCCGTCCGCGCAGCGCAGCGTCGCGGAGGCGCGGCCCTCGGCGTCGAGCGTCACGCCCTCGGCCCAGACGGCGTCGCCGGGCGCACCGACGAGCACAACGTCGACGCCAGCGGGCGCCGCGTACCTCTCGGCGATGAACGGGGTGAAGTCCCCGGCGGACGTCAGGGCGAGCGCGGGGGCGAGCTCGCCGTGGGCGCGCATGCCGGAGACGATCTCGGCCTTGGCGCGGGCGATGTTCTCGCGGCTACCGAGAAGCCCGATGTGGCTTGTCCCCACGTTGGTGATGCAGGCGAGGGTCGGCTCGCAGGCGGCCGCCATGCGCTCGATCTCGTGCGGGTGGTTCATGCCGAGCTCGCAGACGAGCACCTCGGAGTCCTCGGGGGCCGAGAGCACCGTGAGCGGCAGGCCGATCAGGTTGTTGAGGTTGCCCGTGGTGGCGTGGCAGCGGCGCTGGGAGCCCACCGCGGCGGCGAGCATCTCCTTGGTGGTGGTCTTGCCCACCGAGCCCGTCACGCCGACGACGAGCCAGCCGGGGTGGCGCTCGCGCCAGGCGCGGGCGAGGCGCAACAGGAACTCCTCGCAGTCGTCGCCCTCGGCGCGCAGGACGGCGCAGCCCGCCTCGCGGCAGGCCGCGAGGGCCTCGGGCGCGGGCTCGGCGGAGGCCACCACGGCCGCAGCGCCAAGCCCGGCGGCGGAGGCGAGGTAGGCGTTGCCGTCCACGTGCTCGCCGGCAAAGGCCACGAAGAGGCCGCCGGCTCCCACGGCGCGCGAGTCGATGACAACCTCGCCCGCCACGTCGCGCGCCCCCTCAAGGAGCACGGCCGCGCCGGTTGCGCGCGCGACCTCTGACACCGACATGAATATCATCAGGACTCCCCTCCTGAGACGCTATGCGCTGGGCGTGACGCCCATGATGTTGACTGCCTGGGACATGACGTCATGGAAGACGTTGGCCGAGGACTGCGAGGCCAGGTGCGGCAGGTGGTTGAGGCCCACGTAGACGAGGACCTCCGGGTCGTCAGCGTTGGCAAAGCCGCACAGCGACGCCGTGAAGTCGTAGGAGCCGTAGCCGCCCTCCTCGCTGGCCTGCTCGCCGGTGCCGGTCTTGCCGGCGACGTCGTAGCCCTCCACCTGGCCGTTGCGGCCGGTGCCCTCCTGCATGACGGTGCGCATGACGTCGATCTCCATCGAGGCGGCCTCCGCGGAGACGGCGGCGCTGCCGGAGGGCCACTCCACGTCCTCGCCCCCCTTGGTCACGAGGAAGTGCGGCGTGGTGAGCACCCCGCCGTTGGCCACGGCGCCGTAGGCCCTCACGATCTGCACCATCGGCACCGAGACCGCCTGGCCGAAGGCCATTGAGCCCGCCGTGGCGCCGTCGTACTCGTCCGGGGACTTGACGATGCCGGTGGCCTCGCCGGGGAAGTCGATGCCCGTGAGGTGCCCGATCCCATAGCGGTCCACCCCCTCCGAGAAGCGGTCGGCCCCGATCACGTCCTGGACGAGCAGGGCCATCGCGGTGTTGGAGGAGCGCCGCATCATCTCGCGGACGTCCATGGTCTCGGTGTAGTCGCGGTTGTCGTCGTCGGTGACGTAGTCGTCGCCCACCTTGACGGCGGCCGGGACGGTGTAGGTGGAGTCGGGGTTGAAGAGCCCCAGGTCGAAGCCGATCGAGGTGGTGAGGACCTTGAAGACGGAGCCCGGCTCGTAGGAACTGGAGACCGGCTTTAAGGAGAGCTCCTCGGCCGTCTCGGAGAGGTTGGAGAAGTCCGGCAGCGGCGTCGAGCACGCGGCGAGGATCTCGCCGGTGCGCGGGTCGGTCACCATAACCGAGCCCGACTCCGCGTCGTAGGTCTCCGGAGCCTCCCGGATGATGTTCTCGCAGGCCTCCTGGAGGTCGATGTCGATGGAGATGACGAGGTCGGTGCCGTCGACCGCCTCCGTCACCTCGGAGGCGCCGCCGGCGATGGGCGTGCCCGTGAGGCCAGTCTCCATGAGCATCTCGCCGTCGGTGCCGGTGAGGATGTCGTCGTAGTAGAGCTCCAGGCCGGAGAGGCCGTTGCCGTCGGTGCCCACGTAGCCCAGGACCTGCGCGCCCACGTTGCCGTAGGGGTAGACGCGCTTGGTGTCGTCGAGGAAGTAGATGCCGGTGAGCTCTGCGGCGGAGAGCTTCTCGGAGAGCTCCTCGGCGACCTCCTCGTCGACCTGGCGCTCGATGTAGACGAAGGTGCCGTCACCGGTGAGGAGGTCGGCGTAGTCGGACCGCTCGCCGCCGAGGCACTCCGCCAGGACCGAGGCCACCGCGGAGGGGTCCTCCACGGTCTGCGGGTTGGCGTAGACGGTCTTGCACTCCTCGCTCATGGCGAGGATGTTGCCGTTGCGGTCGTAGATGGTGCCGCGGCGCGCGTGAAGCGTCGCCACGTTGGTGCGCTGGGACTCCGCGGCGGCCGCCAGGCGCGGGCCGTCGATGGCCTGCATCCACACGAGGCGGGCGGCCACCACGCCGAGAAGCGCCGTGAAGACGCGACGGGTGGTCAGAAAGCCCCGGTCCGAGCCGCCGCTGCCCGAGCCGCCCGGCCGGGAGGCGCGAACGCGGTAACGCGCACGAGAGGCCTCGTCGTACGAGGCCTCACGAGAGCTCCGCCGCCCGGGGCGGCTCTGTCCGCTTCTGCTGGTCACGACAGAACAGTCTACGACAGGTCGGTCTGGGGGGCCGCCTCTTCCCCGCTCTGCGCAGCTTCCCCATCAGCGCCCGCCGGCGTGCCCTGGTCGCCCTGGGCCTGCGCGTCGGCGCCGTCCCCGGAGCCGGCGGAGGGGGCCGCGAGGTCGAGGGTCACCGTCTGGCTGGGAAGCACCATGCCGTAGTTCTGCGTGGCGATGCGGCTGATACGGGAGTTGCTGGAGAGGATTGAGCGCTCGATCCGGAGCTGCTCGTTGGTGGTCTGGGCCTCGCTGATCTGGGCGCTCAGGGCCGCGTTGTCCTGGAGCAGCGAGACGGTGGCCGAGGTGAGGGCCACGCGCGCCATGCCGAGCACGATGAGGACGGCCGCCACGGCCACGGCCACGCGCAGGCGCGCGACGAAGGCCGGGGAGACGCCGGCGCGGGCGCGGGCGTCGAGGCCGCCGCCGGTGACCACCTCGAAGGACGGGCGTGCCTCGCGCGCGAGGCGCTCGCGGCCCCGCTCCGCCTGCTCGACGTTGTATGCCTCTGATCCCTGGTACCTCATGTGACTTCTCCGCCTCGGTGCGGCCTGAGGGCCGCGTTGTCTCTGTCTGTGTCAGGTACGCTGGGAGCTTGAGGGTTACTTGATGCTTTGCCTCAAGTAGAACTTGAGCGACCTTGAGAGTATGTTGAGAGTATGGTTGCTGCTTCGTTCGTCGTGCGTTGGTGGTGCGTTTAGGGTGCGTTTCTGGTCTGTTCGTGCTCCGTTTGCCGCTCTTGCTCGGTAGACGGCCTGCGCCGGCTACGTCATCTGGGATGCCTTCGTGCGGGTGACGTCAAGCCTGACCGCCACGCGCATGAGGGCGCTTCGCGACCTCGGGTTGGCCGCGACCTCCTCGTCTGAGGCAACGAGGGGCTTCCTCGTCCTGACCCGCAGCGCCGGTACGTGCCCGCACACGCACACCGGAAGGTCCGGTGGGCAGGTGCATCCCTGGGCGAGCTCGGAGAAGACGTGCTTGACGATGCGGTCCTCGAGCGAGTGGTAGGAGATCACGCAGATCCTCCCGCCGGGGTTTGCCCAGCGGGCCGCCGCGCGCAGGCCACGGTCGAGCACGTCGAGCTCGTGGTTGACCTCGATGCGCAGGGCCTGGAAGGTGCGCCTGGCCGGGTGCCCGCCGGTTCTTCTCGCCGCGGCCGGGATGGCCGCCTTGATGACCTCGACGAGCTGGAGCGTGGTCTCGATGGGCCTCTTGGCGCGCGTCTCCACGATCCGTCGTGCAATGCGGCTCGCGAAGCGCTCGTCACCGTATACGCGAAGGATTCGGGCGAGGTCTGCTTCGTTGTAGGTGTTCACGACCTCTGCTGCGGTAAGGGTGTTGTTACCCGAACTCATTCGCATGTCCAGGGGCGCGTCCTCGTGGTAGGAGAAGCCGCGCTCCGGGATGTCAAGCTGGGGGGACGAGACGCCGAGGTCGAACAGGAAGCAGTCGACCCCGGGGACCTCAGCCTCGACGAGAAGCTCGTCGAGGTCCCCGAAGTTGCCCTTGAGGGTGCGGACGCTCGCCTCGGGCACCTCACGGGAGAGGCGCTCGCGTGCGGCCGCGAGGGCCATGTCGTCCTGGTCTATCCCAAGCGACAGGCCGTCGGGCGCCACGCGCCTCGCAAGCTCGACGGAGTGTCCCGCGCCCCCGAGGGTGCAGTCGCACACCACCTCCCCCGGCTGGGGGTCGAGCTCGGCGAGGACCTCGGCGAGCATCACGGGTACGTGCCGGTATTCTGCTGTCAAGACCCTCACCCCCTTGCCTTCGGGCGCGTGCCCGCTAGTCGTGGTACAGAAGCGCGTCGAGCTCGTCCTCGAAGCTCTCCTGCGTCGCGTTCCACTCGTCGGTGTTCCACACCTCGAAGTGGTCCCCGGCGCCCACCACCGTGACGTCGGCCGTGAGGCCGAGCCTCTCGCGCGTGCCCGGCTTGGCGCCATCGAGCTTGCCGAGCGCGACGCGCCCCGCGGAGTCGATGTCCACCTCGACGGCGCTCGCCCAGAGCCTCGTCTTCAGCTGAACGTCCTTGCGGCTGCGGGGGTCGAAGCGGTTCTCGCCGTTCTCGATGAAGAGACCGTCGATGAACTTCTCCAGCCCCGCAGGGGTGAAGCCGTTCACGCACTCCTTCAGCGGGAGGAGGTATATCGTCTTCCTGTCGCCCTCCACAAGCTGCTTGCGAAAGACGGCGGGCAGGGTGACGCGTGCCTTGGAGTCAACGGACATGGGATACGACCCCGCGAGCATGCACCCTCCCCTCGAGACGAAAGACCGGCCCCCCGAATCGGAGCGTGGAAATACTGTACAGCATCCTCAACACATCGGCACACCAGAAAACACTTTCCTGCACCTTGTGGTTGAAAAGCGGGCGTGGGCGGTTTTCGAGACAGACGAGGGGCCTCCGAGCCCCTAGATGTAGCGGGTCGGGGCCCGCCGGGACACAAGCGGTGTCGACGGTGTTCGCATCTGCGAGAAACGAATTGTGTCAGTGCGGTGAAGGTGCAGCTAGAGGGCGGTGTTGCTCCGGTGTGGCGTCTGCCCACACCTCTGAGCAGGCATTTTGTCGGGTCGGCGTGGCGTCGGCCGGTCGACGCAGCGCCGGCCAGTCGATGTGGCCGTCATGCGGGCGTGGCGCAGACCTCGTCCCTCTCGCCGCCCGTCGCGGGGCCGGGCGCTAGGGCTCGGACACGTGCGCGCGGGGGTGCGCGGCGAGGTAGACGCGACGGATGTGCGAGCGGTCCACGTGGGTGTAGAGCTGGGTGGTGGCGATGTTGGCGTGGCCGAGGAGCTCCTGCACCACGCGCAGGTCCGCCCCGCCCTCGAGCAGGTGCGTCGCGAAGCTGTGGCGCAGCGTGTGCGGGTGCAGGCCGCGGAGACCCACGACCCGCCCGTACTTCTCGACGATGGCGTGGACGGACTGGCGGGAGAGGCGCCCGCCGCGCACGTTGAGGAAGACCGCGTCGGTGGGGCGTCGTCCCACGAGCGCGCCGCGGCCGCGGTCGAGGTAGGCGGCGAGCGCTTCCGCCGCCGTCCCCAGCACGGGCACCACGCGCTCCTTGCCGCCCTTGCCAAAGACGCGCAGGAGGGCCTCGTCGGGCAGCACGGCGCGCAGGTCGAGGCCGCAGAGCTCGCTCGCGCGCAGGCCGCAGCCGTAGAGGACCTCGAGGATCGCCCGGTCGCGCAGGCCCGTGGACGTGCCCGGGAACGGCTGGTCGAGCAGGCGCGCGGCGTCCTCGACCGAGATGACGTCGGGCAGGCGGGAGGGCTTGGCGGGAAGCGGCAGGTCGGAGGTCGGGTGCACCGAGCTCAGACCCTCGGCGGACAAGAAGCGGTGAAAGCCCTTGATGGCGGAGACCGCGCGCTCCACGGAGGCGGGGGCCAGCCCCACCTCCGTGAGCGCCGCGACGTGCCCCTCCACGAGGTCGCGCGTCACGTCGTCGGGGTCGGTGACGCCGCGGTCGGCGAGCCAGGCCACGTAGCGGGCGAGGTCGCGCCCGTAGGCGGCCACGGTGTTGTCAGAGCTTCCGCGCTCGACGGCCAGGTAGCCGAGGTACTCCTCGCGCGCGCGGGCGAGGTCGAGGGCGGCCACGGCGCGTTCTTCTCGCCTAGTCGAGCGGGGTCACGTCGTGGCGGTCGCGGCCCTCGTGGCGGGCGATGGCGGCGCGCACGAACTCGCGGAAGAGCGGCGCCGGGCGGTCCGGGCGGCTCTTGAACTCGGGATGGGCCTGGGAGGCCACGAACCACGGGTGGACGCTCTCGGGGAGCTCGATCATCTCGACGAGGCGCTCGTCCGGGGAGAGGCCGGAGATCACGAGGCCGGCGTCGGTGAGCTGCTCGCGGAAGGCGTTGTTGACCTCGAAGCGGTGGCGGTGGCGCTCATAGACGAGGCTCTCGCCGTAGGCCTCGGCGGCAAGCGTGCCCTCGACGACCTTGCACGGGTAGGCGCCCAGGCGCATGGTGCCGCCCTTGTCGGTCACGTCCTCCTGGTCGGGCATGAGGTCGATCACGGGGTAGGCGCAGTCCTGGTCGAACTCGGTGGAGCTGGCGCCCTCCAGGCCGCAGACGTCGCGCGCGAACTCGCAGACGGCCACCTGCAGGCCCAGGCACACGCCCAGGTAGGGGACCTTCTGCTCGCGGGCGCGGCGGGCGGCGCAGATCTTGCCCTCGATGCCGCGCAGGCCAAAGCCGCCCGGCACGAGGATGCCGTCGGCGTCGCCGAGGACCTCCTCGACGTTGGCGTCGGAGAGCTCCTCGCCGTCCACGAGCTCGATGTCCACGTGGCGGTCGTAGTAGACGCCGGAGTGGTGCAGCGCCTCGATGACGGAGAGGTAGGCATCCGGCAGCTGGGTGTACTTGCCCACCACGCGGATCTTGGTGACGTCGTCCTTCTCGTTGGCGGCGTGCATGGCGCTCGTGAAGTGGTACCAGCCGCTCATGTCGCTCTCGCGCGCCTCGAGGCCCAGGCGCTCGCAGACCTTGGTGTCAAAGCCCTGCTCGGCGAGGTGCGCCGGCACGTCGTAGATCGAGGGGCAGTCGGAGTTCTCAAAGACGCAGTCCGGCTCCACGTCGCAGAAGCTCGCGATCTTGGCGCGGATGTCGACGTCGACCTCGTGGTCGGAGCGGCAGACGATGAAGTCCGGCTGGATGCCCATCGAGCGCAGCTCGCGCACCGAGTGCTGGGTCGGCTTGGTCTTGACCTCGTGGGCGGCGGCGATGTAGGGCACCAGGCTCACGTGGATGAGGCAGCAGTCGGCGTGGCCCTTCTCCTTGCGGAACTGGCGGATGGCCTCGACGAAGGCTTGGCCCTCGATGTCGCCGATAGTGCCGCCGAGCTCGGTGATGACCACATCGGCGCCGGTCTGCTCCTCGATGCGGTAGAAGCGCTCCTTGATGGCGTTGGTAACGTGCGGGATCACCTGCACGGTACCACCGAGGAAGTCTCCGGCGCGCTCGCGCGAGATGAGGCTCTGGTAGATGGCGCCGGTGGTGAAGTTGGAGGAGCGGGTGAGGTTCTCGTCGATGAAGCGCTCGTAGTGGCCGAGGTCGAGGTCGGTCTCCTTGCCGTCCTCGGTGACGAAGACCTCGCCGTGCTGGAACGGGCTCATCGTGCCCGGGTCGACGTTGAGGTAGGGGTCGGCCTTCTGCATCATGACCTTGTAGCCGCGGGCCTTGAGCAGGCGTCCGAGCGAGGCCGCCGTGATGCCCTTGCCGAGCGAGGAGACGACGCCGCCGGTTACGAAGATGTGCTTTGTCATGTGTGGGCCTTCCCGTAGTCTGCGCCCGGGACGTTCCGGGGCGCGCTTTCTTCTACGGGTCTCCATGTTAGCGCGTGGGCGCCGGCGACGGGGCGCCGCTCGCCGATTGGCTTACGTAGGGGTAACAATGCGGGGCGCGAGGTGGGGGTGGCGCCGCTCGGCGGCGGCAGCGGGGCGCGCACCGTTTTCGGACGGTCTGGTGCGGCGGAACGTCCGGAAACGGTGCTACCCCTGACCACACACTGTTTCTGGACGGTCTGGGACCTCGGAACGTCCGGGAACAGTACCACCCCCTGACGACGCACTGTTTCCGGACGGTCCGGAATCCCATTTCGTCCGGAAACGGTGCTACCCCTGACCACACACTGTTTCTGGACGGTTTTTAACCTCGGAACGTCCGGGAACGGTATCACCTGACGGCGTACCGTTTTCGGACGGTTTGGGACCTCAGAACGTCCGGGAACGGTGCGTCCTCCGAGGCACACACTGTTTTTGGACGGTCCGGGCCCGCAAAGTGTCCGGAAACGGTGCGTCCGCCCCCAGAGGCCCCATGGCCGCCCCGGCGAGAAGGACCTCGGGCAGAGACCAACCCTAGCGCAGGGCCCGCCAGTAGGCGACGGCGATCTGGGTGCGGTTGCGCAGGTGCAGCTTGGCGAGGATCTGGCTGATGTGGTTTCGCACGGTGCCCTCGCCCATGTAGGCCGCGCGGGCCACCTCGCGGTTGTCGAACCCCTCGGCAACCAACCGCACGACCTCGCGCTCCCTGTCCGTGAGCTGCGGAAACATCGCCGCAAGGTCGACCTCGGCCGAGGCGGGCGCGCCGCCGGGCGCCTCCTGCGCGCCCCGGCCGATGCCCACCGCCCGCTCGAGCACCTCCCCCTCCAGCACGCTGCGCCCGGCCATGACCGCCCGCAGGGCCGGCGCCACGCCGCCCACGTCCTGCTTGATGAGGTAGCCCGCCGCGCCGAGCGCGAGGGCCCGCACGATGTACTCGTCGTCGGAAAAGGTGGTGAGAAAGACCACGCGCGGCGGGCTCGGGAGCGCGAGGACCCTCTCGGCGGCCGACAGGCCGTCGGTCCCGGGCATCTGGATGTCGAGAAGGACCACGTCGGGTGCGAGCTCGGTCGCAAGGCGCACGACGTCCTCGCCGTCCTCGGCGAGGCCCACGACCTCGATGTCCGGCTGCGCGTTAAGCACGATCTCGAGCGACGAGGTGATGATGGCGTCGTCGTCCGCCACGATGACCCTCACGACCGTCTCCCCTCCCCCTGCGCCCGGGGGCGCGGCACGCTCGCAAAGACCACCCAGCCGCCGCGCTCGCCGGGGCCGGCGCGGAAGGTGCCGCCGAGCGCGCGGACGCGCTCCTCCATGGAGGCGAGTCCCATGCCGGTGGCCGGGGCCGCTGAGGCGGAGGGGGCCGCCGGC
>NZ_JACSNQ010000009.1 GCF_016900315.1 Olsenella profusa
GCCCGACGCCGCCCCCGCCCGCCCATCGCGCGTCTGACCCCTCCCACAACTCCGTCTGCCAGATGTTCTTCTCGCCGGGGCGGAAGTGTCCGGGCGCACGGCTATACTGGCTGGAGGGAGAGCAACCGGGGAGCGGAGGTGCGTCATGGGCGGCAATTCCCTGCACGGAGTCAACCTGACGGGCTGGCTGACGCTCGAGTCGTGGGTGACCCCGGAGCTCTTTGCGGAGGCCGGCGCCCTTGACGAGGAGACGCTGGTCACCGCCCTCGGCCGCAAGCGCTACGCCGACGTCGTCCGCGCCCACCGCGAGGACTTCGTCACGCGCGAGGACTTCGTCAAGATCGCCTCGCGCGGGTTCAACGCCGTGCGCCTCCCCGTGCCCTGGTACGTCTACGGCGCGCAGGGCCCCGAGCCCGGCCCCTACGTGGGCTGTATCGAGCTGGTGGACGAGGCGCTGGACTGGGCCGAGGAGATTGGACTCAAGGTGGTCTTTGCGTTGGCCATGAACCTCGGCGCTCCGCACTCCGGAAACGGCGTCTCCCCGGACAACGCCGACTGCCACGTCACGCGCGAGCGCATGCTCGACGTGGTCTTTGCCCTGTCCAAGCGCTACGCCTCGCGCGTGGGCTTCTTCGGCATCGAGCTCGCCGACGACGTGGTGCCCCAGGTCCGTCGCGGCCTCACGCTCACCGACGGCGTGCCCATCCACCGTCTGCGCAACTACTACCGTGAGGCCTACGAGCTCGTGCGCAGCGCCGCGGGGGACGACCCCGTGGTCATCATGCCGGACGGCGGCGTCCCCGCCGACTGGCGACGCTTCATGGCGCAGCGCCACTACCGCAACGTCTGGCTGGACTGCCACCTGGACCACACCGTCCCCAACGTGGACGTCTCCGGTCCCTCCGGCGTCCGCAAGCTCGTGGCCGCCCACGCCCGCCACGTGGCCGACGCCCGTCGCACCGGCATGCCGGTCATGGTGGGCAAGTGGTCGTCCTCGCTGCCGATCGCCGACGCCCAGATGACGCCCGAGGGCCGCATCGCGCTGGAGCGCGTCTACACCTCCGAGCAGATCTCCTCCTACGAGAAGTGCCCCGCGTGGTTCTTCAACACCTGGAAGACGAGCGGCATGCTCGCCGGGTGGGACGCGCGCGTGGCCCTTGCCACCTTCGAGCGCGGGATGATCGTGTGACGGCTGGCGAGAAGAACCTGCAGGCCGCGGCGGGCGCCTCGGCCGGTGCCGGCCCCGCGGACGTGCTGGCGGGCCCCCGTCCGGCGGATGCCCCGGCGGATAGCCGTCCCGCCGTCGCGTCGACCGATTCCCGTCCTGCCGCCGTATCGACTGGCCCCCGCACCGCGGGCCTGCTCTCCGTGGTGGGCACGCCGATCGGCAACCTCCGCGACGCCTCCCCGCGCGTGGTGGAGACACTCGGCGCGGCCGACCTCGTGCTCTGCGAGGACACGCGCGTCACGGGGCGTCTCATGAGCGCCTTCGGCCTGCACGCGCGCCTGGAGCGCTGCGACGAGAACGTCATGGGCGAGAAGGTCGCTGGCGTGCTGGCGCGCCTCGAGGCCGGCGAGCACGTGGCCTTTGTCTCCGACGCGGGCATGCCGGGCGTCTCCGACCCCGGCCAGCGGCTCGTGGACGCGGCGCTCGACGCCGGCCTGCGGGTGGAGGTGGTGCCGGGGCCGAGCGCCGTGACCTGTGCGCTCGTGGCCTCGGGGCTCGCGAGCGAGCACTTCTTCTTCGAGGGCTTCCTACCGCGGCGCGCCGGCGCCCAGCGGGCGCGGCTCGAGGAGCTGGCGCTCGTGCCGGGGACGCTCGTGGCCTACGAGAGCCCGCGCCGCGTGGCCGAGACGCTCGCCAACGTGGCCGCGGTCATGCCGGGACGCCGCGTGGCACTGGTGCGGGAGCTCACCAAGGTCCATGAGGAGGTCGTGCGAGGCGAGGCCGCCGCGCTGGCCGCCGAGGTGGCGGGCCGCGGCGAGGTGCGCGGCGAGTGCGTGATCGTGATCGCGGCGCCGGACGCCGCCGAGCTGGAGCGCCGCCGGGCGGCCGCGGCCGGGCCCGCACGCACGCTGGAGGAGGAGATCGCGGCTGGCCTGGCGGCCGGCGAGCCCAAGAGTGCGCTCGCCAAGCGGCTGGCCCGCGCGTTCGGCCTGCCCCGCGCCGAGGTCTACGACGCCGTCGTCGCAGCGGCCCGCTGAGACGGATTGGCCCGGGCGCCGTTCCCAGCGGCGCCGGCGGCGCACTGTTTCCGGACGTTCTTGTCGAGAAAAACGTCCAGAACTGGTGCGTCCTTCTCGCCACTTCGGGCCGCGCACCGTTTCTGGACGGTTCTGACGAGAAAACCGTCCGGAGTCGGTGCCGGCCTCCTCGTCATCTCAGCCGCGCACCGTTTCCGGACGTTCTGAGAGAGGAAACCGTCCGAAAACGGTACGTCCTTCTCGCCGCCTCGGCCGCGCACCGTTGTCGGACGGTCCTGTTGAGAAAACCGTCCGAATCCGGTGCGCCGCCGCGAGCGCACCCCCCGCCCGCACGTCCTTCTCGCCGTGCGGGCCCTCTGCGGTACAATCGACTCCGCATGCACGTCCGTCATGAGGAGCCGACCTATGGTAGAGAAGCCGTCCTACTTCATCACCACCCCCATCTACTACGTCAACGCCGACCCGCACCTGGGCACCGCGTACTGCACCATCCTCACCGACGTCCAGGCGCGCTTCCGTCGCGCGGCCGGCTACGACGTCAAGTTCCTGACCGGCATGGACGAGCACGGCGAGAAGGTCGCCGAGGCCGCCGCCGAGCACGGCATGACCCCGCAGCAGTGGTGCGACTCGCAGGAGCCGCACTTCAAGGACCTCTGGCGCGAGCTCGAGATCTCCAACGACGACTTCATCCGCACCACCGAGCCGCGCCAGCACCACGCGGTGCAGTACCTCTGGGAGCGCATGCGCGAGGCCGGCTACATCTACAAGGGCTCCTACGACGGCTGGTACTGCGTGCCGGAGGAGACCTACTTCACCGAGACGCAGGTCAACAAGGCCGACGAGGAGCGCGGCACCAAGGGCGAGCACCTCTGCCCGGACTGCGGGCGTCCGCTCGAGCGCGTCCAGGAGGAGTCCTGGTTCTTCAAGCTCTCCGCGTTCCAGGAGCCGCTGCTCAGGCTCTACGACGAGCACCCCGACTTCGTGCAGCCCGACTTCCGCATGAACGAGGTGCGCAGCTTCGTGGCCGGCGGCCTGCAGGACCTCTCGGTCTCCCGCACCACCTTCGACTGGGGCATCCAGCTGCCCTTTGACGAGAGGCACGTCACCTACGTCTGGTTCGACGCGCTGCTCAACTACGCCACGGCCGTGGGCTTCGGCCGCGACGACGAGGCCTCGAGGGCCGAGTTCGCGCGTCGCTGGCCCGCGCAGTGCCACGTGGTGGGCAAGGACATCATCCGCTTCCACTGCGTGATCTGGCCGGCCATGCTCATGGCCATCGGCGAGGCCCTGCCCGAGCACGTCTTTGCCCACGGCTTCCTCACGGTCCGCAACGCCGAGACCGGCAAGGCCGAGAAGATGAGCAAGTCCCGCGGCAACGCCATCGCGCCGCAGGACGTGATCGACCTTCTGGGCGTGGAGGGCTACCGCTACTACTTCATGACCGACGTGGCCCACGGCGAGGACTCCGCGATCTCCTTCGAGCGCATGGAGCAGGTCTACAACGCCGACCTGGCCAACAGCTGGGGCAACCTCGTCAGCCGCTCGCTCAACATGAGCGCCAAGTACTTCGACGGCAAGACGCCGGAGACCCCGGAGGGCTGGGCCGAGCAGGGCGGCGTCCTGCACGACGTGGCCGACGGCATCTACGACCGCTACGCCGCGTGCATGGAGCGCTTCGACTACGTGGGCGCCAAGGACGCCGTGATGGAGCTCGTTCACGCCGCCAACCACTACATCGAGGACTCCGCGCCCTGGGCCGTGGCCAAGGACCCGTCACGCGCCGGGGAGCTCGCGGGCATCATCCGCGACCTCCTGGAGTCCATCCGCATCTGCGCCCACCTGTTCGCCCCGTTCATGCCTAAGACCTCGGCCGAGGTGCTGCGCCGCATGAGCCTCGAGGAGGAGGCGGCCACCGACGACCTGCGTGCCGCCTGCGCCTGGGGTGGCCTTGCCGGCGGCGTGGACGTGACCAAGGGCGACGCGCTCTTCCCGCGCCTCGACACCAAGAAGTAGGCGGTCGTGGGCGAATCTCCCCTGGCGAGCCCCGGCGCCACGCGTGCGCTGCTCGAGGCCTACGGGCTGGCCACCAAGCACCGTCTGGGCCAGAACTTCCTGGTGAGCAACGCGGTCATCGAGAAGATCATGGACCTCGCCGAGCTCACGGGCACCGAGCGCGTGCTCGAGGTGGGCCCGGGCATCGGCACGCTCACGCTGGCGCTTCTGGCCGAGGGCGGGCGCGTGGTGGCCGTGGAGGCCGACCGCGAGCTGGAGCCGGTGCTCTCGGCCCACGCGGCGGCCCACCCCAACCTGGCCTTCCTCATGGGCGACGCCCTCTCCGTGGACGGCGAGAAGATCGTGGAGGCCGCGGGCGGCGCGCCGGAGGTCATGGTCTCCAACCTGCCCTACAACGTGGCCGCCACGATCATCCTCAAGTACCTCCAGGAGATGGCGAGCCTGCGGCGGCTCGTGGTGATGGTGCAGGCCGAGGTGGCGGACCGCATCTGCGCCGCGCCCGGCAACAAGACCTACGGCGCCTACACGGCGAAGCTGGCCCTGCTCGCCCGCGTGACCGGGCGCTTTGAGGTGGGGCCGGGCAACTTCATGCCGCCGCCGCACGTGGACTCGGCCGTGGTGCGCCTGGACCGCGCGCCGCTTACGGACCCCGCCACGGGTAAGCCGCTCTCCGCTGCGTGCCTGGCCGCCGTGGGGACGGTGATCGACGCCGCGTTCGCGCAGCGCCGTAAGACCATCAGAAACTCGATGTCCGCCTCCGGCTTCGAGAAGGGCGCGCTCGACGCGGCCTTTGCCGCCTGCGGCGTCGCGCCGACCTGCCGCGCGGAGACGCTCGCGCCGGAGGACTTCGTGCGGCTGGCGGTCGCGCTTGAGGGGGCGGAGGGCGCTGCGACTGGCGGCGCCGGTGCCGCGTCCGGTGGCCCGGCCGCCGCCGTTGCCGCCCCTGACGCCCCGGCCGCCGTCAACGCCACCGATGCCCCGGCCACCGCCACCGACGTCCCGGCCACGCCTGACGAGGGAGCACACCATGCCTGATCCCGTTGCCCTCGACCACCTCACGCTTGCCGACGGCGAGCTCTTCCACGACCGCAAGGGCCGCGCGTGCCCCCTGCCCGCGCCGGCCGCGCCGCTCGCGGACACCCACGGCCACCTCACGAGCTTCCGCGCGCACGACCCGGCGCTCGCCCTGGCCCGCGCCGCGCTCGTGGGCGTGCGGCTGCTCGTGGTGCCCGTGGACCCGGTGGACGACGTGCCCCGCAAGTGGCCGAGCGTGCCCGCGTTTCTCTCCTGGCTGGACGAGCAGGTGGAGCTTGCGCGCGCGTGCCTGGACGAGTGCGCCGAGCAGGGCTTCGTGCCGCCGGCCTTCGAGGGCTTCGGGGACGTGCCCGACCTGCTGGACAACGTGCGGATTGTGGCGGGTGCGCACCCCTACGGCGCCGCCCAGCTCGACGACGAGGCGATGTCGCGGCTGCGCGAGCTTCTCGCCAGCCCCCGGGCCGTAGGCGTGGGGGAGTTCGGGCTGGACTACGGCCCCTACAACGAGGTTCCCTACCAGGTGCAGGAGGAGGCCTTCCGCCGGCAGCTCCGCCTGGCCCACGAGCTCGGGCTCCCCGTGGAGCTCCACATCCGCGACGCCGCCGGCGACGTCCGGGGTGGAGCGCACCTGGACGCCGCGCGGATCCTCGCCGAGGAGGGCGTGCCGGAGCGCGGCTGCGACCTGCACTGCTTCACCTCGGGCCTCAAGGTGATGGAGGACTTCACGCGGCTTGGCTGCCACGTGGCCTTTGGCGGGGCGGCAACCTTCAGCCGCTCCGACGACATTCGCGAGGCGGCCACGTTCTGCCCCGAGCGCTACCTGCTCACGGAGACCGACAGCCCCTACATGGCGCCGGTGCCCCTGCGCGGCGAGGAGTGCGAGCCCGCGATGGTCGCGTTCACGGCGGCCAAGGTCGCGGAGGTGCGCGAGGCAGCCGGCCGCGAGGGCCGCGCCGCCACCTATCGTGCGCTCTGGCGCAACGCCTGCACGCTCTTCGACCTGTAGCGGGGCGGGCGTTGCGGGCCGGGGGCCTCGCGCTCGGGACGCCGCCGGCCCGTCCTTCTCGCCGGTCCTTCTCGCCAAGTGCACCCGTCAGGTGTACCCCACAGCACCCTCAACTCAGGTGCACTCCTCAAGTGCACCGAGAAGAACGCCTTTCTCGCCTCAAGTGCACCCAAAACCGACCTAATCGCGTTAAGTGCACTCGTGGTCGGGTGCACTTAACGGGTGCACCTGAGGAAGGGCGTTCAGTGCACCGAGCAGGCGCACTCGGAAGGGGCTGTCAAGGGCGCACGTGAGGAGGGGCGTTCAGTGCAGGCCAGGCGCACCGAGAAAGGTTGCCAAGTGCGCCCGGAGGATGTCGCCAGGTGCACCGACCAGGCGTACCGACCAGGCATACCTGGAGGGCACCGCCAGTCGCGCGCATCGGACGGCGGCCTCGGCGGGGGAGTGCGGGGCGAGAAGAACGCCTGGCAGAGACCCCCTAGCGCCGGGGCCCGCTGCCCAGGGCCAGGCACAGCCGGCGCGGAAGCGGCGCGCGCGCCTGCTCGACGGGGAAGTCCGCGCCCGAGCGGATTGCGGCGATGAGGCGGTCGACGGCCTCGGACGTGCCGCGCCGGCGCCAGCCCATGCGCGGTGAGGCGGCCCAGCGCAGCTGCCAGGCGGCGTCACCCACCACCAGCGCTCCCGACCAGCGGGCGTCGGCCTGGGCGCAGGCGCGCTCGAGGCTCGCGAGCGCCGGGGACGCCGTCGTCGCGTCGAGCGAGGGCGTCGTGACCACGGCATAGACGCGCGTGCCCACAGGAAGGGCGGCCGTGCCCACGTCCCGCCCGGCCGCCAGGCCCAGCACCGCCACGTCCCCTCGCAGGTCCTTCTCGCCGGTCGCGCATGCGAGCTCGGGGACGTCCCCGTTCCCGTAGTGGCGTGCATAGACCTCGAGCGCCTCGGAGAGGTCCGCGAGCAGGTGCATGACGAGCCGGTCCGGGCCCCCGTCCGTGATGTCGCAGGTGACGATTCTCATCCAGCTCCCTCCCTGCCGAGGATGATACCCGTGCGCCGCCCCAGCGTCGCGCTTGCCCGTCAGGCCGCCAGCCGACCGGCCGACGTGGTAGACTATCGACTACCGAGCGACCCCCATCCTCAGTGAAAGGGGGTCGCATGCGTATCGGCCGTGCGCTCCGCGTGGCAGCAGACGAGCTCGCGGAGGTTCTCTGGCCCACGCGCTGCGTCGGGTGCGAGCAGCCGGGCGAGCTGCTCTGCGAAGAGTGCCGCGCGGGCCTTCCCTGGATTGAGCAGCGGCTGGCCTGCCCGGTCTGCGGCGCGCCGTTTGGCTTTCTCGCCTGCACGGAGTGCGGCGGTGGCACCACCCGAACGCCCGACCCGTCCCTTGCCTGGCCGGCGCGCGCCACGGTGGCGGCGCTCGGGTTCTCCGGTACGCCCGCGCGGGTGGTGACCGCCCTCAAGGACGCCCACGAGCTTCGGCTTTCCCCTGTCATGGCGGCAATCATGCTCACGGCGCTGGAGGAGGCGTCGGCGTGGCCGGCGGCAGACGGCGCGCCGCGCTTCTCGCCGGGCGAGACGGACGCGGTGTGCTTCGTGCCCGCGACCTCGGCGGCCTACGTGCGGCGAGGGTTCGACCACATGGAGCTCGTGAGCAGTGAGCTGGCACGTGAGGCGGGCCTGCAGCTTGCGGACGTGCTCGTGCGCAGGGCGGCTCGCGACCAGCGTGAGCTCGGGCGCTCCGAGCGCGCCGCCAACCTCGCCGGCACCGTGCGCGTGGCGGGCGACGTCTCCGGCGCACGGCTCCTGCTCGTCGACGACGTGGCCACCACCGGCGCGAGCCTCGCCGAGGCGACGCGCGCCCTGCGCGCCCGCGGCGCCGCCTCCGTCACCGCCTGCGTCCTGGCCCGCGTGTGGTAGGCGGGGTCTGTCCCGCACGTCCCGCCTCTGGCCGCACGTCTGGGGGTACGTACACCCTCCCGCAGGGTACGTACACCCCGCTTTAGGGTACGTACACTCCCCGACGTCCTTCTCGCCGGGCCGTCTGACGTTTCCGCAGCTAGGTGAGGTGGCGAGAAGGACGCTGGGGTTGCGGCGGTGTACGTACCCTACGACGGGGTGTACGTACCCTGCTCGGGGCGGGCGCCGCGGAGCGCCCGCCTGAAGGCGTGGCCCCGTCTGTCCGACCGGCATGCGGCCGACCGGCCGGTGCGTCTGGGCGGGGCTCCCCTCACCGCGAGGCGTCCGCGCGGTATACTGTGGGCGTCTCGACCCAGGTCTGTGGTTGCGGGCGGGCGTCGCCTGGCGGCAGCCGCCCAAGTCCATGCCAGACGAGGGCAAAGGGATCCACGTAAGCCCGGACGTGCGCGCCCGGGCGATCATGGCTCGTCCTAGAGGTAAGTCGCACCGCCCGTCATACGCAAGAGGCATCCGGCCTCGCGGGCGAGAGGGGCTAGAGTGGAGGCGCCGCGGCGCCGGAAGCGACGTCCCCGGTGTGCGGGTGTGGGGGCAAAGACCAGGTCAGCTGGGTGAGACGGACCGAGTGACACGCGAGGGAAGAGGAACTATGCCCACGAGCATCCGCAGCCGCATCCGCGCCATCGCCACGACCTTCGTCGCGCTTCTCGCCGCCGCCGGCATCGCTGGGTGCTCGGCGGGACCCGTGAACCTCGACGACTTCCTCGCGTCCACGTCCGTGGCCGACGCCCGCGCCGCGCGCCGCGACGCGCTCAGCCCCGTGGTGTCCGCCGACGCGCTGCGCCAGGCGGAGACGCTCACCGTGGGCGTCCTTGCCACGGAGACCGCGCCGCTGGCCTTCACCGCGGCGGACGGCACACAGTCGGGCATCGACGTCGACACCGCCCACGCGCTCGCCGACGCGCTCGGGCTGCCCTCGGTGAGCTTCGTCACGGTGGCCGACGTGGCCACGGGGCTCGAGCAGAGCTGCGACGTGGTGATGGGCGTCGACGCCGACGACGCCGGCGGCTCCACGGTGGTGGGCTCCTACGCCCAGAGCGCGACGGCCCTCTTCACCCGCCAGGACGTCACCGCGCCGATCGACGCCTCCGCCCTCACGGGCGCTACGGTGGGCATGCAGGACGGCTCGGTCTCCCAGAGCATGCTGGAGGGCTACGCCGTTGACGTGGCCGAGTCCACCTACCCCAACCTCAACGAGGCCTTCGACGCGCTCAACGCCGGCGAGGTCGACTACGTTGTCTGCGACGCCCTCTCCGGCGCCTACCTCGCCACGGCCTATCCCGGTACCGTCTTTGCCGGCACGCTCGACGAGCCCGTCTCCCTGGGCGTGGCCGTCTCCAACGACGCGCTTGCCTCGGCTGTGGAGGGCGCGCTCTCCTCTATCCAGTCCAACGGCGTGGGCGACCTCGTGCGGTCCCGCTGGCTCGGCGCGATGCCGGCCCTCACGCCCGAGTCCCGCGTGACGGGCCTCGTCGAGCGCACCGAGGACGCGCCTGCCGATGCGCCCGCTGACGCGTCCGCCGACGGCGCTGACGACGCCGCCGCCGACGCGCCCGCCGACGACGCCGCCGCCGACGCGCCCGCCGACGACGCCGACGCAACGCCCGCCGAGTAGGAGCGCCCGTTCGGGAGGCTCGACCCGCCATGAGCGTGGACTGCCCCGCCCGCAAGTGGGTATCAGTGTCCTAAGGGCGCCGGTCCCATTGCCGCGCCCCTCGTCAACCGAAGGAGGTTCGCATGGTGGACATCAAGATCTCGGGCCGTAAGGTGAGCGTCTCCGACTCCCTGCGCGAGCACGTGGAGGAGAAGGTGGGCAGCGCCCTCAAGGTGTTCGACATCAAGCCGATGACGTGCGACGTCGTGCTCCGCGTGGACAAGAACCCCTCCAACCCCGAGCGCAAGGCATGCGAGGTCACCGTCTTCGTGCGTGACAACGTGGTGCGCGTGGTTGCCAGCTCCGACGACATGTACGCCGCCATCGACGAGGCCGCCGACAAGGTCACCCGGCAGCTCCGCAAGTACAAGACCCGCGTCATCGACCGCCGCCAGCGCGTCGCCCAGGCCAAGGGCGGCACCGTCACCCAGGAGGACCTCGCCGCCCTCATCGAGCCCGGCCCGGACGAGACCGACGACGACCAGCTCGTCCGCGAGAAGTACATCGACCTCGTGCCCATGACGGAGGAGGAGGCGCTCGTCCAGACCGACCTCCTCGGCCACGACTTCTACGTCTTCACCAACGCGACGACGGGCCTCATCAACGTGATCTACCACCGTAAGAACGGCGGCTACGGAATCATCAAGCCCAAGATCGAGGAAGAGAATGAGTAGCAGCACCCAGCAGGAACTGAGCGAGAAGAACCACGAGGCGGCCCCCGACGAGGGGGCCGCTCCCGCGTCGGTCCCGGGCGCGGCTGACGCGCCCGCCGCGGCAGCCGCATCGTCGCCCGCCGCCGCGCCCGCCCAGCCCGTCGACAACGGCCCGGCCACCGAGGAGGTCGCGCACCTGGGGAAGGCCTACCACCGCGCGTCCAACGTGCGCATCATCGTGGACTCCTGCGCGGACTTCGCGCCGGAGGTCGCCGAGGCGCTGGGCGTGGAGGTGGTGAGCTTCTCCTACGTCATGGGCGGGGAGGAGCACGCCGACGACCTCTGGCGCTCCATGACGCCGCAGGAGTTCTACGGCCGCATGCGCGCCGGCGAGTACGCCACCACCTCGGCCGTGACGCCCGGTCACTACCTGGAGGTCTTCGAGCGCGCCGCCCAGGAGGGCACGCCGACGGTCTACCTGGCCTTCACGCGTGGCCTCTCCTCGAGCGTGGACACCGCGCGCCAGGCGGCCGACATGGTGCGACAGGACCACCCGGACTTTGAGATCTACGTGGTGGACAACCTCTGCCCGTCGGCCGCCGCCGAGCTCCTTGCCATCGAGGCGGTGCACCAGGCGGCCAGCGGGCTCACCGCCAGGGAGCTCGTGGCGTGGGCCGAGGAGGCCCGCTACTACATACAGGGCTACTTCACCCTGGAGTCCTTCGACGCGCTGGCCCGCGGCGGGCGCATCCCGCCGGCGGCTGCGCAGGTGGGAGGCAAGCTCGACGTCAAGCCGGAGCTTTCCTACGACCTCAACGGCGCGCTGACCCTGCGTGGGCTGTGCCGCGGCCGCAAGAAGGCCCTGCGCGCCATCATCGCCGACTTCAAGGCCAACTACCTCGGCGCCGAGGGCGGGGACAACCGCCTGCCCATCGGCATCGTCTCGACGGACGCCGAGAAGGACGCGCGCTGGCTGGCCGACCAGATTCGCAAGGAGCCCGGCTGCTCCGACGTGCCGATCATCTACAGCTCGGTCTCCCCGGTCGTCGGCGCCCACGTGGGGCCCGGCATGGTGGCCGTGGTCTTCTGGGGCAAGGACCGACGAGAGGCGCTCTCGTTCACCGACCGGATCGCCCGCCGCGTGCGGGGCGAGCGCTAGCCCCGCACGCAGGCCTGCCCGCGGCCGGCCACGAGGGCGCGCCCGCACTAGGTAGGCTGCGGAGGGGGCGTGGCCGTGAGGAACGGAGGCGTCTGTCACACAGGCAGGTGGGGTAAGCTAGCCTATGTGACAGACGCCTCCGTCCCCGTGCCGTGCCCCGGCGCGAGGCCCCGGAAGAAAGGAACCCCACACACATGACTCACACCCGCATCCGCAAGGTCGCCCTCATCGGTACCGGCATCATGGGCGCGCCGATCGGCGGCCACATCCTGGACGCCGGCTTCGACCTCACGGTCCACAACCGCACGCGCGAGAAGGCCGAGGGGCTTCTCGCCCGGGGCGCGCACTGGGCGGACAGCCCCGCCGC
Source organism: Olsenella profusa (assembly GCF_016900315.1). GTDB lineage: Bacteria > Actinomycetota > Coriobacteriia > Coriobacteriales > Atopobiaceae > Thermophilibacter > Thermophilibacter profusus_A. Next base: position 12,064 of record NZ_JACSNQ010000009.1, read on the forward strand.
CGCGGCGGCCGACGCCGACGTGGTGCTCACGATGGTGGGCTACCCCAGCGACGTCGAGGACGTCTACCTGGCCACCGACGGGCTCATCCGCGCGGCGAGGAAGGGCGCCTGGCTCATCGACCTCACCACGAGCTCCCCGCAGCTCGCGCGCGACATCCACGACGCCGCCGAGGTCGAGGACAAGCACGCCTTCGACTGTCCGGTCACGGGCGGCGAGCAGGGCGCCGTCGACGGCACCCTCACGCTCATCATGGGCGTCACCGAGCAGGAGGCCGCGCCGGTGCTGCCGCTGCTGGAGTGCTTCTCCAGCCGTCGCTTCTACTTCGACGTGCCGGGCGGCGGCCAGACGGCCAAGCTCTGCAACCAGGTGAGCCTCGCCTCCTGCATGGTGGGCTACGCCGACGCCGTGGCCCTCGCCGAGCAGTCCGGCATCGACGTGGACCGCATGCTCGAGGTGCTCGCCTGCGGCACGGGCGGCTCCGGCGCTTCAAAGACCCTGGCGCCGCGCTCGGTGGCCGGCGACTTCAAGCCCGGCTTCATGGCCGAGCACCTGCGCAAGGACATCGCGCTCGCGCTCTCGCGTTCCGAGGACCTCGACATCACGCTGCCTGGCGCCGAGACGGCCTTCACGCTCTTCGACATGCTCTGCCAGATCGGCGGCGCGCGCATGGGCACCCAGGCCATCACCCTGCTCTACGACGACGAGGCCACCTGCACCGCCGCCGGGCTCGACTGGTCGCTGCTCGATCAGGACGAGGAGGACGGCTGCGGCTGCGGGCACGACCACGGCGACGGCCACGAGTGCCACTGCGGCTACGACCATCACGAGGACGGCCACGAGTGCCACTGCGGCCACGACCACGCCGGCGAGAAGGACCACGAGTGCTGCGGCGGTCACGGCGACGACCACGAGTGCTGCGGCGGTCACAGTCACCACGAGGACGGCCACGAGTGCCACTGCCACCACGAGGGCTAGCCGCGAGGGCCTGCCCGCGTACGCCCTAGCACCCGCACGCGCCCAGCGGCGCCCGCACGCCCCGGCGCAGGAGCGACCTGCAGCCCGCGGGTTCTTCTCGCCTGGCCGCCTGAAGGAGAAAGAAGGAACCACCGACCTTGAACGAAAACGACATCCCCCAGAGCTCCATCGCGGTGCTCATCGACTACGAGAACCTGGCGCTCGGCACCGGGAGGCGCAAGCGCAACGGCCACCAGGAGCCGGGCCCGCTGCCCGACGTCAAGCTCATCCTGGAGCGCCTGGTGGACAAGGGCCGCATCACGGCCAAGCGCGCCTACTGCGACTGGCAGCGCTTCTCCGACGCGGTGACGCCGCTCCACGAGCTCGGCATCGAGCTCATCGAGATCCCGGACCGCGCCTACACGGGCAAGAACTCCGCCGACATCCGCCTGGCGGTGGACGCCATGGAGATCTGCCTGACCAAGGACCACATCGACACCTTTGCCATCCTCTCCGGGGACTCGGACTTCTCGCCGCTCGTCTCCAAGCTCAAGGAGTTTGGCAAGACGGTCATCGGCGTGGGCATGAAGGAGGCCACGAGCTCGCTGCTCACCGAGGTCTGCGACGAGTTCCTCTTCTACGAGGACCTCACGCGCGGCGCCGGCATCCCGGACTTCACGTCCAAGGTCCCCAAGGAGCGCCAGGAGTGCTACCAGCTGCTCTTTGAGACCATCGACGCCCTGCAGCGCGAGAGCGACGGCTTCATCCTGGCCTCGCGTCTCAAGGACACCATGAAGCGCAAGCGCCCGCAGTTCGCCGAGGGCACCTACGGGTACCGCTCGTTCACGGCGCTTCTGCGCGAGGCGTCCAAGCTTGGCTTCATCGAGATTCACCAGGACCCCAAGAGCGGCACCGCCGTGGTCGACGGGTTCTGCGAGTAAGGAGGACTCATGGCAGATGTGGACAGCTCGCAGATCGCGGGCCTTGTGAAGGAGCTCTCGGGCGCAAGCAGGAGGCGCCGCCAGGAGGTCGCGCACCAGCTGGCGCTCGCGGCCAAGGCGCGGCCGCAGATCATGCTCGACTACGTGGACGAGCTCGTCGACGCGCTCTACCGCCCGGAGGCCCAGACGCGCTGGGAGGTGCTCGACGCCCTCTCGGCCGTGGCCGAGGTGGAGCCCGACCGTGTGACGGGCGCCTTCGACGGCGCGGAGGCGTCGCTTTTTGACGACGGCTCGGCCACGGTGCGCCTGGCGGCCTTCGTCTTCCTGTGCCGGCTCTCCGCGAGCTCGGCGGAGCGCTCCGACGAGGCCTGGCCGCTGCTCGACGAGGCCATCCAGTGCTACCACGGCGACGCCGAGTACCGCGACATGCTCGTGGCGCTGCTCTCCGTGGCGCGCGGCGCGGCCTCCGAGGCCACCAAGAAGGCCCTTGGCGCGCGCGTGAAGTTCGACGCCGAGAACGGCTCCGGCTACGTCAAGACCCTCTCGCAGGAGATCGTCGACGCGCTGAAGTAGGGCGCTTCGGGCTGGGGCGGCGGTGCGCGGGCGGTCGGGCCCGCCGCCGCGCGGGCAGCCGGGCCCGTCCGTCCGCCGCCGTGGCGGGCCCCTTCCGGGCCGCCCGCTTTCAGGCGCGTCGGAGCGTTGTGCGGCCCCTGTGCCGCCCGCGGCGCGCGCCGGCCGGCGGCGTAGAATCAGACAGACTGCGTACCTGCGGCCCGCCGACCGGCGGGCCCGACCATGAGGGGGGACCCATGGCAGACCCACGTCTTGCTGAGCACAAGGGCGCTGGCGAGAAGAACGACGAGAAGCGCGCGAACAAGGCGGGCTCCGCGGACAAGGCCGGCGGGGCCGCGGAAAAGCCCGCCGCGCGCCACGGCCACGTGCTGCCGACCCCGGCCTGGGTGGCCGTGTGCGTGGCGGTCCTGGTGATCGGCGTGCTCGCGGGGCACTTCCTGCTGGGAGGGCCCGGCGGCGTCTCCCTTGCCGGGCGCACGACCCTCTCCGCCGCCGAGCTCGACAGTACCGTGGCAACCTACACCTACGAGGGCCGCACCAACAACATCACCGCGCGCGAGGTTCTCGAGGAGGCCAACGGCTCCGCGCTCGGCGCCAACGACGACGGTACCTACAACGTGCCCGCCGCCTCCGACGTGGTGGCCTACGCGCAGAACCAGATCCTGCTGGCCCAGGCCGAGGACCAGGGCATCACCGTCTCCGACGACGAGCTCTCGGACTTTGCGAGCTCCAACTTCGGCACGGACGACTTCGACACCATCGCCGCAAGCTACGGCGTCGACGCGGACACGGTGAGGAGCATGCTGCGCGAGACGCTCACCGTCCGCAAGCTCCAGGACAGCGTGGTGACCACCGAGCTGCCCGAGCAGCCCACCCAGCCCGCGGAGCCCGCCGAGGGCCAGGAGGACACCCCCACCGCCGACTACGCGAGCTACGTGATTGCCCTTCTCGGCGACGAGTGGGACGCCGACGCCAACGACTGGGCACGCACGGACGGGGACTACTACGCCACCCTCTCCAGCTACGAGATCACCAACGACGCGGCCACCTACGCGGCGGCGAGCGCGGCCTACTCGGTGGCGTCGAGCCTCTACCAGAACGCCTACGCGCAGCGCTCCACGGAGTGGAACTCCTACACGGACGCGCTGCTCTCCCAGGCCACCATCCAGCTCGGGTCGCTGGCGGAGTAGGGGAGCGAGGGGGCTCAGGATGCGCGTGGCGATAAGCTCCTGCCTGCTGGGCGCCCCGGTCCGCTATGACGGTGGCGCCAAGCCCTGCACCGAGGTGATCGAGCTGGCGGGCAAGGTCGACGTGTGCCGCGTCTGCCCAGAGACGGCGAGCGGCCTCCCCGTGCCGCGCCCGCCCGCGGAGCAGCGCGAGGGCCGCGTGTTTCTTGCCGACGGGCGCGACGTGACCGAGGACTTTGCCCGGGGCTCCGAGCGCTGCCTGGCGACGGTGCGCCGCACGCGGCCCACTTTGGCCGTGCTCAAGGCAAAGAGCCCGTCGTGCGGCGTCGGTCTGGTCTACGATGGAACCTACTCTGGAAGACTGATACCGGGCCAGGGCGTCTTTGCCGAGCGGCTCGGGAGGGAGGGGATCTGCGTGGTCACCGAGGACACCGTCAAGGCGTGCAAGCCGAGCGTCGAGCACCCTGTTGCCATCGTGCTGGGAAGCGGGCTGGGGCACCTGGGCCAGCTCGTGCGCCCCGTGCGCCGGATCGACTACCGTGACATTGATGGCTTCCCCGTGGGCGCGCGCCCCGTGGCGGGGCACCGCTTCGAGGCCACCGTGGGCACCATCGACGACGTGCCGGTGGTGGTCTATCCCGGCCGCATCCACCTCTACCAGGGCTACTCCGCCGCCGAGGTGACCTCGCTCGTGCGCCACGCTCACCACCTGGGCTGTCGCGACATCGTCTTTGCCTGCGCTACGGGCGCGGTGCCGGGCCAGGCGCACGTGGGCCTGGGCATCCTCACGGACCAGATTAACCTCACCGGGCACAACCCGCTGGCCGAGTGGGAGGGCCTGCGCGACGTGGAGAGCCCCTTCGTGGACATGAACGAGGCCTACTCGCCCTACCTGCGAACCATCGCGCGCGGGGTGGCCGACGACCTGGGCGTCGCCGTGGAGGAGGGCGTCTACGCGGGCGTGTTGGGGCCGTGCTTCGAGACGCCGGCCGAGGTGGCGGCGCTGCGCGCCCTGGGCGTCTCCTACGTGGGCATGTCCACGGTGAACGAGGTCATCATGGCAAAGGCGCTCGGGATGAACGTGCTCGGGCTCACGCTCGCGGCCAACGAGTCCGGCGCGCCGGCGGTCTCCCACGAGAGCGTGCTCGCGGCGGCCGAGGGCCACGCCGAGGACTTCGAGCGTCTCGTCCGCGGCGTGCTGCGCCTGCTGTAGAGGGGGCGTGGCGGGCTGCGCGGCCCTTCTCGCCGCCCCGGCCGCCGGCGCCGGCGTCCTTCTCGCCGGCGAGAAAAACAGGGCTTGCGTGGCACCGTCGCTTACCGTATAGTAGTTAGCCGCTTACGCCAGCTTAGCTCAGTTGGTAGAGCACCGCTCTCGTAAAGCGGGGGTCACCAGTTCGAGTCTGGTAGCTGGCTCCAGCGTAAGTGCAGGCCGTCGGGCTTCTCGCCCGGCGGCCTTTTTCGTGCTTTGAGAAAGCCGCGGTCAGCCTGCGGTGTCGCGGGCCCGCCTTCCCGCTGGGTGCTGAGCGGGCCATGCACTCCTATGCAACCCTATGCAATCCCATGCTTTGGAATCAGCGGATGTTGCGCCGTCGCGGCGTACGGGTGCTTAGGGAATGACGGGCGTTGCGGCTTGGCTGCCCGTCCCTGCTTTGGAATTGAAGACTGTTGCACCGATGGGTGCGCCTTCGCTTACAGATTTGGGTTCGTTGTAGCGTTTTGGCTCGCGTGCGCTTAGGGAATGACGGCTGTTGCGGCGCGGGTCGCTCGCCTTCGCGTGACGGTCGCGTTTTTCAAAGCGGCTTGGGGTGGTTTGGCTGCAACGGGCGTGAATTCCAAAGTGGCCGTGGCGTTCGCCCTGCAGCAGTCCGCGTTTTCAAAGCAGGATGATGCGAAGGGACGGTCCCTTCGTGTCCCTCGTGTCATTCGTAATGTAAGCTGTTTGTAAGCAAGCTTACAAACGGGGCCCTGAGAGGTCCTTCTCGCCCGTGCGAGTGCGTTCCTTACGTTATGCTAATCAAGCGTTTACAAAGCTGTGACAATTGGCCGCCTGTGCGGTGCGAAGGAAGCGAGTTCGCCTTTGATTAGCTTTGAGCAGTTTCTCGGCGTCCTGTCGAGCAACCCGTTCCTGATCGTCGTCATGCTTCTGGTGATGGGGACCATCTTCGTCAACGGCGCCACCGACGCCGCAAACGCCATCGCCGAGCCGGTGGGCACCCGCTCGATCAACGTCGACCACGCAATCATCATGTCCGTCATCTGCAACTTCGTGGGCCTCGTGGCCATGTCGTTCATCTCCACCGCCGTCGCGGACACGATCTCGGGCATGGTGGACTTTGGCGGGGACTCGCACGCCGCGCTCATCGCGCTGGCCGCGGCCACGGTGGGCATCGTGGCGTGGGGCCTGGGCGCCTGGGCCTTCGGCATCCCCACCTCGGAGAGCCACGCGCTCATCGCCGGCCTCACCGGCGGCGCGCTGGCGGTCTCCGGCGGCCTTGACGGCGTCAACATGGGCGAGTGGGTCAAGGTCGTCTACGGCCTGGTGCTCTCCACGGTTCTCGGCTTTCTGGCGGGCTGGCTGATCTCGAAGGTCATCCCCATCGCCTGCCGCAACGCAGACCGCCGGCGCGCCAACAACTTCTTCGGCCGCATGCAGGTGCTGGGCGCGGCGGGCGTGGCCCTCATGCATGGCGCGCAGGACGGCCAGAAGTTCATGTCCACCGCGATGCTCGCCATCGCCCTCTCGCTCAACATGACGGTGGACGAGATGGGAGGCTTCCCGCTCTGGATCATGGTGCTCTGCGCCGCGGTCATGGCCATCGGCACCGCCGTGGGCGGCAAGAAGATCATCAAGAAGGTAGGTATGGAGATGGTGCGCCTGGAGAAGTACCAGGGGTTTGCCGCCTCCGTCTCCGCCACCGCGAGTCTGCTCATCGCGACGCTGACGGGCCTTCCCGTCTCCACCACGCACACCAAGACGGCGGCCATCATGGGTGCCGGCGCCGCCAAGGACCCCAAGTCCGTCAACTGGGGGGTGGCCAAGGAGATGGTGCTCACCTGGGTGTTCACGTTCCCCGGCTGCGGCGTCATCGGCTACGTCCTCGCGCGCCTGTTCCTGGTGCTGTTCTAGGCGCGCCCGCACGGCCGAGCGCCTAGGCCGGCTCCGGCGTCCGCGACCAGGCGGTCCCGTCCCGTGGCGCCCGCGCCCCGCACGTACTTCTCGCCCCTCGTCACTACGCAAAGGAGACCACATGCCCCGCATCAAGAAGGAAGACGAGTTCTACACCATGCTCAAGGAGTTCGCCGCGCTCATCGTGGAGGCGGCGGAGGAGTACAACGGGATCGTCCGCGACTTCCCCAACTCCAAGAGCCGCATCCCGCACATGAAGGTCTTTGAGTCCAACGCCGACGAGCGGGTCAAGGCGATCATGTCCAAGCTCTACACCTCGTTCATCACGCCGATCGACCGCGAGGACATCTCCGCCCTGGCGCTCGCGATGGACGACGTGGTGGACTCGATGTACGGCGTGGCCGTGCGCCTGGACCTCTTCAACCTGAACGACCTGCGCCTCGAGGGCGAGCAGATCTCCGAGCTCACGGTGCGCGCCGTGCGCGAGATGCAGGAGATGATCTTCCACCTGCCCGACTACAAGAAGGACCGCGCCGTCATGGAGAAGGCGCTGGCCGTGGGCAGCATCGAGGACGAGGGCGACACCGTCTACCAGACGGCGCTGCGCCGCCTCTTCTCCGACGAGGAGGACGCCTCCGGTAAGTACGCCGTCACCTGGCTCAGGATCTTCGACCGCATGGAGCTCTGCCTTGACGCGTGCGACCACGTGTCCGGCATCGTGCGCGACATCATCATGAAAGACGCCTAGCGAGAAGAACGTCTCGTTACGGGGTTTGCCCGCCAAAAGGCCGCCGGGACTTCACACGAGAGTGCGCTTTGCGAAACTCTCGCTTAGAAGCCCCGGCGGCCTTTTGGCGGGCCGCAACGTACGGCTTCTCTTACCGCAAAGGGCGGGGTGTTGCGGGGCTGGGGGTTGTTGACGCAACGGACGCGATTTTGTAAGCGACGCCCGCGCCCGCCCGCGCTTCTCGCCGCGCTATACTGTGAGTGACACATTGTCGCTTACAGAGAGGGAGAGGGGACCGCATGCTGTATCGTGACTTCAAGGGGCTCAGCCTGTCGCGGCTCGGCTTCGGCGCGATGCGCCTGCCGTGCGTGAACGGCGACGATGCCACGCCGGACCAGGACGCCGTCAACGAGATGGTGGACTACGCGCTCGAGCACGGCGTCGACTACTTCGACACCGCCTGGGGCTACCACGATGGCCAGTCGGAGGTCGTGCTCGGCCGCGCGCTCGCACGCCACCCGCGCGAGTCCTACTACCTGGCCGACAAGTTCCCCGGCTACGACCTCTCCAACATGGACAAGGTGGCCGAGATCTTCGAGCGCCAGCTGGAGAAGACCGGCGCCGGCTACTTTGACTTCTACCTCTTCCACAACGTCTGCGAGATGAACGTGGACGAGTACCTCAACGCGGACCACGGCATCCTCGCCTACCTGCTGGAGCAGAAGCGCGCGGGCCGCATCCGCCACCTGGGCTTCTCGGCGCACGGAGACATCGCCTGCATGACGCGCTTCCTCGACGCCTACGGCGACGAGATGGAGTTCTGCCAGATCCAGCTCAACTACCTGGACTGGGAGTTCCAGAACGCGCGCGGCAAGGTCGAGCTGCTGTCGAGCCGTGGCATTCCGGTGTGGGTTATGGAGCCGGTGCGCGGAGGCAAGCTCGCGCGCCTCGGCGAGAAGGACGCGGCGCGCCTGCGCGAGCTGCGCCCGGACGAGGAGCCGGTGGCCTGGGCGTTCCGCTTCGTGCAGGGCGTCCCCGAGGTCGTGGTCACGCTCTCTGGCATGTCCGACTTCGAGCAGCTCAAGGCCAACGTCGAGACGTTCTCCGAGGAGCGCCCGCTCACGGCCGACGAGCGCGCCGCTCTTGACGAGGTGGTGGCCAGCATGACCTCGCAGCACACCGTCCCGTGCACGGCGTGCCACTACTGCACCTCGCACTGCCCGATGGGGCTCGACATCCCCAAGCTGCTGGAGATGTACAACGAGGCCATGGTGACCGGCGGATCGGGCGGCTTCATCCCCTCGATGTTCGTGGGCACGCTGCCGGAGGACAAGCGCCCGAGCGCCTGCATCGCCTGCGGGAGCTGTGCGGCGGTCTGCCCGCAGCAGATCGACATCCCCGGCACGTTGGCTGACTTTGCGGAGCGGCTCGCGGGCTAGGCTTTCGCGAGTGAGGTGCGCGGGGTCCGTGCCGCGCGCTGCGTGTCGCGTTCCGCAGTGGCGCTCTTCTTGGCTCGCCCGAAGTCACGCCTTCGCCTTGAAGCGTGACTTCGGGCGAGTTTTTCTCGCCGGTCGCATGCTGACTCGCGCAAAGTCACGCTTTGGGTGCCGGAGGTGTGACTACAAGCGAGCTGCACGGCGTTGACTCGCTCTATGTCACGTTCTTCTCGCCAAGAGCGTGACTTCGAGCGAGTTCTCTTGCCGGCTCGCGCGAAGTCACGGTGTGAGGCCGCAAAGTGTGACTTCAAGTGAGTTATCCGTTGTCGGCTCGCGCAAAGTCACGGTAGCGCGCAGCAAAGCGTGACTACGAGCGAGTTGCAAAACGCTGACTCGTGCAAAGTCACGTTTTGGGTGCTGGAAGCGTGACTGCGAGCGAGTTGCAAGACGTCGACTCGCGCAAAGTCACGCTTTGGCCGGTCGCGCGTCTTTGGCCGGCCGCACGCTTTGGCTGCGCGTCGCGCGGAGCTCTCACTCTCGCCAGAAGCCTTTGGCGCGGGCCTCTGATACACTGGCGGCAGACTGACGGCGGACTTTTGGAGGGGCTATGCGGCCCAGCAGCCTCAAGGCGGTCCTGTTTGACTTCGACGGGACGCTCTGCGACACGGAGGGGCACAACCTCGCGCTCATCCGCGGCATTCTGCATGCGATGGGCGCGCCCGTGACTGACGCCGAGCTGGCCGAGCTTGCCGGCGGCGACGATCGCGTGACCGTGCCGCCGCTGCTTGCGCGCTACGGCGCCACCGGCACCATCGACGACTACGAGCGCGAGCGCGACGGCTGCTACCGCACTTACGCGGAGGCCGACCTCGCGCTGGAGCCGGGCGCGCGCGAGCTCGTGGCGTCGCTGCGGTCGCGCGGCGTGGCCACGGCGCTCGTCTCCACGACGGTCGCGCGGTGCCTGCTCACGGCGCTCGACCGGCTGCGCGCCCTTGACCTCTTTGACGTGGTGGTGACCGGCGACATGGTGGCCCGGCGCAAGCCGCACCCCGACCCCTACCTGCGCGCGCTCGAGCTGCTGGGCGTGGATGCCGTGGACGCGCTCGTGGTGGAGGACTCGCCGACCGGCATCGCCGCTGCGCACGCGGCCGGCTGCCATGCCATCGGCTACGCGGGGTGCTCGGTGGAGCAGGACCTCTCGTCGGCCGACGAGGTCGTCAGCAGCTACGTGGGGCTGGAGCTCTAGGGCGAGAAGAGCCGCGCGACCCGACCGGACGGCGGGATTTGCGCGCCGGCGCGGTAGGGTACGTACACCCATCCGCAGGGTACGTACATTGCTGCGACTTTGATGTCCTTCTCGCCAGCTCTTTTACCTGCGGAAACGTTGGACGGACTGTCGAGAAGAACGTCAGGCAGTGTACGTACCCTACGGAGGCAGCGTACGTACCCTGTGGGTGGGCCGGGTGGAGTGTACGTACCCTAAGCCGAACTCGGGCTGCAGTGTACGTACCCTAGCGAGAAGAACCGCGCGGCTGCCTGCTACGCTAGCGTGGAGGCAAGCGCCAGGAGCTCGTCCACGTCGGCGGCCTGCGTGGCCCAGGAGCAGACGAAGCGCGCCACCACGCGGCCGTCGGGGAGCTCGTAGAAGGTCTCGCAGCCGCAGGCCGCCTCGAAGGCGTCGCGCTGCGCGGCGCTCATCACAAAGAACTGCTGGTTGGAGGCGGAGTCCCCGTACGGCTCAAAGCCCAGCTCGACCATGCCTGCGCGCAGCTGGAGCGCACGCTCGTTGGCGCCGCGGGCCAGGTGCCAGTAGAGCGCCTCGCCGCCGTCCGCCGCCGGCGAGAAGGCCGCCTCGAACTGCACGCCCAGCAGGCGCCCCTTGGCCAGAAGACCGCCGCGCTCCTTCTGGAGGTAGGGGAAGGCGCGGCGCAGCTTGGGGTCGGCGATGACCATGGCCTCGCCCATGAGCATGCCGTTCTTGGTGCCGCCCAGGTAGAAGGCCCCGCAGCGGCGGGCGATGTGCTCCAGCGTGAGGCCGCCGGCGGCCGGCGAGGTGAGCGCCGAGCCCAGGCGCGCGCCGTCGAGAAAGACCGGCAGGCCGCGGGAGTCCGCCCAGTCGCAGATGGCGTCAAAGCGAGCCAGGTCCCACACCCCGCCGATCTCGGTGGTGTCGGAGATGTAGACGCAGCCGGGGCGCGTCATGTGGCGGCCCGTGGAGGTCTGGAAGCGCCAGACGCGCTCGGCGGCCTCCGGGGAGAGGAAGCCGTCGCGGTCGTCGGTGGGCAGCACGGTGCGCCCGCACGCCGCCACGGCCCCCGTCTCGTGCACGTTGATGTGGGCGTCGGGCGTGCAGACGGCACCCTCCCACTCTTCGAGGAGGCCCGTCACGCCGATCACGTTGGCCGAGGTCCCGCCGATGCAGAACTCCACGTCCACGTCGTCACGGCCGCAGGTGGCACGGATGAGCTCGCGGGCGCGCTCGCAGTGCGGGTCGCCCTCGGTGTAGCCCACGGTCTGCTCGTCGTTGGTTGCCACGAGCGCGGCCAGGATCTCGGGTGCGGCGCCCTCGGAGTAGTCGTTGCGGAACATGCGCATGGCGGTGCCTCGGTTCTTCTCGGCGGCTTGGACCGGCCAATGTTAAACCTGCGCAAAGCGGTGCCCCCGCCCGGCGCGCAGGGTTTATCGTGAGCGCAACACAACCCAGACCAAGAGGGGGACACCCACATGGAGAAGAAGGACATCGACTGGGGCAGCCTGGGCTTTGCCTACCAGCCCACCGACTACAGCTACGTCTGCAACTATCATGACGGCGCCTGGGAGGAGGGCGGCCTCACCACCGACCACACCCTCACGCTCTCCGAGTGCGCGGGCATCTTCCACTACTGCCAGGAGGTCTTCGAGGGCCTCAAGGCCTACACCACCAAGTCCGGCGACATCGTCTGCTTCCGCCCGGACCTCAACGCCTCCCGCATGGCCGACTCCGCGCGTCGCATCGTGATGCCGCCGTTCCCGGAGGACAAGTTCGTCGAGGCCGTCAAGATGGTCGTCAAGGCCAACGAGGCCTGGGTGCCGCCGTTCGGCTCGGGCGCCACGCTCTACGTCCGCCCGTTAATGGTGGCCACCGGCGAGGTCATCGGCGTCAAGCCCGCCGACGAGTACCAGTTCCGCATCCTCGTGACCCCGGTGGGCCCATACTACTCGGGCGGTGTCAAGCCCGTGGCCGTCAAGGTGCCCGAGTACGACCGCGCCGCGCCCCACGGCACCGGCGCCATCAAGGCCGGCCTGAACTACGCCATGAGCCTCTACCCGAGCGTCCAGGCCCACGCCGAGGGCTTCGCCGACAACATGTTCCTCGACCCCGAGACCCACACCTACGTGGAGGAGTCCGGCGGTGCCAACTTCATGTTCGTGGACAAGGAGGGCACGATCGTGGTGCCCCAGTCCGCCACCAACTCCATCCTGCCGTCGATCACCCGCCGCAGCCTGGTGCAGGTTGCGCGTGAGATGCTCGGCATGACTGTGGTGGAGCGCCCGGTCAAGTTCGAGGAGGTCGCGAGCGGTGCGTTCGTCGAGTGCGGCATGTGCGGCACCGCGGCCGTGATCTCCCCGGTGGGCAAGGTCGTCAACGGCGACACCGAGGTCGTCTTCGGCGAGGGCGGCATGGAGCACGTCGGCCCCGTGATGGCCAAGCTCCGCGAGACCCTCACCGGCATCCAAGACGGCGAGATCGAGGGCCCGGAGGGCTGGGTCGTCAAGATCTGCTAGGCGAGAAGAACGTTCATCGCGCGGGTGCTGCCCCCGGCCGCTCGTCGGGACTTCACGCGAGAGTGCGCTACGCGGAACTCTCGCTTAGAAAGCCAAGGGGTCGGCGGGGCAGCCGTCTCTGAGCGGGTTCTCTTACCGCAAGGGGGCGGGGGCGGTGAGGCGGCACCCGCCTGCGTGAGGCCCTTCTCGGCGTGCTTTGTTGCGGCCGCGTCTCTGGCGCGTTGCTGGTGGCCTGCGCGGGCGGGGCCTGTCGTAGAATGACCCCATCTGACGACAGGAGGACCTCATGCCGCTCACCAGAGAAGACGTTGCGGGCATCGCGGACTACGCGCGGATCGCCCTCACGGACGCGGAGCTCGACGAGATGACCACGTACATGAACGAGGCCGTGGCCCTGCTCGAGCCCATTCGCCAATACGACCTCGAGGGCGTCGAGCCCACCTTCCACCCCATCGGGGACCTCTCCAACGTGATGGCCGCCGACGTCCCGGACGACGACGTGCGCCACCTGCCCGTTGACGTGGCGCTTAAGAACGCCGGCTCCAGCCGCGAGCGCAGCTTCCGCGTGCCGTCCATCCTCGGTGACCAGGGAGGTGACCGCTGATGTGCGCCGCCGCGCCCAACGCCGCCAGCACCACCAGCCTCGACCAGTTCTCCGCCCGCCAGATCGCCGCGGGCGTGGCCGCTGGCGACTTCTCCGCCGTCGAGGTGGCCCGCGCCGCCCTTGACGCTGTCGAGGCCCGCGACGGCGAGGTCCAGGCGTTCCTGCAGGTCTCGGCCGACCTCGCCCTTGCCGCTGCCGAGGCGACCGACGCCCGCCGCGCCGCGGGCGAGCCCCTCGGGCCGCTGGCCGGCGTCCCTGTGGCGTTCAAGGACAACATGAACCTCGTGGGCACCCGCACCACCTGCGCCTCCCGCATGCTGGAGAACTACGAGAGCCCCTACACCGCCACCTGCGTCCAGCGCCTGCTTGACGCCGGTGCCACGCCGGTGGGCAAGACCAACATGGACGAGTTCGCCTTCGGCTCCTCCACGGAGTCCTCGGCCTTCCACCCCACGCACAACCCCTGGGACACCGAGCGCGTGCCCGGCGGCTCCTCGGGCGGCTCGGCCGCGGCCGTGGCCGCCGGCGAGGTCACCGTGGCCCTGGGCTCGGACACCGGCGGCTCCATCCGCCAGCCCGCGAGCCTCTGCGGCGTGGTGGGCATGAAGCCCACCTACGGCGCCGTGAGCCGCTACGGCGTGGTGGCCTTCGGCTCCTCGCTCGACCAGGTGGGCCCGTTCGGCCGCAGCGTCGAGGACGTGGCGCTTGCCATGAACGCGCTCGTGGCCGCCGGGCACGACCCGTGGGACTCCACCTCCCAGGACTGCCCGGTGGACTTCCTCGAGCACCTCGACGATTCCATCGAGGGCCGCTGCGTCGGCATCGTCCCGGCCCTCATGGATGCCGAGGGCCTCACGCAGGAGGAGAAGAACGCGGTTCTTCTCGCCGCGCACGCCCTCGAGGAGCAGGGCGCCCGCGTGGTCGAGGTGGAGCTTCCCAACATCGCCTCGGCCATCGCCGCCTACTACGTGATCGCGCCGTGCGAGGCGTTCTCCAACCTCGCGCGCTTTGACGGCGTGCGCTACGGCTACCAGGAGAGCGGCTGCGCCACGCTGGCCGAGCAGACCTCGCTCTCCCGCGCGCACGGCTTCGGCGAGGAGGCCAAGCGCCGCCAGATGCTCGGCGCCTACCTGCTCTCCAGCGGCGTCTACGACACGTACTACTACCCGGCGCAGCAGGTCCGTACCCTCATCACGGCCGACTACGCACGCGCCTATGAGACCTGCGACGTCATCCTCATGCCGGCCACGCCGCGCACGGCCTTCCGCTTTGGGGAGATCTCCGACCCCACGCAGATGTACGCCTCGGACATGTACACGATCTCCAACAACATCGCCGGCAACGGCGGCATCTCGGTGCCGATGGGCCTGGGCGCCGTCTCCGGCCTGCCCGTCTCCGCGCAGCTCCAGGGCCCGGCGTTCAAGGACCGCTCGCTGCTCACGTTTGCCCGCGCCATCGAGCGCGCGGTGGGCACCGCGCCAGTTGCGCCCGGCTTTGCGGGGAAGGGGGGTGAGCTCAGATGAAGAAGCTCGCCGAGGTCCTGAGGGACTGGGAGGCCGTGATTGGCCTGGAGGTCCACACCGAGCTCACCACGCTCGAGACCAAGATGTTCTGCAACTGCCGCCTGTCGCACGACGACCCGCCCAACACCAACGTCTGCCCCGTGTGCCTGGGTCTGCCGGGCGCGCTGCCGGTGCCCAACGAGCACGCCATCGAGTCCATCGTGATGGCGGGCCTGGCCACCAACTGCGAGATCCAGCGCCACTCGATGTTCTACCGCAAGCACTACTTCTACCCGGACATGGCCAAGAACTTCCAGACCACGCAGGGCCCGGTGGCCTTCTGCATGCACGGCCACCTGGACCTGGAGGTCTCCGGCGAGGGCGCGCGCGAGCGGCCAGACGGCACGGGCGTCGAGAAGGACGCCGACGGCTCCTACGTGGCCCCCGTCCGCATCCTGCGCATTCACATGGAGGAGGACGCGGCCAAGATGGTGCACGTGGGCGGCGAGGAGGGCCGCATCACGGCGGCCACCGAGAGCCTCATCGACTACAACCGCTGCGGCACCCCGCTCATCGAGCTCGTCACCGAGCCCGACCTGCGCACGCCCGAGGAGGCGCGCCTGTTCATGGAGAAGCTGCGCGAGACCTTCCTCACGCTCGGCATCTCCGACTGCTCGCTGGAGAGCGGCTCGATGCGCTGCGACGGCAACGTCTCCCTGCGCCGCCGCGGGGAGACCCGCCTGGGCACCAAGACCGAGATGAAGAACATCAACTCGTTCAAGAGCCTGCACGACGCCCTGGAGCACGAGATTTGCCGTCAGGCCGAGGTGCTCGAGGAGGGCGGCATCGTCTACCAGGAGACGCGCCACTGGGAGCCCAGCCGCAAGCGCACCGTGGTCATGCGCGTCAAGGAGACCGCCGACGACTACCGCCTCTTCCCGGACCCCGACCTCGCGCCCTTCGACCTCACCGACGAGTTCATCGAGCGCTGCCGGGCGCGCATCCCCGAGCTGCCGGACGCCAAGCGCGCCCGCTACATGGCTGACTACGGCCTCAAGAAGAAGGACGCGGCCCAGATCGCGTCCGACCCGGCGGTGGCCGCCTTCTTCGAGGAGGCCCTCGACGGCATGGGCGAGAAGAACGTGGGCACGCTGGCCAACGTCATGGTGAACCTCGTCCCGAGCTTCCCGGGGCTGACCGTGGGGCAGGTGCGCGGCATCACGGGGCTTCTCGCCGAGGACGCGGTGACGTTTGCGCAGGCCCGCGAGGTGCTGGAGGCGGTGAGCCAGACCGGCGAGGACCCGGTGGCCTACGTGGACGCCCACGGCATGCGCCAGTCCACCGACGAGGGCGCGCTTTCGGCCATCGTGGATGAGGTGCTCGGCCGCTGCACGGACCAGGTCCAGCAGTACCGTGACGGCAACAAGAAGGTGCTCGGGTTCCTCGTGGGCCAGTGCATGAAGGCCGCTAAGGGCTCGGGCAACCCCAAGGCCTTCAACAAGATGCTTGCGGAGCGGCTGGAGGCCTAGTGAGCAAGACGCACTGCGGACATTTAGGTTAAGCCCGTCCGCGAGCCGTGCGTTTCAAGAATTCCGTATCGCAACGTGCAGCTGGAGGATGCTTCGAGATTCCGGGGCGTCCGCCAGCCGCACGTGTTTCTCGCCATTTTGAAATATGGCTCGGGATTGCCCTTCACTATTTCAAATAGAGAAGATATCTTGAAATAAGAGAGGTGTATCCTGTCTCATATTTCAACTTAGGAGATGGTTGTGGTGCCAGGTGCGCGGCCGGGCTCGTTTATAACCAACCTAAGCGGTGAGCTTGCGTATCAGTCGTTCCGGCCGGCCCCGTTGCCGCCTGACCCGCCGCTGCTCTTTGACGGCCCGCTTTCCGAGCGTGTCGGAAGCGCCAACCGGCATCTTGCCGAGCTGGATGCCATGTCGCGCTTCATTCCGAGCGTCGACCTCTTCATTTCGTCGTATGTGCGCAAAGAGGCCCTCATGTCCTCTCAGATTGAGGGGACGCAGTGCACCTTGGATGATGTGCTCGACCCGGAGGCGGAGGGTTCTGCCAACGCCGACGTTGCCGAGGTGGTCAACTACGTCCGAGCCATGCGTGGTGCCATCGAGGATCTTTCTGGACTGCCGCTTTGTAACCGCCTGCTGCGGCGGGCCCACGCCGTTCTTATGCGGGGCGTCCGCGGGGAGGACAAGACCCCGGGCGAGTTTAGGCGGTCGCAGAACTGGGTGGGGCCTGCGGGCTGTACGCTGAGGGAGGCCCGCTATGTTCCGCCCAACGTGGAGGACATGTACGAGGCGATGGGAAGGCTAGAGACCTATCTCAACAGCGGAGATGCCAATGACCCCATTGTGAGGGCGGCACTCATCCACTATCAGTTTGAGACCATCCACCCCTTCCTTGACGGCAACGGGCGTGTTGGGCGGCTGCTCATCCTGCTGTTTCTCATGCAGGAGGGATTGCTTCATAAGCCGGTGCTCTGTCCCTCCTACTTTCTCAAGCGAAACCAGTGGGAATACTACGACCGTATGACGCGGGTGCGAGAGACGGGCGACTACGAGCAGTGGGTCGGCTTCTTCGTAGAGGCAGTCGACGCCGCGGCGGTCGATGCGTCCCAGGCCATCGGGAGGCTTGTGGAGCTTCATGATGCCAACCTCGGCAAGATAGCGAAAACGGGGAGGGCCCTGAAGAGCACCGAGCGCGTTTTTACGTACCTTGAGCAGCAGCCAATCATTGACATTGGGCGGACTGCCCGGGCACTTGGCGTGAGCTACAACACCGTGTCCGGTGCGGTAAGGAGGCTGGAGGCGCTCGACATTGTGACCGAGCGGACAAACGCCCAGCGTAACAGGGTGTTTGCCTATGATGACTACCTTGCCGTACTGCGCCGGGGAACGGAGTAGGCCACTTTGCGCGCCGCCTGTCCTTCTCGCCGTCGGGGGTGCGCAAACCTGATAGACTGCCGAACCCGGGGACGTCAGAGGGCGAGAGGGGCAAAGTGGACGCTGAGGAGCGCGCGCAGCAGGCGGAGACGGTCGAGCCGGTCTCGGAGGTGGTGAGCGCGGACGAGGCCGAGCGTGCCGAGCGGCTGTCGAAGAAGCGGATGGCCTACAGCTTCCCGCAGTTCTTCGGCATGCTCAACGTGGGGCTCATCCTCACGGCGGCAGCGCTCGTGCTCTTCAAGACGCCCAACCACCTGGCCTTCGGCGGCACCACGGGCTTTGCGATCCTGTTCAACGCGGCGCTGCCGGTGCTGCCCGTCTCGGCGTACATGTGGGTCATGAACGCCGTCCTGGTGGTGCTCGGCTTTGTCTTCCTGGACCGCAAGGCGGTGCTGTGGAGCGCGTTCGCCTCGTTCGCGCTCTCGGGCTACACCTCGCTCTTTGAGTGGCTGTTCCCGGTGACGCAGTCGATCACCGGCGACCTTTGGCTCGACGTCTGCTTTGCCGTGCTGCTGCCGGCGGTGGGCTCGGCGCTGGTCTTTGACATCGGCGCGTCCACGGGCGGTACGGACATCCTGGCCATGATCTTGCGCAAGCACACCGACATAGAGATCGGCAAGGCGCTCTTTGCCGTCGACGTGGCCGTGGTGGTGGCCGCCATCGGGATCTTCGGCGCGCGCGTGGGCCTCTACTGCGTGCTGGCGCTCATCGGCAAGACCTTCGTGGTGGACGGCTTCATCGAGTCCATCCGCCAGCGCAAGGTCTGCCAGGTCATCTGCGCGCGCCCGCGCGAGGTGGAGGAGTTCATCGTCAAGAAGCTCGGCCGCACCGCCACGGTGACCTTTGGCTGGGGCGCCTACTCCGGGCGGCGGCAGACCATCCTCACGAGCGTCCTCACCCGGCGCGAGGCCATGCGGCTCAGGCTCTTCGTGCGCGCGACCGACCCTGGCGCGTTCATCACGATCACGAGCAGCTCGGAGATCATCGGGCGCGGCTTCCGCGGCGTAAACTAGCCGCGGGCGGCACGCCTCGGATCCTCCCCGCCCGGCGAGAAGGACCTGAAGCGAGAAGGGCCCGCGCCCTACGCGTCCTTCTCGCCGCTTCGGGCCTCGTCGAGGTAGCTGTAGAGGGTGTACTTGGAGATGCCGAAGTACCTGCAGACCTTGGGCCCCGACTTGGTGATGAGGAAGGCGCCGGTGTCGTTGAGGTAGCGGATCGCGCGGACCTTCTCCTCCTTGGTCATGAGCGCCGCCGGCGTGCCCACGAGCTGCACGCTCTGCTCGATGAGGTCGTCCAGCAGGTCGGCCACGTTGCGGACGATGGGCTCGGGCTCGCGCGGCGCGCTCGGCTCGGTGCCCACGAGCCAGCCGATGACGTCGTGCGCGGCGCGCAGCACCGTGATGTCGTAGTTGATGGCAAAGATGCCCACCGTGCGGCCCTCGTCGTTGCGGATGAAGACCGTCGAGGACTTGAGAAGCTTGCCGTCGGCCGTCTTGGTGAGGTAGGAGAGGCGGTCGGTGAGCTTGGCGCCGTCGGCGTGTAGCGCCTCGAGCACCACGTGGCTCGGGCCGTCCCCCAGGCGCCGCCCTGTGACGTGACCGTTCTCGATGGCCACGATGGAGTGGCCCGGGTCCGCCGACTCCAGGTCGTGCACCACGACCTCGCAGCCGCTGCCAAACTGCAGCGCCAGCGCGTGGGCGAGTCGCTTGTAGAAGTCGAGCTGGGTTTCGGTCAACGGGATACCTCCTTGGCCCGCGCGCGTGCGCGGGTGAGCGGGCGTGTCAACTATGGTACCCGAAGCCTTCTCAAAACTAACTTTTTGTTAGCAAAACAAGCCAAACAGTCTGGTCGCAGGGTGCGGGGTCCCTGCGCCGACCTGGCGTTATAGTGCCCCAAGTACAACGAGATTCTCGCCGTAAGCGGCGCGCTCGTCAACCGTTCGCGTTTCGTAACCTACCGTCTAACAGATTTTCATTAAAGCAGACATTTTGTTAGATATTCCACGTGAATAATGGAGGACATAGTCGCAGACTCGTGGAGAGGACGAACATGGCGAAGTCACGGGCCGCGGGCGACGGGGGGTCGTCCGCCATTCTGTTCCAGCGCGAGGGGATGCCGCCGATCGGGGCGATGCTGCCCTGCGCGCTCCAGCACGTGCTGGCGTCGTTCGCCGGCATCATCACGCCGGCCATCCTCATCGCGGCGACCTTCAGCTTCACCACCGAGCAGCGCACCGACATCATCCAGGTGGCGCTCATCCTCTCGGCCATCGACACGGCGCTGCAGGCCTTCGCGCCGTTCCGCCGCATCGGCGGCGGCCTGCCCATCGTGATGGGCGTCTCGTTTGCGTTCCTGCCGGCGCTGCAGGCGATGGGCGCCACGTTCTCCTTCGGCGCCCTTCTCGGCGGAGAGATCGTGGGCGGCGCGGCGGCCATCCTCTTCGGCCTGTTCTACAGCAAGCTCAAGAACCTGTTTCCGCCCGTGGTCACCGGCACGGTGATCTTCACCATCGGCGTCTCGCTCTACCCCACGGCCATCAGGTACATGGCGGGCGGCGAGGGCACCGCGCTCTGGGGCACCCCGCAGGCGTGGTTCGTGGCGCTCGTCACCTTTGCCGTGGTCTTTGGCCTCAACAACTTCGCCAAGGGCACGCTCAAGCTCGGCAGCGTGTTCTTCGGCATGATCGTGGGCATCATCGTCTCCGCGCCCTTCGGCATGCTCGACTTCTCTGCCGTGGGCGAGGCGGGAATCTTTGCGTTTCCCAAGATCATGCCGTACCCGATTGAGTTCGCGCCCGAGGTCTGCATCACGCTCGCCGTGGTCTACCCGATGGTCGCCATCCAGGTCATCGGTGACGTCTCGGCCGCCTGCCTCGGCTCGATGGACCGCATGCCCACCGAGCGCGAGCTCTCCGGCGCCATCGTCTCCCAGGGCGCCACGTCCATCGTCTCGGCGTTCCTCGGCGGCCTGCCCACGAGCGCCCTGGGCCAGAACGTCGGCATCATCTCCTCCAACAAGGTCGTCAACAAGTGGGTCTTCGTGATCGTGGCGGCGGTCTTTGCCGCGGCGGGCCTGCTGCCGCAGCTCTCCGCCGTGCTCACGGCCATCCCGCAGCCGGTCATCGGCGGCGCCACGGTGGGCGTCTTCGGCACCATCACCATGAACGGCGTGCGCATGTTCATCAAGGACGGCCTCACGCCGCGCACCACCACGATCGTGGGCACCTCGGTCGTCTTTGGCCTGGGCATCTGGATGGCCTCGGGCTGCCTGGCGGGCCCCGGCATGCCCAGCTGGGTCACCACCGTCATCGGATCCAACGCCATCACCCCGGCCGCGATCATGGCCATCGCCCTCAACCTCATCCTGCCGGTGGACCCGCCGTACGAGATTCGCCAGGCGGCCACCAAGGAGCAGGCCGTCGCCAAGGTCATGCCCGCCAGCAAGGAGTAACACATGCCACCGACGCGGAGGGGAGACGCCCCTTCGCGCGAGAGGAGGAGCCATGCTGCTCGTAGCCAACGGTCGCGTCGTCACGCGCGACGCTGACAATGCATACCTCGAGCACGGGGCCGTCGCCATCGACGGTGAGAAAATCTGCGAGGTGGGCCCCGAGTCCGCCCTTGCCGAGAAGTACCCGGACGCCGAGTACGTGGACGCCCACGGCGGCGTGATCATGCCGGGCCTGGTGAACTGCCACACTCACATCTACTCCGGGCTCGCCCGCGGCCTCTCCATCAAGGGCTGCGACCCGCACGACTTCCTGGAGAACCTCGAGCAGCAGTGGTGGAAGATCGACCGCGCGCTTACGCTGGACGGCACGCGCGCGAGCGCCTACGCCACGGTGCTCGACTCCATCCGCGACGGCGTGACCACGATCTTCGACCACCACGCGAGCTACCGCGAGGTCCCCGGCTCGCTCTTCGCGATCAAGGACGTCTGCGAGGAGGTCGGCATCCGCGCCTGCCTCTGCTACGAGACCTCCGACCGTGACGGCGCGGAGAAGCGCGACCAGGCCATCGCCGAGAACGCCGCGTTCGCGCGCTGGGCGGCCGACGCCCGCGCCCAGGGCAACCACATGGTGGCCGCGATGTTCGGCGGGCACGCCACCTTCACGCTCTCCGACGAGACGATGGACAAGATGGCCGAGGCCAACGACGGCGTCACGGGCTTCCACATCCACGTCTGCGAGGGCATGAACGACGTCTGGGACTCTCGCGAGCGCCGCGGCGGCATCCCGCCCGTGGAGCGCCTGCTCCAGCACGACCTCCTGGGCCCGCGCACGATGCTCGGGCACTGCATCCACGTCACGCCGGCCGAGATGGACATCATCAAGGAGACCGGCACCCACGTGGTCAACAACCCCGAGTCCAACATGAACAACGCCGTGGGGATCGCGCCGGTGCTGGAGTTCTACCGCCGCGGCATCCCGGTGCACCTGGGCACGGACGCCTACACGCACGACATGCTGGAGAGCCTCAAGGTCTTCATCATCGCGCAGCGCCACAACGCGGGCATGCCCAACGTGGGCTGGGTCGAGGACATGACGATGCTCTTCCAGAACAACCCCGCCATGGCCAGCGCCTACTTCGGCGAGAAGATCGGCGTGCTCGCCCCGGGCGCCGTGGCCGACGTCATCGTGATGGACTACCCGGTCTTCACGCCCTTCTCGGCGGACAACGTGGACGGCCACATGCTCTTCGGGATGATGGGCAAGAACTGCCGCACCACGATCATCAACGGGCGGGTGGTCTACCGTGACCGCTCGTTCGTGGGCATCGACGAGGAGCGCATCAACGCGTGGACCCTCGAGCAGGCCAAGCGGCTCTGGGGGGAGCTCAACGGCACCACCTACTAGCGCAGCGGCCGGGTGCGAGGGGCGCCCGGCCCCCTCGGCCTCCGCGGGGCCGATTCACCCATCTGCCGGCGCGCGGTCTCGTCGGCGGACAGGGGAGGGCGGGGCCCTCCCAGGAGAGGAGCAGCAATGAGCGACGTCATGAGGCCGATGCCGTTTGCCCAGGTCATGGACTGGATCCTGACCGAGCACCAGACCCAGGGGTCCATCTTCGGGGTGCGCAAGGCCTACGTCCACGAGGGCGGCGCGGAGCCGATTTTCGACGAGCGCATCGAGACGCCCTTCGGCCCGGCGGCCGGCCCCAACACGCAGCTCGCGCAGAACATCGTGGCCTCCTACGTGGCGGGCTCGCGCTTCTTCGAGCTCAAGACCGTGCAGGTCATGGACGGCGAGGAGCTCTCCGCCTGCGTGAACAAGCCCTGCATCACGGCCGAGGACGAGTGCTACAACTGCGAGTGGTCCACCGAGCTCACGGTTCCGCAGGCCTTTGCCGAGTACGTCAAGGCCTGGTGGGCCTGCAAGCTCATCGCCCGCGAGTACGGCCTCGGGGACCCGGACGGCTTCGTCTTCAACATGTCCGTCGGCTACAGCCTGGAGGGCATCAAGTCGCCCAAGGTGGACGCCTACATCGAGGGCATGAAGGATGCGAGCGGCACGGAGGTCTGGGCGGAGTGCCGCGACTGGGCGCTTGCCAACCTCGACCGCTTCCAGAACGTGGACGCCTCCTTCGTGGAGTCCGTCTCGCCGCGCGTCTCCCGCTCGGTGACCGAGTCGACCCTCCACGGCTGCCCGCCCGACGAGATCGAGCGCATCGCCACCTACCTCATCACCGAGAAGGGCGTGAACACCTACATCAAGTGCAACCCGACGCTCCTGGGCTATGACTTCGCCCGCGGCCGCCTCGACGAGCTGGGCTTTGACTACATCGCCTTCGACGACACGCACTTCTGCGAGGACCTGCAGTGGGCCGACGCCGTCCCGATGTTCGAGCGCCTGCGCGCGCTCTGCGCCGAGCGCGGGCTCGCCTTTGGCGTCAAGCTCACCAACACCTTCCCGGTGGACGTGACGCGCGGAGAGCTGCCGAGCGAGGAGATGTACATGTCCGGCCGCTCGCTCTTCCCGCTGACGATCGAGCTGGCCCGTCGTGTTTCTCGCCAGTTTGACGGTGAGCTGCGCATCTCCTACTCAGGTGGCGCGGACGCCCGCAACATTCGCGAGCTCTACGCGGCGGGCATCTGGCCGATCACCATGGCCACCAACGTCCTCAAGCCGGGCGGCTACGAGCGCTTCTCCCAGATCGCGGGGCTTCTCGCCGGTGCGCCGCGGCGCGACACGGTGGACGTTGACGCCGTGAGCGAGCTCGCGGCGCGGGTGGCGTCCGGTGCGGACTACCGCAAGCCCATCAAGCCGGCAAAGCCCCACAAGATCGACGCCGAGCTGCCGCTCATGAGCTGCTTCACGGCGCCCTGCCGCTCCGGCTGCCCCATCAGCCAGGACATCCCGGCCTACCTCTCCCGTGTGGACGAGGGGAGGTTCGCCGAGGCGCTGCGCATCATCGTGGAGCGCAACGCCCTGCCGCACATCACTGGCAACCTCTGCCCGCACCCCTGCGGCGCCAAGTGCGAGCGCAGCTTCTACGAGCCCGAGGGCGCGAGCATCCGCGCGCACAAGCTCACCGCCGCGCACGAGGGCTTCGACGAGGTCGTGCGCGCGCTGCGTACGGCGGGGCCGGCGCGCCTTGCCTCCGCGGCACAGAAGAACGTCGCGGTGGTCGGCGGCGGCCCGGCGGGCCTGGCCACGGCCTTCTTCCTGACGCGTGCCGGCGCGCGCGTCACCGTCATCGAGCGCACGGGGGCCCTTGGCGGCATCGCGCGCCACGTGATCCCGGAGTTCCGCATCCCGAGCGCGGACATCGACAAGGACGTGGCGCTGTGCCTGGCCTTTGGCGCGCAGGTTCAGATGAACCGCGAGGTCACGAGCGTCTCCGAGCTCTTTGACGAGGGATTTACGGACGTCGTGGTGGCCACGGGCGCCTGGGCGCCGGGCCGCGTGGGCCTCACGTCCGGCGAGGAGATCGACGTCCTGGAGTTCCTCGAGGCGGCCAAGTCCGGCGAGCCGATGGAGCTGGGGACCGACGTGGTGATCGTGGGCGCCGGCAACACCGCGATGGACGCCGCCCGCGTGGCCAAGCGCGCCGAGGGCGTTGAGCACGTGCGGATCGTCTACCGCCGTACCGTGCACGAGATGCCCGCCGACGAGGAGGAGCTGCAGCTGGCCCTTGCGGAGGGCGTGGAGCTGATGGAGCTTCTCGCCCCGCTCGGCGTGGTGGACGGCGTGCTCACCTGCGAGCGCATGCGCCTCGGCGAGCCGGACGAGTCCGGGCGCCGTCGCCCCGAGGGGACCGGCGAGACCGTGGAGGTCCCGGCCACGGCCGTTATCTGCGCCGTGGGCGAGCAGATCGAGCGCGGGCTCTACGAGGGCGCGGGCGTGGCGTGCGACCGGCGCGGCCGTCCGGCCGGCACCGCCACGGGCGTGGCCCACGTCTGGGCCGCCGGTGACTGCCGCCGCGGGCCGGCCACCTTCGTGGAGGCCATCGCCGACGCGCAGGCCGTCGCCCGTGACCTTGCCGGCGTGGACTTCAACGCCTACGCGCAGAAGAACGTCCGCTCCGACAAGCTCGACGCCATCATGGGCCGCAAGGGCGAGGTCTGCCTTGACGTGGACAGTTGCACCACGAGCCGCTGCCTGGGGTGCGCTACGGTCTGCGAGGTCTGCTGCGACGTCTGCCCCAACCGCGCCAACGTGGCCGTGAAGGTGCCGGGGCTCGCGCAGCAGCAGGTGGTCCACGTGGACGGCATGTGCAACGAGTGCGGCAACTGCGCCGTGTTCTGCCCGTGGAGCGGGCGTCCCTACAAGGACAAGCTGACCCTCTTCTGGAGCGCCGAGGACATGGACGCAAGCGAGAACCGCGGCTTCCTGGCGCTGGGCGACGGCACGTTCCGCGTGCGCCTGGCCTCCAGCGAGGGCGTCTATGACGTGGAAGACGCCGCGTGCGGCCTGCCCGAGGACGTGCGCCTCACCATCGCCGCCGTCCGCGACGGCTACGCCTACCTGATGCGGGGGGACAGCTCCCTCGCATCTTCAAAGGAGAAATGAGACAAGGGGACCGTCCCTTCGTCTCATCGGAAGGAGAGACATGGATGACGAGACCAGGCGCATCTGGGTTGCCGACACCGGCTGCATAGGGTGCCGCCTCTGCGAGCGCGCGTGCCCCGCGGGCGCCATGCGCGTGGAGGACCGGCAGGCCCGCATAGACTACGCGCTCTGCATCGCGTGCGGCATGTGCGCCACCGCCTGCCGCAAGGGCGTCATCCACGACGCGCTGGGCATCTACGCCCCGGCGCACTAGGGGGAGACATGGCCGCAAGCTCCAAGGCACCTGCCGCCAAGGCACCCGCCGAGTACCGCTTCACCGTCAACGGGGAGGAGCGGCTCGTCACCTGCGACAAGCCGCTCCTGCGCTATCTGCGCGACGACCTCCATCTCACGTCCGTCAAGGACGGCTGCTCGGAGGGCGCGTGCGGGACCTGCACCGTGCTCGTGGACGACTACGCCACCAAGGCGTGCGTCCTCACCACGCGCCTGGCTCAGGGCCGCGACATCGTGACCGTGGAGGGCCTGCCCCACGAGGAGCAGGAGGCCTTCGTCTACGCCTTTGGCGCGGTGGGCGCCGTACAGTGCGGCTTCTGCATCCCCGGCATGGTCATGGCCGGCGCGGCCCTTATCCACAAGGTGCCCGACCCCACCGAGGACCAGGTCAAGAGGGCCATCCGCGGCAACGTCTGCCGCTGCACGGGCTACAAGAAGATCATCGAGGGCATCCTCCTTGCCGCGGCGATCCTGCGCGGCGAGAAGAGCATCGACCCTGAGCTCGAGCGCGGGGACGACTACGGCGTGGGCAAGCGCGCCTTCCGCGTGGACGTGCGCCGCAAGGTGCTCGGCTACGGCAAGTACCCCGACGACATCGACGAGCGCGACTTCCCCGACCTCGCCTACGCCAGCGCCGTCCGCTCCAAGTACCCGCGCGCCCGCGTGGTTAGGGTCGACGCCGAGAAGGCCCGCGCCCTGCCGGGCGTGCTGGCCGTGCTCACCGCGGCGGACGTGCCCGTGAACGCCGTGGGCCACCTGCTCTACGACTGGGACGTCATGATCGCCGAGGGCGACGTCACGCACTGCGTGGGCGACGCCATAGCCCTGGTGGTGGCCGAGGACCCGGCCACGCTCGAGAAGGCCAAGAAGGCCGTGAAGGTCACCTACGAGGAGCTGGAGCCGGTGCGCTCCATAGAGGAGGCCCGCGCGGAGGGCGCGCCCGTGCTCCACAAGCCCTACCTCGCCTTTGGGAGCTGGGTCACGCCCACCGACAACATCTGTCAGCAGCGGCATGTGGTCCGCGGCGACGCGGCGGCCGCGCTCGCGCACGCCGCCCACAAGGTGACGCGGACCTTCAAGACGCCGTTCACCGAGCATGCGTTCCTGGAGCCGGAGTGCGCCGTCGCCTTCCCGTACAGGGACGGCGTGAAGGTGTGCTCCTCCGACCAGGGCGCCTACGACACCCGCAAGGAGATCGCCCACATGCTGGGCTGGGACGACACGCCGGAGCGCGTGGTCGTGGAGACCATGCTCGTGGGCGGCGGCTTCGGCGGCAAGGAGGACGTCTCCGTGCAGCACCTGGCCGCGCTCGCCGCGCTCGCGGTGGGGCGCCCCGTCAAGGTCCGCCTCACGCGTCAGGAGTCCATCAACTTCCATCCCAAGCGCCACTACATGGAGGGAACCTTCACGCTCGGCTGCGACGAGGACGGCATCTTCTGCGGCCTCGACTGTGAGATCAACTTCGACACCGGTGCCTACGCGAGCCTCTGCGGCCCCGTCCTCGAGCGCGCCTGCACGCACTCCGTGGGGCCGTACTGCTACCAGAACACGGACATCCGCGGCTACGGCTGGTACACCAACAACCCGCCCGCCGGGGCGTTCCGCGGCTTCGGCGTCTGCCAGAGCGAGTTCGCCCTGGAGAGCCTCATCGACCTTCTCGCCGACGAGGTGGGGATCTCGCCGTGGGAGATCCGGTACAGAAACGCCATCGAGCCGGGCAAGGTCCTGCCCAACGGCCAGATCGCCGACCGCTCAACGGCCCTCAAGGAGACCCTACTGGCCGTGAGGGACGTCTACGAGGCGCACCCCGGCCACGCGGGCATCGCGTGCGCGATGAAGAACGCGGGCGTGGGCGTGGGCCTGCCCGACGCGGGCCGCTGCAAGATCCGCGTTGAGGGCGGCCGCGCCGTGGTGTACTCGGCCACCTCGGACATCGGCCAGGGCTGCAACACAGTCTTTCTGCAGGACGTCGCCGAGGCGACGGGCCTCCCGCTCTCGAGCATCGTGAACGGCGAGTGCTCCACCGAGAACGCGCCGGACTCCGGAACCACCTCCGGCTCGCGCCAGACCCTTATCACCGGCGAGGCCGTGCGCGGGGCCGCCTTCCTGCTGCGCGACGCCATGCTCGCGGTGGAGGAGGGGACCGAGACCGACGACGGCCCCGTGGCGGCCCACGGCGACGGCTTCACCGTGGAGTACGCCGACGGCTCGCCGTACGTGGGGCCGGGGGCGGGCTACCACGCGGCCGACCCCGTGGCGGCGCTCGCCGCCCTCGAGGGGCGCGAGTTCTCCTACGAGTACCTCGAGAAGACCGACAAGCTCGGCGCCGACGTGGAGAACCCCAAGAGCCACGTGGCCTACGGCTACGCCACGCACGTCGTGATCCTGGACGATGACGGCCGCGTGACCGAGGTCCACGCCGCGCACGACTCAGGCAGGGTCGTGAACCCCATCGCCATCCAGGGCCAGATCGAGGGCGGCGTGCTCATGGGCATGGGCTACGCGCTGACCGAGCGCTTCCCGCTGAAGGACTGCGTGCCCCAGGCCAAGTTCGGCACCCTGGGCCTGTTCCGGGCGCCGGACATCCCCTACATCAACGCGATCTACGTCGAGAAGGACGAGCTGCTGGACGTGGGCTACGGGGCCAAGGGCATCGGCGAGATCGCCACGATCCCCACGGCACCGGCGGTCCAGAACGCCTACCGGGCGCTCACCGGCGAGCTTCAGTGCGAGCTGCCGCTCCGCCACTCCTACTACGCGCGCGAGTAGGGCCCCAGACCCCCCCTCACCGGGCCCGCCGGCTGCCATGCCCGGCGGGCCCGGCTCTTCTCGCCGCCCCGCCTGCCGTCTGCCGACGGTATCGACTTCGTGTCCTCCCATGTCGACTGCGTTACGCCGCCGCGCGTTCTTCTCGCCGCACACTACGATGGCCCTCGGTCAATGAGAGGGAGGCATCGCATATGGACGCATGGCGCAGGCTCGGCAGCTTCCTCGGGAGCCACATGGCGTTCGTCTCGCCGACGTGCGTGGTGCTCGGCGTGCTCTTCCCCGACCAGCTTTCGGTGCTCAAGCCGGCGGTCACGGCGCTCTTTGCCTTCATGACGTTCCAGAGCTCGCTCTCCAACACCTTCGCGAACCTCGCCCGGACGGTCCGCCACCCGGCGCCGATGCTCGCGACGCTGGCCATCGCGTCGGTGGCCATGCCATGCGTTGCCTGCGCGCTCGGGACGCTGCTCTTTGGCTCGGACCCCAACCTCGTGTGCGGGCTCGTCCTCGAGTACAGCGTGCCGGTGGCCGTGGTCGCGGCCATGTGGATCAACATGCACGGCGGCGACCCGTCGCTCGGCCTGGCCACGATCCTCGTCTCGACCGTGGCGGCGCCGTTCTCCATCCCGCTCACGCTGCACCTGCTCCTGGGCCAGACGGTCGAGGTGGACGCCGCGCGCATGATGGGGGAGATGGTCGTCTCCATCGCGCTGCCGGCGCTTCTCGGCACCGCGGCCAACGACCTCTCGCACGGGAGGGCTGCGCGCGAGCTCTCCCCGGTCATCGCCCCGGCGGCCAAGATCGCGCTTGTCCTGGTGATCCTGACCAACTCGACGGGCGTGGCGCCCTACGTGCGCAGCCTCACGCCCACGCTCGTCGCGGTGGCGGCCTTTGTGTGCGTGTTCGCCGCCTCGGGGTACGCGGTCGGCCTGCTCGTGGCGCGTGCGTGGCACCGCCCGGCCGGCCAGCAGGTGACGATGACCTACCTCTGCGGCATGCGCAACATCTCTGCCGGCGCGGTCATCGCGGGGGAGTACTTCCCCGGCGAGGTGATGTTCCCGGTGGTCATCGGGACGCTCTTCCAGCAGGTCCTTGCCGCGACCTACGGCTCTGTGCTGCAGCGGCTGGGTCGCGAGGACGCGTCATTGGAGGGAGCTTCATCCGAGGGTGTGTCATCCGATGACGCGCCATCGGACGCGGGGACTCGGAATTAATCCACATTTGGCTTTGTGAATCGAGAGAAACGCCAGCTGGGCGTTTGTCGGTGCGCTTCAAATGTGGGTTATTTTCGGCGCGGGTCGGTCGCGGGGGTCATGGTGCCGGGGGTTGTGCGGTCTTCGCGACCCGAAGAGCCCCGGGGCGGCTGCAGGCGCCAGAGGACGGGTACGGCCGTCCGCAGACTGACGTTTCGCCGTGCCGCTTCCCACGCTAGCGGCGCCTCCAGCGATGCTCGGGGCGGCCACTGTCGAGAATGACGGCGAGCCCCGCGATCACCACGACGGCGATGAACACGAGCTTCTTCATGGCGGACCTCCTTCTGAGGGCTGACGATGCTTCCTTGCTGACTGAATGCTCGCAAACGCGCAGGTCAAGAGCCATCGAAGAGACTTACGGCCGCCTTGCGGTTTCGTAAGGTTCGGGGTCGGATGCCTGCGCCGTCCCGTGGCCGCCCGCGTCGCCGCGCCGCCCGCGCCAGCCCGCGGCCGCCCGCGCCGGCCCGCGCGCCGCTCGCCACCCCGCCCCCTCACCCAAAAGTTTCCCATCTGTAACTCAATCCGCGAACGGTACTTGCGCTCGCAGAAGTTAGTTCTATATTACTTATGTTGAGTTAGTGGACTCAAACTTTTGGAGGCGAAGGCAATGGCTTCAGCGGCCAGGCTCCCGCTTGCGATGGTGGGCGAGGGCGAGACGGCCTGCGTGGCACAGGTCCGCGGAGACGCGGAGACGCGCCAGCACCTCGCGAACCTCGGCTTTGTCGAGGGCAGTGCGGTCAAGGTGGTCTCGCGCGCCGCCGGCGATGTCATCGTGAGCGTCAAGGGCGCGCGCCTTGCGCTCAACCGCGCGATGGCGAGCCGCATCAGCGTGACGCTCGGGTGATTCGAGGGGGCACCCCCTCTGAACACGGGGCAGCCGCACGGGCGCCCCGGGGCGGCCCCGCGCGGGACGCCCCTTTGATCGGCAGACAGAAAGGAACCTCTATGGCAACACTCAAGGACGTGAAGGTGGGGGAGAGCGCAACCGTGGCGGCGCTGACCGGCGCGGGCGCGCTCAAGCGCCGCATCATGGACATGGGCCTCACCAAGGGCACGCGCGTCTACGTGCGCAAGGTGGCACCCCTCGGCGACCCCATCGAGCTCACGGTGCGCGGCTACGAGCTCTCCATCCGGAAGGAGGAGGCCGCGAGCGTCGAGGTCGCCGACGTGCGCCAGGGCGAGGCGTAGCCCGCGGCGCATCGGGTGCGAGGTCCCGGCCGCTCGACGGCCGTTTTTCTCGCCCCATAAGTTAGCCGTCTCTAACTAATGTTACCCACCAAGTAGCATTTGAAACAGGAAGGCAAGGTATGGCAGAAACCATCATCGGTCTCGCAGGCAACCCCAACTGCGGCAAGACCACGCTGTTCAACGAGCTCACGGGCTCGAACGGCTACGTCGGCAACTGGCCCGGCGTCACCGTGGAGAAGAAGCAGGCCACCTGGCGCGCCGACAAGAGCGTGACCTTCATCGACCTGCCCGGCATCTACTCGCTCTCCCCGTACACCCCCGAGGAGGTCGTCTCGCGCGACTACATCGTCGGCGAGCGCCCGGACGCGATCATCAACCTCGTGGACGCTACCAACCTGGAGCGCAACCTCTACCTGACCACGCAGCTCCTGGAGGCCGGCCGTCCCGTGGTCGTGGGCCTCAACATGTGCGACCTGCTCGAGCAGCGCGGCGACGTCGTGGACGCCAAGGCCCTTTCCGCGCGGCTCGGCGTGCCGGTGGTCTCGGTCTCGGCCCTGCGCAACAAGAACCTCGACGAGCTCGTGAAGGTGGCCGTGGACGCCGGCCGCGCGGGAAAGGTCCAGCCCGGCGCCAGGTGCTTCTCGCCGGAGGTCGAGGACGCGCTGACCACCATCGCCTCGCTCATCTCCGGGAGCTGCGACGCCGAGCTCGTCCGCTGGTACTCGATCAAGGTCTTTGAGCGCGACGCCGAGGCCATCAAGGCTCTCGCGCTCTCCAAGGCCCAGCTCGCCGAGGCCGAGCGGGCCATCAAGTCCGTGGAGGAGGCGCGCGACGACGACGCCGAGTCCATCATCACCTCGGACCGCTACGACTGGATCGGCGAGGTCATGGCCGCCTGCGTGAAGAAGGCGCCCAAGAAGCTCTCGCTCTCCGAGAAGATCGACCGCGTGGTCACGAACCGCGTGCTGGGGCTGCCCATCTTCGTCGTGGTGATGTTCGTGGTCTACTACATCGCCGTGTCCACGGTGGGCACCTGGGGCACCGACTGGGCAAACGACGGCGTCTTTGGCGACGGCTGGCTGTGGAACCCCTCCGACCAGGCGGCCTACGAGGAGGCTACCGAGGAGTACGAGGCCGGCTACTACGGCGACAAGATCGACGGCTTCCTGGCCGCCGCCGAGGCCGACGGCGTGGCGACCGACGGGGTGGCCGACGCCGTGGCCACCCTTGCCGAGGATCCGGAGGACGCCGACGCGCAGGCCGTGGTGAGCGACTTCGCCGCCGAGGCCGAGGCCGCGGGCGTCACGGCCACCGACGTGCCGATGCACGACGGCGACGGCAACTTCATCACCGTGGACGCCGACGGCGAGGAGGGCATCGCCACGCGCCTCGACGCCGCGGGTGAGCCGGTGCTTGCTGACGGCCAGGAGCTCGCGGTCATCGACACCGTGACCGCCGCCGACTTCGAGGACGCCGTGGCCGCGCAGGACAGCGCGCCGGCCCTGGAGGACTACGGCAGCTTCGTCCCGTCGATCCCGTCGATCATCGAGGGCTGGCTCCAGGCGGCCGGCGCCTCCGACTTCGTCCAGGCGCTCGTGCTCGACGGCATCGTGGCCGGCGTGGGCGCGGTGCTCGGCTTCATCCCGCAGATGTTCGTCCTGTTCATCATGCTCTGCTTCCTCGAGGACTGCGGCTACATGAGCCGCGTGGCCTTCGTCATGGACCGCGTGTTCCGCCGCTTCGGCCTCTCCGGCAAGTCCTTCATCCCGATGCTCATCTCGTCTGGTTGCGGCGTGCCCGGCGTCATGGCTACCAAGACCATCGAGAACGAGAAGGACCGTCGCATGACGGCCATGCTCACCACGATGATCCCCTGCG
Organism: Olsenella profusa; assembly: GCF_016900315.1. Taxonomy (GTDB): domain Bacteria; phylum Actinomycetota; class Coriobacteriia; order Coriobacteriales; family Atopobiaceae; genus Thermophilibacter; species Thermophilibacter profusus_A. The sequence continues at coordinate 45,207 of NZ_JACSNQ010000009.1, forward strand.
GCGCCAAGACCCCGATCATCGCCCTGGTGATGGGCGTGCTCATCGGCGGCTCCGACGCCTGGTGGGTGGCTCCGATGTTCTACTTCCTCGGCCTTGCCGCCATCATCGTCTCCGCACTCATGCTCAAGAAGACCAAGATGTTCGCCGGCGACCCGGCCCCGTTTGTGATGGAGCTGCCCGACTACCACTTCCCGACGCTCAAGAGCTGGTGGCTGCACGTGTGGGAGCGCATCTCCGCCTACCTCAAGAAGGCCGCGACGATCATCTTCGCCGCGTCCGTGGTCGTGTGGTTCCTGCTTGAGTTCGGCTTCGCCAACTGGGAGGGCGGCAACGGCGCCTTCGGCTTCCTCTCCCTCATGGACGGCGCGCCCGAGTACTACACCGACTACTCGCTGCTCGCCCTCGTGGGCAACGCCATCGCCTGGATCTTCGCGCCGCTCGGCGCCGACACCTGGCAGGCGGCCGCGGCCTCGATCAACGCCCTGATCGCCAAGGAGAACCTCGTCTCCACCTTCGGCGTCATCTACGGCATCGGCGACGCCACCGAGAACTCCGTGACCATGTGGAGCGGCTTCGCCGGCATGTTCACCGACGCCTCCGGCATCCTGCACGTCGGCGCCATGTGCGCGTTCGTGGCCTTCAACATGCTCGACGCGCCGTGCTTCGCCGCCATCGGCACCATCCGTCGCCAGATGGACAGCCCCAAGTGGTTCTGGTTCGCAATCGGTTACCAGTGCGTCTTCGCCTGGTGCGTGGGCCTCATCATCAACCAGCTCTGGGAGCTCTTCGTGCTGGGGAACTTCGGCGTGTGGACCGTGGTGGCCTTCGTGCTGCTTGCCGGCATGATTTTCCAGATCGTCCGGCCGATGCCCAAGACCGAGCAGTCCGACGACAAGATCCTCGCCGACCTTGCCGCATGATACGAAGGGACAGTCCCTTCGTATCATCCCGTGGGCGCGTCGCCGGTCCGCGTGGCCGACGGCGCGCTCGTCTTTACCGGGAGGGTGTGATATGGGCAGGCATTCCGACATAGCCGCGGCCGCGCGCGGGATCATCCTGGCCAACCTGTCGCGCCGGGTGACGATCCCCGAGCTCGCGCGGGCCTGCGGCACCTCTCCGACGGTGCTCAAGGACGCCTTCCGCGCTGAGTTCGGCACGAGCGTCTACGCGTGGGCCCGCCGGCGACGGATGATCGCCGCGGCCAAGCTGCTCGTGCGGACAAGCGCGTCGGTGGCCGAGGTCGCCCGGGCCGTGGGCTACGCCAACCCGTCGAAGTTCGCGCGGGCGTTCGAGGCGTGCCTGCGGATGAGCCCGAGTGCGTTCCGTGCGCGCTATGGTCGCAGGCTCTGACGGCTGCGTGGGGCGGGGCTGGGCTGGCGGCTGGGCTTGGCGAGACGCACCGTTTTCGGACGTTCTTCTCGCCCGAACCGTCCGCCGGCGGTGCTCCGCGGAAGGGTGGTACCGTTTCCGGACGTTCCAACATGGGGAACCGTCCGAAAACAGTGCGCCTGGAAGGGGGCACCGTTTCCGGTCGTTCCGGCTGAGAAAACCGTCCGTCAGTGGTGCGTCATAGAGCGGGACACTGTTTCCGGACGTTCTGGCGAGAAGAACCGTCCGCCAGCGGTGCGCCGCTGGGAGGGGACACTGTCTCTGGACGTTCCGGCGGACGGAACCGTCCTAAAACGGTACGTCACCAACCCCACGTACTTCTCGACCTCAAGGAGGCCCTCATGACAGAAGGAACGCTTCAGGCTCTCTTGTGGGCTGCGCTCGGCTGCGGCTTCACGTGGCTCATGACCACCGCCGGCTCGGCCGTGGTGTTCTTCTTCCGCAGCGAGCGGCGCCTCATGCACCACATCTTCCTTGGCTTCGCCGCCGGGGTCATGGTGGCGGCGAGCGTGTGGTCGCTGCTCAACCCGGCCATCGAGCAGGCCGAGGCCCAGGGCGTCCCGGGCTGGCTGCCCGCCGCGGGCGGGTTCCTGCTGGGCGTCGCGTTTCTCATGGCGCTCGACACCGTGCTGCCGCACCTGCACGCCGACGCGGCCGAGCCCGAGGGCGTCCGCACCGGCTGGAAGCGCACGACGCTTCTGGTCTCGGCGGTGACGCTCCACAACATTCCCGAGGGCATGTCCGTGGGCCTGCTCTTTGCGATGGCGGCGCAGACGGCGGGCGCGGCCGGCGAGGCCTACCTCGGCATGGCGTTCGCGCTTGCCATCGGCATCGGTCTGCAGAACTTCCCGGAGGGCGCGGCGATCTCCCTGCCGCTCGCGCGCGAGGGGATGAGCCGGCGGCGCGCCTTCGTGGCCGGTAGCCTCTCCGGCGTGGTGGAGCCGGTCTTCGGCGTGGCCGTGGTGCTGGCGAGCGGCTGGATCAGCCCGTTCATGCCGTGGCTTCTGGCCTTTGCGGCGGGCGCGATGATCTACGTGGTGGTGGAGGAGCTCGTCCCCGAGGCTCACCTCGGCGAGCATTCCAACGTGGGCACCCTCGGCTTCATCGGCGGCTTCGTGGTGATGATGGTGCTCGACGTGGCGTTGGGGTAGGGCACGAGGGCCGACGCCATCCTCCAAGCCGGCCGCGGCTTCTCTCCGTCGGCCTCGGGTGTCCCTTGCGCGTCTCGGAGGCGCCCGTTGCCTCGGGGTCACCCGCCGGCCACGGGCGCCCCTGTCGGTCCTCGCCGGCCACGGGCGCCCCCCCGCCGGTCCCGGTTACCCCGCCCGACCTCCCCTAGATCAATTATGGAGAAGATATGTAAGACTAGGTTAACACTAGGAATTAGCCAGAGTTAACTTATTCTAACAGTGCGCCGAGAAGAACCGGGAAGCAAGCGACTCACCGGGGGGCGGCGCAACGGGTTTAACCCTGCCTGAAGCGACGGACCCTCTCCCCGTCGCGAACGGCGAACCTTCGCGCCACCTGCCAACCCCCTCTAGGCAGGTGGCGCCTTTGCGTTGGACGCACCTAAATCCGTAGGGTACGTACACCACCCCGTCGGGTACGTACACTCCCAAAAGTCCTTCTCGCCGGGCCGCTCGACGTTTTCGCAGCTAGATGGGCTGGCGAGAAGAACGTCAAAGTTGCAACAGTGTACGTACCCTGGGAGGGGAGTGTACGTACCCGGGGAGGGGAGTGTACGTACCCTGGGAGGGGGTGTACGTACCTTGGGAGACGGCACACGTGCCCAGCCCGCCCCGCAACAAGAAAGCCCCCGGCCCGAAAACCGGACCGGGGGCACGACGGCGCGACGAAGCGTCTGCGACGGCAGCCTACTTCTTGGCCTTGCCCTGGTTGGCGACGGCGTTGATCTTGGCCTCGATGGTGGCCGGGTCGCCGATGTAGTGCTTGTCGACGACGTTCCAGTCCTTGTCGAAGGTGTAGGAGCACGGCACGCCGGTCGGGATGTTGACCTCGAGGATCTGCTCGGGGGTCAGCTTCTCGAACTGCATGACGAGGGCGCGCAGGGAGTTGCCGTGGGCGGCGATCAGCACGCGCTTGCCGGCCTCCATCTGCGGCTTGATCTCCTGCTCGAAGTACGGCCAGGCGCGGGCGATGGTGTCCTTCAGGCACTCGGTGTAGGGGAGGTCCTCGGCAGGCACCTCACGGAACATCTCGAGCATGTGCGGGTCGCGCGGGTCGCCGGGCTCGAGGGCGGGCGGCTGGACGTCGAAGGAGCGGCGCCAGATCTTGACCTGCTCCTCGCCGTGCTCGGCGGCGGCGTCGGCCTTGTTCAGGCCCTGGAGGGCACCGTAGTGGCGCTCGTTGAGCTGCCAGGCCTTGTGGACGGGCAGCCAGTTGCGGTCGAGCTCGTCGAGCACGCAGTTGAGCGTGTGGATGGCGCGCTTGAGCAGCGAGGTGTAGCAGACGTCGAAGTCGTAGCCGGCCTCCTTGAGGGCCTTGCCGCCCGCGTGGGCCTCCTCGCGGCCGGTGTCGGTGAGGTCGACGTCGGTCCAGCCGGTGAAGAGGTTGAGCTTGTTCCACTCGGACTCGCCGTGGCGGACGATGACAAGCTGCATGGTCTGGTCGTCGTTCATTGGAGACACGTCCCTTCTCTTTGGTCCTCCCAATGCGGAGTTTGTGCGGCGTCTGCCGCCAAACATCTATAGTATGACGCAACGGGTATAGTTACCTTCAGTTAACACCAAAGTTTTTGCGCGGTCTTGGCCGGCGGCCTGCCGCCCCGCCCCGCGCCCGGTCGGGAAGTGGTCTCATGGGTCCCGTGGACATTGCAATCCTCGCCGTCGTGGCCGCGCTGCTCGTGCTGGCCGTGCGCTCGCTCGTCCGCTCCGGGAAGGGGGGATGCGCGGGTTGCGGCTCCGCCTCGAGCTGCTCGGCGCACGCCACCGGCGCGCCCTGCCCGGCGGCCTCCGACATGCTCCGGCGCGCGGAGTCCGCCCTCGGCGAGAAGAACCCGCGCTAGCGGCGCCGCCGGGGGCGCGGCCGCCCGCCTCGCCGTGGCCCGCCTCGCCGTGGCCCGCCTCACCGGCGGCCGCCCGCCGGGGCCTGCCGTGCTCGCCCCCGCCCGCCTCGCCGGGGGCCGCATGCCGCCGTGCTCGCTCCCGCCCGTCGCCCCGGGGGCCGCATGCCGCCGTGCTCGCTCCCGCCCGTCGCCCCACCGCCGCCTGTCCCAGGTTCTTCTCGCCAGACGGACGGAAACAGGCGCGAAACACTCATGTGAGAACCTATCCCAGACTATGAGCCCGAGCCGTATGACCGGGGAGGAATTCGCATGAGCAGCGAGAAAGACATCGACTTTGTCCTACGCACCGTGGAGGGGCGCGACATCCGCTTCGTGCAGCTGTGGTTTACCGACGTGCTCGGCAACCTGAAGTCCTTTGCGATCTCCCCCGAGGAGCTCGAGGAGGCCTTTGAGGAGGGCATCGGCTTCGACGGCTCGTCGGTGGACGGCTTCGTCTCCCTGGAAGAGTCGGATATGCTGGCGTTCCCGGACCCCGAGACCTTCCAGCTGCTGCCGTGGCGCCCGCACGAGTCCGGCGTGGCGCGCGTGTTCTGCAACATCTTCACGCCGAGCCGCGAGCCCTTCGAGGGCGACCCGCGCCGCTGCCTGCTCAACGTCTTCACCAAGGCCGACGACCAGGGCTTCGTTCCCAACGTGGGTCCCAAGATCGAGTACTTCTACTTTGACAACGACCTCGACCCCGTGCCGCTGGACACCGCCGGCTACTTTGACCTCACGCCGATGGACACGGCCAACGACCTGCGTCGCCAGACCACCCTCACCCTGGAGAAGATGTCCATCCCGGTGCAGTACTCCTACCACACGGCCGGCCCCTCGCAAAACGGCGTCGAGCTGCGCTTCACCGAGGCCGTGAGCTGCGCGGACAACATCATGACGGCGCGGTTGGTCATCAAGCAGGAGGCCGCGGGGCAGGGGATGTTCGCCTCGTTCATGCCCAAGCCCATCGCGTCGGCGCCGGGCTCGGCGATGTTCCTCTACCAGTCGCTGCTGGACCACGACGGAGAGAACCTCTTCTGGGCGCCCAAGGAGCACCACCCCGCCCACCTCTCCGACCTCGCGCAGCACTACGTGGCGGGCATCCTCAAGTACGCCCCGGAGTTCACGCTGGTCACCAACCCTACCGTCAACTCCTACAAGCGCTTCATCTCCACCGGTGAGGTGCCCAACTACGCCACGTGGGGCCGCAAGAACCGCTCGGCGCTCGTGCGCGTCCCCACGCACAAGCCAGGCAAGCACATCGCCACCCGCATCGAGCTGCGCAGCCCCGACCCCACGGCCAACCCCTACCTGGCGCTGGCCGTGACCATCGCGGCGGGCCTCAAGGGCATCGAGGAGGGGCTGCCGATGCCGGAGGAGTGCACGAGCGACACCTTCGACGCGCCGGCCCGCGAGCTTGCCGCCAAGGGGATTGAACGGCTGCCGCGTACCCTCGGCGAGGCCATCGACCGCTTCGAGGAGTCCGAGCTCATGCGCGAGGTCCTCGGCGAGCACATCTTCACCTACTTCGTGCGCGAGAAGCGCCGCGAGTGGGACGAGTTCTGCACCTCCGTCACCGACTGGGAGCGCGAGCACTACTACGGCGGTGTTTAGCGAGGGCGCCGCGCCGCCTCGGGCTGGAAACGTCGCCTGGCTCCTACGCGGCGAGAAGAGCCGCGGCGGGAGGTTCTTCTCGCCCCGTTCCACGCGGTGAGAAGAACCTCTCTCAGCGTGTCAATCTTGTTAAGAAAACCCTCGTCGCGCGTTCCTGAACGTCGCTTGAACCAAACTTGCAGACTGGCGACAGCGAGGCGTCCGTGCCGCGGCAGCGCGGCGGCAGGCTCGTCTCGACACGGGGAAGACCCCGTGCCCCTGTCGGGAAAGGGCGTGACCACGCGCCGAAGCACTTGGGGAAGGACCCACACATGAAGCTCTCCAGCCGGATTGCGGGCGGCCTGGTGGTTGCCTGCGCGCTAGCCGTGACAATCGCGGGATGCAGCGGGGGAGGGCAGACCAGCACTCCCGTCTCTACGGACGGGGGAGACGACCAGGCGGCCTACACCCTCGTCGAGGACGGCAAGCTCATCGTTGCCTCAGACCTCGCCAACCCGCCGCTCGACTACGTGGAGGAGGGCTCCACCGAGGCCATGGGCTTCGAGGTCGACCTCATGGGCGCCGTGTGCGACAAGCTCGGCCTCACCTGCGAGTACCTGCCCGCGATGAAGTTCGACAGCATCATCCCGCTCATCCAGCAGGGCGGCCGCGCGGACGTGGGCGTCTCCAACTTTACAATTACCGACGAGCGCAGGGAGCAGATTGACTTCACCGATCCCTACCTCGACTCCAACCTGGGCATCGTGACGCGCTCCGACGCGCAGGCCACCTCCGAGGACGCGCTCAACGCCGAGGGCATGCGCATCGCCGTGCAGTCCGGCTCGACGGGCGCCGCGTGGGCCGAGGAGCACCTGCCCAACGCCGAGGTCGTCTCGCTCGACGACCCGGTGCTCTCAGTGACCGGTGTCTCCGCGGGCCAGTATGACGCGGCGGTGGCGGACCTTCCCGTCATGCAGTACCTGGCCAACTCCTACGACAACTGCCAGGTCGCCGTGGAGATCCCCACCGGCGAGCAGTACGGCATCGTCGTCAGCAAGGACAACCCCGGCCTCACCGAGGCCATCAACGAGGCACTCTCCGAGCTCGAGCAGGACGGCACCATCTCCGACCTCGAGGTCAAGTGGTTCGGTACCGAGCTCTAGCTACGTGCCCGGCCACCCGGGCGAGAAGAACAAATTGGGGACAGTCCCCAATTTACATAGGGGAAGGGCGGCCGCCGGGCCGCAGAATACATAGGGAGGAACAGCAATGACCACCATGAACAGGCGCAACTTCATCGCCACGCTTGGCCTCGCGGGGTCCGCGGCGCTTCTCGCCGGCTGCAGCAACGACACCGCTGCCCCGGCCGACGACGCCACGACCACCGATGACACCGCCTCCGACGAGCCCAGCTACACCCTCGTGAAGGAGGGCGTGCTCACCAACGTGGCCGAGCTCGGCTTTGCCCCGTTCGAGTACATCGACGAGGACGGCAACACCGTGGGCTTCGACGTGGACCTCTCCAACGCTCTCGCCGAGCACATGGGCCTCTCCTCCTGCGAGTGGCTGCCCAACCAGGCTTTCGACACCCTTGTCCCGACCATCCAGCAGGGCGGCAAGGCCGACATCTCCATCGCCGGCATGACGATCACCGACGAGCGCCTTGAGCAGGTCGACTTCACCGACCCGTACCTGGCCTCAAACCAGGGCCTCATCCTGCCCGCCGGCTCCTCCGAGACCGAGGACACCCTCAACGCCGCCGACAAGCAGATCGCCTGCCAGTCCGGCACCACCGGCGACGAGTGGATCTCCGAGCACCTGCCCAACGCCACTAAGGTGCCTCTGCAGGATGTGACCGCCGGTCTCATGGGCGTCCAGACCGGCCTCTACACCGCCATGGTCATCGACCTGCCCGTGGCCCAGAACATGATCTCGCAGTCCTTCTCTGACCTCGAGGTCGCCATCGAGATCCCCACCGGCGAGCAGTACGGCATTGCCGTCTCCAAGGACAACCCCGGCCTCAAGGACGCCCTCAACGACGCCCTTGCCGCGCTGGAGGAGGACGGCACGATGGACGACATCAAGCAGAAGTGGTTCGGCACCACCGAGATCTAGGCGAGAAGAACCGGACGGTCGGGCGGGGCGCGCGGCGGCAGACGCCGTGCGCCCCTCTCGATACGTGATGAGTGGGCCGAGGGACCGCTTCCGTCGGACATCTCCCGGCTCGGAACGGAGGTAGCATGCAGCACAGAAGGGGGGCCTTGCTCGCGGCGCTGGTCATCGCGCTTGCGTGCGTCTTTGCCACCACGCTCGCGGTGCCGCAGCAGGCGCAGGCGCTCACCACCGAGAACGCTACCGCCCGTCCCAACGAGGATGGCGGCGATGGCGTTATCGGCGGGATGGACACGCGCCTCACCTGGGAGGGCACCGTCGAGGACGGCGAGGAGGTCACCTCGGTCACGCTCACCCTGCCCGAGGGTGCGAGCTTCGACCACTCCACCACGCGCATCACCGCGCTTGAGGGCCTCTCCCGCATGGACGTCACCGGCACGGCCACGCCCTCCGGCTCTAGCATCACCGTCACCTTCGACCAGACGGTGCCGGCCGGTTCGCTGCTTCGCCTGGAGATCACCAACATGCAGTTCCCCGCCGCGGGCGGCGACGTGGTGGTCTCCGGTACCTACCAGGCCGCAGACGGCGAGCACGCGCTCGCCGACTCCGACCCCATCACCACGATCGCTAACACTCCGCTGCAGTCAATCGTCAACTGGCTCGACCAGCAGCCGTGGGTGGACGCCTGGAACTCAAACCAGTTCCTGGGGATGTTCCTGCGCCCGCAGCTGCTCGTGACGTCGTTCGCGTCGCTCGCGCCCGGATGGCTCCTCTGTCTGGGCATCGTGGTGGCGGCCTACCCGTTCGCCATCGCGCTGGGGCTGCTCTTCGCCATGCTCAAGATCTCCCGCTGGCGCATCGTGCGCGCGGTGGCCGTGGTCTACATCAACGTGCTGCGCGGCACCCCGCTCTTCCTGCAGATTTACATCATGTTCTTCGGCCTGCCGATGCTCAACATCAACATCGACAACAACCTGCTCGGCATCATCGTCATGGCGATCAACTCTTCGGCCTACCTCGCCGAGATCTTCCGCGCGGGCATCCAGTCCATCCCGCAGGGCCAGTACGAGGCCGCGAGCTCCCTTGGCATGAACTACGTGCAGACCATGTTCAACATCATCCTGCCGCAGACCGTGCGCCGCGTAATCCCCACCGTCACGAGCGACTTCATCACCGCCTTCAAGGACACCTCGCTTTTGTCCTCGGTGGGCGTCATGGAGCTCATGATGTTCTCCAAGAACCTCACCACCGTCTCGGGCAACATCACCCCGTATGTGGCAGCCGGCATCTTCTATCTGATCGTCACGCTGCCGCTCATCAAGGTCGTCGGCATTGTCGAGGACAACATCGCCCGCTCCGAGCGCGGCGGCGGCCCGCGTCCCAAGCGTCGCGCGCAGGTCGCCGACAACGCCGACGAGCTCGTTCGCTCTGGCGAGAAGAACTCAGCGGCCGTGAGTGCCGCCGTGAGTGCCCTCACGGGCGCGCCCGCCGTCGCCCCCGCGGGCGTCGCCCCGCTCCCCAGCGCTAAGGAGGCCGCCGATGGCTGCTAGGATTCACCGCAGGAACGTCCCCGAGGTCCCGCCGGCGCTCCCCGCCGACGAGGCCGCCGCCGCGGCCTACGCCTCCGACCAGGGCCTCACGCGTCACCACTTCACGCCCGGGGAGCACCCTATCGTGCGCATCGAGCATCTCAACAAGAGCTTCGACGAGACGCTGGTCCTAAAAGACGTCAACCTCAACGTCTGGCCTGGCGAGGTCGTGGTGGTTCTCGGCCCCTCGGGTTCGGGCAAGTCCACTATGCTGCGCTGCATCAACCTGCTGGAGACGCCCACGGCCGGCCACATCCTCATCGAGGACGAGGAGATTACCGGCAAGAGCACGGCCGACGTCAACAAGCTTCGCCGCGACGTGGGCATGGTCTTCCAGCAGTTCAACCTCTTTCCGCACCTCACGGCAAAGGGCAACGTGATGATCGGCCAGACCAAGGTTCTGAAGCGGGACAAGGCCGAGGCCGAGGCGGAGGCCCTGAAGCAGCTCGCCGCCGTGGGCCTTGCCGACCGTGCCGACTTCAAGCCCGCCCAGCTCTCCGGCGGCCAGCAGCAGCGCGTGGCCATCGCCCGCGCCGTGGCCATGCACCCCAACGTGCTGCTCTTCGACGAGCCGACCTCGGCGCTCGACCCCGAGCTCGTGCGCGGCGTGCTCGACGTCATGCGCGACCTCGCGGAGAACTCCGGCATGACCATGATCGTCGTGACCCACGAGATGGGCTTCGCGCGCGACGTGGCCGACCGCGTGGTCTTCATGGAGGGTGGCGTGATCGTGGAGCAGGGCCTGCCGGAGAAGGTCTTCGACCACCCGGAGAACGCCCGTACGGCGGAGTTCCTCGGCTCGATCAAGTAGGGCCAAGGGCGGCTGCCTTGCGCCCGCCCGGCCCCTCCCTCGGCGAGAAGAACGTGCGTATAGCGGCGAGTTTGTGCGCCGCGCGGAATTGGGCGGGGTTGTGCGCTGCGCGCGATTTCCGGGGAGTGTGCGTTTTGGCCGCCCGATTCTGGGGGAGTGTGCGTTTCAGCGCGCACAGACCCGCGAATTCTGGCACCCAAACGCACACTCCCGCCGATTCCCGCGCCGCGCACAACCCCGCCGGATTTGGCACCCGGATTCGGCGCGGCGCCCCGGTGGGCGGCCGCGGTGCGACCGCAGGTTCTTCTCGCCGGGAAGCGGGGCGCTGAGCTGCGCAAACGTGGCGAACACAGCGTTTCGGACGTGTTACGCGCGCCCGGGGGACCGCCCTCTATCTGCGCCTCATTTGAGTATTTGCAACAACGCCCCTGCTCGCGCGGGGGCGTTGTGGTACCCTTTGCAAATACATGTGTCCATGTTGGGAGGCACGACGGATGCACCATAAGAACATCCTGCTCATATCCGCGACCACGCGGCTGCACGATTGCATGCGCGAGCTCTCGCACGCCATCGACGTTTCCATCGCCCTGGCGAACGAGGAGACCTTCTCGCAGGCGGTCAGCTCCGGCCACGAGTTCGACCTCGTAATCCTTGACGCCGAGGGCATGAGCCAGGACATCCTCAACTCCGTCGACGCCTTCGTGGCGGAGAACGGCTTCATCCCGATGCTGCTCGTCCAGGACCCGGACAAGCTCGCCACGCTCCACATGCCCACCCAGGGCACCAACGACTTCATCCTCTCCACCGCCGGCCTCGCCGAGTTCGAGCTGCGCAGCACGCTGCTGCTCTGGCCGGGGGAGGAGAGCGCGCCGGCCGACCTGGTGACCGTGGACAACATGACCATCAACCTCGCCACCTACCAGGTCTACATCGACGAGAAGCCCGTGGACCTGACGCTCATGGAGTACTCGCTGCTGTCCTTTCTGGCCACGCACCCCTCCCGCGCCTACTCGCGCGAGACGCTGCTCCACCGCGTCTGGGGCTTTGAGTACTGCGGCGGTACCCGTACGGTGGACGTGCACATCCGTCGCGTCCGCTCCAAGGTGGGCCCGCAGGTGGCAAGCCACATCGTGACCATCCGCGGCGTCGGCTACCTCTTCCGCATCTAGCGCGGCGCGACGTACGGCTCGGCGCCGCGCGGCGGGCAGCCGGGCGCCAGGCCGCGCGCGGCTCGGTGTCGTGCGGCTCGTCCGGCGTGCGACCCGGCTGGGCCGCGCCTGTCCAGTCACCGAGACCTTCCCTCCCGAGAGGCACTGAGCTGGGGAATTCCCGTGCGCGCCCCGAGGTTCTTCTCGCCGGGGCGGGCTCTCTGAGACAGGTTTTTCAGGAACCGGAAAGCATCGTGCCGCCAAAGTGGTCTCGCACAAAGCCTCGTTTGGGCGGACGCTCAGAGGGTACATTCGACCTCGGACGATAAAGGAGCGCCTGCGGCGGAGTGCCGGCGGGCGCGTCGACGAGAGAAGGAAGACATGAGCGAGAATCCCTTTGGCACCCCCTCCCCGGAGGGGCACGGCGAGTCCCAGAACACCGAGGTCCGTCCGACCGTCCAGACCCCGCCGATCCCCGGCGCCCACGTGGCCGACCCAAGCTCCGGCTCCGGCCTGGCCGCCCCTGAGCCGGACGTCCCGCAGGGCGACGCCCCCGAGCACGCCCGCAAGGGCACGCGGAGGCGCACGGCGCGCGCCGTGGTGGCCGGCCTCATCGGCGGCGTGGTCGGCGCGGGCGCCCTGGTGGCCGCGCTGGTGGGCACCGGCGTGGTGGGCACTCCGCAGGTGCAGTCCACGGCCGGTGGCACTACCCAGCAGGTCACCATCGACCCCAACGACGAGGACACCACCGTCGCCAACGCCGTGGCCGCCAAGGCGCTGCCCTCCGTGGCCACCGTCTACTGCACCTTCGCCGACGGCGAGGGCATGGGCTCCGGCGTGATCTACGACGCCGAGGGCAACATCATCACCAACAACCATGTCGTCGAGAACGCGCAGAGCATCTCGGTGACCATCAACGGCAAGAGCTACTCCGCCGAGCTCGTGGGCACCGATCCCTCCAGCGACGTGGCCGTCATCAAGGCGGACCTCCAGGGCGACTCCGTGACCCCGATGGAGATTGGCGACTCCTCGGCGCTGCAGGTGGGCGACTGGGTGATGAGCGTGGGCAGCCCGTTCGGCCTTGAGAACTCCGTCTCCCAGGGCATCGTGAGTGCCCTCTCGCGCAACACGCTGCTGCAGGGGGCCTCGGGCAACACCCTCTACACCAACCTCATCCAGACCGACGCCACGATCAACCCGGGCAACTCCGGCGGCGCGCTCGTGGACGACCAGGGCCGCCTCGTGGGCATCTGCACGCTCTACAGCTCCGACACGCAGAGCTTCGCGGGCATCGGCTACGCCATCCCGTCCGACTACGCCACGCAGATCGTCGACAAGATCATCAGCGGGCAGCCGGTCACCCACGCCTACATCGGCCTCACGATGCAGACGGTGAACACGCAGAACTCCCTGGCCAACAGCCTCGGCGTGACCTCGGGCGCCTACGTGGTCGAGGTGGCCGACGGCGGCCCGGCGGCCGAGGGGGGCATCCAGAGGGGCGACGTGATCACGGCGATCGGTGACGACCAGGTGACCTCCGCGGACAGCGCGATCCTGGCGGTGCGCTCGCACGATATTGGCGAGACGGTGCAGGTCACGGTCATGCGCGACGGCCAGCAGCGGACCTTCGACGTGACGCTCGGCTCCGATGAGGATCTCCAGCAGCAGCAGGAGCAGCAGCGCGACGAGACCGTCAACATCAACGGCCAGGACATCTCGCTGCAGGACCTCATCGACATGTACCAGCAGTACCAGGAGCAGCAGATGAACCCCTTCGGCGGGCGCTAGCCTGCTGAGCGGCGGCCTCGCACGGCACAAGGCGCGGCGAGAAGAACGGCGACTCGGGAGGGCCTCGCGGGCACGCGCTCGCGGGGCCCTCTCCGTGACGGGCGAGGCGGCGTGTCGGCGGTCGTGGTTGCGGTTGCGGCCTTCGGTCCAGCTCGGCCTGCCTCGGCCCGCTCCGATCCGCCTCAGCCCGAGGGGTACGTACACCCCCCTCAGGGTACGTACACCCCCGCGGCGTTGACGTCCTTCTCGCCACCTCGGTTACCTGCGGAAACGTCAGATGGCTTGGCGAGAAGGACGTCGAGGGGTGTACGTACCCTGCGGCTGGGTGTACGTACCCTGCGGCTGGGTGTACGTACCCTGCGGCTGGGTGTACGTACCCTGCGGCGCCGCAGATGCGTACCCCCCACGGAGGGGGCGTACGCATCTGCGGCGCCGGGCTGGCGCCGTTCTCGCCGGGCGGGACGCTGCTATAGTCGACACGTCACGTGTTCGTCGCGCTGCCGGCGCGTCAGGAAGGAGAGCCATGTCGCTCACACGACCCTCGGGAGCGTCCCTCTCGCCCGAGCTTCTGGCAAGGGTGGACGCCTGCCGCACGACGCACGTCTGGTACGTGGGCTACGGCTCCAACCTGCTGCGGGCGCGCTTCATGCTCTACGTTGAGGGCGGCTTCTGCGAGAGCAACGGTCGGGGCTATGCGGGCTGCGACGACCCCACGCCGCCCGTCTGCGACGTGCCCTTTGACGTCCCGTTTGACATGTACTTCGGCAACGTGAGCGAGCCCTGGGGCGGCGGCGTCTCGTTTCTGGACGCGTCGCGGCCGGGCTTTGCCTACGGCCGGGCCTACCTGGTGACGCGCGCGCAGTTCGAGCAGGTGTGGGACCAGGAGGGCCGCGGGGACGCGTGGTACGCGAGGGGGCTGGATCTGGGCACGTACCTGGGCGTGCCGGCCCTGAGCTTCACCAACGCCGAGCGTCGGCCCTTCCACGAGCCGGGCGCCCGCTACCTCGACGTGCTGCGCCGGGGCCTCGCCGAGGCCTACCCCGAGCTCCCTGCCGCGGAGATCGAGCGCTACCTGGCGCAGGCACGGGGGCGGTAGCCGCGTGGGCGTGCGTGCCGAGGCGCTGGGGGCCGGCCTTGCGACGGAGCTGGGGCCCGTCGTTGTCGTGCTGGCGGCGATGGTCGTGCTGGCTGTGGCGGTGCTTGCGGGGCGCGTTGCATGGCGCGCGTGGCTGCGACGTCGCGCGTCGGCGGAGCTGGGCGTGCCGGTGCCGCGGACCGTCGCCGTCCGGCGTGACGTCGCCTGTCCCGACCCTGGCTCGCTGCGGCTTGCCTACCCGTGCTGGTCGCGCGCCAAGGCGGACGGCACGCGAGACGGTCGTACGCGGGACTTCTCGGTTGTCCGGCCGCCCTCGGTGCTGCGCGTCGGCGGCTGGCGCCTCTCTGACAAGAGCCCGTTCACCATCTACCACCTGGCCCTGTGCCTGCGCGACGCGGGCCGCGCCGTAGCCCCCTGCAACGAGGAGGCCGAGAAGTACCTCAGGCTGCGGGACGCCGCCCGGGACCGCCGCAGCGCGCGCAGCGTGGACGAGCTCGTCGCGCGCTTCCACAGTCGGCCCACGGACTTCGAGTCCTTCTGCGCGGAGCTCTACCGCGCGCTCGGCTCTGAGGCGCACGTGACGCCGCCCAGCCGCGATGGTGGCTTTGACCTGCGGCTGGTTGACCGCGACGGCCGTAGTGCGATCGTGGAGTGCAAGTGCTACGCGCGCGGGCACTCCGTGGGCCGCCCACAGGTCCAGAAGCTGCGCGGCGCCAACGACGTGGAGCGTGCCGACCGGATGGTCTTCGTCACCACGAGCTCGTTCTCGGCGGAGGCCGAGAAGTACGCGCGGCAGGCGGGCGTGGAGCTCGTGGACGGGCTGGCGCTCACGGCGCTCTGCGACCGCGCGTGGGGCGGTGGCGCCGGGGAAGTCGTCGACGCGGCGGACGCCCGGCTCACCGACGCCGAGATCCGCCTGCGGTTCCCGGCGGACATGTAGGGCGGGCGGTTTGCGGGCGGGCGGCTTGCGAAGGGCCGCAGGAGCCGGCGCCCGCGGGTGCCGCAGCTGCCGCGCTCGCTGCAGGCCTGTGACCGCCCACCGTACCGCCTAGTTGTCGCTGCGGGAGAAGCCGTTCCTCATGCGCATGCTGGCCTCGTAGAGCACCTTGTCGAGCAGGTCGTCCGTGGCGCGGCGGCACTCGTCGGCGATGGCCTGGTTGCAGGCCGTGAGATCGCCGCCCTTCTCGTCACACTCGCGCACGAGCGCGGCGCAGCGGCTTGTGAGGGCCTCCTGGTAGCGCTCCACGTGCGGCAGGCACGCGCCGTAGGCCGCGTCGGAGAGCGCGCCCACAAGGCGGTTGGCCCAGTAGAAGTTCTCGCTGGTCACGCGCGTGGTGGTGTCCTCGAGGTAGGCCGGCGTCTCCTCGACGTTGGCGTAGAGGGGCACGAGCGCGTTGAAGGCGTTGGACCCGTAGGCCACCCACTGCAGAGCGGCGCGCTCGGCCGGAACGTCCGGGCGCAGCTGCAGTACCGCGAGCTGGCTGTTGCGGTTGATGCCGATGGGACGGTAGCGCCCGCGGGTGCCGGGGTCGCCGGCCGTGCCGTAGGGGTCGTAGGGCGTGCCCTGGTAGTGGAGGGAGAGCACGTACTTCACGTCCTCGATGGTGAGCTTGCGCTCGGGCTCGCGGCACCAGGGGAGGGTGTCGCTCTCGGGGCCGAAGTCGGAGGCCGGCGCGGCGGTGTCCCACGGGCCGGCGTGCGGGTTCAGGAAGCGCTGCATGGCCCAGGCGCGCGGCGTGTTATAGACGTGGTCGGAGTCGGAGTGGCTGCCGAAGGCGTCGCGCGGGTTGAAGTGCATGCCGTCCCCGCCGAGCGTGAGGTCAAGGTGGTTGGCGGCCATCCACTCGCGCAGGTCGGCCGAGCAGAGGTGGTCGTGCTGCTCGCCGAAGGCGTCGCCGAGGTCGAAGTCGTCGATGCCGAGCTGGTTGGGCATCGTGACGTAGCAGTCGTCAGGCACGCGGCGGGCGATCCAGTGGTGACCGCCCACGGTCTCCAGCCACCAGATCTCGTCGGCGTCGGAGAGGGCGACGCCGTTCATCTCATAGGTGCCGTAGGTCTCAAGCAGGGCGCCGAGGCGCGCCACGCCGTCGCGGGCGCTCGTCGCGTAGGGGAGGACGAGGGTAACCATGTCCTCCTCGCCGATGCCGCCGAGCTGCTCGGCACGGTAGCCCTCCTCGCCGGGGGTGCCGACGGCGGCCTCGTAGCGCACGAGCGGGTCGGCGGCAAGCACGCGCTCGTTGGAGGTGATCGTCTCGGTGGCGCTCATGCCCACGTTGCGGCTGTTGAACCCCGCCTCCTCCCAGAGGCCCTCCTTGAGGTCGGCGTTGGGCATCGCGGTGTAGCGCATGCCGTCCTCGGGAAGGATGATCTCAAGGTGCGAGAGGACGCTCTTGTAGACGGAGCCCGCCTGCGGGGCGGGGCGCGACACGAAGCGCTTGGGGCAGAACTCGCCGTTGGACGAGTCCTCGTTGCGGGCCACGATGGTGGAGCCGTCGTAGCTGGCGCGTTTGCCGATGAGGATGGTGGTGCAGGGCATGGTGCCTCCTTGTTTGGCCGGGCGGTCGCGGGTCGGACCGGCGACGGGTGCTGCCCGGGCGGTCGCTTC
This sequence comes from Olsenella profusa, assembly GCF_016900315.1. Taxonomy (GTDB): domain Bacteria; phylum Actinomycetota; class Coriobacteriia; order Coriobacteriales; family Atopobiaceae; genus Thermophilibacter; species Thermophilibacter profusus_A. The sequence goes on from NZ_JACSNQ010000009.1 coordinate 62,399, forward strand.
GCCACCATCTTAGCCATATGCGGCGCAGCGGTGGCTGCGAGCTTGGGCAAGGTGCGAGCCGACCTCCCGGCAGCGCCGCTGAGCCCGGGTGCGGGTTTGCAATTTGGCCGTAAGTGTGACAAAGAGGACCGAGAATTTGCAATTCGTCCATAAGTGTGACGCTGTTTCGGCACCCCCGCGATAGCCAGGTGGCAAAGCCGCAGGAAAGATGATAACTAATCAAATTGAATCGGGCGATTCTCGAAAAACGGCGTCACACTTACGGCCGAATTGCAAACCAGAGGGTCGTCTTGTCACACTTACGGCCGAATTGCAAAAAAACCGGGCCAAGACGTTGGGGCACCCCCAGGCGGCGCCCGCAAAGCCCCCGGCGCACCGTGCCCCGGCGGCGAGGCCGTCAAGGCGTGCGTACCCGCCCGCACGGTTGCGCCCGCGACCCGCCGCGCGCGATAATACACGAGCCGAAACAACCGTTAGCTCAGAGAGGTACCCCGCATGTCGATGAAGTTCAAGCGCCTGCTGCCCATCCCCAAGGAGATCCGCGCCGAGATGCCGCTCTCGGACGAGATGACGGCGCGCAAGGCGGACTTTGACGCGCAGGTCGCGGCGGTGCTTACCGGCAGGGACAGTCGCCGCCTGCTCATCATCGGTCCGTGCTCCGCGGACCGCGAGGACTCCGTGCTCGACTACGTGACGCGCCTCGCCAAGCTCGCCGAGCGCGTCTCGGACAAGCTCGTGGTCATCCCGCGCGTCTACACCAACAAGCCCCGCACCAAGGGCACCGGCTACAAGGGCCTGCTCCACAACCCCAACCCCGAGGCGGCCGACGACATGCTCGGCGGCGTCAAGGCCATCCGTCACATGCACCTGCGTGTGGTGGAGGAGACGGGCCTTTTCACGGCGGACGAGATGCTCTATCCCACCAACTACCAGTACCTCATCGACCTGCTGGCCTACATCGCGGTGGGCGCGCGCTCCGTCGAGAACCAGGAGCACCGCCTGGTGGCCTCTGGCGTCCCGATGCCGGTGGGCATGAAGAACCCCACGGGCGGCTCCACCGACGTGATGCTCAACTCCATCTACGCCGCGCAGCAGCCCCAGACCTTCATCTTCCGCAACTGGGAGGTGGCCACCACGGGCAACCCGCTCGCGCACGCGGTGCTGCGCGGCTACGTGGGCCTGGACGGCATCAACTACCCCAACTACCACTACGAGTACCTCGAGCGCCTGGCCGAGAAGTACACGGCCTCGAGCTTCGAGAACCCGGCCGTGATCATCGACTGCAACCACGACAACTCCGGCAAGCGCCCGTTCCAGCAGATCCGCATCTGCCACGAGGTCATGGACTCCGTCCACCGCTCCGAGGCCATCGGGCGCCTGGTGCGCGGCTTCATGGTGGAGAGCTACCTCGTGGACGGCAACCAGCCCGTGGGCGGCGGCACCTACGGCCAGTCCATCACGGACGCCTGCATCGGCTGGGAGAAGACCGAGCGCCTGGTGTTGGAGATCGCCGAGCGCTCGTAGGCGTCCGTGGGCGGCGCCGGCCGAAATCCGGGCTACGCCACCCTCACCGAGGGGTACAACTGTCTTGGAGCGCGGTCAGCCGAGAAGGACCTCGGCTCGATTGGGGAGGACGATGAAGATGGGACACACGGGTGCGACTCGCATGGGGGCCGGGCTTGCCGCGGCGCTGATTGCCGTCGGGGGCGTCTCGCTTGCCCTTCTCGGGTGCAGTCCCGCCACCCAGACCCAGCAGGAGGACCCGGGCATGGGAGAGGTCCTGGACCCCCAGGCGACCGAGGAGCAGGGCTCCCCGGCGTGGGAGGGGGAGCCTGCGGTGCAGGCGGAGGGCTACTCGCTCAGCGTCGGGGACGTGAGGGTCGACGACAGCGGTCTGGGGGCGGCGTCCTTCGTGCTGAGCAACCCGGACGGCCTGGGAGGCACGCTCGACGAGACGGGCGGCTTCGTCGCTGACGCCGGGCAGGCCGCGATCGACGCCGTGCAGCTGCGCGTGGGGAACGACCAGCTCGAGGGCCGTCCCAACATGCGCTTCGTGGTCGACGAGGGCGCCTCGACGGACACCGAGCTGTACGGCACCGCCTACTTCGACACCCGCGGCACGGCCGACCCGGCCGACGGCGTGTTCTGCCAGCTCGTCTGGCACGCTGGGGCCGAGGCCCCCGAGAGCCAGGGCCAGACCTCGCAGCCGCTTGAGACCAAGGCGGTCGACACGCGCGCCTTTGCGGACGGCAGCGGCGCCACGGCGGAGCTCAGCGAGCTCGGCGTGACGCTGAGCGCGGGGATTGGCACGGACGACGGCCAGTTCATCGACGGGCGCGTCACCCTGCAGCTGTCGGACGGCTCCGAGGTCGTGGCCTACGGGGCCGAGGGCGCCGTGAGCGCAACCCAGAGCATGCGGAGCGACGGGTCCTCGTCCTACACGTTTGCCTCGGAGGTGGACCCGGGCGACGTCATGAGCGTCACGCTCGAGGGGACGGCCTTCACCGTGGACGGCGAGGAGGCGAGGACCCTCGTCCTCACGCCCACGGCCTAGCGGCCGACCGGTGGCCCGGGCGGCGGCAGGGGATGTGCGAGCGGCCCGCGACGTCACGCGTCGCGGGCCGCTCTCTGTGAGAGGGGATGGCTCGGGGCCGTCGCAGGCGCCTACCTGCCGCGCTCGGCGCGCCTGCGGGCACGGGCGACAAGGGCCGTGTGCCTGAGCTCCCTGGCGCGCGCCGGCTCCATCGCCTTCACGCCCTCGAGCGGGTACTCGATCCCGAGCCTCTCGTACTTGGCCCGCCCGAGCGTGTGATAGGGGAGGAAGTCCAGCCCCACCACGTTGTCCCAGTCGCCGATGATGCGACCCACGGCGGCGGCCTCCTCCTCGCCGTCCGTGATGCCGGGGACCACCACGTGCCGGACCAGCACGGGCGTCCCGCGTCGCGCCAGCTCCTCGCCCAGTTCGAGGGCGTGGCTGGCAGGGAGGCCGCAGAGCCGCTCGTGCTCGGCGGCGTCAGCGGTCTTGATGTCGAGCAGCACGAGATCGCACTCGTCAAGTAGTGGCGAGAAGCGCGACGCGCCCGTGGCGGAGAACGTGGCGCCGCTCGTGTCCAGGCAGGTGTGGATGCGCCCGGCGGGCGCGGCGTGGGCGGCGCGGAAGAGCGCGGCCACGAAGTCGGGCTGCGCCATCGGCTCTCCGCCGGTGACGGTGATGCCGCCGCGCCGATAGAAGGGGCGGTTGCGCTCGAATGTCTCGAGGACCTGGCCGACGCTCATGTCCTCTCCGGGTCCGGACGCACCGCCCTGCCCGTGGTTCTTCTCGCCGTGGGCGAACTCCCAGGTGTCGGGGTTGTGGCAGTAGAGGCAGCGCATCGGGCAACCCTGGCAGAAGACCACGAGTCTCGTGCCAGGGCCGTCTACAGTCCCGAAGGTCTCGATTGAGTGGACGCGCCCGACGACGTCGGCGTCAGAGACGACGGACAAGCTACATCGACTCGTGGAAGGTGCGGGAGATGACGTCGTCCTGCTGCTTCTTGGTGAGGGAGTTGAACTTCACCGCGTAGCCGGAGACGCGGATGGTGAGCTGCGGGTACTTCTCGGGGTGGGCCTGGGCGTCGAGCAGGGTCTCGCGCGTGAAGACGTTGACGTTGAGGTGGTGGCCGCCCTCCTCGACGTAGCCGTCGATCATGTTGACGAGGTTGTCAACCTGCTCGGGGGAGACGGTGGCGGTGGTCATGTGGGTTCCTTTCTCGCGTGCCGGGCGGGGCGTCCCGCCCGGCTCATGGTGACGAGTTACGGGGTCGTGCGCCGGGCGGCCTAGCAGCAGCCGCAGTCGGGCGCGGGGTTCTCGATCTGGATGTCCACGCCCAGCGCGTCGAGGTCAAGCTCGTCGAACATTACGGCGTCGGACTTGCCGAGGGCGCCCGGGACGATGGAGAACGTGTTGGAGATACCGTCCTGCGCGTCCTTGAACGGGAGCTTGGCCACGGAGGCGAGCGACGCCACGGCGCCGTGCGTGTCGCGACGGTGCATGGGGTTGGCGCCCGGGGCGAAGGGCTCGCCGGCGCGGCGGCCGTCCGGCGTGTTGCCGGTGGCGTTGCCGTAGACCACGTTGGACGTGATCGTGAGGATCGAGGTGGTGGGCACCGAGTTGCGGTAGGTGTCGGTCTCGCGGACGAACTTCATGAAGACCTCGACCACGTCGTGGGCGATCTGGTCCACGCGGTCGTCGTCGTTGCCGTACTTGGGGAAGTCGCCCTCGACCTCGTAGTCGGTCACAAGGCCGGTCTCGTCGCGGATGACCTTGACCTTGGCGTACTTGATCGCGGAGAGCGAGTCGGCCACCACGGAGAGGCCGGCGATGCCCGTGGCGAACCAGCGGTGCACGTGCTCGTCGTGTAGGGCCATCTGCAGGCGCTCGTAGCAGTACTTGTCGTGCATGTAGTGGATGATGTTGAGCGCGTTGACGTAGACGCCGGCGAGCCACGCCATCATGTCGCGGAACTTGGCGACGACGTCGTCGTAGTCCAGGTAGTCGCCCTCGACGGGACGGAACTTCGGGCCCACCTGCTCGCCGCTCTTCTCGTCGCGGCCGCCGTTGATGGCGTAGAGCAGGCACTTGGCGAGGTTGGCGCGGGCGCCGAAGAACTGCATCTCCTTGCCGATGCGCATCGAGCTCACGCAGCAGGCGATCGCGTAGTCGTCGCCGTGGTAGACGCGCATGAGGTCGTCGTTCTCGTACTGGATGGAGCTCGTAGTGATGGAGATCTTGGCGCAGTAGCGCTTGAAGGCCTCGGGCAGGCGCGTGGACCAGAGCACCGTGAGGTTGGGCTCCGGCGAGGTGCCCATGTTCTCCAGGGTGTGCAGGTAGCGGAAGGCGGTCTTGGTGACCATGGGGCGGCCGTCGATGCCCATGCCGCCCAGCGACTCGGTGACCCACTGCGGGTCGCCGGAGAAGAGCTCGTTGTACTCGGGCGTGCGGGCGAACTTGACCATGCGGAGCTTCATGACCAGGTGGTCGATGATCTCCTGCGCCTCCTCCTCGGTGATGAGGCCGGCCTTGAGGTCGCGCTCGGCGTAGATGTCCAGGAACGTGGAGTTGCGGCCGATGGACATGGCGGCGCCGTTCTGCTCCTTGACCGCGGCGAGGTAGCCGAAGTAGAGCCACTGCACGGCCTCCTGGAAGGTGCGCGCGGGGCCGGAGATGTCGATGCCATAGATCTCTCCGAGCTGCTTGAGCTCGCCGAGGGCGCGGATCTGCTCCGCGAGCTCCTCGCGGTGACGGATTGTGGCCTCGTTCATGGTCTTCTGGGTGCCGGCGTGCTCGGCCTTCTTCTCCTCGATCAGGCGGTCGACGCCGTAGAGAGCCACGCGGCGGTAGTCGCCGATGATGCGGCCGCGGCCGTAGGCGTCCGGCAGGCCGGTGATGATGTGGGAGTGGCGGCAGGCGCGCATCTCGGGGGTGTAGACGTCAAAGACGCCCGCGTTGTGGGTCTTGCGGTAGTTGGTGTAGAAGTCGACGACCTCGGGGTCCACCTCGTAGCCGTTCTGCTTACAGGCGGCCACGGCCATGCGGATGCCGCCGTTGGGCATAAGGGCGCGCTTGAGGGGCTTCTCGGTCTGCAGGCCCACGATCTTCTCGAGGGGCTGGTCGATGTAGCCGGCGGGGTGGGAGGTGATGGTGGAGACGACCTTGGTGTCCATGTCGAGGACGCCGCCCGCGGCACGCTCCTGCTCAAAGAGGTCGAGGACCTCGTCCCAGAGCTTCGTGGTGCTCTCGGTGGGGCCGGCGAGGAAGGACTCGTCGCCCTCGTAGGGGGTGTAGTTCCTCTGGATGAAGTCGCGGACGTCGATCTGGTGCTCCCAGTTGCCGCTGACAAATCCCTGCCAAGCTTCCTGACTCACTGGTCACGCTCCCTTGTCTCCGTAGTCGTTGCGCGTACTGCCGGATAACGGCGCCCTCTAACGTACCAGAGAGCGCCGCAATGCGGGGCCAGAAAAGTTAGCCACATGCGTCAACCGCAAATTTCCACAACATCTTGTGGCTGGTAGCGAGTGGTGTCACTATGGGTTGTGGGACGTAAAGGTATCTGAACTTGCCGTTCACCGACGAGTCACTACCGTTCACGGCTGGTGGGGCGCGGGCGGGCGACGGGCGGAGTGACGTCGCCCGCTGCACGGCGTGCGCGGGGCCGCGTTGCTGCTGCGCGGCGTGCGGGCGGCGCGGCGAGAAGGACGTGCGGAGCAGCGTTGCTGCTGCGCGGCGTGCGAGCGGCGCGGCGAGAAGGACGTGCGGAGCAGCGTTGCTGCTGCGCGGCGTGCGCGGGAATCCCGGGGTCTGTGCGTTTTGGCCGCCGGGTTCGACGGCTGTGTGCGTCGTGGCGCGCACAGCCCCGGCAAATTTGGCGGCACAGATGCACACTCCCGGCGAATCCCGCGCAGCATGGGTTGGGCGGCTGACGGCCAGGTGCCGCTGACGGCCGGCTGCCAGCGCCCCACCCGGCGAGAAGGACCCGGGAATGCCGGCGTCCCGCCCGGCGAGAAGAACCCGCCGTCCGCGCCCGCCACGCAAAAAGGGGCGCCGCCCGAAGGCAGCGCCCCCCACGGGAAAGCGATGCGCCCGACCACGGACTCGGCCTTAGGCCTCCTTGGGCTTGGCCTCGCCCTCGGGGAAGATGATCTTGTTCACGAAGAAGAAGATTACCATCGAGATGCCGCCGTTCAGCACCGTGGTGCCGATGTTGTAGACCCAGTCGGGGACGAACATGCCGGCCACGGCGACCCAGATGCAGTTGATGGAGTTCACGATGCAGGTGATGATGATGAACGCCACCAGGTACCAGGCAATCTGCGGGCCCAGCTTGCCGTGGGAGCGGAACACGAAGTTGCGCTGGATGGGGAAGTTGATGCACTCGCCGATGACCATGGCCACCATGTAGGCGCAGAAGTACGCAAGGCCGCCGTGGGCCTGGTCGTAGCCCAGGATGTTCCACTGGAAGGTCTCGCCGAACAGCGTCACCGGGATGCCCGGCCAGCCGAACGAGGCGTCACCGAGGAAGGCGAAGGCGGCCGGCAGGAAGGTCAGCATCAGGTACTTGAACACCGTGATCAGGTTGGACACGATGACGAAGAGCCCGCCCTCACGAATCCACTTGGCTGCCGCGGGGTGCTTCTCGGCGAAGTTGGTCCAGAAGTTCATGTGATCTCTCCTTGTTTGTCGTTGGCGTCGCGGGGCTGGCGCGTCCGGCCCGGACGCTGGCTAGCCGAGCAGCTTCTTGGTCTGTCCGTTGAGGACGAGGTTCCTGACGAAGGCGAACGCGATGGGCACCACGATCCACAGGACCCAGAGCAGGATGCCGACCCCGACGCCCCAGCCGGCGAGAAGTGCCACGGCAAGCAGCACCACGCCGCCCCAGCCGTAGCCCTTGACCTCGCGGACGAGCGCGTCCACGACGCCCATGTCCACCATGCCGCCCGTCATCTTGCCGATGGCGCGCAGCGGCATGTTCCAGACGAACAGCACGTTGAGGTCCGGCTTGCCGCTGCGGTCGGCGGCGCGCTTGAGCGAGCGCAGCACGAGCCAGACCACCCAGAAGATGAGCGAGCGGCCGTGGTTGAGGTCGCGGAAGCACATGTTGCGCTCGATGGCGGCGTCGCCGGCGGGCACGGGATGGCCGAGAAGGGCCGCGAAGTGCGCGTCGTCCACGGAGGTGACGTCGGCGGTCTGGTAGGGGGCCACGTCGACGCCCGCGTAGGGGTTGGCGGCGCCGGTGCCGGCCACCTGGAGCGTGGCGGTGAGGCGGACGTCGTCGGAGGAGGCGGCCACGCGCAGCTCGTAGGTGCCGCCCTCGACCTCCCAGCGGTTGGTGGCCACGTTGAAGTAGCGGAAGGCCTTGTCGTCGAGCGGGATGCTCACGCGGCGGGACTCGCCCGGCTCGAGCGCCACCTTGACGAAGCCCTTGAGCTCTTGCGCGGGGCGGAAGACCTCGTGGTCGGGCTTAGCCACGTAGAGCTGGGCCACCTCGGCGCCGGCCACCTTGCCGGTGTTGGTGAGGGTGAAGCTGACCTCCTGGGGCGTGGCCTTGACGTCGGAGTAGGCGAAGGTGGTGTAGGAGAGGCCGAAGCCAAAGGGGAAGGCCACGGGCACGCCCGCGGTCTGGAAGTAGCGGTAGCCCACGTAGAGGCCCTCGCGGTACTCGGCGCTCTTCTCCTCGGAGGGGAAGTTGGCCGAGGAGGGCACGTCCTCCAGGCGACGCGGCCAGGTCTCGGTGAGCTTGCCAGAGGGGCAGACCTTGCCGCACACCACGTCGAGCGCCGCGCCGGCGCCGGCCTGGCCGCCGAGCGCGCAGTAGAGCACGGCGCGGGCGTCGGCCATCCAGTCGCTCTCCACGCAGGAGCCGGCGGAGAGCAGCACCACGACGTTCGGGTTGACCTGGGCGACGGCGTGGGCGAGCTCCACCTGGTTCTCGTTCAGGCGCATGGAGAGGCGCTCGGCGCCCTCGGACTCGGCGATCTCGTCCAGGCCGAGGCACAGCAGCACCACGTCTGCGCTCTTGGCGAGCTCGAGGGCCGCGGCGCGCTTGGAGGCGTTCTCGCCGCCGTGGCGCTCGAAGCCGGGCTCGTAGCCCACCAGGTCGAGGTCCGTCTCGCCGATGAGGTCGAGCAGGGAGTCCACGCGGGTGGAGTTGACGGCGGAGGAGCCGGCGCCCTGGTAGCGCGGGGTCTTGGCGAAGTCACCGACAAGCGCCACGCGGGCGTGGGCGGGAAGTGGCAGGAGGCTCTCCTCGTTCTTGAGCAGGACGCAGCCGGCCGCGGCCACCTTGCGGGCGAGCGCGTGGTGGGCGTCGGCGTCAAAGGAGCTCGCGGCGTTCTCCGTGGCGGCGCGGGTGGAGAGGGCCAGCTCGATGGCCTCGTCCACGCGCGCGTCGAGGTCGGCCTCGGCGAGTCTGCCGCTCTTCACGGCGTCCATGAGCTCGCGCGTGGAGGCGAGGCCCGGCGCCGGCATCTCGTAGGTGGAGCCGGCGGCCACGCCCGCGGTGTGGTCGTTGGAGCCGCCCCAATCCGTGACCACGGCGCCGTCGAAGCCCCACTCGTCGCGCAGGATGTCCTTGAGCAGGTGGGGGTTCTCGTTGGCGTAGGTGCCGTTCACGAGGTTGTAGGAGCTCATGATGGTCTTGGGGTGTGCCTCGCGCACGGCGATCTCAAAGCCGGTGAGGTAGATCTCGCGCAGGGTGCGCTCGTCGAGGATGGAGTCGGACGCCTGGCGGCGGGCCTCCTGGCTGTTGACGGCGAAGTGCTTGGGGCACGCGCCGATGCCGTTGGACTGGATGCCGCGCACGGCGGCCGCAGCCATCTTGCCGGAGAGGTAGGGGTCCTCGGAGTAGTACTCGAAGTTGCGGCCGCACAGGGGATTGCGCTTGATGCACAGGCCCGGGCCAAGCAGCGTGTTCACGCCCTGCGTGGCGGCCTCGTTGCCCATGGCGGCGCCGGCCTGCTCGACGAGCTCGGGGTCCCAGGTGTTGGCCATCGTGACGGCGGTGGGGAAGCACGTGGCGGGGTCGGAGCCGTTGAGGCCCAGGTGGTCGGCCGCGCCGGCCTGGTGGCGGACGCCGGACGGGCCGTCGGAGAACTCGACGGAGGGGATGTCCAGGCGCTTGATGGGAAGGGTGCCGAAGGTGGTGGCGCCCTGGAGCAGCGCGCACTTCTCGGCGAGGGTCATCTGTTTGATAAGGTCTTCGTGCTTCATGGAGGCTCCTAGCGACCGGCCGTGCAAGATCGGATTCTGACAGCCTTGATGATAGGGGCGCCGCGTGCCAGGCCCCTGACGTGTGGCGCAAACGGCCCAAATCAGGACACGATTGGTACGCGGCGGGCGGTAGCGGGACGTGGAGGGGAGCCCCCACGCCAGGCTCGCGGGCGGGGCGGTGTCGTGGCGCGTCACAAAAAAAGGCCCGGCTCAGGGGCCGGGCCTGCGGGGCGGTGGCCGGAGGTGGCGCGCCCCGCTTTGAGTCAAAAGAACCTGTCCCCTGTCTCATGAGACAAAAGAACCTGTCCCCTTTGTCTCACCAGACGAAGGGGATGACGAGCTTGGTGCGCTCGGCGTAGGCGCGGTAGCGCGCGTCGGAGCCGTAGCGCTGCTCGTGGCCGCGCTTCATGCGGCGCGCGCCGTCGACCATCACAAAGAGGATGCCCACGTAGCCCACGAGCGCCACGACCCACTGCACAACTCCGGCGTAGCTGGGGACGCCCGTCACGAACACGCCGGTCCAGAAGAGCATCTCGCCCAGGTAGTTGGGGCAGCGCACCACCGAGAAGAGCCCCTCGGTGGCCACCATGTCGGGGTGCGCCTCCTTCTGGGCGCTCTTCTGCTGGTCGGCCACGGCCTCGATCACGGCGCCGACGGCCATCACGGCGACGCCCACCCAGAGCGCCGCGTCGTCGGGGGTGCCGTTGGCCAGGCGCAGGTGCAGGCCCGCGGTCTCGCAGACGTAGAGCGCGCCCATGAAGAGCCACGCGAGCGCCTTCACAAAGACCGGCGGCTCCTTGCCCACCTTGGTCGCGAGGACCTTGCGGTAGTTGGCGTTGCCCATCTCGCGCCGCCAGAGGAAGACGCCCAGGCGCAGGCCGTAGGCCAGGCAGACGAGAAGCGCCACCACGAGGCCCGGCGTGAGCGGGTTGCCGGTGATGCCCGCGCCCGCGACGAGCGTCGCCACCGCGATCGCCGCCACGGCCAGCCCGTACCCGATCGACATGAACCACACGAAGCGCTTGAAGCCCATCGAGCAGGCGAGAAGTGCCACCACGAAGAGCGTCCCCGTGAGCGTCCAGTTCATCGGCGCTCACCGCCCTTCTCGGCCGCGGCCTTGGCGGCGAGCTCGGCCTCGATGATTGGCGCGTAGCTCTTCTCGGCGATGTAGGCCTTAAAGCTCAGCCCGGGCACCTCGGTGTCGCCCACGCAGTCGTTGAGCAGCGTGAACTTGGAGAACTTGAGCACGTCGGACTTGCCCTGCGCCTTGATCTTGGGCAGGTGCGCCAGCACGTCCATCATGAACGCGGGCACAACCTTCACGGGGCCGTTCGTGACGCCGTCGGCGTTGTAGAACATCTCAGCGATCTGGCGGTAGGTGTAGGTCTCGGTGCCGCCCACCGAGTAGGTCCTGTTCTCGTCGCACATGGTCTTAAGGATGAAGCGGGCGAAGTCGCGCGTGTCGATGACGTTGGCGCGCGGCTCGAAGCCGCCCTTGGTCTTGAGCAGCTGCACGCTCTTGGACTTGATCATCGGCCAGAAGACGTGCGCGATGTCGTAGAAGTAGCCGGTGGGGCGCCAGATCACGTAGGCGAGGCCCGAGGCCTTGAGCCTCTGCTCCAGCAGGTACTTGCTGTGGACCATCGGGATGCCCTCGCCCCTGTCGGCGTTGATGACGCTGACGTAGCCGAAGTGCCTCACGCCCGCGGCGCGCGCCGCCTCGATCAGGTTGAGGTTGCCCTGGTAGTCGATGTCGTAGTTGGTGACCTTGGTGGAGGCGCCGGTGAGGCCCACGGTGGTGATCACCACGTCCGCGCCGTCGCAGAGGCCCGTGAGCGTCTCCGGGTGGGTGACGTCGATCTGGCGCGTCTCGAAGCGCGACGCGTCGACGTCGTCGGGCACGCGCAGCACGGCGTCGGCGGCCACGATTCTGTGGTCGGTCGCGCAGAGCGCGCGCAGGATGTCGGAGCCCAGCTTGCCGAAGGCCCCTGCCAGAACGATCTTCATTGCTACTCCTTCCTGCCCGCAAGGCCCGCGCGGTGGAGCAGCAGCGTGCCCCACAGGAAGCAGGCCATCGAGAGCGTGTTGGTGAGCTGGGCGACCCCACATGACAAGGGGGACGGAGGAAGTGTCTCCGCTCCGTCCCCCTGTCACCCCCACCCCTGTCA